>JAEUUJ010000059.1 GCA_016786495.1 Cyclobacteriaceae bacterium
CGCTTTCGCATATTAACAAATTGTAAATCACGCATGTAAAATCTTAAATCTCAAATGAATTCGCCATACTTTCCAAAAGGAGAGTGACTTACTTCATCGTCACTGGGTTGTTTTGGGGAACATGTTAGACGCAATTTTGGGTTAAGCAATTCAAACAAGCAACCTTATGAAGAACGTAATTCTAGTAGTGATCGGGCTGATCGTTTCAGCAAGCATCTATGCTCAGCACAATGCGGGCAATAACGGAAGAATTTTAATGATCGCGTCCAACAAATCAACGAGCCAACAAACCGGCTGGCCGATTGGTGTATGGTATGCCGAACTTACACACCCATACTGGGTTTTCAGCGAAGCCGGTTACTCGGTTGATATTGCAAGCTTAGAAGGAGGGGAGCTCTTTTTTGACAGCTTCAGCGATCCGGAAGATGCGAGCAAGTATGCCGCCTTTGATTACATCTCGCTGGGATTTAAGAAAGACCCGGCTAAAGCGGCTCTGGCTAAAAATACACTGAAGCTTTCAAGCGTAAACCCTGCTGATTACAAAGCGATTTTCGTATGTGGCGGACAAGGACCGATGTACACGCTTTATAAAAACCCCGAGATCGAAAGGTTCTTTGTGGATTTTTACCAAACCGGAAAACCAACGGCTGCTATTTGTCATGGCACATCTATTCTGTTGAATACCAAATTACCCAATGGAAAATTTTTAGTGGAAGGAAAGAAATGGACGGGCTTTGCTTCATCGGAAGAGCAGTATGCCGACAATTATGTTGGCATGAAAATCCAACCCTTTAGAATTGAAGATGAAGCCCGCAAAATGCCGAACAGCAAATTTGTCGTGGGCGCACCATTTTCGGCCTTTGCGGTACGGGATGGAAACTTGATTACCGGCCAACAGCAAAACAGCGGAGCCGCAGCAGCGGAGTTGGTTGTAAAGGCCATAGAAGAAGATAAGAAACGCTACGAAACGTACGTGTTGGTTCATGGGGCATGGGCAGATGAAAGTGCCTGGGGTTTTGTGCGTAATCAATTAGCGCAGAATGCGAATGTAGTTGTGGTAAATCTACCGGCACACGGTATTGATTTGACGGCCGCTACTTCGGCTACCCTTAGCAGCTATGTGAAAACCGTTACGGATGCCATCCAGGCGCAGCCGGGGAAGGTTACACTGGTAGGTCACAGTATGGCAGGCATTGTGGTGTCGCAAGTGGCTGAAAACATTCCAGCGAAAATCAGCAAGATCGTTTATGTGTCGGCCTACTTACCGAGAAATGGTGAGGATTTGCTTTCGCTCGCCAAGCAAGATAAGCAAAGCAAGGCGGGAACGGCTCTTGAATTCTCTGCCGACTATTCTGCTGCGGCCATTAAGAAGGATGTGATTGTGCCTGCGGTGTGTGCCGATTGCCCTGATTTTATGAAAGAGGTATTGGTGAAATATCACAAAGCGGAACCGGCCAAACCCCTGGGTGAGAAAGTGACCCTGACGGCCGCAAAATTTGGAAGTGTACCCAAGTATTACATCCACACCACGAATGATGCAGCGGTTGGGTATGATCTGCAAAAGATGATGGTAAAAAACAATGGTACTGTGAAACAAACATTCGAGATGAATACGTCACACTTACCGTTTGTGGTGCAGCCGGCAGAGTTCATTCGAATTTTGACAAGTATTAAGTGATTAATTCCGATAAGGAAAATGAAGGCGTCAGGATACCTGGATGGTGTCTGGCGCCTTCCTGTTATAAGTGATTACAAAATCATTTTTAGAATATGAAATCAATCTTTACGACTGCTTTATTTCTAATAGCCTGGGGGAATCTGTTTGCTCAACTCAACGAAAGCGACAGCATCCGTTGGCAGGTAAAATTCAATGCTACTGCTTCGGTGCTGGATGGCAACGTGGCGAGAACACTTCTTTTGACCCGGATTGAGGTAGCGCACGCAAACGAGCGCTGGGGGATTAGCACGCGCAACGATTATCAGTACGGAAGAACGTTCTATAACCTGACGGAAAATGACGTGATCTCCTACAACTTCATCTATATAAAGCCGCTCGCCAGGGTTTATCCGTATGTGATGGGCCTGGTGGAAACGAATCTGAGAAGAAGAATTGATTTCCGGTATCAGGTGGGGCCGGGTGTAAGCTGGAACGTTGTCAGGAAGAAAACTTCATTTGTTAAACTCTCCGTAACGGGAACCTATGAAAATACACAGTATAACGGGTCGGTTTTCGATGACGAACAATACAACGGCTCCACAGTACTTGACACATGGCGATTGACGGGAAGGATTTTTGGCAAGCATCGGTTGCTGGACAAGGTTCGGATCAGCTACGAATTTTGGTGGCAACAATCGCTGAGTGATCGGGTAAACTACCGCTTCCACACGGAAGAGGCTGTTGAATTACCGGTTACCAAACACATTGCGTTTAGAACGGCCGTACGGTATTCATACGAAAACATTGAACTGGTTGGACTGAAACCGTATGACTTGTTTTGGACGTACGGGTTAACGATTACGAATTTTTAGTCATCCAAATTTTAAATCACATGAAAATGAATGTTCAGATTTTGTTTGTTGTGCTCGCCTTGTGCGCGGGTATGATGATTCCCTTTCAAAGTGCGATGAACGCACACTTGGGGAAGTCGCTGCAGAGCCCGTATTTCTCCACCTTGACTGTGTTTGTTGTGGCGATGACGGGGCTGCTTGTTTATATCCTTCTTTTCCGGCATTCGGTTCCTGCACTGCAAAACTTTAAGGCTGCGCCGGTATGGAGTTACCTTGGCGGTGTTTTGGGTGCCGCTTACATTTTGCTGATTGTGATTTGTGCGCCAAGATTAGGAATCGGCAATGTTACGGTAATGGTTTTGGCAGGGCAGATTGTGGCAGCGGTGTTGATCGATCATTGGGGTTTGTTACAAACGCCTGTTCATCCGATCAGCTGGCAGAGAGTGGCGGGCTTGCTATTAATGGCGGCAGGGGTGTATCTGGTTAAAAAGTTTTAGCAGGGGTGGTTAACACCGGGCTCGCGGGAGCGGCAGGCTAACGCGGTTGGTTTGACTACTATTTCGCCTATTTTGTACATACAATGTGGGTACCAGTAGCTTATTGTCCGAATGTATCAATCGGAATATTCATTTTCCACATCATTACAATACCAACTATGCCACCTATAATCCCAGCAACACAAAGAAGTTTGATTTTTATAGTCTCCAATTTTTCATTTCCTTTCTGGGTTTGAGTGAATAACCCAGGATGTTTAACTAGTTTCTCAGCTCCTCCATTAAAGAAAATCCAATAAAAACTTAAGGTCCACTCAATAATGATCACAAGGAAAAAGATCATTACGATAGGATTCATTTCTCTTGGATTGAAAAATTCAACCATATTTTTAGTCAATCCGGTCAACATGCCAACTCCCATAACAACCCATGGGATATTCCCGTAAATTAACCAACCTTTAATCAGACTGTCATAACCTTCTTGTAACTCAGGATTCTGGACAATGTATTTCTTCGACCTTGATTTCCATATCAGTCCATTTGCAACTGTTACAACTATGAACATTATCCAAAAGTGATTGAAAATTGCTGGCATAATAGTCTATTGTTTTAATTCAATTTTTGAAATCCTATTTCTCCATCCATCAAACGTTAAGCTGTCCATGCGGCGCAGCATCCGGCAATGGCTGAATTTACTCCAAATCTTTCACAAGAACCTCTAATTCGCCACATGTTCGCTTAACATCAAATAACATCTTTTCTTTGCTGTCTCCGGTCAATTCTTTTTTTATTTTTTCTTCAGTCATAAAAATTGTCGGCATGTCGCCAAATGTTATCTCTGTCACAGTACAGTTCGGTTTTCCATGGCATTTGTAACAATTGTCCACTGACTTGTGCTTTGAATAGTATTCTTTCCAGTCGTCATTCGATTCGAACGTTGTTGACATTACGAATACTTTCTTGAGCCGCCCGTCTTTTAAAAAGTATAGAGTCTCTGTCCCCGCTGCTTCTGCATCTGTCAGACTACTTATTAAAACTATTGAGTCCTTGTAGTAGTAACCTGTCACGGAACCAGCAAATGTTTTATCGATTGAGCTCTTTGTCGTCAGCTTACCTTTACTTCTTAGTTTTTCAATTGACTTTACATAATTGTCTGGCGACTGTGACCAACCCTGGCTCGTTGCCAAAAATGTCATTGCTATTAGTAAACGTATCATTATCCAATGCGGCTTCTCTTCAATGTTTGGCTAGAAGCAGTGGCGGGTATTCGAATCGCTTCACTGCCCCGCGAACCAAAGGCAATTTGAAAACTAATGTATAAATTTCCACTAAACCCCACCATTGCGCAAACATTTTGTTGGCGGCTGGCTGTCTCGTGACGTCCTTAATTTTTTATAAAATACATAACAGTCGCGTAAGAACTGATTGTCATTAGGATAAGTGCCCATGCCCAAATTTTGTGTTTGAATTCAGTCGGCTTATTCTGGTCAATCATTGATTTAAATAAGCTCTTCGAGTGGGATATTCTGTAATTAATTAGTCCGAATACGATAAAAGAAATTATCGAGAGTGTCGTGAGTGTTGACTTTGAATAGTTGTCTGGGTTTTGAACTATCGTCAACCCATAAATTGTCCACACTAAGATGACAGTCAAGAATGTTAACAAATATCCAGCCGCATGTCTGTATCTCTTGATTCTCCCTGGGATAATTGACTGTAAGCAATAGTAAAAGAAGTAATATAGTTTGCTCATGTCTATTCCTCCTTGGGTATTAGTGACTTGCTGCCAACGGTCGTGTTTAGGCCGTTGTGTTGTTAAAAATAATAAACGTCAGACTGATAACACAATCCGTCCTGATCAAAGCGTCAGGATGACATAACACATTGTTGTGGGTAATTCATTCACCTCGGTTCTGTTCCAACGAGGTCCCTATTCTCTATTATCAAGGTAGAAATTTTGTCAACGGCTAGATAAATTCCTTGTCCGTATTTTTCTTGTCTAAATAGGGGAGCCATGTCATCTTGAATTATTCTTCCGGCAATCTCGTCCTTTATGATATTCTCTAGACCTGTCCCAACTTCAATTCTCATCTTTTTCTCCATTGTCACAATTGTTATTAGGAGTCCGTCATTATGCGTTGATCGTCCAAGTCTCAGTTCTTCAGCCATTCTTAGTGAGAAGGTCTCAAGCTTTTCTTTTCCAAGTGTGTCAATGATCAATACTGCTATTTGTGAACCGATTTCCTGATCGAGTTTTTTTATCAATGTCTCAATGCTGTCTTTTTGGGAATTAGTCAGTACGTAAGAATTGTCAATAATCCTATATCCATTGCTGGAACTTGTTTTAGCTTTATTGTCTGTCCCACAAGAAATAATTAGTCCAACAAGAATAACTGCCGCTAATTTGAAGATAGTGTGCATTGTGTTGAATGAGTTACCCGCAAGGTGAGTGCATATTTCAGTTGGCGAATTAGGAGCCTTCTTAAGGCCGTGAGGCCGCGGGGGAAGTTGGTTTTACACCAACTCTGCACCCTTTGGAACTCTGCCGTCAAAGAAGTCTTTTCGTTGTTTTTTGTCGCCCAAGTCCATTTTGAAGTTTACAAAACTGCCAGACGAGTCCTTTACTGCCATGTACCACGGACCCGATACGTTGTCGTTGAACTGCCAAAGAATATGATACCCTTGTTCATTTGAAAAGCCTTCATTGTCGGCTTGAATTATTCCATTGGTTTCACTCCATATTTTATTTTTTAATTCTCCAACAATGTTCCAGCTTTCGTCATTGTCCACCGAGTTTAATATTTGAAAAGCGTAGATAACCTTGACTTTGTCAAAGTAGTCCAGTAACCATTTTACTGCACTTGTCGGTTTACAGTCAGCTATTTCTTCTTTGAATTCTTCAATTTCTCCTTGTCCAAGTTTTCCGTCAATGACCTCGTTTTTCTCAATCAAAAATAAATCTCTGTCGTCATTGTCTTTAACCAATAGTTGAGTCCAATTTTCGGGAGTGCCTTCATCAATCTCGATTGAGGCTTTAAGTCTTTCACTTTTCAATGCGTCGGTCAGGTTGTCGACAGTAATTGTCGGATTAGTCGTTCCCAGAACCCTTATATAGTATCCCATACTTTTTTAAACGCCACCAGCTCCAGGTGTCCACCGTTACGAAACTAAATAAAAGAAATGGAAACTACATAGTTACACTAAAACCCCAACGTGGCATGAACACCATGTTGGCGCCAGTTCAATTCAGTCCCAAACTTTTAAATTCTAAAAGTCTTTCATTTGCCTCGTCCATTGTCGGATATTTCTCAATAGGCCAACTTTGTCCGTTTGGCATTTTTAAACTTATACAATAATACCTGGTTGAATCTTGTTCAACAACCACACTCTTTGGTTTATCTAAGATTCTGTATTTAAATTTTTGCCTCCCAAGTCTGTAATAGGTCGCGATATGCTTTTCATCTATTGTTTCAATCACTTGTCCGAAAGGAATTTTTCCAAGTAAAAAAGTTGCCGCTATAACTAAGAAACTAAAGATTAGCCCCTGGTAGATGTGTAGAGCTTCTTTGTCAACTGTGTTGATAACCAAAATAAACATACCAAGCACAAGAATCATAATCGTCCCGAGTGCTATACTTTTGATTCTATTATTTGTCAGTCGGTTGTAATATAGTTGTCTCATGGGTCCGATTGAATTGGCGCCAACGGTTGGCTATAAGCGTTTGCTTTACCAAAATAAAAATAGACAAAAGAAAGCAAATAGATTACAGGCTTTATTGTGGGGTGTTTATCTCTTACCAGGTTCTAATGAGTAAACCTGTTAACCGTTTCTTTGGAATCCAAATTTCCTTTGTAGTGGATTCCATTTGTTGAAAATACCTTGCATGACCCTTTTTAGAAAAAACTCTTATGTTCTGATTTTTGCGCCAACCATCTTTTTCATAGTCGTCTTTTTTGCCCTTTCCGTAAAGCTGAAAAGTTAATTCAAATCGTATTGAATCATTGTGTAGTTCTTTTACTACACACTTATATATTCTCAAAATATGTCCCGATTTGTAATTTTCAGATTGAAGAAATTCATCTTTGAAATAATAATGGTCAGTGCCCTGGCCTTTGATTTCAACAAACTCAATCGGTGTACTGTCAAAAGTCAGTGTTATAGTGTCATAAGACCATGTCCTTTCTTTTACATTTTCAGACGTTGTGAAATCCAATTTAACTTCTCGGTTTATGAACCCAGAATTGATGGAATCAATTGGAATATATTTAATATCTACTCCCCCTTGTCCCCAAGCACTGTAACAACCAATCAGACCTATCAGAAATACCTTTATCCTTTTAATGGCTCTCATATTTTTCTAAATGCCCCACCATGTTTTGATATAGGCCACAGTATGGCCTCTACATCGTCATTGTCTAACTGCAAGATAACTTTCTCAATCCGCTCTTCCAACGCCATCACCCGCACCATTTCCGATCAATTATTTATCTTTCCCCCGTGAATCGCATCGACCGCCTTACAGCCATGCTTGTACACCTCCAGTCGAAAAAGGTGGTGAAGGCCGAAGAAATGTCTGAACGGTTCGAGATCAGCCTGCGTACCGTGTACCGCGATGTAAAAGCACTTATGGAGGCGGGTGTGCCGATCGGGTCGGAAGCCGGCAAAGGATATTTCATTGTCGATGGCTACCATCTGCCCCCGGTCATGTTCACGCAAGACGAGGCCAGTTCTATGCTGCTCGCAGGCAAGTTTGTCGAGAAAATGGGCGACAAGTCGATGAAGGCCGCCTTCGAATCGGCCATGTTCAAGATTAAAGCCGTTCTCAGCGATCCCGAAAAGGAACACCTCGACCAACTGTATTCACACGTGGAAATCTCGGTTGCTACCCGGCCCGTTCAAAACGATTTTCCCGATCACTTCATTACCGACATTCAGCGTGCGGCTGTGAAAAAGCTGGTGGTGCAAATCGAATACAGCAGCAACCAGGAAGAACATACCAAACGCGAGGTTGAACCCATCGGGCTGTTTTACTACAGTGCCGCATGGCACCTGATCGGCTGGTGCCGGCTGCGTAACGGTTATCGCGATTTCCGGGCCGACCGGATCAAAAACCTGGTGATCACCGGCAAGACGTTCGAAGGCCGTAACCTGCTGTCGCTGCAGGAATATTTCAAGAGTGTGTTCCATAGCCACCATGGCATGCAAAAGGTGGTGGCCACGTTTAACAAAGAAAGTCTCTATGGCCGCCCGCTCTACGGAAGTATTTCGCAAACCGACCTCGGAGACAAACTTCGTGCAGAGTTTATGATCGAAAACCTTGATCACATGGTTCACTGGCTGGTGATGTTCGGTACGGGCGTAACGGTGGAGGAGCCCGAAGCACTCCGCACACGCATGGCCGACTTTGCCGAAACACTCGCAGCACATCACGGTACCGTAAAAGTGGTGGGCTAACACTGCTCTGCTGACATACCGCTGTCAGTTCCCTGAAAAAAAGTTAAAAATTCTGTTTTTGTACTGACATAGGGCTGTCAGGCATCGATCGTTGATTAGCATAAAAATCAACGTTATGACCACCACTGTAACTCAACCCATCGCCAGGCGCATCAAGCCGGCCAATTTTCTTTTCTTTCGCACCGAAACTACCGTGAACGAACTTGCCGGGTTCTTTGATGTTGCGCCCCGCCTGTATGCAGAAGCTGTGAAGAATAACCTCCGGGTAACCGGCCCGGTGCACTGGCACTATGCCGGCTTCACCGATATTCAAAAACCGTTCACGCTCGAAATCGCGCTGCCGGTAGGCGAGATCACGCCTGCGTACGATGGACCGTTTCACTTCAAGCGGACGGACGATTTCGCGTGCCTTTCGCTTGTGCACGAAGGAAACTGGTACGAAATGCCCCGCAGCTATGGAGCCTTGATCGCGTATGCAGCCGAAAAGGGATTCAAGCCGTCGGGTAACAACCGCGAGATTTATGTGAATGTAGACTTTGCCAACCCGGAAGCCAATGTTACCGAAATTCAACTGGGCCTTCTTTAAGTCATCTGCCATGAAAAAACTTATCCTGATAGCGGGCATTCTCGTAGCAGCACTTGCGTTGCTGATGTCGGGCAATGCATCCGCACAAACACACCCTTCTATGAAACTGAATGCCGGAATTATTACCTCCAAACTGCAGGAAACAAAAACCTTTTATACGACCAAGCTTGGATTCACCGTAGTGTTCGAGAATGAGTTCTATCTGTTGTTACAGACTCCGGGCGGAAACGATCAAATCAGCTTTTTGCTTCCCAACCATCCCACGCAACAGCGTGTCTTTCAATTGCCCTTTGGCGGAAGCGGGGTGTACCTGACGATTGAGGTAGAAGATGTGGACGCAGCGTATCAACGCATTCAGTCGCTCGGTGTGCCGATCGAAATTGCGATACGCAATGAAGACTGGGGCGACCGCCATTTTGCGATTAAAGATCCGAACGGGATCGGAATTGATATTGTCACCTATACAAAACCCTGATTGTAATGGAGGTACTCGTATTTAAAACTTCTGTAGAAACGCATCAGCATGTGAAAACCCTGAAGCCGCTGCTCGATTCGGCCGCGGGAAAAGGAAAGTGGAATTTTGCGCTGGACGATAGCGACCGGATCTTGCGGATTGTGTCGAACCGCATTCAGCCGCTGGCCGCGATCAACCTGTTGAAGGAGCATGGGTACGAGTGTTCAGAACTGGAAGATTAATGCATTGATATGAGAAAAGTAATTTTATGTGTGGCCGTAAGCCTGGACGGACTGATTGAAGGGCCGAAGGGAGAATATGATTGGTGCCTGACCGACCAGGATTATGGCATGACGGAGTTTACAAAACGCATCGACACGATCTTTTATGGGCGTAAAAGCTACGAGATGATGTTGCATGCGCAACAGGGTGGCGACATCAATCCCTATGCGAAGATGAAGTCGTACGTTTTCTCCAACTCGCTTGCCACTCCGTATCCGGGCACGGAGCTTATTTCTGGTGATGTGGTTGCTGCTGTTACTGCGCTGAAGAACGAGGCGGGTAACGATATCTGGCTGTGGGGCGGAGCATCGCTGACAAGTTCGTTTCTGAATGCGGGTTTGATCGATGAAATGATCCTTGCCGTGCATCCGCTCGTGCTCGGAGCGGGCAAGCCGCTTTTCAGTAACATCGATGGCCGGAAACACTTTGCTCTTAAATCGAGTCAGGCGTATTCTTCCGGCCTAGTCATGCTGACGTACGAAGCCAAAAAATGATTGTACTTTTGCCGCGTGGAGTTACGCGATAAAGTCAGGGCAACGGAAGCGGTATTTGAAAAGCTGGATGCTGAAATAGCGTCATTTCAGTCGTGGTCGGGGCTGCATTGTAAGTTCGGGTGTGGTAAGTGCTGTTTCAAACCCGATATTGAAGCCACGATCCTCGAGTTTCTCCCGTTTGCACATCATCTGTACGAAAACAACCTCGCGTTTGAATGGCTCGACAAAATCAAGTCCGGGGATTCTTCCATTTGTTACATCCTTAATCCGACCCAGGCAGGAGCGGGGCTTTGTACCGAGTATCGCCACCGCGGATTGATCTGCCGGCTGTTTGGGTATTCGGCCCGTACAAACAAGTATGCTGAGAAAGAACTGGTGACATGCCAGATCATCAAATCAGAACAAACTGAAAACTATCAGCAGGCTGCGAAAAAGGTCACGGAAGGCTCGGGCGACATTCCGATGATGAATCAATACTACATGCAGTTGCATTCCATCGACATGGATTTAACGCGCGACTTCTATCCGATTAACGAAGCGATTAAACGCGCCATAGAAACCGTACTGGCGTGGTATGCGTATCGCGAGTAGTTACTGCAACACATCATCCAGCAACACGTAGGATTTGCGGAGGATAATTTTAGCGGCAGGGGCTGCGAGTTGTTTCATGGGTTTTACCGACACCTCGCCCGATTCGCCGGCCAAGGGTTTCACCCATAACGTGATCAGGATGATCACGGCAACCACGATGCCGATCAGGAGGGTTAGTTCTTTATAGGTAAACTTCCATTTCATGACGCCCGGTTCTTTACGAATGCTGTGCCAACTGAAAATAACCTTGTTTTCGATGGTTTTTCGCGGGATTGCACCCGGCTGCTGTACACTTCTGGACAATCGCGCTGAACTTTTTCGTACAGTAGTTACTTTTAGAGGTCTGAAAGGTTACTGACTGCAACCGAAAAAGCATTAACCGCATCGTTTTGTACCTAAATTTGTAGGCGGCCTGAGCGCTGAATTACGCATATGAAAAAAATAGTTTTTAGTGCCGGATTGATGATTATTCTGGCGGTTGGAATGTCCTTCAAGCCCGTCCCGCAAGGGGAGGTGCAATGGCTTACCATGGAAGAGGCGGTCGAGAAATCGAAAACCGAAAAACGCAAGATCTTTGTCGATGTGTACACCGACTGGTGCGGCTGGTGCAAGGTGATGGACAAAAACACGTTCAGCGAACCGAAAGTAGCCAAGATCCTGAACGAGAAATTTTACCCTGTAAAGTTCAATGCCGAACAGCGTCAGGATGTGGTGTTGAATGGTCACACCTACAAATTCATTACCGTGGAAAACAGGGGATACCACGAACTCGCGGCTGCACTTCTTAACAATCAGTTAAGCTACCCGACTGTTGTTTTCCTGGACGATAATTTCAACATGATTCAACCGTTGGCCGGCTACATGAAGCCCGAAGAATTTCATCCGGTTATCCAGTTCATTGGAGAAGATCACTACAAGTCTGCCAAGTGGGCCGACTGGCGTTCGAATTATAAGTCGCCCTACTAAGTCTTTACCTAACCTGTACCTAAATGAAAAAGCCCTGACGATGAATGTCAGGGCTTTTTTTATGATTGCGAAACAACTGACGAATCAGTGCTTCTTTTCTTCGTCTTTTGTTTTCAGATAATCGGTGTAGCCCATTGCGGCTGCGAAACCAACCAGTACGGCTACAATCGCGATGAAAAGGTTTCCTCCGTCTGCCAAGAATTGCTGGAACATGATATCAGGGTTTTAACAGTGTCAAAATTAGGTCTTTTGATCGGAATTCCGAACACATTTTCATGCAAAAATCACTGCGTTCTGCTCAAAAACTTCCGCCTTTTGCCCATGTAATAGAAGTTGATGACAGCCAGCACGATAATGACAACCATCACCAGCAGGGTAATAAACAAGCGGGTGTTGTTGAGCTCCAGCGTCTTGATTTCCGCTTCCTTCTTGAGCATTTCGTATTCCTTCTCCTTTTCTTGGAGGTTCAGGGCCATTTCCATCTGCGCAATGTTGCGGCTGCTTTCTTCCCCGAAAACTTTCTCACGGGCCGAGTCATACCTCAACAATGTCAGGTAGGCTGATTTCACATCACCCAGGCGGAACTGATTGTCGGCCTTGTTTCGGAGGATGTCCGGAACAAACCGGTAGGCCTGCAACTCTTTCGCTGCGGAATAGGCCTGGTTGAGATACTGCATTGCAGGCTTTGGCTGGTTAGCCCGGGTGTAGGCAATACCGATGTTGGTAATCGTGCCGAGCATACCCAGGCGGTTATTTTCCTTTTGTTCGATCTCGAGTGCTTTCTGGTAGAAGTCGATGGCGCGCTGGTAATTACCTTGCCGGAAAAATACGTTTCCGAGGTTGTTCATCGGGTCTGCAAAGGGTTGTCCGAGTTTTTCGCTCAACTGATAGGCCTTCTGAAAATATTCGGAGGCTTTTTCATACAGTTGCAGATCGATATACAGGTTACCGAGGTTGTTGAGTGAGCCCACCAGCCGCGATTCATCTTTCAGTACCACCAGCTCGTTGTACGATTCCTCCAGGTATTTCATTGCCTGACCGTAATCGCCCTTGATGGAGTAAATTGTTGCGATGTTATTTTTTGTGGTAGCGATACCCTCTTTGTTGTCGAGGGTGTCGTAGATCTTCATCGACCGGATGTAATACTCAAGCGCCTTATCGAGCGCGCCCTGATTTTTATAGGCAACTCCGAGGTTATTGTAAGAGGCAGCAACACCTTTTTGATCGTTGATCTCGGTGGCGATGTTCAGCGCCTCCCGGGTATACCCGATGGCTTTTACCGGGTTCGAGGATAGGTTCGCGCGAAACAATTCATTGAGCACTTTTACCTTCCGCTCGTTCCGGGCGGTGTCAAGCACCTTCGACAGGCTGTCGGTCTGCGCAACAGCAGGTACAAAAAAGCCAGCAAGCAGAAGGAGGGAGCACAAAATTCGACTAATCATAATTTCGACTGGGTTTCGAACAATAAAGATAGGCGAAAATCCCGCTTCCCGGGGAATGGTTTTTTCCGAATCGACCGTTGGCATAAATTCGGTTCGGATTGCCGCTGCAAACCGGCAAATTTCAGAAAACTAAAGCCCCATGAAAAAGTCCATCTTCGTTTTGTTGCTCACACTCGGTGTAAACGGTTTCCTGCTTGCCCAAACCGCTGACGAAACCCAGGTAACGGCCGTTATCAATAATCTGTTCAAGGCGATGCAAACTAACGATACCGTTTTGTTTAAGTCGGTCTTTGCCGATCCGGTAACGATGGCCTCGGTGATGAAAAACCGCGAAGGGAAAGTTGTGATCGAACGCGAAACGGGTATTAAAGATTTTGTGAAGCAGATTTCGAAGCCAAATCCCCGGGGTGCGTACAACGAAGAAATCTGGAATATGAAAGTTCAACTGGATGGCGACTTTGCACAAGCCTGGTGCGACTATGCTTTTTATCTTGGTAACACCTTCAGCCATTGCGGAGTGGACGCATTTCATCTTGTTCGCACTGCCGAAGGCTGGAAGATCTTTCACCTGGCCGACACGCGCAGGCTGCAGGGCTGTAATGTTCCGCAGAACATTCAGGACAAGCACAAATAGGTATGAAGAAACTGTTCGTTGCGTGGGCGTTGCTGCTCGCGGTTCAAATTTGCTGTGCGCAGCAGATCACTACGTTTATTCTGATCCGGCATGCTGAAAAAGCAACCGAAGGCGGCAGCGATCCCGAACTAAAGCCCGAGGGCGTAACCCGTGCCGAGGCACTCGCTGCGTTACTCGACAAAACCAGGATTGATGCGATTTATTCCACCGATTTCAAACGTACCAAAAGCACGGTAGCTCCGCTGGCAGCTGCGAAAGGGTTAACGGTAAACATATATTCTTCGATGAAGGCTGCAGAGCTGGAGAAGCTGGTTGCTGTCCATCCGGGTGGCACGGTTGTTATCTCCGGCCACTCGAATACGATCCCTGACATGGCGAATGCGCTGGCTGGGTCGAAGGAGTTCAAACAGTTTGCGGATGCAGATTACGGCAACATCCTCATCATTTCGGTAGTCGCGGTAGGGAAAGATGCTAAGGTTGTTTGGTTGAGGTATTAGTATTCAATCCCCAGATAAATAAAGAGAAACGTAATCGTGAAATAAGTCCACAGTAAGGAAAAGACAATATGTACCGATGTTTCGAATTTCTTACCGCGCCACAATTTTGACGAGTAGACGAAGAACTGAAAGATCAAACGTGTCCCCCAAAAAATAAACAACCCCAGACAGATGACTCTTCCGAACGATGTCTGGACGAGTTCTTCCGAATACAGTGTGCATAACAGTCCCATCAGAAAGATAATTAGTCCGATGAAAAAAGTATGGACGTACATCATTTGGGTGTTGATCAGGCTTACCGGTTGAAATTCTATCTTCCAGTTGAAGTACCGTGGGAAAGCAACATGTACAGTTGCCAATACTAACAGGATGTAACCGATAGTGTTAAGATGCATCTCCATTATTCTGCAGGATAAAGACTGATAAGAAAGGTGTTATTTTAAACTCTGTGTTTACTTCAAGATTAGCTTTTCGGAATGTTGTCATCCAGGAGTTTCTGGAGAAGAAGTGAAAAAAACCTGCGTTAAAAGCGACAAAATTATTCAGATCACGGAGATGTTCGATGACAACGATCTTTCCAGCGGGCGACAGTGAGTTCGAGAGCGATTTAAAAAACGAAACTCGTTCTTTCTGCTTTCGAATTTCGTGTGCAGCCAATATCAGGAAAATGATGTCGGTCGATTTTTTGGCAAGCGGAATGTTACTGGTTGCAACTTTGATTGTTTCGGAAGGAGGTGGAAATGCCCTTCGTGCGCGTTCAATAGAAACCTCCGTATGCTGTTCCGGATCGTAAAAATCAAACATGGAAAATTGTGCTTCGGGATACCGTCTCTTCAAAAGATAACTCGTCTCGTCAAACCCGGCGTGAATATTTACAATTCTGTTCCCGGTAAAGCGGGTGTCAAGCCATTTAAACTCGTACAAAGGTGAAAAGTCGTAGATGTAGGCCGATACTGCCAGCGAAAGGACCGTGGCTAAAAAAGTAAGTATAGCCAGTATAGGGAAGATCAACGTGTCGGGGGCGAAATACCCGCATAATAGTAGTACCAATACAACGATTGAAGCGATGAGATAATAATGCCAGTTAAACCGGACAATATTTTTTACGCCTGAAAATCGGGTTTTTTCCATATTTCTGTTTTACCCTTTTTCCAGTAGTACGGAATATTCTCCACGATAAAGGCATTTGCCAGTATGGCCTGAGGAAACTTCGTCTGAATGAAGTCGATTTTGTCTTTCAGGACGGCAATCGGTTTTGGTTCCCAATGTTGCCTTATACCCTCAATGATCAAGACTTCCTTTGTTTTGTTGTTGTATGTGAAGGTGAACGGAAGCGGGCCGGCATACCGTCTGGCTTCTTTCCAGTCCAGAAATGGCGAACCCTGAGGGAGTGGTATATCCTGCTTCTGTCTATCGGTTACGATATCTATTCCCGAGTTATGTGATCTGAAATGCAGTGAGTGCGGGGTGCTGGTTTCTTCAATATCGGTCGTTGTGTAATTGTAATGCGTAAAGATGTTGCCGAAAAACGACATGCGGGATTTATTAGTTTCGGATTTAATAATGTAAAGTCCGCGCAGTCGTTTGCCGGCTTTTGTTCTGTATCTAACGAAGATTCTAAATCCTGCAAGAATAAAATCGTTTCCGAGAAATTCAGGAAAACCTTTTGGTCGAAGATTTTGGGTCGTTACCAATGCTGCGGCGACAAATCCCCACTGGTCGTTCAGGGTGTCTGCTTCAAGGCAAGGCGGAAGTAATGGTTTAAGTGCGTCTTTCGGTAGTGCGAATGTCAGCACGAGAGAATGCTTAAAGAAAGTCTCAACTGCAAAGGGATGATTTCTAAGCGATAACATTATGCATGCGTTTGCGCTGTTCTGTTGAGAACAAATTCATAAATCGCAACTACCCCTATAAACGCAAATGCTACCAACAGGTTTACCTTTCCGAACAATAATAAATCAGGTGCGAGTATGAATTCTATGACATTCATGGTAAGGACAATAATGACTTGAATGACGGTGCATAGCCGGGATTTTTTTCCGGAAAGTATCCAAACAAACATTAATATTTCGAGAAAGCCAATTGTACGGGTGAGGAGGTGTGAAAAGTCGGTTCCCAGTATTCGTGCTACTATCTGCTCATGGCGCGGTACAAAATTCAATACTTTGCAGAACAGCCCGTTGACAAGCCAAACAAGTGAAATGAAAATTTTGAGGACAATTCGAAGAACGGTACGATTGTCCTTTTGCATTGTTACGCCAGATTATGGAACACGCTCTGGACGTCATCGTCCGCTTCGAGTGTTTCAATCAGCTTGAGGACTTCATCCTGCTGATCTTCCGGGAGTTCTTTTGTGGTGGCTGGAATGTATTGAAGTTCTGAGCTCTTCGCTTCCAGACCTTTTGATTCGAGGAACTTTGCCATCTGGCCGAAGTCGACAAACTTGGTGTATACGATGGTTTCCTCTTCGTCACGCTGGATGTCTTCTGCACCAGCATCGATCAGGTCGAGCTCAAGTTCATCAAGATTGAGTTTCGCGGGATCGAATTTGAAAACACCGCGGTGTTCAAACATAAATGAAACCGATCCGGAATTACCCATGCTGCCACCACCTTTGGAGAAATGCAGGCGGATGTTTGCCACCGTACGGGTCGGGTTATCGGTAGCGGCTACAACCAGCACCGGCACTCCATGCGGAGCATAGCCTTCGTACACAACTTCCTGGTAATCTTTTTCTTCTTTCGAGGACGCACGCTTGATCGCATTCTCCACGCGGTCTTTCGGCATGTTCACACCTTTCGCGTTCTGAATCGCCATGCGGAGCTTCGGATTGTTATCGGGATTCGGACCGCCCTGCTTTACAGCAATGGCTATATCTTTCCCGATGCGCGTGAAGGCTTTCGCCATCTTGTCGAATCGCGCGAACATCTTGTGCTTCCGTTTCTCAAAAATGCGTCCCATGAGTGGTTATTCGGATAATTATTGTGGATGCAAAAATAAGCGGATTAAGGAAATGCGGAACAGTTTATGCGTGCCTTTTTAGGGCCTTTTCGAGGGTTTTCGTCCGATTGATTTTATGTGTCTCGGTGCGGATGAATGGGTCGGTTTGCAGGATTTCTTTCGGAACCTCGTAAGCGGAGAGCACCTGTTTCAGTTTAAGGTTCAGATCGGGAGGTGTAATACCTTCAACAATCAACACCAGTTTTTGCCCAAGCCGGTCATCCGAAACGCCAACTACAAAAAATGGCAAATCAAGAACAGTTTCAATTTTCTGTTCGATTGCTTCGGGGATCAATTTTATTCCACCGCTGTTGATGATGTTATCGTAACGGCCCAATACCTGAAAATGGTTGGCGTCAACAAGTGTTACCACATCGTTGGTGTGCAGCGGTTCATTACCTCCGGGCATTTGAATCACAAGACAGTCTCGTTCATCGGTTGCGATTTTCACATCCGGAAAAACTTCAAACGCGCCTTGGGCATCCGGTCCGTTGAGCTTCTGCAGGGCAATGTGCGATACCGTTTCGGTCATGCCGTAGGTGGCGTATACTTCACACGAAAGTGTTTTTACTTTTTCGAGTAGGGAAGCGGAAACGGAAGCCCCGCCAATGATGACCGATTTAAGCCGGTTCAGTGTTGCCAATGATGCACTGTTTTTAAAAATCTCATCCAGTTGAAGCGGAACGAACGCGCCAAAGTCGGCCTGAACTTTTAATTCTTTTAACGGATCAGCCGCCGGCTCAACGGCAACGATTTTCATATTTGCTTCCAGTGCGCGTATCAGCATCATTTTGCCTGCAATGTATTTGGTATCCAGGCAAACAAACGCGGTATCTTTTTCGGTTAGCGAAAATTTGTTGATGGTACGATTCGCGCTTTCAATTATTTGTTGGCGCGTGAGTGCTATTTCCTTGGGAACCCCGGTCGAGCCGCTGGTATTCAATGTAACGTATTGTACGTCCGACAGCCAGTCTTTTATGAACGCAAGGGTTTCGCGTTCAAAGTCGGAATGACCACTTACGGATTGTGTTAAGATATCATGGATGCTAACCTGGCGACCGTTCAGGACGATTGAACCATGGGTGTATTTCATGGTTTTTTCTTTTTCCGCCTGGCGTTCAATTCCGGATAACCATAAGTCGAATCAATCTCCCGGGTAAATTCAAGGTCGGTGAGATCGGCCACAACAAGCTCGATGGTCGTGTAAACCAGATTCTCATCCAGTAAATGTCCGCCAATCGTGTTGCCCAAACTGTCGGCAACGGAAAGATGCACGTGCATTGCAGCGTCTGAGAATGTTCCGCTTAGCGACAGTACTTCGAAATGACCGGTCGCTTTGGAGCCATTCGGCTGATTGGCAAACCGGAGGTTATATTGCTCCAGGCTCCCCACGCAGGTTACAATCACGCCCGCTTTGATTGAGTTAGCCTTTGCAAATTCAGCAATGGCTTGTTTCAGATCGGCATGAGGCTTCAGCCGCAACACATACATGTTTTGTTGTTGAGAAGTTGCCTGTCCCGATCCGATCATACAAACAAGATTAGCGAAAATAAATAGGATGAACCTGCGTGCAGTCATGCCGTGATTCCGTTACGGGAACTTCGGATACTTCGACCAGTCCGGATCGCGCTTCTCCAGAAATGCATTCTTACCTTCCTTGGCTTCATCGCTCAAATAGTAAAGCAACGTAGCGTTTCCGGCAAGTTCCTGGATGCCGGCCTGACCATCAAGTTCGGCATTGAAGGAAGCTTTCAGCATGCGCAATGCCAGCGGACTCTTCGCAATGATTTTCTTACACCATTCTACGGTTGTCTCTTCAAGTTTGTCGAGCGGAACAACTTTGTTCACCAGGCCCATCTCCAATGCTTCTTTTGCATCGTACTGATCACACAGGTACCAGATCTCACGGGCTTTCTTTTGACCAACGATACGCGCCAGGTATGATGCGCCAAAACCACCGTCAAAGCTTCCCACTTTCGGGCCGGTTTGTCCGAAGCGTGCGTTCTCTGCAGCAATGGTAAGATCGCAAACCACATGCAACACGTGTCCGCCACCGATAGCCCACCCCGCGACAGCCGCGATTACGGGCTTCGGAATGGAACGAATCAGTTTTTGTAAGTCGAGTACATTCAGCCTGGGAATGGTGTCCTTGCCTACGTATCCGCCATGACCGCGAACACTCTGGTCGCCACCGCTGCAAAATGCTTTTCCACCCTCACCGGTAAAGATGATAACCCGGATGTCGGCATCCTCACGGCAATAGTACATGGCATCGATCATTTCATGTACCGTTAGCGGAGTAAATGCATTGTGCACCTGCGGACGGTTAATGCTGATCCGCGCAATGCCATCGTATTTGTGAAATAAAATCTCTTTGTATTCCTTAATCTGTTGCCAGGGATATTTATAACTCATAGCTCTTCTTTATTTTCTGTTTCAGGTTATCAAAAATAGTTTTGTTCAGATCAATTCCGGTTTCAAGCTCCAGGATTTTGGTGGTGCCGTCAAAATCAAAGAAGTCTTTCAATGTGTTTTTGATTTTGCGTTTGGTATCGAGCTTCAGGTAATCGAATTCGAATTCTTCGCAGAGGTTTTTTGCATTCAGCTTTTGTTGCGTCACGAAATATTCATCGGTTTCGGGGAGTGAGCCCGGACCGTCAATCATTTTGAAGATGATTCCGCCATGATTGTTCAATAGGATGATCCTCAGGTTCGGCAGTGTATAATTATGCCAGAATGCATTGCGGTCATAAAAGAACGCCAGGTCGCCCGTGATCAGGAAATTTGGCAGTTCGTTAACCAAACTGTGGCCAACGGCCGTGCTTGTACAGCCATCGATACCGCTTGTGCCGCGATTGGAGAATACGTTTATGTTTTTGTTGGGATCGTTCAGGCCGATGAGGTTCGCATACCGAACACTCATGCTGTTGGCTAAATGCAGATTACAAAGCGGAGGAAGTTGCCGCAGCACATCATGAATCAATTCGAGTTCACCAAATGCCTCTTTCGAAAAGAAGTCCTTCAGTGCGCGTTCTGCGCGATGCTCTTCCGCCTCCCAAAGCTTTTGAAAGTTGCTCTGCTTTTGCTTTTCAAAAACCTTCGACTTCTCCGTAGTCTGTAATGCATCAAAGAATGATGCTGCGTTGGCGTGAATAACTTTGGTAATGCTTTGAAAGGGATCGGCAACCACTCCGGCCGGCTGGATGTGCCAGTGGGCTTTGGGTGAGTATTTTCGCAGAAATAATTTCAGGCTCTTCGAAATCACCGACTTGCCAAACGTGATCAGCAAATCCGGGCGCAGACTTTTCTTAACATCGTCAGGCGCGTACGGCAGAAAAACATCCGCGTGACGCACCACACCCTCCAGGGAGTTGAGGTTCGAAATAATGTCGCCAACAACAGCTGCAGGCTGCGTCTGCATAAAATTGCCAAGCGATGTAATCAGGTTGTTGTCGTACTCATGCTGACCGGCAACCACCAGTATTTTGCTGTACCTGCTCCACTCGCGTTTGAGTTGATCGACCTGATCTCCTGCAATAGAATAGGTATTCTGAATCCCTTCAATAACGCGCGCGTCTTTTGTGTAGGTGATTTTCTCTTTCGCATCCGGATAAAACGGTTCACGGAACGGTGCGTTGATGTGCACCGGACCTTTCGGCTCCTGCATGGCGAGATTAATCGCTTCGTTTACGATCCGGTTTACCGCCCATTGATCATCCGGGTGATCATAGGTCTGCGGGAGCTGGTAGGATTGTTTTACATGTTTCCCGAAAATATCCTGCTGATGAATTGTTTGTCCATCGTGCTGCGCGATCCATTCAGCCGGACGGTCGGCTGTGAAAATAATCAGCGGCGTTTGCGAAAAGAATGCTTCCGCAACCGCGGGAGCGAAGTTGTAGGCAGCTGTTCCGGACGTACACACCATCGCAGCGGGGTTTCCGCTTTGCTGCGCGATGCCCATGGCAATAAAGGCTGCGCTTCGTTCATCGCTGAATGTGCGGGTTTTAATTTTGTCGTGTCGCGAGAAGGCGAGGGTTAACGGAGCGCATCGCGAGCCCGGGCATAAAACAACCTGATTTACTTTTTTGCGTGCGCAGAGTTCAGCGATATCGTAAATGGGTTGCAGAATCACGCGCGGATAACTTTCAGGAGCGTATTAAGTTTTATTTCGGTTTCGTCCCATTCGCTTTCCGGAATGGAATCGGCCGTCACGCCCGCACCGGCATAGAGAATTGCCTGCGTATCGGCCAGTTGCATGCAGCGAAGGTTGACAAACAGACTAATGGTGTTGCTAACGTTAACCGGGCCGAGATAGCCGGCATAAAATTCCCGGTCATAGCCTTCATTGGCTTTCAGAAACGCGAGCGACTCTTCGAGCGGCATGCCACACACTGCTGATGTGGGGTGAATAAGCTGAAGCATGACGGAGCCAAGTTGCGGAAAGTTGGTTTCCTTCATGTCAACGGCATACGTTGTTTTCAAATGCATCACATTGCCGGCAATGACTGTTTTGGGGCCTTGCTCATCGTATTCCCGCAACCGGATTTTTTTGAAATTGCTGATGATGTACCTCGATACGAGCGCCTGCTCTTCAATTTCTTTTTGTGTCCACGCAACATTGCGGATGTCTGTTCCCGGTTCGAACGGTTTTGTTCCCGCCAGTGCAACGGTTTTGAAAATCCGGTTATTCTCGACCTGAATCAGTAACTCGGGCGATGCTCCCATCCACGTTCCTACATTCGGGATACTCACGAACGAGATCAATGCATTGGGGTAGGTATCACAAAGCTTCTGGAAGGTATCGATTGCATCAAAAGACTCCGGCAGTTCAACCCGTTTAGCACGCGAGGGTACGATCTTTTCAAATGCACCGTCTTCGATCTGCTGAACGCCCTTCGCAACAAGTTGCATATAGTCAGTCTTGTCGGATGAGAATGTTGACGATTGTTTAAAGAAGAACGGTTTGGAGGGTTTTAATCCGGCTTTCGATGCTGCTTCATTAAACCATTCCCGTGATGCATTGGCTTCATTGTTCGCAGGTTCGTTCAACACACCTTCCGAAAAATGAAACATGATATCCGCAGGCAGATAATGCCGGCTTTTTGTTTTATCGAACGGAGCAAAGATGAAACCAGGCGCCAGGTCTTCGAGGATTGCTTTGGGTTCCAGTGTTTTGGCAGTATAGGAAACGATCAGGTTTTTAACTGAATCGTTGGGCGCACGCCATAGCGCAAATGAGAAGTTGTTTTCTAATGCATGGTTCAGCAAAATTCCGAACGCCTCAGCTTCGCCTGGCTTTTGAGTTTCCAATATGCCGATAGCTTTCTCCACGCTTCTACTTTTTATCAATCACTGCCATGGTTATCCGACTAACACATACCAGTTCGTTTTGTTCATTGGAAATTTTGATTTCCCAAACCTGCGTCTTCTTGCCGACATGAATCGGGCGGGTAATGCCCGTTACAAATCCTTCCCGCACGCTTTTAATGTGATTGGCGTTGATCTCGAGTCCTACGCAATACTGTTTGCTCATGTCAACACAGCAGGTAGCGGCTACACTTCCCAGCGTTTCAGCCAGCACAACGGATGCTCCGCCATGCAGCAGGCCTAACGGCTGATGGGTGCGATGGTCAACCGGCATCCGGGCTTCAATGAAATCTTCCCCGATTCGGGTAAACTCAATGCCCAGGTGCGTAACCATGGTGTTTACCGACATCCGGTTGAGGGTTTCGGTAGTGACATTGGGATTAAATAAAGCCATGGTTCTTAAGGAGTTAGGAAATCGTGGTATTCACGTTTATTTCCCTATTTTTGCGCGCCAAATTAGCTGAAAATTGAACACCAAAAAAGTTTACATCGTTCGCCACGGGCAAACTGATTTTAATGCCCGCGGCATTGTGCAGGGCAGTGGTGTAGACAGTTCGCTCAATGAGAAGGGCAAGGCTCAAACGGAGGCCTTCTATGAAGCCTACAAGCATGTGAAGTTTGATAAAGTGTACACTTCAGCCTTGAAACGTACGCGCGAATCGGTGATCAAATTTATTGAGTCGGGAATTCCATCTGAGTCGTTACCCGGATTGAATGAAATCAGCTGGGGTAAAAAAGAAGGCCAGCCTATCACACCGGAAGAAGATCAATACTACCACCACATGCTGCGGGAATGGCAGCGTGGCGATACATCCCTGTGCATCGAAGGTGGCGAAAGTCCTGATGATGTGGTGAAGCGGATGAAGCCTGCGGTGGATCATATTTTGTCGCATCCCGATGAAAGAAATATTCTGATCTGCATGCACGGCCGTGCGATTCGGATTTTATTGTGTTACCTGTTAAACTATCCGCTGAAAAGCATGGATATGTTCGAACATGAAAATTGTTGCCTGTACGTTTTGAACTACACGGGTTCCATGTTCTCGGTGGAGGTGTATAACAACACCGACCACCTTCGGCCGGCAATCGATAATAATTGATATGTAAAGACGCAAAATTTTGACTCTTTACGTTTATAAAAAACGTTTCGCGAATGCGTTTAAAAGAAATGTTGCGTCTGCACGTTTTTATACTGCAATCTCTACGGCATGTTTTCGTGTATAAATTTTAACATGCGATACGGCAAATTGCCGAACCATCATCTACGAATCATTTCTTCAATCTCGCCAGGCCCGACTTGGCTTTGCTGTCGATGCTGTTTTTGTACTCGTGCTTTTTGTAGGTAAGCGCTTTTGAGAAATACTTCTTCGCTTCTGCGGAGTTGGATTCATCCATGTAGAGGTAGCCCAGTTGAAGACAGGCGTTGGGCGCAAAGTACCAGGGTTCTTCACCGGCTTCGCTGATCGTGCGCAGATAGTTTTCTTTTGCCTCCGCCAGCTTGTTGGTTTTGTGAAACAGGCGCGCCTTGCGATAAACAAATTCAGTTTTCTCTTTTTTGGAAGGAATGTCGCTATCCGTTACCGAAGCAGCGATGGTTTCCGCCTGAGCGTAATAGCCCCCATCGGTGGCGTACCGGATTTTGGAAAGCTTGATGTTTGGATAACTGCCTACGGCCAGACTGCGGGAGGCGTACCGGTCGGCTTCGGTTGATTCATTGCCTGACGTTGTAGCTTTGGCAAAGTACTTTTTAGCATCTTTTGATTTCCCCTGCAGCCAATAGCAAATGCCGATCTTGTAATGCGCATCTTTTACATAGTTCAAACCCGTGTAGGCAGAAAGAAACTTCTGGTAGTGCTCAATCGATGATTTGTATTCACCCTTATGCAAATACACTTCCCCGGTTTGATAATCCGCGTAGGCGATGGGCAACCCTCTTTGATTTTCATGAAGTGCTTTGAAATACCCCAGTGCCTTTTCGCTTTCTGAATTTTTGATGGCCACGCATCCACCAAGAAAAAGTAACAGCCGTTGGTCCGGGTATTCGTCAATTAGTTTGCTTAATCCTGCTGCTGCTGAAGCTGTCTGTTGCAGGATAAAGGCCTCCGTTAGTTCATAAATCAGGGCTGTCTCGAAGCTTAGGTCCGTCTGCGTGAACTTGATCGTTTCCAGTTCTTCCAAACCTTTTTGTACCGAACCTTCCATTCCGAACATGCTGATCACCCATTGATACTTTTCCGGGATTGAACCCAGCATCACTTCCAGTACGCCTGATGTTTTCCTGATCGGAGCAAATTCCGGGAATTTCTCCTTGCATTTTTGCACCTGCAGGTATGCCTGACGGATGTTCCATGCGGCATCCACTTCGTGCCCGAACTTTAAATATGTGAATGCCCATTGCAGCCGAAGCTCGGCCAGTGCAAACAAAGCATCCGCAGATACAGGATCAATGTCTTCCAGTTGATCGATCCGGTCGCTGTAATTGTCTTCGTACGTTTCAAAATTGGTTTCGTCTTCGGTGATCAGCAGTTCGGTGATTTCCGAAAGCGAGGCCACATAAATTTGCTGAGGTGTTTCACTTTTGCCGAGGATGGCCCGCGATTCTTTTACTTCCAGGTTGAGCGCAAGCGTGTAAGCCTGTAACGTGGTTTCATCGGTAATCCAGGGTTTGTTAGTAATCCAGTTCTTCTGAGCGATACCGGTTACTGCGCATAAAAAAAGACAGATCGTTAAACCTGTCTTTTTCATGAGTTGTATGGTGAATGATTTATTCAACGGTCTTTCTTCTGCGCGTAGTCGGGGCAGGAGCCGCGCCAGCCTTTTTAGGCTTGTCGCTTTCGTCAAGTGACTCCATGTCCACATCTGCTAAGATACGGCCTGAATGTTCATCAATTACAATTTTCTTCTTCTCGCGGATCTCGGCAATTTTCTGAGGCGGGATCACGATGTTACAGCCTTCCGCTGCACCACGCACTACGCGTACCACGGCCAAACCGTTTGATAAACTGCTGCGCAGTCTGTCGTAATGTTTCAGGATCGCTTTGTCTTCAATTTTTTTAACAGCCTTTTCGCGTTCTGCTAAAAGCTTTCTTTCTTCTTCCTCGCTTTCACCCAGAATTTCGCTGAGTTCTTTTTTCTTCAGTTCGAGGTGGGCTTTGCGCTCTTCGATCAGCGCTTCGGTTTTTTCGATCTCAGCCTTTTTAGCGGCAGTCAGATCTTTTCCCTCTTTAACTTTCTTTTCGCAAATCTGGATTTCGAGTTCCTGGAGTTCCACCTCTTTGGTGATGGCATCGAACTCGCGGTTGTTGCGTACGTTCTTCTGCTGTTCCGCGTATTTCTTGATCAGCTTTTCGGCTTCTTTCGCAGCTTCTTTGCTTTTCTTGATGTTGTCCTCAATGTCCTTTAGCTCAGTCTGGTGGCGCTGCAGGCGGGTGTTGTACCCCACCATTTCATCTTCCAGGTCCTGAACCTCGTCAGGAAGATCGCCTCTTAATTTCTTTAATTCGTCCAGTTTAGTGTCGATGCTCTGCAGTTTTACAAGGGCTTCGAGTTTCTGTGCTACGGTTTGATTTTCCATTAATTCTTAAAAGTATCGTATAGGATTCGTATCAGTCGCAGAAAAATTGACCGCAAAAGTAGGGAATTTTTTGGTCAAAAACTCGCCTAAAAGCTCTTTCGTGAAAATCTCGCTCTCGTAGTGCCCGATGTCGGCAATCGTAATTTTGCCCTCTGCATCGAAAAATTCGTGGTATTTGAAGTCGGCCGTCACAAAGAAATCGGCCCCCGAACGGATCGCTTGCGGCAGTAAAAAGCTCCCGGAACCCCCACAAACCGCAACTTTTTTCACTTTTCGATCTAACAGGCGCGTGTGCCTGATCGCAGTCAAATTCATGCTGCTTTTTAAACGCTTTAAAAATTCGATTGGTTCCATCGGCTGTTCCAGCTCGCCAATCATTCCTGAACCCGTCTCCGCATTCAGGTTGGAAAGCCGGGTAAGGTAGTAGGCCACTTCCTCGTAAGGGTGGGCAGATTTCAGTGCCTGAATGATTTGACGTTCCAGATGGGTGGGGAAAATGACTTCCGCCCGGTCTTCCCGCACTTCTTCCTGCTTGTTTAGCGCTCCGATATGCGGATTAGCCTCGCCTGTGGGCATAAACGTACCTGTGCCTTCCGTTTGAAAGCTGCAGTTTTTGTATTCTCCAATCTGGCCGGCACCGGCCTGGTATAAAGCCTGCAGTACACCCGCCGTATGATCTTTCGGAATAAAGGTCACGAGTTTGGTGAGTGTATCGGATTTCGGAGCAAGTATGCTCACCTTCGTGAGACCAATCTTTTCCGCAATCTTACGGTTTACTCCCGTGTGAACATTGTCGAGGTTGGTATGAATGGCATAGATGGCGATGTTGTTCCGGATCGCGTTGATGATTGTGCGTTCAACGTAGTTGCTTCCGGTAATTTTTTTTAATCCTTTAAAAATGATCGGATGATGTGCGATAATCAGGTTGCACTTTTTGGCGATGGCTTCATCGACAACTTCTTCGATGCAATCAAGGGTTATCAAAATACCGGTCACGTTTTGACCGGGTTCACCGGTTAGCAGGCCGGAGTTATCGTACGACTCCTGATAGGCGCGCGGTGCAATGGTTTCCAGGTAGTCGGTAATATCTTTTACGTTCATCGGGAATGCCAGAAAGCTGTTTTGTATTTTTACACGCGGTAGGCAAAACTACACTTTATTCATGTCTGTTTTAAGGTTTTTACTGTTTCCATTCGCTGCGCTGTATGACGTGATTACTGCCGTTCGTAACCGCCTGTACGATAGGGGCTACAAGCCCGCTGTGAAGTTTGACGTTCCGATTATCAGCGTTGGTAATCTGGCGGCCGGCGGCACCGGTAAAACACCGCTGGTGGAACATTTGATCAGAATGTTGTCGCCCGAGTTTAAGATAGCAACCCTGAGCCGGGGCTATGCACGCAAAACCAAAGGCTTCCGGATTGCACAGGAAACAGATTCGGCTGCAACCCTCGGAGACGAACCTTTTCAGATCTATAAAAAGTTTGGCAATCAGATTTATGTCGCGGTGGGCGAGGAGCGTGCGTATGCAATTCCAATGTTGCTGCAGGAACATGAAGATATAACTGCCATTATCATGGATGATGCCTACCAGCACCGCAGCGTTACTCCGGGACTGAGCATTTTATTGACCGAATATCAAAATCCTTTTTATGATGATTTCCTGCTGCCGGTCGGTCGGCTTCGGGAAGCGAAATCAGGCGCGGAGCGTGCAGATGTGATTGTGGTAACGAAATGTCCGGATCACATCAGTGACGATGAGGTGATGGAAATCGAAGGACATATCCATGAGTATGCTGTGAAGCCCGTCTTCTTTTCGAAGATCCGGTATGCCGAGCCGGTAGGATTTGGTCGTGCGCAAGCAGAATTTTCAAAAAATGTCATCCTGGTCTCTGCGATCGCAAATTCACACATTCTGGAGGAGTATGTTCGCAAGTCGTTTACACTGGTTCGTCATTTTTCATTCCGCGATCATTATGTGATTACGGCAGGTGACCTGCGCGACATCGAAGCGGCCTTGAAAAAAGCAGGACCAGACGCGTGTATCCTCACCACCGAAAAGGACATGGTGAAACTGAAACGGGATGAACTGAAAGAACAGGCAGGCCGGCTTCCGATTTTTTATTTGCCGATCGAAACGGAATTCATCAGAAATGGTAAGGATTTTGATACGCTCGTGCTGTCTTTCTTGCGGAGTTTTAAACCTGACTAAGTAAAAGTATCTTTGAGCGTGTTTAGCCGGCATTTTCTTACCGTCTTGTTTCTTGTTGCCCCGCTGGCCGTTTGGGCGCAGGATGATGAACCGGGCTCGCGCGTAGGGTCGAGTATCATTGACGATAGTACCAAAAACGTTTACGGCCCCACTACCTCGCGTTACTTTTATGAGGCCGACTTTTTCCGCAACGACTTTACACTGCATACCATCGATACGGCCGCCTGGAACTTCCACCGGTTCAACTATGTGCAGCGGTACAATAATTTCTACCAGGATCTGGGGAATATCGGAACAGCCATCCGCCCCGTATTTACAGAAGTGCCCGAAACGATCGGGGCAACACCGGGCTTTACAGCTTACGACCTTTACTGGAACAGTGAAACCGTAAAGTACTACAATACAAAATCGCCTTTTGCCAACATCAAGTGGGTGCTGGGCGGAAAAGGCCGCTCGTACGCACGCATCACGTTTACCCGCAACATAAACCCGCGCTGGAATGCCGGCTTCGACTACCGGATTCTTCAAATCGACAAGATTGTTGCGCGAACCGCGAAGGGAGACCGGACCACCAAGAGCAACTACTTCGACTTTTTTACTTCGTTCCAATCGAAAGACAGTTTGTATAGTCTCTTCTTCAATGCGAGACGCGACTTCATGCAACTGGATGAAAACGGTGGCGTTCGAACCGGAGAGAATTTTAAATTCAGCGACCTTTTTCAAACGCAGGGCGTAATCACGTGGCTGACGCAGGCCGAGAGCAACGACAAGCGCGGAGCGCTGCACCTCTTCCAGCAATTGAATCTGGCTTCCGGGTTTCAGCTTTATCACACCAGTGACGTATATCGTCAGATCAATCGCTTTAATGATTCAGATCCAAACAATACGTATTATGATTTTGTCGTGGTCGATAGCGCGAAAACGAGAGATCGTACTGCGTTTAAGTCGTTCCGAAACGAGGTTGGGATAAAAGGAACCTTCTTTAAAGCGTTTTATAACGGTTATGCAGCCTTGCGGCAATACAGCATCGACTACAAGTACATCTATGAAAACAATTTCTTTCTCGACACGAAAGACGTCGAGCCCTACGTAGGCGGGCGTATCGGGTTGCAGGTTGATTCGCTTGTGGAAGTTAAGGGGTGGGCTGAGTGGATGCTCGATGACCGGTACATGATTCAGGGTTCCATCAAAACAAAATGGTTTGAAGCTGCGGCTAAGCGCTCGGTTTCAACGCCTGCATTTGTCCCGCAAGTGTACCGCGGCAGTCATGACCTGTGGGTGAACAAGTTTGCCAACGTGGAGGGCACAGAATTAAAGGGTAACCTCACGTATGAGTCGAAGAACTTCTCGATTTACCCGGGCGTGCGCTTCTCAACCTTCCGCAATTACATTTTCTTTAAAGAAGATACTTCGGCTGTCGGCCAGAAAGTGCTGCCGTACCAAACATCCGGTTATCAGACCTGGGTGTCGCCCGAGCTCAATATTTCACTCACGCTGTTTGACCACCTCACTCTGAAAGGTCAGGGCATTTACACCCGCATGTTGGAAAATTCCGATGATGCCATGCAGTTTCCTGAGATGTTCGTGAACGCTCAACTGGCTTATGCCGATATCTGGTTTAACGGCAATTTCGATTTTCAGGCCGGCATCGATGCGCACTGGAAATCGGCCTACTACGCTCCGGGCTATGATGTTACCTCACAACAGTTTTATACGCAGAAGCGGTTCGAAGCACCTTCGTTCCCCGTCATTGACATATTTCTGAATGTGCGAATCCGCCACGCGCGGATATTCCTCAAGTACAATAACTCGTTAATGATCTTCTCAAGCTACGGCAACGTTCCCACACCGTTCTATCCGGGAGTCCGGAACCTGGTTGACTTCGGGTTCGACTGGTCGTTTTTTGATTAATGCCAATGAAACCGGTTGACAAGTTTACGCTCGGCCTTGAACTTCCTACTGATCCCCGCTGGATCAACATTGCGGAAAAGAACATTGAGGACATTCTCGTGGATCACGCCTATTGCGAACAGAAAGCTGCTTCGTCATGTATTTCCCTGATCATTCAGTATCCTGAAAAAGAGAAACTCGTGGACATGCTTACGCCTGTGGTAGCAGAGGAATGGGCGCACTTCGAACGTGTGATCGAACAACTGAAAAAACGCGGCTATAAACTTGGCCACCCGCGGAAGGATGAATATGCGGAGGAGCTGTATAAGCTGATTGTGAAGGGTGGAAGCCGCGAACAGCAACTGGTGGAACGCTTGCTCATGAACGCACTGATCGAAGCGCGCAGTTGTGAACGATTTAAGATCCTCTGGAAAAATATTCCGGATGAAGAACTCTCAATTTTCTATTACGAGTTGATGGTTTCCGAAGCGGGACACTACAAGAATTTTCTTCAGCTCGCCCGCGAGTACATGCCGAACGACTACGTCACCAAACGATGGAATGAACTGCTGACTCAGGAAGCAGAAATCATGAAGCGCATGGAGGTGAGAGGAGATCGAATGCACTAACGAATTTCGAATGATGAACGCTTCGCTTTGTTAGCTCTGCTGTTCGTAATAAGCAGGGTGAAAGTCGACTGACAATCACGGCAGATTGATTTTTGGTAGATCGGGTAGAAGGCGAGTGATAACCCCGAAGGGGTTAAATCTTAATAGACTTAGATTGAAGGGAAGTGACAACCCTGAAGGGGTTGAATATTACAAAAGGTATTTTTCGTCAAATTCAACATGTTGTTCTTTCAAGACGGTTAGATATTCTTCCCGAAACCCCGTTTTTCGATGATGTTCTATTTGGTTGGCAACATAGCGGATTAAGGTTTCTTTTCGGTCAATCGAATAGGTAAACGCTGCATAGCCATCTTGCCAGCCATTAAAGTTTGGGAAGAGATTGTTTTCTTTAATGACCTTGGTTGAGGCCAACTTAATGTCTTTTACCAGGTCCGATAGCGCAACGGAAGGATGCACGTGAGTAAGAATGTGAATATGATCTTCAATGCCATTGATTTGATACAGGTGACATTTATGATTTGTAAGAATTCCGGAAATGTACTGGAAGAGTTTATCCCGCTGATTTTCAGACAAGGTTCGTTCTCGATTTTTCGTGCCAAAAATAATTTGATAAAGAATTTGGGTGAAGGTGCTCATGTAAGGTTGAATCGCTTCATGGTTGTGTTTGTAAAATAGAACTTTTGCAACGATGACGTTGCCTGCAGTTATTTAAAATTTTACCCCTCCGCGATAGCCTACTTTGATACTCTGGTATTTACAGATAAAACGTTTTTCTGGAATTCGAGGTGGCAGTAAAAGAGTTGCATTTACGATGTTGAACCGCTCCGCGGTTCCTGTGTGTGAATGGCTACGCGTTTAACGCAGACTTCGTCTGCGTTTATTGAAATTTAATCCCTCCGGGATTGTTTACTCCGTCATTCTGACTTATGAAAGTTGAGTCGCTTTGTTAGCTCCGCTGTCGTAATAAGCAGGGTGAAAGTCGACTGACAATCACGGCAGATTGATTTTTAGTAGATCGGGTAGAAAGCGAGTGATAACCCCGAAGGGGTTAAATCTTAATAGACTTAGATTGAAGGCAAGTGACAACCCTGAAGGGGTTGAATATTACGAACTCCGGTTGGGTTTCGCTGGAATTCTCAACGCTAAACAAGCACTTCTCTAATCAGGTTTTTTGCTTTTTCTTTTTCGCGGCCGGGAATAAGATGTTGTTCAGGATGAGCCGATAACCTGCCGAATTGGGATGCTGGTTAAGATCGGTTGGCTCTTCACCCACCTGATGCTGATAATCTTCCGGATCGTGTCCACCGTAGTAGGTCCAGAAACCTTTGTTCAATACTCCGTGGATGTATTTGCTTTCGCGGATTTCTTTGTTTTCTCCCATCACTAAAACATCGGGCTTGATTAACGCGGTTTTAAATCCGGTCGTTTGTCCGAAGAATCCTTTGATCGCTTTCGTATGATTCTGCGTAAGCATCGTCGGAACCGGATCCCATTTGGCCGAGAACTCAAACAAGGTAAAGTAGTCGTTGTCCTGGCGGAGGCCGCGTTCGCGGGGTGGATTGTCAATCGAAGAGAACTCGTATTCATACGGATCGCGAACGAGTTTGAAATCCGTGAAGGCTAGTGTTTTTTCAAAGTCAAGTTTTTCCTGCGCTTCGGGATCCGATCCGTCACCATCGAACATCCGTTCACAGATATCGACACCTTCTGCGGAAAGTGCAATGTCAAAGCTGTCGGTTGCCGAGCACATGGCGAACATGAATCCGCCACCTGCAACAAACTCTTTTATCTTCTTTGCCACGGCGAGTTTCAGCAAGGAAACTTTATGAAAGCCATGTTTCTGCGCAAGTTCTTCTGCTTCCTTTTGTTGTTCAATGTACCAGCCGATGTTGGCGAATGAACTGTAGAATTTTCCATACTGACCGGTAAAGTCTTCATGGTGGAGGTGCAGCCAATCGTATTTCGGAAGTTGTCCGGCCAGCACTTCATCATCGAACACCATGTCGTACGGAATCTCTGCGTATGTAAGCACGAGGGTTACGGCATCGTCCCACGGCTGCGCACTTTTGGGTGTGTACACGGCAATGCGCGGACATTTCTCCAGCTTCATCACATCGTAATTGTTGGCCGGGCTCGCGATTTCATTCAGGATCTGGTTTGCCTGGGCATCCGAAATTACTTCAGAGGTAACTCCGCGAACCACCAGTTCATTCTGGATGGCAGGATGAAACTTGATCATGAAACTTCCGCCCCGGTAATTCAGGAGCCAGTCAACTTCGGTTTCCGATTTCAACACCCAATACGCAATCCCGTAGGCTTTCAGGTGGTTAGCCTGGCGTTCGTCCATCGGGATGAAAATATAGTTGGCCATCCCGACCTTAAAAACAATCAGAAAGCAAAACAAAAGGAGTCCCCGCATCGTATTCACCCTGTTAATTCATTTAAATTTACCACTTGTGAGGCATTTCAGATCACCGCTGGTGGATTTACGTTCAAAACAGCAAAATAAATGCGGTTTTGCGTGTAACATTATCGTCTGTTAATCAACGTATAACCGTATCCTTTTCGTTACAAAATCAGATGAATTTAGTCGAAAATATAAAAGAAGGTCTCCGTTCCGTACGCGCCAATATGCTGCGGTCGGTGCTAACGGCGGTAATCGTGGCCATTGGCATCAGTGCGCTGGTGGGTATTTCTACCGCGATTGACGCGATCAATGCGTCCGTGAGTGCCAGCCTTTCATCGCTGGGGGTTAACACGTTCGACATTTCATCGAAGGTATACCGCGGGGGAAGTACGCAAGGCGTTACGCAGAAAGTTTATCCGCCTCTGAAACTCAACGAAGCGCAGCGTTTCGTTGAGCAGTACCGTGTGCCCTCGGCTGTGTCTCTGTCTTCGTATTTATCGTGGGCTGCCGAAGTGAAGCACGCTTCACTGAAAACAAACCCGAACGTTAGTATTCTGGGCGCAAACCAGGAGTATATGGCCATCAAAGGCCTGGAGCTTCAGAAGGGGCGCGGCCTGTCGAGCATTGAAGTTCAATATGGATCGCACGTAGCGGTTATCGGACATAAAATTTATACTGCGTTGTACAAAAACAACGAAGATCCGATCAACTCCAAGATCAACTATGGCGGCATGCAACTAAAGGTTGTGGGCGTGATTGTGGAGAAGGGCCAGATGGCAGAAAATAATTACGACAACATGGTGATTGTTCCCATCCGGCTCGCGAACCAGATGGCGCAGGGCAGGGGATTGCAATATGAATTGACGGTGGGTATTGAAGATCCCGCCAAGGTGGAATACGCGATGGGCGAAGCAACCGGCCTGATGCGCTCGATCCGTGGAGATGAGGTTGGTCGTGAAGATTCGTTTACGATTGAACGCAGCGAAACAGCCGCTGAAACACTGGCAGACATTACAGGCGTGCTCCGCATCGGTGGATTTGTGATTTCGTTTGTAACGCTCCTGGGCGCATCGATCGCCCTGATGAACATCATGCTCGTATCCGTAACCGAACGTACGCGGGAAGTGGGTGTGCGGAAAGCGCTGGGCGCAACTCCGCTCCGTATCCGGCAGCAGTTTGTGATTGAAGCCATCGTTGTGTGCTTGCTCGGTGGAATTGTGGGCGTGCTTCTGGGTATAGGCTTCGGTAACCTTGTAGCGGTTATCCTTAGCCTCAAGATATTTGTTGTACCGTGGTTCTGGATGTTCATCGGGTTAACAGTTTGCGTGCTTGTAGGACTTCTCTCGGGATATTATCCGGCCAGCAAAGCTTCGCGACTTGACCCAATCGAATCGCTTAGATTTGAATAAACTCTGAAATTCAATCTTTTTAAAGGTTTTAAAAACTCCCCGCATTGGGGAGTTTTTTGTTTTAGGGGATTCGATAATTTTAGGCTGCAAAATTGCGTTGAATCGCTGCGGGGAAACCACTCATGAGAATAGCTCGACTTCTGTTAGTTTTTTTAGCTGTACCGGCAGGGATAAAATCTTCACTGGCGCAAAAAAAAGATGAAAATTCATACCTCCGGATTACCAATATCCGGTATGCAACCCATACCCATTCCGATGCTGCATTGAACATGCTGAACGTGTACATGCCCAAAAAGGGGAGCAATTCCCCCATGGTGATTTGGGTACACGGAGGGTCGTTGTCCTATGGCGACAAAGACAACATGCTTCACAAGCCCGAATATTTCACGGCCCGCGGATATGTATTTGTGTCACTCAACTATCGGGTGTCGCCAGCAGTAAAACATCCCGTCCATGCGCAAGACGTTGCCGATGCGTTGGTGTGGCTGCACGAAAATGCCAAGCACTACAGTGGCGATCCGGAAAAGATGTTCCTGATCGGGCATTCGAATGGTGCCGACCTGGCTGCGCTGGTTGCACTCGACAGTAAATATTTGATCAAGTCGGGCGGAAGCCCGGCTATGTTAGACGGAGTTGTGTTGCTTGACGGTGAGGGGTATGACCTTTCGTTGCTCATGAAAACCGGCACCAACAAGATGAAGGAGTGGTACATGGAGGCTTTCGGTAAAACCAAAAAAGAATGGGACCAGGCATCGGCTGTCAACTTTGTTAAACCCGACAGTAATTTGCCGCCTTTTATGGTTGCCTACGCAGATGATCAGGAGCCTTCGGAGAAACAGGCGATTGCATTGTCGAAGAAGTTATCGGAAGCCAATATCCGGAATACCGTTTTTCATTACGAGAAGAAAACAACCAACTCGCTCAACAAAGAGCTGGGTAAGGAAACCGATAAACCTACCGAAGACATTTACCGCTTTCTGCAGGAGATTCACTACATCGCGGTTAATCCAATCAAGTAATTACAGCAACGGCATTAATACCTTCGTCACGTTGGTGGCCACAATCTTATGCCCTTCGATATTCGGATGAATGCCATCGGCCTGATTGAGTTTTTCATCGCCCGCAACGCCCTCCAGCAGGAAGGGCATGAGGGAAGCCTTGTTCTTTTTGGCCAGTTCCGGGAACACCGCAGTGAATTGTGACGAATACGTGCTGCCCATGTTCGGGGGTACCATCATGCCCACCACCACAACCTTCACGGCAGGGTTTTTGGCTTTCACTTTGTCGATAATCGCCTGAAGATTCTTTTTGGTTTGGTCTACCGGCAAGCCGCGTAATCCATCGTTCGCGCCAAGCTCCAGCACAAACACATCAATCGGCTGCCGCAGCACCCAGTCGATACGCGACAAACCGCCCGCAGATGTTTCACCACTCAAACCGGCATTAACAATTTTCACGTTTTTACCGTTCTTAGTGAGTTGCTGTCCCGTTAATGTCGGGAAAGCTTCGTCTGGCGAGAGTCCGTAGCCCGCAGTAAGACTGTCGCCAAAAAATAGGATTACTTTTGGCTTGCTTTGAATGAAGAAGGCGATAACAATAAAGAGTGCGTATTTTCCGACTACCATACCACGGGAATCAAATTTGTTGTAATAACGATATTATTCTGAAATAGATTTAGCAAAAACCATGTCACAAACTGTTCTTCAGGCCGAAGGTCTTACCAAAACATACCGCTCCGGCACAAATTCGCTCACTGTACTCGATTCAGTGAGTTTTTCGGTGTCGCAGGGCGAAACACTCTCGATCATCGGTCCTTCCGGCAGCGGCAAAACAACGTTACTTGGCCTGTGTGCAGGATTAGACGTGCCCAGCAGTGGAATTATTTCATTGATGGGATTCAAGTTGAACGCCATGAGCGAAGACGACCGCGCGCACATCCGCAACCAGTATGTTGGCTTTGTATTTCAGAACTTTCAGTTACTTCAAACGCTCACGGCACTCGAGAACGTGATGGTTCCGCTGGAGCTGCGGGGCGAGAAAAATGTATCCGCGAAAGCGAAAGACCTGCTCGACCGTGTGGGCCTTGGGCAGCGCATGCATCATTATCCCACGCAGTTATCGGGGGGTGAGCAGCAGCGCGTGGCAATGGCACGGGCATTTATTACCGATCCGAAAATTTTATTTGCGGACGAACCTACCGGTAACCTTGACGAAGAAAATTCAAATCACGTAACGGACCTTTTGTTTTCGCTGAACAAGCAACAGCAAACCACCCTGATCCTGGTAACGCACAATCTGGAACTCGCTCAAAAAACCGAACGCATCCTGCGCATGCGCGGAGGCAAACTTGTTGATCAGCAATCCACAGCCGTGCTATGATTGAGTACATCATCACGTTAAAGCGTAAAACCAGTAACATTTTTAACGATGGCTGGGTGTGGCGGATGGCGTGGCGCGATGCGCGCCATAATTTTTCGCGATTGTTTCTTTTTGTCGCTTCCCTAATCACGGGCATTGCAGCGGTTGTCGCACTCGACTCGCTGAACAATTCGTTGCAAGATGACATCGACCGCAATGCCAAAGAACTGTTGGGCGCGGATTATGTTATCAACGCCAATCACAAGTTTGAACCCGAACTGTTAACGACCTTCGACTCTACAAAGGTTGAACAGGCATCACAGGCCGACATGGCTTCGATGGTGTTGTTCCTGAATAACAACCAGTCGCGGCTGATCAGGCTGGTCGCGTTTGACGGGCCGTTTCCGTTTTACGGTGAACTTGAAACCCAGCCGGCCGATGCGTACACCAAAATGAAGGGCGGGCGTTACGCCATGCTCGATGCGTCTCTCGCGAGTCAGTATGAAGTAAGCTCGGGCGATTCGCTTCGCATCGGTAACATCACGTTTAAAGTTGCCGGTGAAGTAAAGCGCCTTCCGGGTGGAGGCGGTATCCTCACCACGTTCACGCCTTCGGTATACATTTCGATGAGCGAGCTCGATTCCACCGGACTGGTTCAATACGGAAGCCGGGTAACGTATAAACGCTTTTTCAAAACCACTTCGGAAAGTGACGCTGAGAAACTGGTGGAGGATTTCAAGCCGCTGCTGCGGAAGTATGGCCACTCCTACGAAACAGTTGAAGGCCGAAGGGAAGGACTGGGCGAAGGCTTCAACGCCATCTATCGGTTCTTTTCGTTGCTGGCATTTCTGGCATTGATTCTCGGTTGCATTGGTGTCGCCAGCTCGGTTCACATTTACGCGCGTGAAAAGCGCGATGAAGTTGCGGTGCTGCGATGCCTCGGTTCTACCGGATGGCAGGCATTTAACATTTATTTTATTCAGATTTTTTTCCTGGGCGTGATCGGAAGTGTGATCGGTGCGTTTATGGGTGCCGGTATTCAGCAGCTTATTCCGGTGCTGTTCCGCGACATGCTTCCGCTGGAAGTGAGCTTCTCCATCTCCTGGATATCGATTGCCCAGGGCGTTGTGCTCGGAACACTCGTGTCGGTTTTATTCTCCATGCTTCCGCTGATCGCGGTACGGTTTGTTCCGCCCCTCACGGTGTTGCGTTCGGATTTTGAATCGGTCAAAACGTTTTCAAAGTCGCGGTTGGTTGCTATGGTATTGATTGCCTTGTTTCCCTTTTTGTTTGCCACCTACCAAACGCACAGTTGGCGCATGGGCCTGATGTTTTCACTTGGCTTGGCCGGAGCGCTGGGGCTGCTCACATTGGTGGCAATGGGATTGTTGTACCTCGTCAGGAAGTTTTTCCCGACAAATGCTTCGTTTGTATGGCGGCATGCACTGTCGAATTTGTTCCGCCCGAATAACCAGACGCGGATGCTCATGGTGTCAATCGGACTGGGTGCATTTATCATTGCCACGCTGAACATCGTTGAGAAGAGTTTGCTGGGGCAGGTGGAGTTTACCGGACAGGAGAATCAGTCGAATACGATTTTGTTCGACATTCAGCCTTCGCAGAAAGACGGTGTGGTTAAGCTGATGAAAGAGAACAACCTGGACGTGAAGCAGGTCGTCCCCATCATTACGTGCCGGCTGAGTATGATCAACGGCAAAACAGTTGATGAAATCCAGCAAGACACTACCGATCGTATCCGTAACTGGGCACTCACGCGTGAATATCGGGTAACGTATCGCGACAGCCTGACGGCTTCTGAAGAATTGTTAAAAGAGTATAAGAAAGATGACCTGGTTGTTAAGTTTCCTCCGCCTGAATTGCAGCACCGGGTAAAAAATCCGTCCGGATTATTCAAAGTGCCCATCCAAACAAAAGAAGACCAGAGGTACTATGGTGGAGTGATCGGAGACTCTGCGGTGGTTAACATACCGGTTACCCGGGATTCAGTTTTTGTGACGATCTCCGAAGGCATGACCGATGAGTTACAGGTTACGGTGGGCGATTCGCTCGTGTTTGACGTACAGGGCGTTCCGGTGCGGGTGATCATCAGCGGTATTCGGAAAGTTGACTGGCCGAAAGATCCGCCCAACTTCATCTTTGTTTTCCCGACCGGTGTGCTGGAGAATGCTCCGCAGATTTTTGTAGCCACTACCCGCATTGACGATCAGCAGGTAGCCAACCGGTTCCAGCAGCAACTCGTAACGCTGTATCCCAACGTTTCGCTGATTGACTTGCGGTTAATTCTCAGTACGATCAACGAACTGTTCGACAAACTCGGGCTGGTGGTACGCTTCCTGGCGTTGTTCAGCATCATCACCGGATTGGTGGTGCTGGCCGGAGCGGTAATCAACAGCAAGTTCGTGCGGATGAAAGAGAACGTGTTGCTTCGCACCATCGGTGCGCGCTCGCGCCACATCCGGGGCATTACACTGGTGGAATACGCGTATCTCGGATTATTCTCCGCACTGACGGGTCTGATCTTATCACTGGGAGGTGGCTGGCTGCTGACGAAATTTTTCTTTGAGATTACGTTCGCGTTCGACTGGCTCGAACTGCTGATTATTACGGGAGGCGTGGTATTGCTTACGATGGTGATTGGCTGGTGGAACTCGCGCGATGTAATCAACACACCCCCTCTGCAGATTTTGCGAAAGGAAAGCTAGTGATGACCGTCATTGCGAGCCTTGAGCCTGTCTGTGGACGGGCGAGGGGCGCGGCAATCCCGGTCAATTGTAAATAAAAAATCTTCTCCTTAACATTGCACTCTCTTTTCGCGAGAGAAGGGCCCATAGCTCAGCTGGTTAGAGCACTTGACTCATAATCAAGGGGTCGCTGGATCGTGCCCAGCTGGGCCCACTGAATTTCAGGTAGCGCAGTTCTTGTGCTACCTTTTGTCATTTAAAAAAGGCTCTCCTCGGAATGTCCTATTTAAAAGTTATGTTCGGATAAAAAATAATTATTGGCTTTCGTTTTCTAACTTATTTTTGAAATCGTTAGATTTCGTTATCCCGCAGGAGTGGAACTCTTGTGGGATTTTTTTTAGTACAGCTCTTTAGTCATGAAACTTTTAACCCCTAAAGATTAATACAAAAAAAAGAGGCAAAATGGAAAGTGTAAACCAAGCCAAAAATATTTTAGCGTGTATCTTACTTCTATTGGTGATATTTCTCTCCTATAATGTTTATCAAAAGGAACAAAGGAAAAAGGTCTTTAAAGAGGATCTTATTGAATTGTCTAAAATCAAGTATGGACTTTTCAACGTTGACGAATGGAAGAAAATATTAGCAGATATTATCACAAAAAAGATTGAAGAGTTTAATCTACAAGGAGCAAACAAAGAGAAGATGAGAAAGGAACTCACTGCCTTTTTGAGCACCCAAATTGACCAATTAGAGAATAGATATTATGAGGAAAAATCGAAATCATTTTGGGGTTTTCTAATACAAAATCCAGTCACTTCGATATCAGGAATATTTGGAAAAATAAAGCGTGACATCCCTATTTTTACCGAAGGAATTCTTGATTTTTTGAATGATCCTAAAAATAGAAAGGCAATTCGAGGGTATATAATTGGTAAACTAAATGAATATGCAGATAGAACGTTTTCAAAAATTGACTACAGTATTCACGATCAAATTATTTCCAAGTACGAATTTGAAGATCGGGAAGGTACAATCCAGGGACTTACGACAGAAGTTAACCATTTAGAGGATTCAAATAAGTTTAATAAAATTGCGTTATTGACCTTAGCAATATTATCAGGCATTTGGATTCTTTTTTCTAAGTCGATTTCAAAAAGCCAGTTTTTAATTTTTACAGCGATCAGTTTGTTATTACTGATAATGGGTTTAGTCCTGCCGATGATTGAAATTGATGCAAGAATTTCAAGTATGACTTTTAAACTACTTGGGGAATCAGTTACTTTTCAGGATCAGGTTCTATACTTCAAAAGCAAGAGCATTCTAGAAGTTGTAAGTCTGATGCTAACACAAAGAAGGTTTGATGTTCTCATCGTTGGGCTTCTGGTTTTTATATTCAGTGTAATATTTCCATTATTAAAACTCATTTCTTCAATAATCTACATCTATAACAAAGAAAAAAGATCAAATGGCTTTATTCAGTTTATGGTTTTCAAAACGGGTAAATGGTCAATGGCGGATGTAATGGTAATTGCAATCTTTATGGCTTATATAGGGTTTTCTGGACTTATTACCGAGCAATTAAAACAACTAGAGACTATAACTCAAAGCATTGACATACTAACAACTAACAAATCGAGTTTAATGATGGGCTTTTTTTCATTTACATCATTTGCAATACTCAGTCTTTTGATATCTCATAAACTTCAATTTGCATTTAAAAGCGAAGGGGTGACTAACTAAAATGAATAAATGAGACTCACCTTTCTAATGGTTATCGCAATAGCTTGTTCTTGCACCAGCGAGATGAAGAGTTCGCTACCTGAAGGCATGCGAATCGGCTTAAATGATAGTGCATACTATGAGTATGATTCGTTAGGTTATTTGGTAAAAGTTAAAAAGATCAGCTATAGCAACGCTGATTTTGATGCCTGGGTTAATCATGACACTTTGAAACTTGGAGATGAATTTGAAGCGAGAATTAGCGTCTATAAAAATTCTTACAAAATATTCATTCAAGACACTCCTGGCATGGATACGATTCGCAGCAGAGAAGAGAACACAGTGGCTGATAGTATCTCTTACGAATTTGTTGTCAAGCCACAAAAAGCTGGTCTAACGGAGTTTAACGCAATCATTGAATGGGATACCTGTCAGAGAAGATTGCACTGGAATATTCTTGTTTTAGATAGTGTCAAGTCAAACTGATGATTCTATGCCAACTCCGATGACCAATTTTCTTTCGTTTCCTGACTGCCTTAAGGAACGATACGAGAAAACACTTAACTTTTGCCCCTAATCCATCCCCCTCATGGAAAACACACTCAATCAACAGTCCTGGACAACCATCCAGAAAATAGCTTTTCGCTTTGCGTTTTTAGCAATTGGTCTTTTTATCCTCATCGAAAACAATGGCGCGTATCCGTTCTATGACGTCGTCATGGCGTACCCGGGCGAGTTGCTCCACATATTCATTCCGTGGGTCGGTAAAAACATACTACACCTGTCGTACGACATCACCGTGTTCACCAACGGCAGCGGTGACACCACCTACGATTATGTAATCCTCTTTGTGATCCTGTGCCTGTCGGTAACGGGCACCATCATCTGGTCGGTGCTCGACCGCAACCGGAAAAATTATTCCACGCTGTATTACTGGCTCACCGTGGCCGTACGCTTTTATGTCGGGCTTATGCTCTTTAACTACGGCATGTACAAGGTCATCAAACTGCAGTTCCCGTTCCCGGGTGTTGGCCGCCTCATGCAGCCGTACGGCAACTCATCCCCAATGGGCCTCGCGTGGACGTTCCTCGGCTTCTCGAAAGGCTATAACCTGTTCATGGGTGTCGCAGAGGTGGCCGCGCTGATGCTGCTGTTCAGAAGGACGGTGACCATTGGTGCCATCATCACGCTCATGACCACCGCGAACGTGATGGCTGTAAATTATTTCTATGATGTTCCGGTGAAGATCGTTTCCACGTCACTCGTAGTCATGACGGTGTTCCTGCTGCTGCCCGATCTGAAGCGACTGTTTAAATTCTTCTTCACAGGTGAAGCAACCAGTCTGCCGGTGATGCCTGCTCCAGCCGTTCGCAAAGAATTACGCATTGCGGGTTATTCATTCAAATACCTGCTGATCGTGTATGTTCTCGTGATGACGACCGTTGAACTGCTCGCTTCGGCGAAAGAATATGGCGATGCCGCGCCCAAGCCTGCGTTATACGGTGCGTACACGGTTAAGTCGTTTGTGGTGAACCGCGATACCGTTCCGCCTTTAACAACTGACTCCACCTACTGGAAGCATTTGATTATTCAGTGGGGTGAGTATGCGCAAATCCGGTTCCTCAACGACAGTACCCGCGGCTATTCGATGACAATCGACACGGTGGCCCGGACACTCTACCTGAAACAACGACTCGACACCACCAACAAAAGTCTGCTGGCGTATAGTATGGTGGATGAAAAGAACATGCTGCTGAAAGGAACGATCAAAACAGATTCGGTGGCAATCCTGTTGAATCGCAAAACGGATAAAGATTTCAGGCTGATGAATCGCGGGTTCCGCTGGATTAACGAATATCCGTACAACCGCTAAGGGTTATCCCTTCGGCTTTCTGTTTCGCGGGCCCGGCCAGGGGTATTTGTGTTTGGTCGGCTTGCTGGCGATACGTTTCTTTTTCTTCGCTTCTTTTTCGCGATGCTCGATGGTGAGCGTGCGTGCAATGCCAAACGTGAGCGACAAAAATAAATCGCGCCTGTTGCCGTAGATGTCGTACAGTGCTTCGTTGTTTTTTACACGGTTGGTGTAGTCGGATGTGCGCGGCTCCAGCATGCCGATGTTTCCGCGAAGGTCAAACGAAGCACGCCAGTTTTCATCGAAGTCCCAGTCGGACCGAAAGCCGATGCTTCCGAACACCTGGAACTTTTGAAAATCTTTCGTTTCCGAAAGTTTTGCGTTCACGTTTTTAACAATCACGCCATCGTATTCCACTTCTTCTACAAAGGCAGCATACTTGGTTTCAAATTCATCGTTCTGGGCGGAAGGGAAGGGGCCGGTAAAGGCAACGGGAAACTTGAGTTTACCGTCTGAATGACGCATCGTTTCTTTTCCGTTCAGCAAAAAGCCAACGCCCACCGAGGCTACAAAGCTCACTTTGAAGAACGACATGTCGATGATGTGAAGCTTGATGCCGGCCGGGATCTGGATGTAGGTCAGGTCGATTTTACGTTCACCAATCTCACCACCAGTGGAGTTAATAACGTTGAAGTTTTGTCCGATGTGGATAATGCTCGGGTCGAACATGAAGCCGTGACCCTCGCGGTCTACGCCATAATGAACACCAATCGGACTGTATTTGATATCGAAGCGGGTGCGGTAGCGCGAATCCTGATTAATGCCTCCGTCCCAGGTGTAGGGTACGGCAATGCCTGTAAACAACCCGAGCGAATGCACTTCCTGCGCCTGGGTCGAAACCACTGCCAAAAGCCAAAAAAATAAGAATAGACACGCAGGTAAAGGTTTTTTGGTCATGCACGACACTAATCAGACAGCCAAAATAATCATAAAATTTAATACTGCATTACTATTCCTTCAACTGGTTTACAGGTTCTTGCGCCCCGTTTGTTCAATCCCTTCTTTTAGAAGAACTTTACAGCCCCATGACCATTCCATCTTCGCGCTTTTTTAAAGGACTTCAACTGGAGGGCAACGTGTATTGGGCGTTGTTTCTGCGCCTGCTGCTGGCCATGTTCCTGTTCATGCTTTGCCGCATCGGGTTCTTCGTGTACAACCTGAGCTACTTCCCGGAAATGACAACCTGGAACTTCATGCGGATTTTATGGGGTGGCTTCTGGTTCGACCTCACTGCGGTTTTGTACATCAATCTGATCATTCTGATCCTGTCGATTATCCCGGTTGATCTTCGCTTCCGCGCGGGTTACCAGACAACCATCAAGGTGTTTTATTACGTCCTCAACGGGGTCGCGTTAGCCGTGAACGTGATGGATTTTATTTACTACAAATTCACGCTGCGCAGAACTACTGCCGATGTGTTCGACCAGTTTGAGAATGAAACCAATTTGTTCTCGCTCTTTTTCCGTTTCCTGATCGACTATTGGTATGCTGTGGTGTTCTGGCTGCTGCTGATGTGGATTATGGTGAAACTCTATAACCGGATTAAAGTGCAGGGCCCGCTGATGCAGCACCGGATGGCATACTATGTTGCCGGCATCCTGGCGATTCCGCTGATCGTGGGGTTGTTCATCGGTGCCGTACGCGGAGGCTTCAGGCACAGTACCCGCCCGATTACGCTGAGCAATGCCGGTGAATATGTTGAGCATCCCAACGAAGTGAGTTTGGTGTTGAATACTCCGTTTGCGATCCTGCGCACAATGGGTAAAACGAAGATTCAAAAAATAAAGTACTTCGACAGCGAAGCGGAGCTCGATAAAGTTTATTCGCCCGTTCATACTCCGCGCGATACCGCCGGTTTTAAAGCCGACAACGTGGTGGTGATTATTCTGGAGAGTTTCTCAAAGGAATTTTTCGGAGCATTCAATCAGCAGAAGCCGGGGTACAAAGGACACACACCGTTTTTGGATTCCCTCATTCAGCACAGCCAAACGTTCGACTATTCTTTCGCCAACGGGCGCAAGTCGATTGACGGCCTGCCTTCTGTACTGGCAAGTATTCCGTCTCTTGGTGTTCCGTACGTGTTAACACCTTTTGCGAACAACCGGATCAACAGTTTGGGCAACCTGCTTCGCGACAAAGGGTACCACACGTCGTTCTTTCATGGTGCTCCCAACGGGTCGATGGGTTTTAGTTCCTTTACCAACCTGGCGGGCATCGATCATTACTACGGTAAGACCGAATACGGCAACGATGCCGACTTCGATGGGATGTGGGGCATTTGGGATGACAAGTTTTTTGGCTTCTATGCCGACAAGCTGAACGAGTTTCCGCAACCGTTTATGTCGTCTATCTTCTCGGTAAGCTCGCATCACCCGTTTGTGGTTCCGGAAGAATTTGAAGGAAAGTTCAAAGGTGGAGAACAGCCGATCTTAAAGTGTATTGAGTATACCGATTACGCGCTTCGTAAATTCTTTGCGAAAGCATCCACCATGCCCTGGTACAAGAATACGTTGTTCGTCATTACGGCCGACCATGTTTCGTCAAACATTGTTTTCCCCGAATCGCATACCACCTGGGGATTGTTTTCGGTACCGATTATTTTCTTCAAGCCCGATAACAGCCTCGCAGCGCGCAGTCACGCGATTGCTCAACAGATTGACATTATGCCTTCGGTGCTGGGGTATTTGAAGTATGATAAGCCGTATGTCGGCTTTGGTAATAACGTGTTCGATTCCACGTCAACTTCTTTTGCCTTCAACTACCGCGATGACATTTATAATCTGTACGAAGGGGAATTCCTGCTCCTGTTTGATGGAAAACGAACCGTAAGTCTGTACAACTTCGTGAACGACACCATGCTTCAGCAGGACATCAAAAAAGCGAACCGAGCGGTAGCTGAAAACATGGAGCGGAAAATAAAGGCGATCATTCAGCAATACAACAACCGCATGGTAGCCGATAAGCTAACCGCGCAGTGATCAGATATTTTTCTTGTATTTGATGATCGTTGCTTTCACCAGCTGACCTTTCGAGTATTTGGTTTTGGTGGTGAACAGTCCGAAGAAAATCCGTTTACGTCCTGCACCCGCACCCGCGCCACCGGAAGTGCTTCCGGTATTGGTGAGCGACACGTCATCGAAGATGATGGCATCGGCACCTTTCTTTTGCACGTACTCCGTGAGCTTTGCCTGCACCTTGTCGGAGGCCTTTTTAGCCGTTACTTCATACGTGAGCTTTCCCATGATTTCATTGGGTTCGCTGATATCGCCTTCGCGGAAATACAGGTCGACCTGTTGGGTGGCCGGGTAGGAGCGACCGTAGTAAATGATCTTGTTTCCACAGGCGGAAAGCGCAAGCAACAAAAGTAAAAAAACGGGTTTTGAAAATCTCATCTTCACCGGATTGGAGTGTTAAATATAGCGTGTCTGTTGTAAATTGTATGCTTAACAAACAATCCGTATGCCGCGTTTCCTGAGGCTGTTGGTTTTGTGTATGCTGGTGGTTCCGGCGGCAAGTGCGCAGGAGCAGGAAATCCGCATGAGCATTTACTTTGGCGGAGGCGATTATCATGTCGATACGCTGCAGTCGATGGAGTTGCACCATTGGCTGGATTCCATCCCCAACCTGGAGAAATATGAGATTCACTTGATCAGTCATACCGATCCGATCGGAGGCCGGCAATACAACGAATGGCTTTCGCAGATGCGCAGCGAAACGGTTAAACAACTGATTTTGCAGAAACAGATTCCCGAGCATAAAATCAGCATCAAAGACTGGGGCCTCGACAATGCCGTTTACTCGAACCGGACGCGGGGCGGCATGCGCATGAACCGCAGGGTTGACGTTATTCTGTTTCCGATCGTGCTTTGACGCTACTGTCCGATTTAGGACGGCATTTTGCAAATCCGGACGAAAGAATCCCTTAAAATAACCGATATTTCGCTCTACAGGCACGTTTAAGTGCTTGGCATATTATTAGCAATTCAGCCCGAAATCTCTATGATCAAACTACGCGACATTGACAAGTACGTTGATTCCCGCTTTCAACGCACCTTCATTTTAAAAGGAATTAATCTGGACGTAAACCAGGGGGAGTTTCTCACCATCATGGGTCCCAGCGGGGCGGGAAAATCGTCTCTGATGAACATTGTCGGCCTGCTGGACGAACCATCGGCAGGGGAGTATTTCTTCTTCGATGAGCCCGTTCACAAGCTCCGCGAAAAGCAAAAGTCCGAAATGCACAAGAACTACATCGGCTTCATCTTCCAGGCCTATCACCTGATTGATGAACTCACGGTGTATGAAAACATTGAAACCCCGCTGTTATATAAAGGGGTGGCAGCCAGCCAGCGTAAAAGCATGGTCGCGGAGTTGCTCGACCGGTTTAACATGGTTGCGAAGAAAGACCTGTTCCCGGAGCAGTTGAGCGGTGGCCAGCAGCAACTCGTGGGCATTGCCCGCGCGATTATCGGTCAGCCGAAATTATTGCTGGCTGACGAACCTACCGGAAACCTTCATTCCGAGCAGGGTAAACAGATCATGGAGATCTTTAAAAAATTAAACGAGGAGGGTATCACCATTATCCAGGTAACACACTCGGAAGATAATGCCCGCTATGGCAAACGCATTGTTACCGTAGCCGATGGTATTGTTCAGTCGGATGTACAAGTTGAAAAAAGAAACTAATCGATGAGGATGAAGATTGCAGTAAGTTTTTGTTTGGTTGTTATTTCGTTCGGGGTGTTTGCTCAATCCGACTCGACAAACATGTCGGTGTTAACTTTTGAGCAGGCCGTTAAGATTGCCCTGGAGAATAGTGTTAACCTGAATACACAACGAAACAATCTTCAGCTAAGTGAGGCGCAGCGGCTTGCGGGATATGCCGGATTGGCACCAACGGTAAATGCCAGCGCTTCTGCTGCACGCAACGATGGTAACTTCTTTAACTCCAACACCGGCCAGGTGGTAAACGGTGTAACAGACAATGTTTCGGGTTCGGTGTCGATTAACCTGAACCTTTTTAGCGGATTCAATCAGATTAACACCATTCGTCAGTTTTCAAGTCAGTTGCAGGCCCAAAACTACCTCGTGCATCGCACCGCGCAGGATGCGATCAACACGGTGTCGACCCAGTACCTGACCGTTATGCTCGACAAGGAGTTGCTCATTATTGCCAAAGAGAACTATGAGGCCTTAAATAAGCAATATCAACAGATCAAAGAACAGGTTGTCCTGGGAGCGAAATCACCCGTAGATGAGTACAACCAGGAAGCTCAGGCCAGGGCGGCTGAACTGCGTGCCATTCAAGCCGAGATCCGGCTCAACAACGACAAAGCGATCCTTGCACAAACACTCTTGCTTGATCCGTTCGAACTGTTTGATGTGGAACGCCCGAGCTGGGATGTTAATGCGTTTGATACCGATGCGCTCAACGCGGAAGAACTTGCTGAACGTGCGAAGCGGTCAAGAGGCGACTATTTGAACGCGGTTAAAACCGCTGATGCCCAGCGTTACAGCATGTATGCAGCGCGGGGATCAATGCTGCCATCGTTATCGGCTTTTTTCAATGTTCGCTCAGCGTACAACCGGCCGCAGGGAGTCCCTGATTCGGTTGAGAACTTCAGATCAATCATTGTAGTAGATCCAACCGCAGCATCGGGATATGGATTCGGCAGCGAGTCGTTGGGCTTTCAGGCCAATCCGGAAGTTCCGCGCCCGTTTGAAGAGCAGTTCAGAAGAAACAACCTTCAAAAAACATTCGGCTTTCAGTTGACCATTCCGATCTTCAATGGACTTCAAACGCGAACCAATTATGTTCAGCGGAAAATCCAATACAAGAATGCGCAATTAACCCGCAACAACCTCGAGTACCAGGTGCGCAACGATGTAATCCGGGCCATCCGAAATTATGAGGGCGCGAAACGTGCATTTTCCGTAACATCCGATCAGCTCAAAGCGGCTGAGCTTGCCTTCCGGTATGAAACCGAGCGCTATAACCTGGGGGTAACGAACTTTGTAGAATATGCCAACGCAAACCGGGTGTATGTTCAGGCGCAAACCGACAAGGCCCAGGCGGAGTATACGCTGGTGTTCCAGAAGATTGTGCTGGAATACGCTGTCGGAACGCTGAAAACCGAGAGCACGTCTATGCAGAATTAAGGCTTTCCGGAGTTCATTCCGGTTTCGATAATTTTTCGAAAATCAGTACATTTGCAGCCCTGTTCGTGTGAGCAGGGCTCTTTTTATGTTAAAAAGGGCTTAGTTTAACCAAATTTGCAGCATTCGGCCCGGATGCGGCATGTATCGAAGGGCAAGTTCATTTTATGGCTAAGGAAAAAGCAAAACCTGCTTCCGCTGACGAAGAATTGAAAGCGGTTAAGAAAAAAGCTGTTGAAAACACAGCAGACCTCGATGAAGTAGATCCACTCGCAGAGGTAAAAGCACTCCAAAAAGAAGAAATTGATTCAGAAGCGATTCCGGTTACCGAGCTGAGAAAGGCGGTACGGGCGAAAGCTGTTCCAGGCGAATTTGACTGGGATGCGTACGATCGCAAAGGCTTTGGCGAAGGCTACTCCGCTAAAGATCGTGAGAAGATGGAGAAAATGTACGAGGGAACTGTTACTACTGTTGACAGTGGCGAACTCGTAGAAGGTGTTGTGGTTGGTATCAACGACCGTGACGTTATTTTGAACATTGGATTTAAGTCTGACGGTCTTGTGCCGCTCGCTGAATTCAAAGACATGCAAAACCTTAAAATCGGTGACAAGGTTGACTTGTTTATCGAAGAGCGCGAAGACCTGATGGGTCAGCTCGTGCTGAGCCGCAGAAAAGCGAAGTTGGTGAAGGGCTGGGAGAACATCCAGAAGTCACTCGACAACGATGCGGTAATCGAAGGTTTCGTGAAGCGCAGAACTAAAGGTGGTTTGATTGTAGACGTATTCGGAATCGAAGCGTTCTTGCCAGGTTCACAAATTGATGTGAAGCCTATCCGCGACTTCGATGTATATGTAAACAAGTCGATGGAAGTGAAAGTTGTGAAAATCAACTACACCAACGACAACGTAGTGGTATCGCACAAAGTGTTGATCGAGAAAGACCTCGAGCAGCAGAAGGTGGCAATCCTGAGCAACCTCGAGAAAGGTCAGGTACTGGAAGGTACGATCAAGAACATGACCAACTTCGGTGTGTTCATCGACCTCGGTGGTGTAGACGGCTTGTTGCACATTACCGATATTTCATGGGGCCGCATCAATCATCCGGAAGAGCTGCTTAAGCTTGACCAGGTGGTTAAGGTTGTTGTGCTCGATTTCGATGGCGAGAAGAAGCGTATCAGCCTCGGCATGAAGCAACTTACTCCTCATCCTTGGGCTGGTCTGTCAGACGAAGTTCAGATCGGTTCTAAAGTTAAAGGCAAGATCGTAAACGTGGCCGATTACGGTGCGTTCCTCGAGCTTCAGCCTGGCGTTGAAGGTCTGATCCACGTATCAGAAATGAGCTGGTCACAGCACCTGCGCAATCCTCAGGATTTCATGAAGGTTGGCGATGAAGTTGAAGCTGTTGTGTTGACCATCGATCGCGAAGAGCGCAAGATGTCACTCGGCATCAAGCAACTTACGGAAGATCCATGGACCCGTCAGGATGTACTCAGCAAGTATGCGGTAGGTACCCGTCATAAAGGTATCGTTCGTAACCTCACCAACTTTGGCTTGTTCATTGAGCTGGAAGAAGGTATCGATGGCCTGGTGCACGTATCGGATTTAAGCTGGACCAAGAAGATCAAGCATCCTTCTGAGTTCGTGAAAGTAAGCGAGCAAATGGAAGTTGTTGTGCTGGAACTGGATGCGGCTAACCGCAGACTGGCCCTCAGCCACAAGCATATCGAAGAGAACCCTTGGGATACATTCGAAAATGTGTTTACGGTAGGTTCCGTACACAAGTGTACAGTAACCAGCAAGAACGACAAAGGTGCAACGCTTGAGCTTCCGTACGGAATCGAAGGCTTCTGCTCTGCGAAGAACCTGGTGAAAGAAGATGGAAGCAAAATTGAAACCGGTGAGAGCCTGGATTTCAAAGTGCTCGAGTTCTCGAAGGAAGACCGCAGAATCGTTCTTTCACATAAGGCGATGTACTCTGCAGAAGAGGCTCCTGTAGCGAAGAAAGCTCCTGCAGCGAAGGCTCCAAGCAAAGGCAAGACGATCGAAAAGATCAACCAGGAAGTTGAGAAGTCAACCCTTGGCGATCTGGAAGCGTTGAGCGCCCTGAAGGACAAGATGAATACAAAAGAGTAATGCGCATTGCATGATTACGAAAGGTGGTCCGTGCGGCCACCTTTTGTTTTTTACAAACGTTGTATTCCGCACTGATTTTTATAGTTTTGTGCCTGAATCCTGGTCTGTTGGATCGGGATATTGTAAAGAATGGTCTCATGGCCGAGTGGCTAGGCAGAGCTCTGCAAAAGCTCCTACAGCGGTTCGAATCCGCTTGAGACCTCGATAAAAAGCTGACTGTGTAGTTAGCTTTTTCTTTTTAATCGCTTTTGCAGAGCTCTTTGCTCTGCTTAATAAATTTTGCTCCTACAGCGGTTCGAACCTGCCTGCCGGTAGGCGGGTCCGCTTGAGACCTCGATAAAAAGCTGACTGTTTAGTTAGCTTTTTCTTTTTAATCGCTTTTGCAGAGCTCTTTGCTCTGCTTAATAATTTTTGCTCCTACAGCGGTTCGAACCTGCCTGCCGGTAGGGGGTCCGCTTGAGACCTCAACCCTCAGCGCAGCTTGCGCAGCAAGCAAGGGCTGAAAGTTGAAGCACCCCCTTGTTGGCTGAAGACTTAAGCGAAATCGCTTTTAGGGAATACGTAAGCTGTTACTTCGTGCTATATCCGCTTGCTGTCTGACGTTGAAGCAACTGCCGTTATAAGAGCTAAGGCAAATGAAGATTGATACGTTAATGTCTGCACTTCATAAGAATAACGCCATTTTTCAAAGCCATCGCTGATTTCTTTCATCTGATCGGTAAATCTGTCGTAAGCAGTGTAGGTTTGACTATGAAATCCAACATTGAAAATATCTCCTCTCATCATGAATGGATTGTCACTTATTGACTTATGAGCAAAGACTGCCTGTCTAACATCAGACGGTAGTGCTGCAAACAGTTTATAAATGTTGTGACCACGCGGTGATTTACCTGTTGCTATGACGTGAAGCTCTTTAAGATAAAGCTCTACTGCAAAGGCCAGACATACAACGCCCGGTGTCGCTACCATCAAGGTTGTAGAGTGGTCGCTATTTTTCAGGACATGGTAGGCTTTCAGGAACTCATCAGCCTGTACTCGTATTTTCCAATGTTCAGGTTGCATGCCTCAAGAAATGTGAAAATATGAGATTTTTTTTAGGAAGTGCAATCTTGATAAATAGGCAGTGCATGAAACGGACGTCAAGGCTGGCCATGTTTGTTCTTTGTCTGTTTAGTCAGCTTTTTCTTTTTAATCGCTTTTGCAGAGCTCTTTGCTCTACTTAATAATTTTGCTCCTCCAGCGATTCGAACCTGCCTGCCGGTAGGCGGGTCCGCTTGAGACCTCACCTTCAGCCCCTTGACGAAGGTCAAAGGGTGTTGTTTTTTTAAGGTGAGCGCAACGATGCTTGCGTGAAGACTTAACCAATTAACTGCCCTCATACAGGACAGCAGCAGTGGAACTAATCTGCTTGAGCTCTTGGCAAAAAAGCATCAGCATGATTGGGGTATTGACACAAAAAAAAGTCCCGCTACTGCGGGACTTTTTCAACAACCTCACTTGCCTACTTCACTATTGAATTCTTATTCAGGAAGCAACACGCGGTCAATCACGTGAATAACTCCGTTGGTAGCGGCTACGTTGGCCAATGCTACGGTAGATGGTTCAGAAGCGGCACCGTCAACTGTGACAGTTGCGCCCAGTCCGATTGTTACCTGATTCGGAGCGTTTGCTTTCAGCGTGGTGATCACCTGATTATTGGTTAAGTTAATCGAGAACGCAGCCGCATTCGGTACCACATGATATTGCAATACATTGGTAAGTTCTGACAGGTTCAGCGGATCAGAATCAGCATCGATTGCGTTAATCGCGTCAATACCCTGAGCTTCTGTTAACGTTGCGTTACCAGTGAGTGTACGCAGCAATGCCAGGAAAGCCACATCATCCGGTGCAAATACCGTGAACGGTCCGGCTCCCTGCAGCGCAGTCACCAGGTTAGCTTTTGTAAGGGCTGTTGCCAACAAGTTAAAACTTTCAGCTGTAGCACCTGTAGTTGCAATCGATACAATGTTTCCTGCTGGTGGAGCTAACACAGCATCAATAATGTGAATTACGCCATTGGATGCATCCACGTTGGCTGTAGTTACACGTGCGTTGTTAATGGTAACGTTAGCGCCCGATTTGGTGATGAACGCCTTGTTGTTCGATGCACGTGCGGTAGTAACGGTTGTAGTTCCCGCAGCGATATCAGCAGCTTTAATTTCAGAGCCTGCGATTACGTGGAACTTCAACAGGTCAGCGGCAGCAACCTGACTTAAACCGTTAACGGCAGTAAGCGCCGCTGCCTCGTTGGCTACGCCCAAGTAGGTAACAAAGGCGGCATCGGTTGGAGCGAAAACGGTAATCTGTGTAGTACCGCTTAACACGCCTTTTACTTCGGCACCAGCTTTTTCGGCTGCAGCTGCTAATACATCAAAGTCTGCGTTAGCGGCAGCAATCTCTAATACGTTTTGTTGTGGGGCTGGCGAGTTATCATCGTCATCGCTGCAGCTAATGGCTACTGCTGAGAATGTGAACGTCAGCAACAACATTTTTGCGCTGAGTAATAAAGGATTTGATCTTCTTAGTTTCATAAAGAATTTGTGTTTGATTGCTTATAGAACAGTAATTGTTTGCATTGGTTGTAGCGATCGGAGTGAGCAGGAGGTTTATGGGTGTGGCAAGTATGTAAAAGGGAGTGGGTGGCCGAGGGGCCGGAATGCCCTCGCGTGGTGAAGGTGATTTTTGGTTACCCGGAAGGGTACAGCATGCGAAATTGATGCAGTTTTGGGCCTTTGGCCATTAAACAGCCGGGAAACTACCCCTGGCTATCAACCCTTGCCTGAACGGAAGACAGACACCTAAAGGCAGTTTAGGGCCGGGCCGGGTTATGCCCGCAAGATTTTTTCCATGGCTTTGCCCTTCGCCAGTTCATCGATGAGCTTATCGAGATACCGGATCTGTTGCATGAGGTTATCTTCAATTTCTTCCACGCGGTAGCCACAAATTACCCCGGTGATTTTTGACGCATTTGGGTTAATGCGTGGCGCTTGCGAAAAGAACGTCTCGAAATCGGTTTTTGTGTCGAGGTGCTGCTTTAACATTTTCGCATTGTACCCCGTAAGCCAGAAGATAATCTCATCTACCTCCGCTTTTGTGCGGCCTTTCTTCTCCGCCTTTGCGATATAATGCGGGTAAACGCTCGCAAACGACATCCGGTAAACGCGCTCCAGATTATGCATAGTTAATGTTAACAATCTTTGCGAAAAGATACGAAATGATCGGTCGCCGGAATTTCCGGCTATGGAAATTGTTCCGTGTGTACTACACCAACTTTTTCCCGGGCAACAACTGCCGGATATGATGGCGGCCCAGGTGAATTTTATGGGTGATGCAACGCAGGTTGGCAATTCCGCTGGAGAACAGCGTTACTCCCTTATCGAAGCGAATGTTCTGCATCAGGTCAAACATTTCAAGCGGAAAACTTCTGGGAATTTCAATGAAGTCACGGCCCAACTGCTTGCGGTAGTCGGTCAACTCCCGCGGATGCGGTTTGATGTACACGTCATGACCGGCAGCATGTTCATCGATCATCTCCGCGTACAACGAAAGCTTGTACGCTTCGGTAACAAAGTTGTCTTCCGACAATGGCTGGGTGATAATCAACACCTTCTTGCGGTTGTTAAGGGTTATACCTTCACCTTTCATGAATACATTCAAAATTCGCTGATTGTCGGCCGCGGAAAGGTTGTCCTGCATTTCTTTCAGGTTGAAGTGCGTTCCTTTATGCCTCAGCCTTGGGTCGAGTTGCTCAGGGAATTGAAGGTTGATTTCTTTCACTGCGCTATCAAATCCGTCACCAATGTAGGTTCGGAGAACATATTTTCGTTTCAGCAGTTTTGCCTTCCGGATCCGGATAATGTAGTTGCGCGCTCCGTCTTCGATGATCCGGAGATAATTGCCCGCGAACCGAAAAACAAAATACGCAGTAGGGTAGCCCCACAGGTAAAAGGAGTTGATTTCACTTTCCCGGATAAAGGATTCGAACCGGCCGATGTCGGAATTGGCTTCTACCGCACGAATCATTGCACGGTTGCGAAAGAATACCCGCGACAGGAATGATCCGTGGTTTCTTTCTGCTGACTCGATCTTGCGGAAGGGTACCACAAGAAATTTATCGAAGAAGTGGTTTTCCCTTAGTGCAGGAATGATGTTTTCAAGACCGGGCGTGTGATCATTCAAAATCAGCAGACTTTTCCCGGTTTTATCGCTCCGATAAAGTTCTTTTAAGATACTGGCGTACACATGAAAGTATGTGCCGCAGATGTAAACCTGGTTCATCGTGTTTGTCGGGATGCTACTGCCTGATCGGCAAGTTTAAACAACGTATTGATCTGCTTTTTCTGTTCGTAGTTTTCAATCACATGCCTGCGCGCTCCCTCGCGCATCTGCGCTACCGTGCGATCATCCTCCAGGAGTGATATCATGTAATTTGCCATAGCCGCCACGTCACGTTCTTTCACCAGGTATCCGGTAGTTTCATGAATAACGGCTTGCGGAATACCTCCGTGCAGTGTGCTAACCACCGGCAAACCCGTTGCGGCTGCTTCCAGAATGCCTACCGGAGTTCCTTCTGTGTCGCCATTGTTAGCGGTTACAGAATGTTGAACAAAAGCAAACGAGCGGTTCATCCACTCCAGCACCTGCTCGGGTTTCAGGATGCCGGGAAATGAGATAATATCCTGCATGTCGAGCGATTGTGTAAGCTTCTTGCAGGCCGCATACAGCCCTGAATGCGCACCGGCCATTACGAGTCGTGCATCCGGATGTTTTTTCCAAACTTCATGAAAAGCACGGATCGTGTACAACGGACCTTTTTTTTCTACGAAACGCCCCACCGACAGAAAGATCTTTTCACGTACAGCTGCAGATGGCTTGAACTTTCCGGTGTCCACTCCACATGAAATAACCTTAACTTTTCCGGGTTCCGCGCCCAGCGCGATCAGTTTATTTCGGATGTCGTAGGATACAGCAACGATCGCGGAAGCAAATTCGAACAGTTGCTGGTAATGTGTTCGGTATGCTTTGATTAATTTTTTATCACCCGCATCGTGTCCGTGAAAGATGGCGATGAGCGGAACTCCCGCTTCCCGGCAAACAGGAGCGAGGTGCGCACCCGTCATACCATAGTTGGCGATCACTACATCAATCTTGTTATCGGTGAGGAATTTCTTAAAGCCATACTGACTGAAGAAATTGTTTCTTTTCCCGGTAACGGCCCTGGTGATTTTATGCAGCACCCAAAACGGCCAGGAGAGAATAAGTTTGCCGTCCTCTGTACGTTCAGGCAAACGGCTTGTATGGATCGAATATATTTCGGCCAGTTCACGCAAACCGGTAAGCTGATCGCGGATAAATGTTTCTGAATATGAATGGCGCTCGGAACGGGCGATACAAATCTTCACGCGGGCTGCAGATTTGAATTGATAATGCCGTTGCGTGTCCAGACTTTGCGTTGGAAGCGGGTTTGTTGACGAATTTTCCGGTTTTTATGAATGGATTCGGGCGTGTTGTAGCCCCGTTTGTGATCGAGGTGTACGCATACCGCACTGTAGCGGATTTGTTTTCCTTTTATGCCAAGGTTCACCAGGCGTTCACCCAGCTCACGGTCTTGTCCGCCATATTGCATCTCTTCATTGTAGCCATTGACCGCAACGATGTCCTTTTTCCAACCGGACGATCCATGACCGTTCCAGGTCGGTTTAGTAGGGGTGAGCCAGTTCAGGAGATATTGCTGTAGCCCGCGGCTTACCAGTTTAAGTTCCTTGTACGTTTTCTTTAAACCGTGTGCGTGAAGCCAGTTAACATCAAATGCATTTCCGTTTGCAACATCTTCCCGGGTAATGGCTTTACTGGTTTCCATCGGGAGTTTAAAATATCCGCCCGAAAGGAAATAGCCTTGTTTCGCGTGGCGAACGTGCGTTTCAACGAAGTCTTTTCTCGGGATACAATCGCCATCCGAAAACAACAGGTAGGCAGTATTTGAAGCGGCTACTGCTTTGTTGAGAATAGCTGATTTTTGAAATCCTTTGTCGGGATGCCAGACGTGGATGATTTTCATCCGCGAGGTTTTCTGATAGTGTTCGATCAGCGAGCGCGTCTCCGGTCCGGAACCATCATCGGCAACAATGAACTCGAAATCGGTGTGCGTTTGAAGTTCGTAGCCCCAGATTACTTTTTCCAGCCAGGCCGGGTTGTTGTAGGTGCTGATGATGACAGAAATCCGCATCGTTGACGTGGTTAATTTTACAAAACTACCGCCCGCGTGTGTTCTTAAATGTGCCGGAAGATTAAGAAAGCGTGATTGGATTGTTACGGCCGAAACAGTCCCGTAACATCGGATGTAATCAAATCAGCGATAATTGTCCGACCCGGGCAGGTTGTAAGTTCGGCAGCGTAAGTGTAAAAACAGTTCCTGCGCCTGCCGCCGACTCAACCAGTACAGACCCGTTCATTTTGCGGACCGTTTCCTGCAGAATAAAAAGCCCCAGGCCGGTGCCTTTTGAATCGTCATGCGCGCGATAGAACATGTCGAAAATTTTATCGAGATGCTGCTGACTGATGCCGATTCCATTGTCGGAGAATTTCACCACGATTTCATCGCGCCAAACGGTGATGTGTACGGTGATAAATGAGTTTGGCTTCTGCGGGTCGGAATACCGGATGGCATTTGAAATGAGGTTGTTGAACAATACAAGCATCCGGTTATAATCTGACCAGATGCTGATGTTGTTAGGATTTTCAACAATCACTTCCCTTTTAATCCGCGTGGCTCCGGCCATGTACAAGTGATGTTCAAACGTATCGTTGAATATTTTTTGCAGGTCGAGCGGTTCGGGTTTTATTTTCAGGATTTTATTCTTCGAGAAACTGGCGATTTGTTCAATGAAATCTTCCTGCCGGGAAATGCTCTTCTCCATTTTGTCGAAGTAATGAACCATTTCAGGGGCTTTGTTTTCGATGCGCATCAGGTGAACGAGTCCGGCCAGTGACGTGAGGGGCGAGCGAAGATCGTGCGCGGTGCTGTAGAGGAAGTGGTCCTGCTCTTTATTCAGTTTGCGAAGTTGCTTATTCCGCTGCTTTAATTGCCTTGATTTGAGTTTGATCTCGCGCATCTGCTCTTCGGTTTTACTCATCAGGCGCGCGAACGAAGCAGTAAGCGTAATGATCTCATGGGCCGCATTCTTGAGATTCAGATCAACTGCGAGGTTTGATTTTTGCGCGCTGTTAACCAACCGTGAAAGCTTGGTGATCGGCTCAGAAAGTCGCCTCGAGATCCAGTACCCGGTTAAAATGGAGATAAGAATACCGAAACACAAGGCGGAGATATAAATGACGCGTGCGTGGTTTTGTGCCGCGGAAGATTGACGGAACGCATATTCCGACAACGAAAAAAAGCGGTCGCTCAGGTGTTGGGTGAGCGTATTGAGTTCACTGCGCAAACCGGCCTCGCTGCTAAGGCCCACGATTATCTGTATTTCAGCCAGTTCGAAAAACAGCCGCTGATATTCACCAATGTGGAAAATCGCTTCCTTGTTTCGCTCAGGTGATTGTTTTAATTCTCGTAGAAGTGCTGCTGCCCGGGTTTTAAAGGCCACGAGGTAGCTGGTATCGTGACGCAGGAAGAAGTCTTTTTCATGCCTGCGGAGGTACAGGATTTTGGAAATATCGAGTCCCAGGTCAGTCTCTTCCAGTTTGTGAGCATGTTCGCGCATTTGCCCTTCGAGTCCATAATCTTTAAATCCTTTTTTAAACAAAAGAGACTCGAGCGTATTGAACTTGCTATTATAGAGTGAAAGTGTACTGTCGATTGAATGCAGCGTATAGTCGATCGTGTAGGCTTTATTCAGGCCTTGCTTTCGCAAGTCTGATATTTTGGCGCTGATCGCGCGGTTCAAGCTGTCCCGCTTTGTCAGAAATGCGCTCGACCGGCTTTTGAAATAACCCTTGTTGATCATCTCGACATTAAAAAAGTCGTTGTCGGATTTGATCAGGTTAAGCGTAAAGATTTCGAGTTGATTTACATCGGTATTGATCCGGGCAATTTGAAGCGTACGATCGAGTGTATAGAGCGATACAATCGCCAGAACAAGTATTAGCGAAGTAAGGAACAAGAAACTGGCTACCATCCGGCTACGGATGGAGTTAATTTCAAACAACTTAAACATAAAGCCCGGGTTGCAGCACTGCAAATGTCGGTAGTATGCCTAAATCGTGGCAGTTATCCGTATTACGTTATTGTTATGAGCATAACCGTAACGCGGTGATTTTAATAATGTGTATTCGGGATTGGCTTCAGTCGTTATTCGTCTTTCTTCTTTTCACGCCTTTTTTGGCGAGCCTTTTTTCGGGCATCCTTTTCCTCGTCATCTTTTTTACCAAAAACTTTCTGAAGAAGCGTTTTCTTTTCTTTCTTTTTCTTTTCAACCGAACCGATGTTGATGTCGTTGTCGATCGAAGGCTGCAACGCGTTGATAAACGCATTCTGCAATACATTGGTGATCGTTACCCAGAGGTTGGCTTTCGGGTCATCTAGTCGGCCCTCAAACGGTATTTTTGTTGCAAACTGATCTTTGGGCTGGTTTTCAAGAACTTCGCTTGCGCCACCGGCAAGGCCTTCCCAGATCTTCCGGAAGATGTTATCCTTTTTGTCTTCCGGTCCATATACATCCAATCCCTGCACAATCGGCTTTACGTATCCGGTAAACGCGCCTTGTTTGGCTGCCACTTCCGCATACATCCCGAATGTGCCTTTGTTTACATCGAGGTTGGCATACGCCTGAAAGAAGTCGTTTAACAACACGAGGTTGGTATTCTTGAGCTCTGCATTCATGTCGAACGTAGGCTGATCGGCCAGCGGGTTTAGCTTCAGTTTGAAATCGAGCGTGCCTTCGTAAATATCGGCATCCGCCTGTACTGTAGCCGGAAGCAGCACGGCTGAGTCGTAGCTGTTCTTCAGGTTCAGCGCGAGTACGTTTACATCGGTCATCGTGACGTCAACCCGCGGAGACGAGAACTGATCGATGTACTGAATCTGCCCATGATTAACTTCAAACCGGTTCACACGCAGCGGCATAAAGTCGTCAAGCAGCTTGCGGAAATCGGTTGAGTCGTTTCGCAGGTCCTTCGGTTCAACCTTATCTTTTGAGAATTTCAATATCGGCTTTTCAAAAATGAGTTCGCCTACAATCGATCCGTGAAAGAGTGCTTTCCACTCAACCGAAAGATCGATTTCCGATGCTGAGAAAAAAGACGTTTGTTTTTGGGTGATCGTGTCGACCTTGTTCAGGTAAATGCTGTCGATTTTGTACGCTCCGCGTATGAGCGCTATGTCAATATCTTCGATGTGGCCATAGTAGCCATTCATGCCCGCCAGTGTTTTGTTGGCGTAGTGCAGTACAACGGAAGGAAGGATCAGCCGCACGAGGATGAGAATACCGAGAATGATCAGGAGAATTTTAACAGGCTTCCGAAGGAAGAACTTCTTTTTCGCACGCGCCATGAATCAGTGTATTGCAGTTTTTACCACAGGGTCTAAAGCTGTGCCAGTGTGAAAGGCGCGCTCAATCGCATGTTTATCTCAGCTTTTGAGGATATTATTACTCAACAATGCCTGAAACTTCCGTGTCGCAGCAGAGCAATTCGCATATCGGCTCAATTTGAACCTCAAGTATTCTTTATTACGCTTGCGGGAAGCGCACTGCTGGCATTGGGATCCATGTTGTATGTGGTCTGGAAAGTGACACAGGCCAATCCCGCTGTGGTGCTGAAAAACGAATTAGCGTTACGCGCGTTCTGAAAACCGCAGGTAGGCTTCGATACACACATCGATCAGCGACTTCTTGTCGAGTTGTTGTTCGTTAACAAAGTGCACGAGGGTGCCTTCGTGATCGACCAGCGAGTACATTCTGTTTCCGCCAATCTCCACAGCTTTTGCTTTGAAACGATCGCCTTGATAGTAAACGTACTCCATAAAAAGTATGTAGTGGATGTGTTGTGATCTGCGTAAAATTTTATGCCAAAAATTCTGTCTTCATCGTCATTGAAATTGGAGTTGAATTCTCATCTTCATCGCTCGTGTAACACACTGATAAAATAAAAAGTGTGGATTTTTTTACACACTAATAAAATCATTGTTTTAGCATCGGTTACGGCATTGAAATGTATAAATTGAAACCTTTTAAAAGCCGAAGCATTGGTGCTATGATCCTGATTGTCGATGACAATGTTCAAAACATTTTCTCACTCCAACAGCTTCTTGAACTGCACAAGTTCAGAGTAGATTCAGCGGCTTCAGGGCAGGAGGCGTTAAAGAAAATTCTTCAAAACGAGTATTCGCTAATCATCCTGGATGTTCAAATGCCCGACATGGACGGCTTTGAAGTTGCGGAAGCGATTTCTGGCTACAGCAAGTCGAAAGATATTCCGATCATTTTTTTATCTGCCATCAACACCCATAAGAAATACATCGCGAAAGGATACGGTTCAGGCGGAGTGGATTACGTGACGAAACCTTTCGATCCGGATATTCTGCTCTTAAAAGTTAAAACGTTCTACAAGCTTTCCGAACAGCACCGCCGGCTGAATGAGATGGACAAGATTCTGCGTGCAGAGATAGAAGTGCGCAAGAAGGTGGAAAGCGATTTACACGATCGCGTAGAGGAGTTGAAATCCACCCTTGAATCGATTCCGCAGATGGCCTTCAACACGGATGAGACGGGGAAAATTGAATTCGTGAACGAACGCTGGTCAGATTATAGTTCAGACCGGATGAATTTTCCTGAAACGGAGGGAATCACCATCTCGCATTGTATCGAGCAAGCTATTCTCGCTAGAAATCAATTCAAGCAGGAGGTTAAGATCAAGCGGATCGACAACCACGAATTCCGGTATCACCTGCTATACATAACACCTGTCAGGAAAGAAGATAAGTTTTTCAAATGGGTTGGGATATTAACCGACATCCACGAGCAAAAAATGGCCTCGGAGGTGCTTGAACAAAAAGTTCAGCACCGCACGCAGGAGCTCAAGGAAGCGAATAAGCGACTGGAAGACAGCAATAACGAATTGCAGCAGTTTGCCTTTGTTGCGTCACATGATTTACAGGAGCCCTTGCGGAAAATTCAGGTTTTCAGTGCCATGGTTCGGGAAGGCGCGACTCCGGAAAGGCCTGAATTCAAGCTCTACCTGAACAAGATATCCGCTGCTGCCGAACGCATGCGGAGGATGATTACCGACTTGCTCGATTTCGCGCGCCCCCCTGAGTTGGATCAATTCACGAAGACTGATTTGAACAAAATTATTGAGGACGTGTTGAGCGACCTGGAGGTAAAAGTACGGACCCTTAACGCCAATGTTCGTGTGACTGACCTTGCAGAAATTGAAGTGGTACCCGGCCAGATGAAGCAACTTTTTCAAAACCTGATTTTAAACTCGCTGAAATTTGTGCGACCCGGTGCAACGCCTGAGATTCAAATCACCGGAGAGTTTGTAGCGCAGAAAGCGTTCACCGATCGTGCGGTCGGTACGGGCGACTATTACCGGATAACGGTGCGCGACAACGGAATTGGTTTCGATGAAATCTATGCCGAAAGGATTTTTGAAATCTTTCAACGCCTCAATCAAAAGGATGCGTTTGAGGGTTCCGGTATCGGGCTTTCGATTGTGAAAAAGATTGTTGACCGGCATCGCGGCCTGATCAAGGCGGCCGGTAAGAAAGGGGAAGGTGCAGTATTCACCATCATTCTCCCGGTAAACCATACGCGATCATAATGTGCTATAACCTGTGTGTTTTAAACCATGAGCAAGAATTACAAACGTAACCTGAGAATCGGCTTTGGAGTTTCACTTTTCATTCTGATGATTACCTCAGTTGCCTCGTTCATCAGTATCCGCAGCCTCCTGGACAGTGCTGATATGGTTGATCATACCAACGAAGTTATCATTCAGCTGAACAGTATCGAAGCCGGCCTGCGCGATGCGGAGGCTGCGCAACGCGGCTACCTGCTTACAAAAGATACGGAGTTTTTAGCACCGTTCACCAAAGCCAAGCAGCGCACCGTTGATAGTCAGATGGCGGTAAAACAACTCACTACTGACAACCCCAGCCAGCAACAAACGGCAGATGAGCTCAAACGCCTCATTGATAGTCGCATTCGTGTGATGCACAACGTGATTACTATTTTTGATTCATCCGGGCTAATCAGTCGGACGGACATTCAGATGGGTAAGGACTTTACCGATTCGATTCGCCTGAACATTGAGTTGATGAAATCGCGCGAGCAACAGCTCATGCTGGAACGCACTGAGCGCATGAATGCGTTTGCAATGTATACACCGATGTTGATTACGGTTGCTGCTATCATAGCCTTGATTATTACGGTTTCGTTTTATTCCCGCGTGTCGAGTGATTTTGAGGAGAAGTCGCGGCTGCAGGCCGAACTGGAGGAAAAGGACCGGGTTATTACGCAGCGCATTGATATCATCCGCGGTATTGCCGACAAGATTTCGGGTGGTAATTACTCGGTTCGGGTCTCAGACGATCAAAGCGATGCGTTGGGAAATGTGGCGGGTGCGCTTAATAAAATGGCATCTTCGCTCCAGACGTCTTTTACAAAACTTTCTGATAACGAATGGCTGCAGTCAGGCATCAATCAACTCAACGATGTGATTATCGGAGAAAAGCCGCTGAACAAGCTTTGTCAGGAGATTCTTGAATTCATCTGTCCATACATTAACAGTCAAACCGGAGCATTTTATATTGCCGAGCATGACAACCTCGTGATTCAGGCCGGGTACGCTTATTTACCAGGTTCATCCGGTCAAGCCGTGAAAATGGGCGAAGGTTTTATCGGGCAGGCGGTTGTTTCCGGTAAGCTGATGGAACTCCGCGACATCCCCGAAGAAAGTGTTTACATCAGCTTTACGTCGGGCCAGGCAAAGCCAAAACATGTGGTTGCGTTACCCTTGTTTGACGGATATGCCATCAAAGGCGGTATTGAGTTGGCGTCACTGGGAACCTTCACCGAACGCGAACTGGAGTTCCTGAAACTGGCCGCTTCCAACATTGCGATTGCGATCAGCATCGCGCAGAATCGTAAACGCATGCAAGAGTTGCTGGAAGAAACACAATCACAGTCGGAGGAATTGCAGGCACAGCACAGTGAGCTTGAAAATATGAACAGCGAATTGGAGGTTCAGGCCGAGAAGCTTCAGGCATCGGAAGAAGAACTCAGAGTTCAGCAGGAAGAGTTGAAACAGGCTAATCAGGAACTGGAAGAACGCAGCCGCTTGCTCGAAGAACGCAATCAGGTTATTACCGAACGCAATTTCGAAATTCAGGCGAAAGCCAAGGAACTGGAACTGAGCACCCGGTATAAATCGGAGTTTCTGGCAAACATGTCGCACGAGCTGCGCACTCCGCTCAATTCAATCCTGCTGCTTTCGCGACTGATGGGGGAGAACAATGAAAAGAACTTATCGTCCGATCAGGTTGAATACGCGCGGGTGATCCAAAGTTCAGGACAAGGATTGCTTTCACTCATTGATGAGATTCTTGACTTGTCGAAGATTGAATCCGGTAAGATGGAGCTGGAGTATATGCCCGTTTCCCTGCGCGAGATTGCCCGGGAGATGCAGAGTTTGTTTAATCCGGTTGCACAAGACAAGGGGATTGAGTTTAGGGTAGAACTTGACAGTAAAGTGCCCGAGCAGATCGAAACGGATAAGCTTCGCCTGGAACAGGTTATTCGTAACCTGTTGTCGAACGCCATTAAATTTACGGCAGAGGGGTATGTTAGCCTCACCGTCAAACCTTCCGCTCAGCATCGCGATCACCTCGACATTATCGTAAAGGATACCGGTATCGGCATTCCGGAAGAAAAGCAACGTCTGGTGTTTGAAGCGTTTCAGCAAGCCGATGGATCGACCCGGAGAAAATATGGTGGCACGGGATTGGGCCTTTCCATCAGTCGCGAACTTGTCAAACTTTTGGGTGGAGAGATAGAGTTGAAGAGTGTGGTGGGCGAGGGTAGTGAGTTTACGCTCCATCTGCCGGTGGAAAAGGTCACGGCTCAAAAGAGGATATTCATGCAGGAACCGACCGATGAAATCGTGCCGGCTAAACGTGCTTCGGGCAAATACATCAGTTCGGAAGTTCCCGAAAACATTCCGGACGACCGGAGTACGGTTCAGTCTGGTGATCAGGTGATGTTGATCGTAGAGGATGATATCAATTTCGCGAAGTCGTTGCTTGACTTTACCCGCAAGCGGGGATACAAAGGCGTGGTGGCTGTGCGGGGCGATGAAGGCCTTGAACTTGCACGCCAGTTGTTGCCCGTGGGGATTTTACTGGATATTCAACTGCCCGTGATGAGCGGCTGGGAAGTGATGGATGAACTGAAAAGTGACCCGGAAACCCGGCACATTCCGGTACACATCATGTCATCGTATGAGTTGAAAAGTGAAAGCCTCGTGAAAGGTGCGGTTGATTTCATCAACAAACCGATGGCCTTCGAACAGATGCAGAACATCTTTGAGAAGATTGAGTATGTACTTACGCATCATCCGAAGAAAGTCCTGATCGTGGAAGAAAACACCAAACATGCCCGGGCGCTGGCGTACTTCCTGGAAACATACGACATCAACCTGGATGTTAAAACCGGTGTTGCAGATGCTGTTTCTTCCCTGAAACAGGAGGATATCGACTGTGTGATTCTGGATATGGGAATTCCGGATCAGAAGTCGTACGATACGCTGGAGGAGGTAAAGAAAATTCCGGGTCTCGAGAACTTGCCGATCATCATTTTCACGGGCAAAAGCTTGTCGAAAACGGAAGAAGTAAAAATTAAGAAGTATGCCGATTCGATTGTGATTAAAACGGCACATTCGTACAAACGGATTCTGGATGAGGTCTCACTCTTCCTGCACCTCATGGAAAGCAAGCACAAGAAAGACGACAGCAAGCCAAAATACAGCAAACTTGGAGCGTTGAACGAAGTGCTGAGTAATAAAACGGTATTGATTGCAGACGATGATATGCGAAATATCTTCTCACTTACCAAGGCCCTCGAAAGTTACAAGATGAACGTAATCACCGCAGTGGATGGCAAAGATGCGTTAAAACAACTGCGGGGGAATAAGAACGTTGATATTGTGTTAATGGACATGATGATGCCGGAAATGGATGGCTACGAATCCACGCGCGAGATCCGGAAGGACCGTAAGCTTCGCGATATTCCGGTAATTGCCGTTACCGCAAAGGCCATGATGGGAGACCGCGCCAAGTGCATCAGTGCGGGAGCCTCAGATTATATTACCAAACCGGTTGATATCGACCAGTTGCTATCGTTGCTGCGGGTATGGTTGTATGAAAGCGGAAATAAAAAATAGATGAAGGGTATGGGTAAGAAAGTCCTCATCGTAGATGATGATACACGCAATATTTTTGCACTTACGGCTGTTTTGAAATCAAAAGGTTATTCGTGCATCTCCGCTCCGGGATCATTGGAGGCCCTGAAATTGCTCAGTAGCAATCATGATGTAGGAATGGTGTTGCTGGATATGATGATGCCGGAAATGGATGGATATGAAATGCTTGCTATGCTTCGAAAGAGTTCGAATGCCGGTCTGCCGGTAATAGCTGTTACCGCGCAGGCGATGATCGGAGATCGTGAAAAATGTCTGGCTGCGGGAGCTGACGGCTATGTTTCGAAACCGGTGGATGTTGATGCGTTGACGGACTTACTGAATAAGTATCTTCAGAAATGAATGACGATCTTCAACTAACGGATGGGCAAATTGAGATCATTCTTTCCGATCTTATTGAACAGTACGGGTATGATTTCACCAACTATTCATCGGCTTCCCTGAAGAGACGCATTCAGCGACTCATTACAATGGATAAGGTGGTAAGTTTTGCGGAATTCAGGCACCGGATTCAGCATGATGCAGCGTATTTTAAACGCTTTGTGGAACAAGTCACTGTAAACGTAACGGAAATGTTCCGCGATGCCCATTTCTATCGAACGCTTCGGGAAGAGGTGATTCCGGAGCTTGCCACCAGACCGTTAATCCGCATCTGGCATGCCGGATGTTCAACGGGCGAAGAGGTTTACTCGATGGCAATTTTGCTTCATGAGGCGAACCTGCTGCATAAGTCGTTGCTCTATGCAACCGATATTAACCCCACGGTACTGGAAAAGGTAAGGCTGGGGATGTTCCCCATGAGTCAGATGAAGCAGTATTCAGAGAACTACATCCAGTCGGGCGGAAGAAACGATTTCTCAAAATATTATATCGCGCAGTACGACACAGCCAAGTTCGATGACTCATTCAAAACCCGCATTATCCTTGCTACGCATAATCTGGTTTCGGATACTTCGTTTAATGAGTTTCAACTGATTCTGTGCAGGAATGTGATGATCTATTTTGATAAAGAACTACAAGACCGGGCACTGGAGTTGTTTGATAACAGCCTGGAAAAACTTGGATTTCTGGGGCTTGGGTCAAAAGAGACCATGAAGTTTTCATCGCTTGTAAGCCGGTACAAGCAATTACCGAATAAAGAAAAGATTTGGCGGAAAATGAGCTAGTATGCAACCTGATTTCAATATTGTATTGATCGGAGGTTCGGCAGGCAGTTTAAGTCGTGTGTTACGACTCCTGCCACACCTGACAAAGAAACTAAACATTGCAGTAATCCTGATTTTTCATCGCAAAGAGGATGAGGATTCGGTACTGCACGATGTGCTGGCCCATAAGTCGGAGTTTACGGTAAAGGAAGTGGAGGATAAAGATCCGATCGAGCGCCGCCATGTATACATTGCCCCGGCCGATTATCATTTACTGTTGGAGAAAGACCTGACTTTCTCGCTGGATATGTCGGAGAAAATCAACTACAGTCGCCCCAGCATAGATGTAACGTTTGAATCAGCAGCGGACGCATTCGGTGAGTCTGTTATCGGTTTGCTGCTCTCGGGTGCGAATGCCGATGGGGTGGATGGTTTGAGGCGAATCCGCGAGGAGGGAGGAAGGATCGTTGTTCAGGATCCGCGCAGTGCCGAAGTTCCGTTTATGCCTCAGCAGGCGGTTGACAGGCTTTCGATTGATCTGCTGCTTACGGAATTTAATATTGATGATTTCCTGAGCCTGGTAACGTCCTGACGCTACAATGTTCTGTTTACAACGCGGAGTACGTTAGCAAACTCCTCGATGGTTGATGGTTTTACAATAAAGTCACGTGCGCCCAAATCCTTTATTTTTTGGATGATTTTCGAATCAGACGAAGTGGAACACATATAGATCGGTACGTGCCTCAGGTGATCGAATGTACGCAGTATTTCGAGGCATTCAATGCCGTTCATCCGGGGCATGTTAACATCCAAGAAGATGCATTCCGGTTGAAAGAAACGATCGCTGCGCACCCGATCCAGAGCGTGTACGCCATCATTCGCAAACGTGCACTCAATGTCTCGGTCGACCTTCTCAACGGCAATCGTGAAAATCTCCTGATCGTCCTGATCATCATCGATTACAAACCATAGCTTTTGGTTAGAAGCTTTATTCATGCCGGGTTACGCGGGTTTATGCACTTATGCGTTTACAACAAATTGAGATTTTTGAGGAAAGTACATCGTCTTTTTCCAGTCGATGGCGAGGATTCGTTCGAGAATGCTCTTCAGGTCGTTAATTGAATTAGGCTTGATGACGTACAAATTCGAGCCTTCGCGGTAGCAATATTCAACACTGTTTAAATCGTTCAGGGAAGAATAAACAATGATGGGTAAGCTGTCGTACTTCTTATTCGCACGGATTTCCTTCAGGCACTGCTTGCCGTCCATGCAGGGCATCAGCAGATCAAGGAACAGAATATCCGGAAGTTCATCATTCAGGCACTTTAACAGGATTTCTCCGTTTTCAGCGCGTTTTAATAAATAGGTAAAGGATGTTTCTTTTATCGCAATGGAGAAAATCAGGTAATCATCATCATCGTCTTCGGCAACCAGAATGTTAACAGGAGTAGTCGTATTGAGATTCATAGGAAGAACAAAAGGGGTTAGTAGTTATACATAGAACGATTAGTAATCATACGATTTTACACGGTCGTCATTTTTCAGGAGTTCATTAACCTGATCAAGTTTCTCTCTGCCGCCCGCCAGTTCGCAAACCAGCACGTGATGGCTCTCGTTTTTAAGGTCGCGCTCAAAGCGGCAGCGGATGCCAAGCCTGGACATGTTTTCTTCAAGCATGGGCCGGAATGTCTCCTGATCCTGCAGGGTGATGCGATAAGTTCTAACCTGATGATGATTTTCGATCAGCAGTTTCACGCGTTCAAACCATGTTAGCACAATCAGTACCGCAATGGAGCTCACTACGGCAATCATATATTCGCCCGCGCCTACCGCCATACCGAGCGCTGCAGAAATCCAAATGGTGGTTGCGGTAGTTATACCGCTGATCGTAAGGCCGTCTTTGAAAATTACCCCGGCACCCAAAAAGCCAATGCCGGTAATGATGTTCGATGCAATGCGGTCAGGTGAATCTCCTCCGATGCTAATGGAGATCTCTGTGAAGATCGTTGAGCCCAGACAGATCACAATCATGGTGCGAAGGCCCGCAGCCTTGCTGCGATATTCCCGCTCGACACCCAGGGCTGTTCCAATGGCAAACGAAAGCACAAGACGGAATGCAATTTCTAGATCAAAATCCATACTTACATCAGTTTTTCGTATCGGGCTTTTCCTAACAGGGTGAACTCAATTACGATGTTGTTTTGATTAAAGTTCGAGTACAACAGCTTGACGAGGTCGAGGTTCTGCATGGCGTTTGCCAGATCAAATCCCTCCTGAAATCTATCCTGATTCCAGGCGAGGGCTTCCATGACGTTTCCGAATCCGCGAACGCCCAGATTTTTGATTACCTGATTCATCAAATCATGCTGTTCCATGCTGTAATGATCTGCAACAAACGCGAGAAATGCGAATTAAGTACTGAGTTTTTGAGTAACGGAACTAAATTGGAGCATTGTACATTATTAACGCTATGAGCCGCGCATTTATTAAAGAAGGTGATGATCAATGGCTGGAGGATATTGCTCCAACCCTGCAGGCGCTGGTGAGTTTTCTCACGCGCGAAAATAATGGTATCCGGGTATACGAAACCGGAACTCATAAAGCCGAGGATGGTTCTGAGGTTTTTAGCATGAGCAACGGATTATCATATTCCAAGGCCAGTGGTCGCTGGAAGGTTATTTAATCTGAACGCTTTCTACAATTGGTCATGCGTGTCTTCCTGATAACGCTTGACCGGCATTATTGGATGTCCTGTTGACCGGGTACATAGTTACTGTCTCCTGGTTATCGGTTATGAACTGCATTTAATACGAAAAGCCAGGCATCGCGAGGATGCCGGGCCTTTCCCATAACCTAAACCTAACCTGCCTAACTGAGTTCTTTTTCGAGCGCATCAATCTTCTTTTGAGCTTCTTCTTTGCCCAGTGAAAGAGAGATCTTATATAATTCAAGCGCCTCACGCATTGCTTCTTTCTTTTTCCGGGGAGCAAAGTTTGTACGGTCTGCTACCTTCTCCATGGCTTTTGCCTGCTCGAAGTACAGATTAGCCGTAGTCATTTTGTTCTGCTCGTTGGTGTCCTTCATCAACGTTTCGAGCGAAGCAATATCGGATTCGCGAACCTTGATCACTTCTTCTTTCGCCAACAGGGATGAATCCTTCTGGCTGATCGCTTTGGTCATCGTTTCGTTTTCGCTTCGCATCTTGGAAACTTCCAGTTGAAGCGCAGCCACTTCCTGCTGACGGAGTTCAAGATCGGCCTTCAATCGTTTAATCGATGACGCCATGCCAGCAGCATTCTTTGACTTCTTCTCCAGTTCGGCAATCTTCATTTGAGAATCTTTGATGTACTGGTTGATGTCGTTCAAACGCTCCGAATAGCTTGTGTACGAAGTTCCTTCCACCACGTTTGCACGCAATACTCTGCGGCTTGCATCGATGGAATCAATCAGCACATTTACTTCTTTCAATTGAGAAGCTTCTGCCTGGCTTGCCTGCAGTTCAGTGTTCAATGAATCTATTCTGTACTGGAGTCTTTCCTTTTCCTTTGAATCGCAGCTTACGAGAAGCACAGCGATACCGAGGGTGAGTATTCCTGCTTTAACTGTTTTCATAATTGTTCAATTGTGTTTTCCCCGAGTGTGTCGATTTTAGTGCCAAGCCATGCGTAAAAGAGAGCGATAAGCTTTTAATTGCCGGAAGTTTGAGTCTGGAAGCAAAAAGACCCGCTCACATTGCTTCAACAGCCAGCTGCACTGAGAATTTTCGGGGAAATTTTTCCCCACGTGCACAAACGAAACAAGGCCGATTCCACACCGGCCTTGCTTAAATTGTTATATGTAAAAAAGCTATTTCGCCATCTCCTTGTGTTGATCGCGTTGTGTGCGAATCAGATCGTGTGACATTTTTAACAAGCTTTTTTGACTGCTGATCATGTGTTTGATATCAGCCGGAAACTCGTCGGAAGCCTTGAGGGCCGTCTGGTATGCCTTCTGTGCTGCATCCTCTCCGAATTCACATGCCTCCAGGGTTGACCCGGTGTCGTGGCCGCTGAACGTTGCTTTGACATCCATCCAGGTCTGGTAGATCGCTCCCGGAAGTGTTCTTTCCGATGCCGGTTCGCCACCCAATGCAATAATTTGCTCGGATAACTGGCCTTTAATGTCCACGCTGTCTTCCGAAACCTGGCTGAAGAGCGTTTTCAGCATGACTTCCGAGCTGTCGAGATCATTGATGGCTTTCTCGTAACCGGTGATCCGGTCGACATTAATTTTAATCAGGTCGTTCAATACGGCAATGATTTCTTTATTGTCTTTCATATCGTTTATCATTTAGTTGGTGATGGGATGCGTGACTCCAAAAACATACCAGCACCCGGAACGCAACGGAAGGCACGGAATCGCATGTACGTAATCTGCATCGGTACGTGTAGTGCCGATTCTGTAGAGTCGATTACCCAATGGAGATTGAATATTCCGTCCGGCAATGACAAATTCAACTTTGGCAACCGAATTGCACGGGTGGCTTTTTAAAACCTTTCAAGTATGAAAACTTTTGGAATTATTTTGATCGTAGTCGGAGCGATTATGACAGTATTTACGGGCTTCAACGTGATAACGAAAAAGGAAGTGGCCGATTTAGGTCCGATAGAAATTAACAAAGAGGAGAAAACTCCGATCTACTGGTCACCGATAACCGGAGGAATTATTCTGGTTGCCGGAATCGTAATTGTGCTGGTGAGCCGCAAACGGTAGTGTGCAAGCATCATCAACTGCGAAAGTCGTCTTAGGGCGCCTTTTTTATTACCGGTTAAACAGCCTTTTAAAGAATCCTTTCTTCTCTTTCTTCCCGAACTCTTTCTTGCGTTCCTTTTTCTGATCACGTTTTCCAAACAGCCGTGTAAAGATGTTGCCATCTTCGCGGAACAGGTCGCAGTCGGTCTGTCGCTCAAGGGAGGCTGGAAGGGGTGCAAACCGGGCATGGGTTATACTGGCCAGCGAGCCATCGCGATTGGCTTGTTGCAGGAAGTCACCTGCGATTGGCATAGCGGTACGTGCGCCCTGGCCAAGGGCAGTAGAACGGAAGCGAATCCCGGGATTATCCGCGCCAACCCATGCACCAATCACCAGTCGGGGTGTTACGCCAATAAACCAGCCATCCGTATTGGATTGTGTTGTGCCGGTTTTGCCGGCGATGTCGTTGGTCAACCCGAAACGCGACCGCAATCCGGCTGCCGTGCCTTCGTTTACAACGCTTTTAAGCATGTGCAGCATGAGTTGTGCGCTTTCTGCCGACAAGGCTTGCTGCGCGTGTGGTTGTGCGAACCGTTCGAGTATCACGTTTTTATGATCGGCAATTGCGGTAAGCCAGTTCGCTTCTGAAAATTTCCCCTTGTTCGCAAAGCAGGAGTAGGCTGTTACCATTTCCATCATCGAAACATCGGCAGTGCCCAAAGCAATTGAAGGTACCGGTTCAATGTCGCTGTTGATTCCCATACGGTGTGCAAGGCTAATCGTATTGTTGATTCCGGCTTTTTCCAAGATTTGTACCGAGACGGTATTTACCGAGTAGGTGAGGGCACCTGCCATCGAGTACTTCAACCCGTAATTATCTTCTGTATTTTCCGGGGCCCAGCCTTCCATATTGGTGTACGTTGTTTTGGCCGCAGAGATGTAATCGCACGGGCGAACGCCTTGTTCCAGCGCTGCGGCATACACAATCGGTTTAAAGGTAGAGCCCACCTGGCGCTTCGTACTTTCACGAACGTGATCGAACTGAAAGTAGTGGTGATCAATTCCGCCAACCCATGCCCTGACTTGTCCATTTGCAGGATCGATGGCAAGAAAGCCGGCATTCAAAAATTTCAGGTAGTGCTTGATGGAATCCACCGGACTCATACTCACTTCCCGTTCGCCATTCCAGGTAAAGATGGTCATGGCTACCGGTGTATTCATGATTTTTTTCACTTCGGCCTCGTCCAGTCCCCGATCACGAAGCGTTTGATAGCGGGTTGATTTCCGGATGGCTTCGTCAATCAGTTGCGGGTATGCACGCCAGGGTTCGTTGTTCTTCCAGTGCGCATCAAACCGTGCCTGTGTCTCTTTCATTTGCCGCGTCACGGCTTCTTCGGCATACCGTTGCAGGCGTGAATCGATTGTGGTGTATATTTTCAAGCCATCGGTATATAAGTTCAAGGATGTGTCGTGAACTGCGTTATAGCTTTTCAACCATTCCAGCAATTGCGGTCGAAGATATTCGCGGAAGTAGGAAGCAAGCCCCGAATGATGCGTGACCTTATTATACTTCAGCGACAAGGGCAGGGTTTTGAGCGAGTCTGCAGTGGCCATGTTCAACGAACCGTATTTCGCCATCTGTCCGAGAACCGTGTTCCTTCGGCCCGCCGCACGGTCAGGGAAAACTCTTGGGTTGTACGAGTATGTTGCCTTAAGCATCCCGATGAGCACAGCACCCTCATTGATGGTCAGACTTTTTGTAGGGGAAGAAAAGAAGCGCTGTGCAGCAGCTTCCAGTCCGTACGTGTTATCGCCAAACGGGATCGTATTCAGATACAGTGTAAGGATATCTTTTTTGTCGTAGGCTTTTTCAAGGCGTGACGCAATAATCATCTCGCGCATCTTGTTGATGAACAATGAGAAAATCCAATAGTCCCTGCGCGGATACAGGTTTTTGGCAAGTTGTTGGGTGATGGTGCTGCCGCCTCCCGAAGACTCGTTTTGCAGTAACAGACTCTTCACGAGTACTCGGCCCAGGCTCCGCGTGTCAATGCCATGATGTTTATAAAAGCGAACGTCCTCTGTCGCCAGCAGGGCATCAATAACATGTGTCGGGATTTCTTCGTAGCGGATGTTTGATCGTTCCTGAATAAAATACCGGCCAAGTAAAACGCTGTCGGCACTGTACACTTCAGATGCGGCCGGATTTTTAACAGAAAGCAGTTCCTGTCGGGAAGGCATGGGACCCAGCATTCCAGAAACGATCAGCAGAAAAAGCAGGGCTATGAACAGTATTCCGCAGCTAAAGACTGCACATGAAACAACAAAGAATTTTCGGATGGTAAAGGGCTTGAAGTAGTGATACGCCCGGGTGAATAGTTGCTTGATTTTTCGTAAAAAGTTATCCGTCATTTTTGTCCATCTTCTGTTTGGCTTCTACACACCAAAGCAACTCCTGTATAAACGCGCTTGCGCGCTTTTCCAGTGTTTGCTTATCGGCAGGATTGCCCTGCTCATCGAGTAATTCATGTGCTTTAGGCATTGGAAACATGGCAGGCACCAGCCACGCCCGCATTTTAAATAGCGAGAACGCCAGCGAGGTGATAACCTGTGTACCTCCAAAAACTCCATCCGATACGGTTGAAATCGCGATGGGTTTGCGTCTCCACTCCGGGTACAGCAAGTCCACTGCGTTTTTCAAACTGGATGGATATCCGCCATTATATTCGGGTGTGACAATGATCACCCCATCTGCTTTTTTGATTTGCTCAGAAAACTTAACAGCAGCCGGAAGCGGTTCTTTTTGATGGCTAAGGCGCTCATCGAACACAGGGAAATTGTACTCCTTAAGATCAAGTATCTCGGCCGTGCCGAACGCGTTGGTGGTGATGTATTGCTGAAGAAACAACGCCACGCGGTGACTTACGCGACCGATTCGAACACTGGATGAAATAATGGCAATGTGGGGCATAGTAAAATGTTTAGTGAAGAAGGCGAATTTACGAAATCCACCCTCTCCACTTATTCAAATGCTGTTAAAGCTTGAGTGAGATGCCGAATTTTCCGCCTCCGAAGGCGTTTCCACCTCCGAGCTCAAGGTTTACGGCAAAACGATCGTTGAAGTAATAGCGACCGCCAACCTGTGCACCAAGACCTAATCCTGTGCTTCCGTCACCCGGGTAGTCATCGTTGGGCGTAGACCATACGTAGAACCCCAGGTTCAAGCCGGCATAAAAGTCCCATTCTCTCGGAATGTCGAGGATGGTATTGAAGTGATAGTTACCATTACCGGAGATACCGATGATGTTGTGATTGTAGCGATCTCCGCGGAAGTTTTCACGGTACGAACGGAATGACAATTCACCGCCTACAGAGATGTCAGGGTGTACACCCACATCAAATCCAACGTATACGGGAACACCCCACGAGGAAAGTCCGACCCCTGCGTTCAATTGACTTTCGCCTTTCGAAAGCGCATACTGGGCGAAGGTTAAGTGTGATAGAAAAAGCAATGCAGCAAAAACGATTATTTTTTTCATGTTGATTGTTTATTGTGTTAGCGTTAGTTATACATAGAAGAAGTTAGCATCCAATGATGGTTGAAAAGCAGTCTGATGTAAATGGCTTTGACTTGGCGAGCGGGTTGTTAAGCTGTGCTTGCACGCCTGTTCAGGATGTTGTCTGGTTCTCATACCGTGTCGTCGGCCTAACAGCACTAATATTCATGCCATCGACTGATCACCGCGGATAACGACTCTTTCAGAAAAGTATTGTGGAATTTTTTACCCAGTCGGCAGCGTCAGGCGCGCATCAGAGCTTGGGTGCAAGCCAGAGAAATCCGGCTGCCAAGACAAAAAGAACGAAAAATAAGGCGCGCGGAATGGCCTGGCGGACAACTTCTTTCTGTTCATCACGTTGCGCAGAAATCATTTTTTGCATAGCCTTTTGCTGATGGGCTACCCGAAGACTGTTCCATTCGCCCGGCTGTGATACGAAGAAATTATACGTGTCCGTGCTTTGCCGGATAGTCAATGAATTCCAACCCGCACGGCCAGCCCAAAATTTACCGTACCAAACATGGTGAACGAGCGAATGTTCTGATACCGGTACTTCCACGGAGTCGATCAAAACGCTGGGTTTTTCGGATGCAGATGTAATCTGGAATTCGATTGGTTCATCCGGATACACCGGAAATGATGTGAGCCATGCAAGGTCGTAAGGCTTTTGTTCCTTTCGTGCAAGCGCGCTGATCATATCCGACCAAAGTGTTGCGTACGTTTCTGCCTGTCCGGATAATTGAAAGGTAAACGTGTTTGAAAGCAATGAAAAACCATTTTTACCAAAGCCGTGCTGTACGTATCCCGACACAGCTCGTCCGTTTGTATCCTCCAGTAATGATGTTTGTCGTTCATCCGATGCGACCGAAACTGAGGTTGCCGGAACCTTCAATCGCGTGTGATTGATGGTGATGGAAGCAGAATCAGATTTGATATTACTAACAGTGCGCTGGAGGAATTTAAGCACAGCGGTAGCAGGGGCAGGGCTGTCGATCACGGTAAGTATCCCCAATCCGGATGCGATTGCCCGCTCGATCGCATTTCGCTCCTGACCGGATAATGAAGCCAGTGATGACGCATCGGTAATCACGAGATCATAATTTTTCAGCATGGGCTCGGTGAGGCGGTTGATCGTTTCCTGTTTGGTGTTGACGAACTCGGTGCGGTAGCGGTCTTTCGAAATGGTATACCGCAGCGTGAGTTTGTGTTGTTGTGTTTCAAGATAGTTTTTTAAGAACCGGATTTCTGCCGTAGGAAAGTTGTGCAGAAGGAGAATCGACAAGGGTTGTTGAGGTTTCACGTCAACCGGTAACGGTTCACGGGTTAGTACGTTTCCAAGCGAGTCATTCTCTGTGAGCGTATACACGTATTGGCCCGCGGCTTTTGGAGCGAACGATACCCTGAACCGCTGCACGCCTTTTTTAAGCAGCACAGAATCGAGTGTTATTCCGCCCGTCTGAAGTTTTAGAATCCGGTTGCCGGTTGCATAATACGTGCCGTCAAGTGTGTTAACCCTGTTCGCAGTGTAAACCCGCGTCAGGTCGAGGCCAGTGATACCCGCTGATGGGTTTGCAGGGTAGAAGTGTAGTGTTGTGCCTTCAAGATAATCGAGCATGTATTCGGGAAGGCCCTGTCCGAGCACGTGGATGTTTCCACGGAGGCCATTAAGCTCACGATAATTAATTGGTGTAGCGTTAGGCGCGCCTGCTACGTCCGCAAGTTTGTAGACTTGGGCGGCACTGTTGGCACTTACTAAACTATCCAGTGTTTCGTTGTTATAGTGAGCGGTGAGCAGAATGATGTCGGACGATTTTTCTACACTGTGGTGCGGATTAAGCGCGAGGCATGCAAGTGCACCGATGGCGATGAACACGGCTACCAGTCGGAGCGGCAGCAGCCTTTGCTTGCGGGCGATTTCAAGCCACACAAAAACGATAATCGCAAGGGTTGCGATTGCAACAATCCAAACCGGTGGAAGCAACGCGTTGAATTCAAATGCTTTCATTGCTCCCGTAATAAATTTTGCATCAGTTTGCTGTCGAGCTCGTGCAGTGTTGAGCTATTTTTATCAGCCGTTGCGGGCCGCTTCGGTAGCGCCAGCCAATATGCTTTTTGCAGTGTTGCTAATTCGTCTGCGGTAACAGTATCCGATGATGTGACGTTTTTTAACGCGCTGAGTCCCTGAAGCAAAGCCGGGTTTTCAAGCGCTGCTTGTGCGAGTTCGCTTCCGGATTGCAAGAGCACGTTCTTTTCCTGCGTTGATAATTTTTTTCTTGAACTGCTCAGCAGATTTTCCACTACCTGAACCGCAGCCAACGTATTCGGGAACCAGGCGTTAACTACGGCATTGTACCGCTGTGTGGTGGTGAATATTTCAGTTAAGTCGGCTGTGAGTCGTTTTTCTTCTTTGATCGGGGGTGGTTCGAAACCTGTTCGGTGTACGTAAATTCTGGAGTCGTTGCTGATCTCTTTCAATAGTTTTAATGCCGTGTATTGGTATGGTAACGATTTTTCAGGTTCGTAGAGGCGAAGGTACAATTCGGCATCCCACATCTGCGCAAGCGCAGCTTTCAGTTTCATCTTCAACGACTGATAAAAGAATGTGGCCGATTCTTCGTTGTCGTGCTCGTGAACAAATCCTTCCAACAGGTTCTCTTTTTTGCCCCCGTCCACATCGCGTTTAGTCGGGTCTTTTTCCTCTACCAGGTTATGTTCATTTTCGGTGTCGTGCTGATGTCCGAAGTCCTTCACCATGTCGGCCGCCTTCTTGCTCTCGTCATGTTCTTCGCCTTCTTCATCGGCATGTGTTTCCACCGGCCCGATTCCTGATTCTGCCTCTTCTCCTAAAAACTGACCGTAACGAAGTCGCAACACTTTCTGATCGTACCCAAGTTCATTGCTTCTTGAACCAAATTCTTTCCTGGTGATGGCTTTCCGTTCACGGATCAGCTTTTCAGTATCAATAATAATCTGACGCTGACTTCGGAAATACTCCGGCATCAGATCAACCCCGAGGCCACCATCGGCCGTCATGACATCCTGTGCCGTATCCGGAATGGAGATAAAATATGTTTCCGTTCGTGTACGGTTAGCATCGGGGGTTTTATTGTCGATTGCTTCTACATAAAAATAGAGTTCATCGCCCGGTTCCATCCCCAGTCTTTTCAGATCGAGAAGTTGATTTGCATTCAATTGCTTTCCGCGGATCGGACCGGCATTTGAGAACCTGATTTTTTCTTCGCGGAACTTGACCGACTCACCGCTTCCTTTACTCACGGTAGCGATAATGTAGGCATCAGTCAGTCCATAATCATCGGAAAGCGAGGACTTGGCTTCCACACTCAGACTCGAGTTGTAGGCCACTTGCGTGAACTGATCCAGGTTGGAGAGTTTAATTACCGGTGGCTGGTCTTTCACAATGTCGATTTTATAATAGTCGGAGGCATGTACGGACTGATCTTTCCATACAAGCTGATAGAATCCGTTCCGGTTGAGTGTAGTTGCAAGTGTCCAGTTATTTGAAGCCCGTGCGTTGAAACGAATCGTGTCTTTTGATGACGATACAAATGAAACGTTGGCAACAACATCCGAGAAATCAAGCGACCAGGTAACCCGACTGTTCTCCTGAACCGTGAGGTTGAGATCGGGAGCATTGTAAGCCGGTATTTGCGTGTAGGCCGGTGGCTGAACGGAGATCGTTGCCTGTTTCAGTTCAGCGGGAAGGTTTTGTGTGATGACGGTTTGTTGTGACGCGCGGCTGTTGTTCACAGTGCCACCCGACACAGTGCTAATCGTTACGTTGTTCAGTACAACGGTTGTGGTGATCGCGATAGCTGCCAGTGCAACGGCACTGAATGCCAGAATGTGATTTGGGAAGCGGATTTCGTCTAAAGCTGACTCCAGTGTTGCTGTTGTTTGCTGTTGTTGCAACTGCGCAAGGGGATTGAGGGTTTGCTGATCGATCAGCAGGAGATCGGTGCTTGCTTTAAGTTGCGGATAGTGCTGATCCAGAAATTTAGCGACCGCGCTTTCGCGGATTCGCTGCAAGCCGAGGTGAAAGGACCTGATGAGAAACACGGCAACCGCGATAATGGTAGGTGCTGCCAGTCGCATTACCGTGGGTGACTGTATCACATAGAGTGCGCTATAAACTCCAAGGCCGATGGCGATCGTCAGTATAAATGTCTCGAGCACCCGCAGGCGTACGTACCGCTGTTTTAATGCTGATAATATCGTGACTCCGGGCCTCATTGTTTTCGATAGAACGCAAGAATTCGCTCGGCAATGAACAAGAGCGCAGCAGCTAAAAGGAATAGTTCATTCAACGGTGTTCCGGCTTCAGCCGTTGTTAGCCTTCCGGAAGTAGTTGCGTTTGACCACGCCAGTTCATTCGGTATCGTGAGCCGTTCGGCCGCAATCAGCCGTGCGGGATACTGCTCACCAAACAGTACATTCATCAGTTGAATCGCGAGATGTTGCTCAATCGCGTTGTCCTCGGTTAGTCGTTTAGTTAGCAGCCAATGACTTTTACTTTCCTGTACCACAAGCTTCGAATGAGCATCTTCCTGAAAACGAATTTGCATGCCGGGATAGGAGACCGGTTTTTCTGAGAGTCGGATAAGCCAGTGGCTGGTGTCGGTTGGTGTAAAATTTTCAACCGGCATCTCCCGGATCGAAAGCTTGCCGGTAAAGGTAGTTTGTATCGCTGCGAGCGCAGCGAGCAGGATTTTCTTGTCGTGCGTGAACGACTGATCGTACACAACGATTACCTGTACCGGATTCAGCGTTGGAATTGCCGGAGTTTGTCCGTCGTTGTCAGCTTCTTCAGGCCAGGCGATCCAGCGAACATTTTCCGGAAGTGCTGCGCGTTTTCCTTTGAAGTTTACTAAGGTGTTTCTCGCAAATACAATTGCCGAAACAGGTTCTTTTGCAAGTTGTTCACCCAATGTATAATAATCGGGATGTGCGGTTGTGTCCTGCGCAATTGACGGAAAGTCTTGCTCAAGTACTTTAGATTCGTATCCTTCCTGGTGAAGCGAATCCAGAACTGGTTTAAGTTTTTGATTTCTTTCAAGCTCGTTTTCGACAACGACCCACTTTGTTGTAAGCTGGGAAGAAAACGTTGGCCATAGCAGTCCGGCAAGGAACAGCGTAAGGCAAATTATTAGCAGACTTCGAACGGCCAGCAATGCAATCTCATTTAGTCGGATGCTGCTGAACTTGCTCGTGGATGTCTCGGTCAGAAAACGAATGCTTCCCACCCGGATAACGGGACCTTCTTTCCGGCTAAGCAAATGAATGGCAACCGGAATTGCTAAGCCCGAAAGTCCCCAAAGCCATATGGGATTGATGAAACTCATCGCAGCAGCTGTTTGCGGGCCTTCAGAAAATCACGGAGTGTGTTTTCGACCGGGCTGTCAAGTGTCACCAGCGTGTAACTGATACCTTTCTCCAGTAAGGTGTTCCGAACCTGGCTGATCCATTCGTCTACGTGTTGTTTGTAAGCCTTCTGTTTTACGGCTGTGTCAACTTTTACGCGCGCTCCGGTTTCCAGATCTTCAAACGTAAATGCACCCGCATACGACAAATCATGTTCATCTTTACCCATCAGATGAAAAACAATCACTTCGTTTCGGGAAGTTTTTAGTCTGGAGATGAACGACAGTAAGTCATCATCCTGATCGTACAGGTCAGTAATAAAAACGATCATTTCCTTTCCGGTATGATCAATCAGCGATTCTGTTTTTTGTCCCCAGCGGCCTTCACTTTTCAGTTGAACCAGCGCGTTTACAAACCGCATAAATTGCTGCGCTTCGAAACGGGCCAATACAATTTCGGGATGTTTATCGTTGATGCCGTAAAGACCTACTGCGTCCGACTGTTTCCGGGCGAGATATGCGAGCGCAGCCGTCATCACTTTTGCATAGTGCAGTTTACTTATTCCGTTTTCGGAATAACTCATCGAATGACTGGCGTCCACCACAAACTTAATCGTGATGTTGGTTTCTATTTCCGAGAGCTTTACAAAGTAACGTTCGCTTCGGGCATACATTTTCCAGTCGAGCAAACGAAGGTCATCGCCCGGCTCATAGCTGCGGTACTGACTAAATTCCTGACCGATCCCGATTGACTGACTGCGGTTGCTTCCGCTGATAAACCCTTCTGCAATGATGCGCGCGATCAGTTCAAGACCATTTACGGTGTTGATAATCTCAGGTTTGAACAGATCTTTTAGTTGCGGATTCAAGGATGTTTCCGGGTTGATGCGGTGATGGTTTCCAGCAGGTGTGTTACTACATTGGGTGCCTTGATGCCTTCTGCTTCTGCCCGGAAGTTGGTTAAGATGCGATGGCGGAGTACCGGCATGGCCACGGCTTTGATGTCGTCAAGAGTAACGGAGAAATTGCCCTTCATAAACGCCCGCGCTTTGGCAGTAAGAATCATGGCCTGACCTGCGCGTGGACCTGATCCCCAGCTTACCCAATCTTTTACATACTTCACATCCGTTTGTTCCGGACGGGTTGCGCGAACCAGCCGGCTTACGTAGTCGATAAGGTCTTCGTTGATGTGTACGTCACGTACCAGTTTTTGTGCTTTCAACAATTGTTGACCGTCAATTACTTTATTGATCTTTTCTTTTTTGCTGCCTGTAGTGCTCGACAAGATCTGCCGTTCATGCTCCGCGGTCGGATAGCTGATTTTAATGTACAACAGGAAGCGATCAAGCTGAGCTTCCGGCAGCGGAAAGGTTCCGGCTTGTTCGATCGGATTTTGCGTGGCGAGAATGAAGAAGGGTCGTTCGAGTATGTGCGTAACGCCACCATACGTGACTTCAAACTCCTGCATGGCTTCAAGTAAAGCCGACTGCGTTTTTGGTGAAGTTCGGTTGATTTCATCCGCAAGAATGATATTCGAAAAGATCGGTCCGCGATTGAATTTGAAAAATCGCTTTCCGGTGGAGTGGTCTTCTTCCAGAATTTCGGTACCGATGATATCCGAAGGCATCAGATCAGGGGTAAACTGTATGCGTCTGAATTTTAAGTCCACTGCTTCTGCCAGCGTGCGAATCATGAGCGTCTTGGCCAGTCCGGGAACGCCTTCCAGCAGGCCGTGGCCTCCGGCCAGAAACGTAATCAGCAACTGCTCGATGGCTTCATCTTGCCCCACAATCACCTTGCTGATTTCCTGTTTAAGATCTTTCAGTTGGCCGACAAGCTGCTGCACGGATTGTTCTGTCTTTTGTAAGTCTGTGTTCATAAGCCTCGTTATGCGGTCAGTGCGTACATGATGATGTTTACACTGAACCGCGTATTATCAATTCGGTAAAATCGTTTATTTCTGAAATCGTAATCCCATTCGCAACCGTAGTCTTTGTTGCTGTACAACACGGCAATCTTGCCGTTCACCTCTATCGCTTTCAGGTAGTCGTGAATCAGGTCATCGCCCCAGCCGTTCAATTCCTGTGAAGTAGCCGGTGGTCCATCGAACTTGAAAAAGGTCGAATAGATCGGATGATTTTTTGGAATTTTCTTTAACGCGCCTGCGCCAAAGCAGCGTTCCATCTGCGACTCAAACGACTTGGCAAATAACCCGTCAATGTCGTGGTTGCAATCGTCTACAAATACAAACCCACCGTTGTTGACATACTTCTCGAAGTTGCTGCGTTCCTGCGCGGTGAACTCAACCAGTTTATGACCGCTGAGATAACAGAACGGGCAATTGAAAATCGCATCGGAACTGAGTGACACAATGTTCTCCTGTGTGTCGACCGGCAGGGTTGTATATTCTACCAGCGAGTTAAGAACGTTGGAAGGCATCCGCTGATCAACATCCCAGTCACCCGACTCGTACTGCAGGCGGGTGAAGAAAAATTTGTTTTGGCGGGCGTCCATAAATCCGATGACAAGTTGAAGGTTTTGGTTTTCCTCAACCAGTAAATTTATACAGGCGGATTTGATTAAAACAGAAAAACAACCTCTTGTGTAGAATAAAAATCCCCTCGCCCGGGCAGGGTAAGGGGATTTATTTTCAAACGTTGTATTCGTGACTAAACAGCGTCCGACAAGCTGGTGAAGGTAAAGTCGCGGATTTTCATGGGTGGCAACAGGTAGTTGGCGTTCGATTCCACGCTTACCGTCCGTTCAACTTTTCCGAGTTCCTCCAGGTTATTCAGCATGATTACCGGACTTTCATTGAAACGGAAGTTCTTAATCGGATACTGAATTTTTCCGTTCTCAATGTAAAACGTACCATCGCGTGTTAAACCGGTGAGCAACAACGACTGCGGATCGACATCGCGGATGTACCACAGACGCGTTACCAGCACACCTTTTTTCGTGCCTTTAATCAATTCGTCTAACGACTTCGTTCCGCCTTCCATGATTATCCCGTCAGGGAACGGAATGGCTTTAACACCTTTTTTCTCAGCCCAGTATCGTGAATAGGTGAGGTTCTTCACAACACCTTTTTCAATCCAGGATGTTTTCTCTTGCGGCCGGCCATCACCGCTCCACGAACTTGTTGGAAGATCCGGATGCCATGGGTCAGAATAAATGTTAACACGTTCGTCAACCATTTTTTCACCGAGCCGCGTGGCGCCACCGGGTTTGCTCAAAAAACTTCTGCCTTCGTCTGCCGTGCGGGCATCAAGTCCGAAAATAATCCGTTCGAGTAAAACCGCTGCTGCGGCAGGTTCGAGAATTACGGTGTACTTGCCGGGCTCGATTGCTTTGGCAGTAACCGATGAAACCGCTTTTTGTGTCGCAATCTGCGTGGCAGTTTTGGTATCGAGCTTCGTGATGTCGTTGTATCCGCGTGTTGCATAGCCCGATCCCTTTCCGTCTTCCGTGCGAACGGTTACCGAAAAGTTTGTTCCGGTGGCGGTGTTGTACGCGAATAAACCCTTCGAGTTCATCATCGCGGAGTAGCCAATGCTGTCCTCCAGGTAACCTGCCGCCACAGCCTTACCGTCTTTGGCAACCTGCAAGCTTTGTGCAACTAAGTCGGCACGTTGCTTCGGTGTGATGGATGCGGTAGTCTGCACAAAGGTTTTTGATTCCTGATAGGTTTGTGGTCCGAGAAACGAAACGAACTCGGGATTCTCCGGTGCCAGTTGTGCAAGCTCTTCCGAACGCCTTACCACCTTTTCAAGGGATGCGTCATCGAATTCGTTGATCGTGGCCGTGCCTACTTTCTTCCCGTAAGCGGATGAGATAGCCAGGCCGTTCTGACTGATCACACCACTGGTTGAAACAGAATTGCGGGCATACCGGATGTTCGCGCTGTCGCCACCCCCAATGTTGACCTCGCACTCATCGGCTTTCGAGTAGCTGATTACTTTTTTCAGTAAAGCGTATGCTTCATCTTTTGTTAGTATGGGCATAGATCAAATATTTCGGGCTGTGTTAATGACATTAATTCCTTTAAACAATGCGGTTGACGAACCGTGCGAAACCGCGCTCGACTGCGAAGGCTGACCTTTTCCGTCAAAGAATGATCCGCCCAGGCGATAGTCGCTTTCATCGGCAATACCGGAACATGCATTCCAGAAATCCTGGCTGTTCGCCTGGTATGCCACATCGCGAACCATGTTCGTGATTTTACCTTCCTTAATTTCATAGTAAAGCTGTCCGCCAAACTGGAAGTTATAGCGCTGCTGGTCGATCGAGAATGAACCATCGCCAATGATGTAAATTCCTTTCTCTACGTTTTTAATCAGGTCGTCAATGCTCTTCTTTTCTTTCGAAGGCTGAAGCGACACATTTGGCATGCGCTGGAATTGTACGCTGCTCCAGTTGTCGGCATAGCAGCAACCCTGCGAAGCCGGTAAGTTAAGAATGTGTGCCTGGTCGCGGATGGTTTGATAGTTTACGAGGATACCGTCTTTGATGATGTCCCACTTGCCGCACTGCACACCTTCATCGTCATAGCCAACGGCTCCGAGCGATCCTTTCTGCACTTTATCACCAACAATGTTTACCAGCTTGCTGCCGAAGTTGAACTTGCCCGACTGCCACTTATCCAGCGTGAGGAAACTCGTTCCTGCAAAGTTTGCTTCATAACCGAGTACACGGTCGAGTTCGGTCGGGTGACCAACCGATTCGTGAATCGTGAGCCATAAGTGTGAAGGGTCGAGTACCAGATCATACTTGCCCGGCTCGATGGATTTTGCTTTTAATTTTTCACCTGCCTGTGCTCCGGCTGCTTTCGCATCTTCAACCATGTCGTAACGCCCTTTGTATAACGTGGTGATGCCATTGATTTTATCCTGCGGCCGGGCATTCAGGTATTCATAGCCCATGCCCATGGGGGCGCTGAGCGCATTCCGCGTTTCAAACTTGCCAGACGCTGCATCGATTTTCGTTACGAAGAATGTGGGCCAGATACGGTGAACGTCCTGATCAATATACGAACCATCGGTAGACGCAAAATATTTCTGCTCATTTACGAGAAACAGGATGGAGGTAATGTAATCGGCACCCGCTTTCATCGCTTCGCTGTTTACATTCATCAGCAGGTCAACCTTTTCCTTGATCGGAACTTCGAATGAATTCTTTTCAATGGGTGCTTTCCAGCTTACTTCACCGTAACCTTTCTGTGGTGCCAGACGAACGGGTTCTGAAAGCAGCCGTGAATTTTCTTTCGCAGTGGCAACTGCCAGTTCGGCTGCCCGTGCGATGCTGTCTTTGTCGAGCTTGTCAGTTGCGGCAAAACCCCACGCGCCATTGGCGACCACGCGGATTCCCATGCCGTACGATTCAGTATTAACAATGTTCTGGACTTTGTCTTCACGCGTTACCACAAACTGGTTCAGGTACCGGCCAATGCGTACGTCTGTGTAAGAAGCTCCTTTGCTTCGGGCTGCGTTTAATGCAACGTCAGCCATTTGCTTTTTAAGAGCAGGATCAATGCGTTCCAATGCCCGCTCCGGGCTGATTGGATTGCCAAAAACAGGAATGCCGGGCATCAGCGTAGCAGCCGTGCTCAATCCTGTGAGGTAAATGAAGTCTCTGCGTTTCAAATGGAAAGTAGGTTAAAATTCGTGAAAATAGAGTACGAATATTACCCCAATACTTCGAATCTGCCAATCGACTGTTCGGAATCGAACTGATGAATTTCATTTTTTTTATGACCGGCGGAAACACTGACTTTGATCAGGAGGGATGATCATTTAAGCGGTTAATTTTCGTCAACAAAGTTGACCGGCCGCCATGCTTCAGTTACTCAGCGAATCGCCTTTATTATTACTTTTTTTGGTGCTCGCCATCGGTGCCCCGCTCGGGAAAATTAAGATTGGAGGGGTTAATGCCGGAATTACTTCTATTCTTTTTACCGGACTGGCCTTTGGAGCCTTGTCGCCAACGATTAAACTTCCGGCAATCGTTTACGAAATCGGGCTGGTGCTCTTTATTTATTGTATTGGCATCTCCAGCGGTGAACAGTTCTTCGGCAACCTTCGCAAGAAGGGTCTGGGAGAGAACGCCCTGACGTTTGGTTCGGTGCTGCTGGTCGCGGCCGTTATCGTGTTGATCTCGGTTTTTGCTTCGTTCAAATCGTCTTACCTGGTCGGCATTTTTGCAGGAAGCCTGACCAATACACCTTCGCTTGCGGCTTCCCTCGAATTTATAAAGGCAGTTACCCCGGTTGACCTGATCGAACATGCATTAGCGGAACCGGTCGTAGCCTATTCGGTGTGCTACCCGATGGGCGTAATGGGTATGATTCTGGCTATCATTTTGTTTCAACGGATTTTTAAAACGTCACTGAAGGCGGGCCGGGAGGTAACGGATGCGGATAAACTAACGAATGCAACGGTGGTCATCTCCAACGGAAACGTCATCGGGATGGCTGTTGGTGAAATTATCACGTCCAATAAGTTGAAGGTTGTCTTCGGAAGAATCAGCCGTGACGGCACTTCCTTCCTGGCGTTGAACAACACCTTGCTGGAGAAAGGTGACCTCATGACAATTGTCGGGAAACCTGCGCAGGTAGAACGCGCTATCGGAGTGTTAGGAGCGCGAAGCAACATCAAGCTTGAAATGGACCACCAGCAATTGGATGTGCGCAGGATTTTTGTATCCAATCATGACCTCGTTGGGCAATCGCTGAAAGACCTTAATCTTCCGCACACCATGGGGATTATCATTACCCGCATTCGCAGAGGCGATAGCGACATCCTGCCCAATGCTGAAACAACCCTTCAATTCGGTGACCGGGTGCGGGTGTTAACCGGGCGAAGCGAGCTGGCCTCCGCCAGTAAGTTTTTCGGTGATAGTTACGCGGCTCAAAGTGAAGTTGATATCCTTACGCTTGGGCTGGGGGTAGCCATCGGATTCTTCATTGGCATGATTCCTATTCCGCTACCGGGTGGAATTGTGCTAAAACTGGGTATTGCCGGCGGACCGTTGATTGTTGCGTTGATTTTAGGAGCGGTAAACCGGATCGGTAAACTTGTATTTGTGATGCCGTACAGCGCGAACAATACAATCCGACAATTCGGGCTCGTGCTGTTCCTGGCGGGTGTGGGCACGCGCTCCGGGTTTGCATTCCGTGAAACGATTGCGCACAGCGACCAGGGATTGAACTTCTTCCTGATCGGTTCAATAATCACGCTTTCAATCGGTTTCTTCTTCCTGTTTGTCGGGCATCGCTTTTTAAAGATATCTTTTCCCAGGCTGGCCGGTATGCTAGCCGGATTCCAGACCCAGCCCGCGGTGCTGGCCTTTGTGAATGAGCAGGCCCGGAGTGAGCAGCCTAACATCGGTTACTCTTCTGTTTTTCCGATAGCCACGCTGTCAAAAATTATCCTCGCACAAATTCTCCTGACCTTACTCTCGTAACGAATTACATGCTTACCGGTAAGTAATCATCGTCTTTTTAAAAAGATATATGATTCTTGTCAGGTTTGTTTCGGATGATGGGTTATGCAAACGATTTTATCTGTCAGAAACAAGCGTTGAATAACCTTCCGTTTATCACGTGGTTTGTATGACGAAACTCATGGCCTTCTGATGTACGCTGATCTATGTTTACGTAAACCCGGAAAAAAATGAAAACGAATCATCAGGAATTAAAAAAATGGGTGGAAGAAGTTAAGGAACTTGTTACACCCGAGGAAGTAATTTGGTGTGATGGGTCTAAGAAACAATATGACGAGCTCTGTGCGCAGCTGGTAAGCAAAGGAACCTTTATCAAGCTGAACGAAACAAAACGTCCGAACTCATTTGCGTGTTTCTCCGACCCCAGCGATGTAGCCCGTGTGGAAGACCGCACGTTCATCTGCAGTCGTAAAAAGGAGAATGCAGGCCCCACAAACAACTGGAAAGATCCGCGTGAGATGAAAGCGGAGCTGGAACCGGTGCTGCGGGGCAGCATGAAAGGCAGAACGATGTATGTTATTCCCTTTAGTATGGGCCCTGTGGGCTCACCCATGTCGCAGATTGGTGTGCAAATCACCGATTCTGAATATGTGGTGGTAAACATGTTTATCATGACCCGCGCAGGCGAACGTGTGCTGGATGTGCTTGGCGACAAAGGTAATTTCGTGAAGTGCCTCCATACCGTGGGTGCTCCGCTGCAAAAAGGACAGGAGGATGTTAAGTGGCCGTGTAACCCGACTCTTAAATACATTGTCCATTATCCGGAAGAGCGTTCCATCGTAAGCTATGGCTCCGGTTATGGCGGTAATGCATTGCTTGGCAAGAAGTGTTTTGCGTTACGCATAGCATCAACGATGGCACAGGAAGAAGGCTGGCTTGCTGAACACATGCTGATCATGGGCGTGCAAGATCCGCAAGGTGAAAAGACGTACCTGGCTGCGGCATTCCCGAGTGCATGCGGAAAAACAAATTTCGCGATGCTCATTCCACCGAAGGAGTTCAGCGATTGGAAGATTACTACGATTGGAGACGACATCGCCTGGATCAAGCCGGGAAAAGATGGTCAGCTATACGCGATCAATCCGGAAGCCGGATACTTCGGTGTTGCACCTGGAACGAATGAACAAACCAACCCGAACGCAATCCGTTCCATCGCACGCAATACCATTTTTACCAACGTAGGTGTAACACCCGATGGTGATGTGTGGTGGGAGGGACTTACAAAAGAGGTTCCGAAAGACATCATTGGATGTAATGGTAAAAAATGGGATCCTGCCAGCGGTAAACCTGTGGCACACCCGAACTCAAGATTCACCGCACCGGCTACGCAAAACCCGTGTATCGATGATCAGATGGAGAACCCGAATGGAGTGCCGATCAGCGCGTTTATTTTTGGCGGAAGAAGGAGTACAACCATTCCACTGGTTTACCAGGCCATTAACTGGAGCTATGGAATCTACGCAGCATCTACCATGGGTTCAGAAACCACGGCCGCTGCTTTTGGAGAACAGGGTAAAGTAAGACGTGATCCGTTTGCGATGTTGCCGTTCTGCGGATATCATATGGCCGACTACTTCAATCACTGGTTACAATTTGGTCGTGATTTACCGGCACCTCCGCGAATCTTCAATGTGAACTGGTTCCGTAAAGATGATAAAGGAAACTTTCTGTGGCCCGGATTCGGAGATAACATGCGAATCCTGAAATGGATCATTCAACGCGTGAAAGGGAAAGCATCTGCGGTGGAAAGCCCGATCGGCTGGATGCCGCACTACAGCGACATCGACTGGAATGGTTTGACCAGTTTCTCCAAGAAACAGTTTGACGACCTGATGATGATCGACCGCGAAGCCTGGAAGCAGGAGTTACTCTCTCATGCGGAACTCTTCGAACGGATGTACGATAAACTGCCGAAGGAATACATCTTTATGCGGGAGTTAATGCTCTCCGGACTGTGGCGTTCAAAGGAACAATGGAAGCTGGAGCCGGAAGCTGAATAGCAGGAGATGATCCGCGTGATCATAAAAAAAGGCTGCCCCGAATTGAGGCAGCCTTTACTTTTAGGTGAATGCTAAACCGCATCTGAAAGACTGGTGAAGGTAAAGTCTCTGATCTTCATCGACGGAATGAAGGCATTCGGACTACCCTCGCTGGTTACAGCACGTTCTTGACGGCCGAGTGTTTCCAGGTTATTCAGCATGATAATCGGACTTTCGTTGAAACGGAAGTTTTTAATCGGATGCTTGATCTTTCCGTTTTCGATATAAAAGGTACCATCGCGGGTAAGACCTGTGTACAACAGTGTTTGCGGATCTACCGGACGGATGTACCAGAAACGCGTTACCAGGATCCCTTTCTTGGTATCCTTGATCATGTCTTCAACCGATGCAGTGCCGCCTTCCATAATGGTGTTTCCACCGAATGGGAGCGGAGCGACATTTTTCTGTGAAGCCCAATAGCGATCGTAGAACAGGTTTGCTACGACACCATTCTTAATGATATCTACTTTCTTGCGGGGCTGACCGTCACCGGCCCACACGGCTGCCGGAACATCTTCATTCCATGGGTCGGTGTAAATGTTCACGCGCTCGTCAACCAGCTTTTCGCCAAGTTTGGTACCACCGCCTTTTTTAGAAAGGAAGCTGCGGCCTTCATCGGCCGTACGGGCATTCATCCCGAGCATCAGGCGAACTAAATCTGCGGAAGCAGACGCCTCCAGTACCACCGTGTACTTACCGGGCTCAATGGCTTTCGCTTCGCGCGACATCACGGCTTTGTCAATCGCACGCTTGGAAATAATCGCAGGATTGATTTTGCTAACATCGTTGTGCGTTGCCGCAGCCCAGCCGGAACCTGTTCCATCGTTGGTACGCATGGTAACAGTAAAGTCGACACCGGTTGATTTGTTGTATGCAAACAGTCCTTTGCTGTTCGCGATCGCAAAGAAACCCTTGCTGTCTTCGAGGTACCCGGCTGCCGTCACGTCTTTTGCTGCAGCAGGATTAATGCTGTCGGCAGCAACCTGCGCGCGATATTCCGGTTTAATATTGGCAGTCGACTCAATGTATGTTTTGGAATCGGGTCCGTAGGTCTGCGGGCCGAGCGGCTCCATGAACTCGGGATTTTCCGGTGCAAGCTGCGCCACTTCTTCTGCACGTCTCACTACTTTTTCGAGCGATGCGTCATCGAACTCGTTGATGCTGGCTGCGCCCGATTTCTTACCGTAGTAACATTGAACAGAGAGTGAGGTGTTGCTGTCTTCCCCTGACGTGTTCACGGTGTTTCGCGCGTAGCGGATGTTGCCCCGGTCCTGGCCACCCAGACTTGCTGAGCATCCGTCAGCTTTGGAAAGAGCTACTACTTTTTCAAGTATCCTCTTTGCTTCTTCTTTTGAAAGTATTGCCATAAGATGATTTTTCGAGTTAAGAGTTAGGTTTATTATATGGTTCTGCCGGTGTTGATCACATTCACTCCGTTAAAGCGTGCGGTAGCCGAACCATGCGAAACAGCGTTCGATTGTCCCGGCTGGCCCTTGCCATCGTTGAACGCTCCGCCCAGACGGTAGTCGCGCTGGTCGCAGATCGCCACACATGAATTCCAGAAGTCCTGCGTGTTCGCCTGGTACGCCACGTCTTTCAGCATCCCGGCAATTTTTCCTTCTTTAATTTCGAAGAACAACACACCGCCAAATTGGAAGTTATAGCGTTGCTGGTCGATTGAGAAGGATGAGTCTTTTACAATGTAAATTCCCTTTTCCACGTCAGCGATCATTTGCGCGGGCGTAAGTTCTTTTTTACCCGGCTGCAACGAAATGTTCGCCATGCGCTGGAACTGTACATCGGCCCAGCTTTGAGAGTAGCAGCAGCCATGTGATTCTTTTTGACCCAGTATACCCACCTGATCGCGGATAGCCTGGTAGTTTACGAGGATACCGTCTTTGATGATATCCCATTGTTTGCATTTCACACCTTCGTCATCATACCCAACCGCACCAAGCGAACCAACTTCGGTTTTGTCAGCTTTGATGTTTACGATCTCGCTTCCGAACTTGAAGTTCTTCGATTGCCACTTGTCGAGTGTTAAGAAACTGGTTCCTGCATAGTTTGCTTCATAACCCAGCACACGGTCTAGCTCGGTCGGGTGTCCCACCGATTCGTGAATTGTCAGCCACAAGTGCGAAGGTTCAAGCACGAGGTCGTACTTGCCCGGCTCAACGGATTTAGCGGCAAGAATTTGCTTGGCTTGTTCTGCAGCATTACCTGCATCTTCAATAATGTCGTATGACTTGTTGTACAGAATGATGTCTCCGGGAGATTGAATTTTATCTTCCGGACGTGCATCGAGATATTCATACCCCAGACCCACAGGCGAACTGAACGATGAGCGGTTTTTAAATGTACCGGATGCTTTGTCGGTTACCGTAACATTGAAGCCGGGAAGGATTCTGTAAATATCCTGATCAATGTAGGAACCTTCCGAAGATGCGAAGTACTTTTGTTCATTCACCATAAAAATCTGGCTGTTAATGAACGTAGCGCCTTTTTCCATAGCACGCGCGTTTGCGGCCATTAACAAATCAACCTTTTCCTTCACGGGAACTTCAAAACCGTTCTTCTTGATCGGGGTTTTCCAGCTTACTTCGCCATAGGCCGGGGTGGGCGCCAGTTGAACGGGCTGCTTCTGGAATTTTGAATTTGCTTTCGCGATCGCAACAGCACGTTCGGCAGTTTTCTTCATTCCGTCTGGTGTCACATTGTTTGTTGCAGCGAAGCCCCAGGTCCCGTTTACAATCACGCGGATGCCTACACCAAACGACTCGGTATTGGCTATGCCCTGCACTTTCTTCTCGCGGGTGCTGACAAACTGGTTGAGGTATCGTCCGATGCGAACATCGGTGTACGTTGCCCCAAGCGATTTGGTAGTGTTGAGAGCAATGTCGGCAAGCTTTTTCTTTTCCGCAGTGTCCATCAGCGGATCGAGCAGCCGCATCGGGTCAACGGATTCACCGAACGAAGTGAAGGGCAATATCATGGCGCCTGCACTCATTCCGGCAATCTGTATAAAGTCGCGTCTTTTCATCGTGGTTGGTTATGGTTAATAGGTAGTGTTATATGGTTCTTCCGGTGTTGATAACGTTTACTCCGTTGAAGCGGGCTGTGGAGCTTCCGTGCGATACAGCCGAGACTTGTGACGGCTGACCCTTTCCATCGAAGAAAGATCCGAACAAGCGGTAATCTTTTTCATCGCAGATTTTCACGCAATTGTTCCAGAACTCCTGGGTGTTCGACTGGTACGCCACATCGTTGAGCATACCGGCAATCTGGCCGTTTTTGATTTCGTAAAATACCGTACCGCCAAACTGGAAGTTGTAACGTTGTTGATCGATGGAGAACGATCCGCGACCGGCAATGTAAATTCCTTTTTCAACATCTTTGATCATCTGCTCGCTCGAATACGGTTCGGTGCCGGGAGCTAATGAAACGTTTGGCATGCGCTGGAATTGAACATCGTTCCAGCTTTGTGCGTAGCAGCAGCCGTGCGATTCTTTTTCGCCCAGGATGTGCGCCTGATCGCGGATAGCCTGGCTGTTGACGAAGATTCCGTTTTTAATGATATCCCATTTTTTGCACTTCACACCTTCATCGTCATAGCCAACGGCTCCGAGTGATCCCGGCTGGACTTTATCCGCAAAGATGTTGACAATACTGCTTCCGTATTTAAAGTTGCCAGACTTGAGTTTATCGAGCGTGGCAAAGCTGGTTCCGGCATAGTTTGCTTCGTAGCCCAATATGCGATCCAGTTCGGTCGGATGGCCAACGGATTCGTGAATGGTTAATCCCAGATGGTTAGGTTCAAGAACCATGTCATATTTTCCCGGTTCAACCGATTTGGCAGAGAGCATTTCTTTCGCTTGCTGTGCAGCGATGGTGGCATCTTCCACCATGTCATAGTTATTCCGGTACAAATGCATGCCGCCCGGAGCCTTTATTTTTTCAGCATCGTTGGGAGTCAGGTACTCATACCCAAGACCCATCGGTGCGCTTAGTGCATCACGCGACTTGAACTTCCCGGAGGTGCGATCAATCGCCTGTACCGTAAACGTGGGCCAGATGCGGTGCACGTCCTGATCGATATATGATCCTTCCGTGGAGGCAAAGTACTTCTGTTCGTTAACCTGAAAGAGGTTTGAACTGACGAAGCTCGCTCCGTTTTTAAGGGCCGCTGCATTTACGCTCAACAGCAAGTCAGTTTTGTCAGACACCTTTACGTCAAAGGCATTTTGTTTGATGGGAGTTTTCCAGCTCACCTCACCGTAGCTCTGTACCGAAGCAAGCTTCACAGGCTCTTTCTGGAATTTTGAATTCGCCTTCGCGATGGCCACGGCCCGTTCGGTGGCTTTCTTAATGCCGTCGGTGGTAACGTTATTGGTTGAAGCAAATCCCCAGGTGCCGTTCGCGATAACGCGAATCCCGACTCCGAATGATTCAGTGTTGGAAATGTTTTGAACTTTGTTTTCGCGTGTACTGATGAATTGGTTCAGATACCGTCCGATGCGTACATCGGCATAGGTTGCACCCAATGATCGCGCAGTATTGAGCGCTGCATCGGCCAGCGCTTTCTTTTGTGAAGCCAGTAGGGGATAGTCAAGCAAAGCTCCTTCGGCAACCGGGTTTCCAAAGCCGGATAAGGGCAACATCAGGCCGCCCAATCCCAGACCCGCCAGTTGTACAAAATCTCTTCTCTTCATAGTGGTTGGTTACAACAATACGATGAGTAAAGTACACAGAACGTTTTACATTTTCCCGGTTTTCGGAGAAGTGGATATAAGGTTATGCGAGTGGCGCGGGGAGGGGGTGTAAAAGCAAAAATCCCCTCGAAAGGGGATTTTGTTATAGTATACATGAGTTTGTTGGATTCCTTCTACCAAAAAGCTGTGTACAATGCAACAAGCATGGTGACAATGATCAGCGCGCCAATGGCGAACGAAGTGGAAACCTTAAACATGCTGGCGTCTACTTCAAGCCCTTTGGCAACAACACCGCGGTTCGTTTCGTATTTACTGATGATATACATACCGATGATACAAATTGTAAAGATGATCAGCATCCGGTCCATAAACGGAATCTCATACACACCGCCGGAATTCTGAACAGCCCAGCCGTATTCGTACAGTCCGGAAAGATCGACCCACTGGGGTAGTAACTTCAGGATCACGGCAATCGCAAAACCACCGATCGTAGCAAACAACGCCGCGTTGGAAGTTGTCTTCTTCCAGAAGAATCCCAAAATGAACATCGCGAAGATACCGGGCGATACAAAGCCACTGTATTCCTGAATGTACTGGAAGCCTTGCTTACCTTCCCCCATCAGCGCGTCACCGAGGATGAGCGATAGCACCACGGCAATCAACATCGAAACAACTACGGTTAATCGGCCTACGTTTACAAGGCGTGCCTCGCTGGCAGTTTGGTTGAAGGCTTTCTTGTAGATATCCAGCGTAAAGATGGTTGCAATGCTGTTTGCCTTACCGGCAAGTGAGGCAACGATGGCGGCAGTCAATGCTGCGAACGACAAGCCTTTCAATCCAACGGGAAGCAAACTTAACAAGGCAGGGTAAGCCTTATTCGGATCTTGTACACCTGAACTGGTTAACATGTTGCTCGCGCTGATTCCGGGAATTTCTTCTTTAATAATGTAGTACACAGCAATTCCGGGGATAACGACAATTACGGGCATCAGCATTTTTAAGAATGCCGCGAACAGAAGTCCTGAACGCGCTACCGGCAATGATGCGCCCAGCGCACGTTGCGTGATGTATTGATTACAACCCCAGTAACTCAGGTTGGCAATCCACATACCTCCGATGAGCACACTGAGGCCCGGCAAATCGATGTAGTTCGGATTCGTCTTATCAAAGATGAGATGGAAATGTTCGGAAGCGCCATCGGTAAGCATCGAGAACCCATGCATGACTCCCTGGCCATCCGAGATCATATCCAGCGCGATGTATGTTGCAACGAGACCACCCAACACGAGGAAGAACACTTGTATCACATCGGTATAGCCGATTACTTTCATTCCGCCCAGCGTAATCACAATCGCGAAGAGCGCAAGGCCAAGAATACACACCAGAATGCTTAGTCCGGAGATTCCGCTGATGGCAAGTGCACCCAGGTACAGGATTGACATCAGGTTGACGATGATGTACAGCGCCAGCCAAAAGACCGCCATGATCAACGCTACCCGTTCGTTGTAGCGGGTGCTCAGAAATTGCGGCATGGTGAAGATGTTATTCTTCAGGTAAACCGGCATGAAGAACACCGCCACGATAATTAATGTCGCTGCAGCCATCCACTCGTATGCCGAGATCGCGAGTCCCAGCTTAAAGCCCGAAGCACTCATGCCGATCATCTGCTCGGCCGAAATGTTGGAAGCAATCAAGGAAGCACCGATCGCCCACCAGGTTAAAGACCCTTCTGCCAAAAAGAAATCTTTTGAATCGAGCTGTGTTTTTTTCTTGCGATTGTAAATCCAATACCCGTAAACCGCAACTACCATGAAGTAGATCAGGAATACGATGTAATCGGACGAGTGAAGACCTTTTGACATAGAATTGTTTTAAGTTAAGGGGTTTTAGTTACGCTACTTTACTACAAATTCTGCCTGTTTAACATCGCGTGAGTTTCCGCCTACAAAAACATGAAACTTACCCGGCTCATATCCAAACGAAAGGTCGCCTTTGTAGAACGACAAATCTTTGGTGGTAAGTGTAAATGTAATGGTTTTCTTTTCTCCTGCCTTTAAACTTACTTTTTGAAAGGCTTTCAATTCTTTTACCGGACGCGTGATTGAGCCCACCAGATCACGAATGTAAAGTTGAACTACCTCGTTGCCATCTTTTGCACCGGTATTCGTAACGTCAACCGAAACTTTCAATTCATCTTTTTCGGCAACTTCTGTTTTGTCAAGTGTAATGTCGCTGTAGCTGAACGAAGTATAGCTCAATCCATATCCAAAAGGATACACGGGTTCGTTCGAAACATCCAGGTAGTTTGAGCGGAACTTCTGGAACCATTGTCCCTGTAGCGGGCGGCCTGTATTTTTCTGACCATAGTACATCGGTAGCTGACCAACGGATTGCGGGAAGGTGGTTGTTAGCTTACCGGACGGGTTTACGTCACCGAACAATACGTCAGCGATCGCGTCTCCGGCTTCGCTTCCGCCAAACCAAACGTTCAGGATAGCCGGAACATGTTCAGATTCCCATTTAATTGCCAGGGGCCTGCCGGTAAACAGCACCAGTACTACCGGCTTACCGGTTGCCACCAGTGCTTTTAATAAATCTTTCTGGGTAGCCGGAATTTCAATGTCGCTGCGGCTTGACGATTCACCACTCATTTCAGAGGCTTCACCCAAGGCAGCCACAATCACATCCGCACCGCGCGCGATGCGCAGGGCTTCTTCACGAATTGCTGCAGCAGAACGTTTATCCCGACCCGCGGCTTTTCCGAACATGGTTGCATGCTGTTCGAAGATTGAATCTTCATCGATGTTGGCACCTTTCGCATACACGATTTTAGCCGATCCGCCCAGTGCTTTTTCGAGGCCGGCGCGGAGGGAAATCGCCTGATCAAACTTTGCAGCCACACTCCAGGTTCCGGGCATGTTTTCTTTCGCATCCGCGAGTGGTCCGACCAGCGCGATCGTTCCGGACTTCTTCAGCGGGAGAACATTTTTATCGTTTTTCAACAATACAAAACTTTGGGCCGCTATATCGCGCGCCTCCTTGCGATTGGCAGCAGTGAAAACTTCTGACTTGGCACGGGCTTCATCGCAATATTTATACGGGTTGTCGAACAAGCCGAGTTCGAACTTTGCTCTCAGGATTCTTCCGCAGGCGAGATTGATGTCGGCCTCGGTGATCTTACCTTCTTTCAAAGATTCTTCAAGCGTCTTCAGGAAACCCTCGGCAACCATGTCCATATCCAGACCTGCTTTCAATGCTTTCGCAGAAACTTCTTTCAAGTCTTCCCCATAGCCGTGATCAATCATTTCGAGAATTCCGGTATAGTCAGACACTACAAAGCCATTAAAGCCCCACTGATCGCGAAGCACTTCAGTCAACAACCAATGATTGGCAGTTGCGGGCACACCATCGATTTCATTAAACGATGCCATCATGCTTCCTGCACCTGCTTCAACCGCTGCTTTGTAAGGAGGAAGGTACTCGTTGTACATGCGGACACGGCTCATGTCGGTTGTATTATAGTCGCGGCCGGCTTCGGCTGCTCCGTACAATGCGTAGTGTTTTACGCAGGCCATGATTGAGCTGTTGGAAGAAAAATCTTTACCCTGATAGCCACGAACCATCGCTTGCGCAATCATGCTTCCCAGGTACGGATCTTCTCCGCTGCCCTCTGCAATCCGGCCCCAGCGTGCATCGCGTGCAATGTCAACCATGGGAGAGAAGGTCCAGCAAATACCATCGGCACTGGCCTCTTGTGCAGCAATTCGCGCGCTGCGCTCAATGAGGTTCATATCCCACGTGCAGCTCAAGCCCAGCGGAATCGGAAATACCGTTTCATATCCGTGGATAACATCCATTCCGAAGATCAACGGAATCTTCAGCCGGCTTTTTTCAACCGCAATGCGCTGCACTTCTTTGATCTTGGCAACCGACTTGATGTTGAACAAGCCGCCAACCTGTCCTTGTTCGATCTTCTTGGCGATGTCAGTGTTCTGTGCCTGGCCGGTCACAAAGTCGCCAGCGCCCGGAAGGTTAAGCTGACCGATTTTTTCCTGGAGTGTCATCAGGCTGAGCAGCGAATCAACTTTTGCTGCGTACGGGTCTTCGCTTCGCTTGTCTTGCGTTGATTCGTACCGGTCAGGTTGAACGTACGGAAGCTGGGAACACGCAAGAACAAATGTCAGCAGTGAGAGGAAAACAGTATTTCGTAGAGTTTTCATAGTACAGTTTTTATGCGTAAAGGTTTTGGGTTTATAGGGCTTACTGGTTTAAACAACGGGGTATTTAAAGGTTGAGACAAGATTGACTTTCTTTCCGGTGTTTCCGGATTCGCGGGCAGCTTCAATGATCTCCAGTACATGCAGGGCATGTTCCGCTGCAATGAGCGGCTCGGTATTTTCAATAAGCGCGCGTGAGATTACGCTGGCGCCTTGCTGCCATACATATTCACCCGGATCGGGTACAAAGCGTTGTGCCTGGTCGTGGTCAAGTGTGGCTAAATCAACTCCATAGGGCGCCCAGTCATATCCCACGAGGCCCATGTTGCCATGCGTTCCCCAAATGGTGATGGTGTGTTTTTCCTGGCCTTTTCCTTCATGTCCATATGGATCGAAATAGTTGAAACCGCATTGAACATGGGAGATGATTCCGTTACCGTGATCCATCAATACCATGGCATTGTCTTCGACATCAACTTTTATCTTGCCTTTATTGTCGACCGTGCGTTCAGGTGTAACAATGCTGGTCATCGCCATCACCGATTTTGCCGGGCCTAACAATCCCGTTAAGGTGGCGAGGTTGTACACGCCAAGGTCGGGCAAACTGCCGCCTCCCTTTTCATAAAAGAATGCCGACCATGTCGGACCGAGGTGTCCGTAGTGTGCATGTGCAGATGAAACCTTACCGAGCTTGCCTTCACGAATCGATTTCGACATGAATGCAAACTGCGGACTGTTTACCACCGCAGGTGCGCCCCAGATCCGGAGCTTTTTGCTTTTCGCAAGATCGAGTAATGCCCTGCCGGCCTTATACGAGTTCGCCATCGGTTTCTCACTCCATACATGGTGATTTGTGTCGAGCGCCATTTTGTTCAGGCGTTCGTGTTCCTGCATGTCGGTTAGGTTCACAAACAAATCGAAAGGAACTCCGGCAAGCATTTTATCCACCGAAGGATAATGATTTGGAATGTTGAATTCTGCCGCCCGGCTTTTCGCACGATCGTAAACGATATCGCATGCGCTCACCAATTCCACAAACGGTGACTTCGACAAATGAGGGAGGTATTGCCCCGAAACACTTCCACAGCCAATCACGCCCACGCGGATTTTTTTCTCGGGTGTATCAATGGCAAATGCTTCCAGCGATGTCAGTAAGTATGCAGCTCCGGCAGCTGCCGTTGTTTTCAAAAATTCTTCACGGGTTATGCTCATAACGTTAGAATCTTAAATGCTTTATTGTTTAATGTAAGGGCTTTTGAAGCCAAGTTTCTTAAGTCCGTTTTGAACGTCCGGGATTTTCATAAACAGATCCCAGATCAATCCAGAACGGTAGTTTTCAATCATCACCACGATGGGACCCTGATCGATCGCCAGGTGTGATTTTGCATACCAGTTATGGGTTTCGCTGAAGCCGTCTACAAAGCCGTATTCACTCCAAATCTTGTCGCCATGGTCGTAATAAAAATGACGCAGGGCTTGCATGGAGTATTCAGGTGTGTAAGGAAATGATGAGAGTGCAGCGGTTGGCTGAATCACACCAAAATCTTCTGTTGGACTGTGGGCCACATATCCTTTAAAGCTGTCGCCTGCGGTAAGTCCCCAGCATTTGTCGCTGTAGCCTTTGTATCCCTTCGGATTCCTCACACAATGTTCGCGATTGATGAGCGTGTGGTTTTTATTTTGTTCGAAGTAGTCGGTCGACCAGTCTTTCAGTCCTCTTGGGTCTATACCCATGAAGGTGTAGTGTGCAAAGAATAAAGGTCCGCCATATTCGAACCCAAGCGGAAGATTGATTCCGTAGTACGATTTTCCATTGCGATACGTGGCGCTGTTCACCCAGCCGTTGTTGTATACGTCCCAGGCAATACCTTTGTTGGGTGAGGAGGCCGACATGATGTACGTGATCAAGCATTCATTCCAGCCGCGAACCGGGAAGTTCATATCCCAATCATTAACCGGGCTCCAGTGCCAGTACAGCATGTTGTTTTCGCCTTTGCTGTGCCAGTTCCAGTTTGCGGTATACCACAACTGATTCACACGGTTACGGAAATATTTTTCCTGGTCACTGTCGTTATTAAAGTATTCACGCGCGGTGAGCAACCCCATAAAGAGATAGGAGGTCTCAACAATGTCTGCGCCGTCATCCAATCGTCCGAAGGCAATGGTTTTTCCGGTTTCCCCATTCATGAAGTGCGGGAAGATTCCATGATAGCTGTCGGCATGCAACAGAAAATCAACCATTTTAATGAGTCGCTTCACTGCAGCATCGCGGCTGATCCACTTGCGTTCAACGGCAACCACGGTGGCCATGATGCCAAAACCGGTTCCGCCAATCGCACAGGCTTCAGGTCCGTAAGTGCCTTTACTTAAATTGGGCGAGCCATATGCTTCATCGGCATAGTCCCAGAAATATTCTCCGCGAATCGTGTTGCTGCGCTCACGCGCAAGACCGCTTACCGGGTGGCCGTAATGCCAGAAGTAGCGAAAGGTTTGGCGCTGCACCACGTCCAATAAAGCCGAGTCCGAAAGGTTCGGAATAATTCCTACCGGCTGGATGAAGTCGGGATCGGCTTTCGGGGTTGCTTTTGTTTTTTGTGCGATGGATTCGCCCGCGAACATCACGAGAATCAAACAGGCGACAATAATTGAATAGATACGTTTCATAGATTTATTTCTTTACTTCAAAACCAAGTTTCTTCAATCCTTCCTGAACTTCGGGGGCTTGCATAAATAACTTCCATAGCATGCCGGTGCGATAGTTTTCAATCATCACAGGAATGGGACCCTGATCGATTGCGAGATAGCGCGGTAAATACCATTCCTTTGAAAAACTGAAAGCATCATACGGTCCGTACGTACCCACCAGACTGTCGCGCGATGGCGCATAGATGAATTTCAGAAACTGCATGCTCTCTTTCGGCGTGTATGGGAATGATGAGAGCGCTGCGGTGGGTGAGATCACACCCAAATCTTCTGAAGGTGAATGACCTGCATAGCCAATCGGTGAATAGCTGGAGGTCAAACCCCAGCAGTCCGGGCCGTAACCTTCGTAACCTTTAGGGTTGTCAACGCAATAACGATATTGAATCAATGCATGATTTTGATTGAGCTTCCAGTAATCGGCATAGCGATCGTGAAGGTTGCGGGGATCAAGCCCTAAGTAGGAGTAGTGCGACCAGAACAACGGACCAACCGGATCATTGTTTCCTTCAAAGTGATCGAGTACGGTCGGGAGATCGTAGAATACGCGATCGGTTTTTATGCTGTCGTTACGCGCCCAGCCCTGGTGATAAACTTCCGGTTTAATCGGATGTGTGGGGGAGGCTGCGGCCATCACATAAGTGATCAGGCACTCATTATAACCACCGATCGGGAAGTTCATTTCCCAGTTGTATTCGGGCGACCAATGCCAGTACAGCACATTTTGTCCGTGCGTGTACCAGTTCCAGTCAATCTCGCGCCACAGCTTGTCGATTTTTGCAGCAAGCGCCTTCTCTTTTTCGTTTCCATCTTTGAAATATTCGCGCACCGTAATTAATCCCTGCATCAGGAACGATGTTTCCACGAGGTCGCCACCATTATCTTTTCGGCCAAAGGGTTTAACCTTGCCGGTAGTTCCTTCAATCCAGTGCGACCACGCGCCATGGAATCGGTCGGCTGTGTCGAGAAAATTCACGATCTGTGTATAGCGGTCAAGGGCCTGCTCGCGTGTGATAAATCCGCGCTCGATTCCAACCAAAATGGCCATGATTCCGAAACCTGATCCACCGGTAGTAACTACGGTTTGATCATTTTCCGGGTAGATGTTGTCCATGTGCGTGCGTTCTTTTCCAAGACCGGAAGTTTTTTCTGCATTGTCCCAGAAATACTGGAAGGTTTGGTATTGAACAAGCGTAAGGAGTGAATCTTCACTGATGGCCAATGTATCATTTGCCGCCAGTGTTAATTCTTGTTTAGGTTGTTTCGAGCACGATGTGCCGATGATTACAATAAGAACAAAAAGGAATACGTACCTCATCGTTTAAAAGTGTTAAGGGTTACAAATTGATTCGGGCCCGGCTTGCCGGGTGTATTTCGATCATTGCTTCGTCAGCCTTCTGCTAACGCGATGCGCTGATTTTCTTTAACGCTTCCTGAACTTCAGGATTTGCCATGAACAAATCCCACAGCAAGTTGCTGCGGTAATTTTCAATCATCACGGTAATGGGAGCCTGATTCAACCCCATATAAATAGGGGAGCACCAGTTGTTGTCTAAGTCGATGGCATCCCGGAATCCGTAATAGCCATACAAGTATTTTCCGTAGGTACGGTAATAGTTTTTCAGCGCCCGCATGGAAGCTTCCGGTGTGTACGGAAACGATGCCAGTGCTCCGGTAGCCGTGAGTTTGCCCTTGTCACCTTTGACGGTTGGTTCATCTGCTGTATAATAAGAAACGCCATCGCTGGCCGTCAGCCCCCAGAAGTCAGCGCCATAGCCCTTATGCTTCAGCGGATTTTCGATGCAATAGCGAAGGTTGATTTCAGCGATGCGTTGATTGTTGTCGAAGTAGTTTACATACCGATCGGTGAACTGGTGAGGATTCAGACCGAGAAAAGAATAGTGTACGAAGAACAACGGCCCGCCATTAGACACACCCACGGGCAGTGCAATTCCGTGATAGGTATTTCCATTGATATAACTAGCTCCGTCCGTTGTTTGGCCCCAGTTGGTCCGGTAGATGGCTGCTTCCGCAGATTGACTTGCCCATCCCGAATAATACAGCGATGCTGGAACACCATGCGTAGATGACGCGATCGCCAGGAAGTACGTGATCATTGTTTCGTTCCAGCCGATCAGCTTGTGATTGATTATCCATTCCTGATCGGGCGACCAGTGCCAAAACAAGAAGTCTGAATCGTTGGTACGTCTGTACCAATCCCACTCCACCTCGTTCCAGAGTTTCGTGATGGTGTTTCTGATTTGGGTTTCATTGGCATTGTTGCCGTTGAAAAATTGCCGGGCTGCCAGCAGTCCCTGCATGAGAAATGATGTTTCCACCAGATCACCACCGTTGTCGCGTTGACCGAAGAACGGAACAACGTGACCCGTGGTGCCATCGAGGAAGTGCGGGAACACACCATGAAATCTGTCGGCTTTTGAAAGGAAGGTTGTGATGCGAATAAATCGCTCTGCTGCTTGATCACGCGTAATAAAACCTCTTTTCGTTGCGGCAAGGATGGCCATCATTCCGAAACCCGAAGCTCCGGTGGCAATCATGGTCGATCTGCCCGGAATGTTTTCCAATGCAAGTCCGCTGTTAGACTCACATCCGTCCCAGTAATACCTGAAATTCGACAACTGAACCATGTCAAGCAGTTCATCGTCTGTCATGGAACGGGTAGAAGCAGTAACTACATTGGAGAACGCTGTTTCGCGGTAATTCTGATCGATGTGCGTCAGCTTGTAACGAATGGGCGTGGTTTGTGGTCCGGTAAAGTCGCTGTACCCGGCAATCTGTGGCGACTGAATGCCAACTGGATTAAAATCTTTTCCGTTCAGCGAGCGATAGATTTTAATATACTTGATCAGTGGGTTCGTTTCTTTTTTCCAGGTAATGTCTACATGCTGCTCGTAACCTTTGGCTGAAACCGCCTTCGGAGCATTGTCAATAATCATCGCAATGGTGGCTGCGGGAACCAATTCGACCTGATCGATGAAAATTCTCACGTCAGATGTTGATGGTTGATTTTGTGAGAATACAACAACGGCTATTTCTGCCTGATCAACCGGCTTGTCATTCATCATCGCGCTAAGCGGAATCCGCACACGCGTCCAGTTGGTTGCAGATGACGAAGAAAGATAGTCGCCCAACTTTACTTTTGTGGATTGAGTTGCGCGTTGAGTTGTCAGGTGTACGAAGGGCAATGTTTCCGGAGCGGGATTGCCTTCCGTTTTGATCCAGAATGACAACTCATCAGCATCCTGAAAGTGGTCTTTGCCCCGAAGTTCATGATGCAGAATTGCGGCCGACCAAAATCCTTCGGATGCTGACCGATAGGAGAGTTCAAGTGAATTGCCGGGTGTGAACGAATTTTCATCCGACACGGGCAGTTTGTTTTGAATATTTTTTACCCAGCTGTTGCCGGTATATTCCGTCTTGGTGTAATAATAACTGCCGTCCATGAGGCTGTTCTCAAAAAATATCTTCTCGTGCAATTCCTGAGCATGCACAAGCGATACGAAGAGAAGAAAAGCAGCAATCAGCAGCCTCACGTTTGACATTATTCTGACGTATTCAGATGTTAATAATTAAACTCAAGCTTGTTCAGGCCGGCCTGCACTTCAGGAGCCGACATAAACAATTCCCACAACAATCCTGTCCGGTAGTTTTCAATCATCACCACGATGGGCCCCTGATCGATTGCCAGGTATGAATCCGCATACCAGTTTTCGGAAGGGTTAAATGCATCGTAGAAGCCATAGTTGCCCCACAGGCGATCGCCCATCGTATAATAGAAGAATTTTAACGCGCGCATCGATTCCTCCGGTGTATAAGGGAACGAAGAAAGTGCCGCGGTAGGAGTGATCACACCCAGATCATTGGTTGGAGAGTGTGCGTTGTATCCGGATTGATTATCACTGGCCGTTAAGCCCCAGCAGTCGGCACTGTATCCGGGAAATGACTTGGGATTTCGAACGCAGTATTTGTAATTGATGATGGAGTGGTTGGTGTTTTGAACCCAGTAGTTTCCATATGCATCACTGAGGTTGCGCGGATCCAATCCCATGAAGGAGTAGTGAGCAAAGAACAGCGGGCCGCCATAAGCCGATCCAAGCGGCAGGGTCACACCTTCGTACGAACTTCCGTTTTGCATGCCGCCATTACTGGCCCAGCCGGCATCGTACACACTTTTTGGGATCGTGTTATTGGCAGGAGCTGAAGCAGCAAGTACGTAGGTGATCAAACATTCGTTCCAGCCTTTTATCTGATGATTCATGATCCAGCCTTTGTCGGTCGACCAGTGCCAGTACAGCACGTTTTGATTATCCTGACGATACCAGTCCCATTCAACAGCCTGCCATAACGTATTGATGCGGGTAATGAGAGCTTGCTCAGACGGCACACCACTGTCTAAATACTGGCGGAATGTGATAAGTCCCTGTACGAGATAAGCTGTTTCAACGAGGTCACCCCCGTTGTCATTCGCGCTGAACGGAATTACATCACCGGTGTTTCCATTGATCCAGTGCGACCATGCTCCGTGAAACCGATCGGTTATTTCCAGATAATCCAGAATTTTATCCATGCGCTGCAATCCTTCATTGCGTGTGATAAAGTTTCGTTCCATACCTACGATCAGCGCCATAATGCCGAACCCAGAGCCCCCACTTGTGATCAGATCACCGGAGGAGTTACGTTCGCGTGCCATGCCACTCGCGGGGTGGGCAAAATCGTAGAAGTATTTAAATGTCTGTTTCTGTACCACCGAGAGCAAGTCGTTGGTGTTATCGTTATCGCTGTCTTTATCATTCGGAAGCAGCGGCATTTTGGGTGTGTAGTCGATTTCGGAATACAATGTTTTTGAGATGGCTGAAAAACCCTGGCCATCCGCGCCTTTTAAAGAGGCTGTGATTGAAAATGTGTATTTGCTCAGGTAAGACAAAGGCGCCACGGAAGTTACCGTTGCTGTTCTGTTTTCGTTGGATAGCGCAACCTGGAGCGCAGGAGACCCGGGTCCTGATAGTTTGATGGCGCTTGACGTGGTAGTTGGGTTTATGGGCACAGAGAAGTTGATGACTGCTGAGAATGCAAGCGGCACATCGTACACGCGTGCCGGGATCGTCACGTTTGTTTCTCCTATGGTGATGGAAGTAATGGAAAGACTTCCGAGGGTGGTTTTGAATGCAATGGATTGTGCAGTGAACTTCTTTCCGCTGGCGGACTCCAATGCGTCTGACAATTCGATTGTATAAATGGTTCCGTTTTCCAAACTCCCTTCCGGGAAGATGATGACGGTTTTGTTGCCGGAGGATAATGTTTTGTTTGTGACGACTTCGGTACCGTCTTGCTTGAGTGTAATACCTTCTGCCACAGAACCGGGCTTGAGACCATCCGAGAACGTGAGTGAAATGCTTTGGTCTACCGGCAGGCCGGTAGGCATGGGTTCGGTTGGGTCAACTTCCGTGCTTCCGATGAATACGCTTTGTAACGTAACGCTGCCAGGATTTTCATCTTCACCGCAACCCGAAATAAACAGGGAAATAAAAAGTACAAGAAAAGAAATGCTTCGTAATGTCATGTTATAGAAAAAAGAAGACCCCAGACCGGGTCTGGGGTCTTCGATGATTAAATGAATGGTTATTTACTCACAATTCTGGATTGCCGCCTTAATCTTCATTGTTAATGATGGCTTGTATTTCAGCCTGAGTCAATGCTTTGTTGAATAAGCGCATTTCATCGTAATTACTCAAATCCGAACGATGAGCCCACTCGAGAAAACGAGGAGCTCCTGAGGCGATGTTCATAATGTCACATCCGGCCCAATCGATTTTTGACTCATCGACAGGAAACGTACCTGTACTCACAACGTTTCCGTTAATGTAAAGTGTAGCCCCGGTCGGTGTTATTACAAACGCAATATGAATCCACGTTCCAGGCGTAGCCTTCGCAGTGGCTCCACCGTCAAACCAGCTCTCCTGGGTTCCATTCCCCACATTAAGCTTGACTACTTGATTACCTCCAATATTTTCTCTGAATAGCCGCAATCCTTTTGTTCGATTGTTTGGTGCTGTTGGATGCGCGGGGTCCGGAGCACTTATAGTGAGAATTCCGGAGCGATCGGGGGTATTATTGCATTTGTACCAAAACACTGCAGAGAAATTATTTGATAGTGTCAGTTTATTGGTCGGGAATGTCAAGTAGGCATCGTTCGCGCCTAGATAAGATTTTCCACCAGCAATGAAATCATCTGAAAACTGGGGAATTCCTGACACTATTGCTTTTGTTATGGTAACTTGTTCAGTGTAATCTCCATTAAATGGCATATAAAACATTTCTCCATCATAGACCGGATCATATGGTTCCTCTTTTTTGAAGTTGATGCTTTGAGTAGTTGTTTTACCTGCCCCGTCTACAGCAGTAACTGTTAACTCGTGGTCTCCATTTTCGAGGGTTTCATATGTGTAAGCAGCAATCGCGTTTCGATAATCAATGAATTTATTAAGTGTAATTAAATCTTCGCCATCAAGGTTGATTGTCACTTCCGCTACTTCAATGTCATCTGACACCTTTACATTGATATCTATCGGTGCAATATCCTCCAATACTCGATAAGAAGTGCCTTCGAGTGGATAGTTGAACGTGATCGTCGGAGCCGTTACATCAGCACCTTGCGGGGCTCCCTTAATGTCATCAATGTAGCCATCCTTGCACCCAAATGCTGCAATCAGCATTCCGATCAAAAGCAATTGTTTTAATTTCATTTTATTACAGTTTATGGTTAACTATTGTAGTTGCGATAAAATATCGGCCTGCTCGGTTGGATAGGGTAAAAACCTGTCAGCCGCTGTATACGTTCGGCGGATATCGTTGAGTTCAGAAGTTTTGTTATGACGTACCATATCTTCGAAACGCGTACCCCATTCCATTGCAAGTTCTGCATACTTCTCGTCTAGTACTTGATCGATAGTAACCGCACCCAGAGCGCTTAAGCCTGCCCGACTTCTAACCAGATTAACAGCCTCAGTAGCCGTCATTTCGGAACTTGATGCCCCCATCGCAACAGCTTCGGCATGCATCAGAAGAACCTGTGCATAGCGGATAACACGGAAATTATTTCCTGAACTATATCCTGTACGACCCGGAGTGATTTGATCAGAAGGGAGGTAATGCTTACCACTTGAAAATAGTGCTCTTGCTTCTTCAGCCCCCGGTCCTGTATTGCCAATGACGTCTCCGCTTAGCGTCTCATTAGAAATATAGGACGGTAAATCTTCGGCTCCGTTCAGTTCTTCTAAACTATCTATTCCTGCTTGAGTGAACAGTACGCTGGTTACCAACCGATCTTCATCGTCACGATCTATCATAAACTGGATGTACTTAATTGTCGGTTCCCAAAAACCCCAACCTCCGTTTTCTCCTGGTACAGCCGGTTCAAACTTGTTAGGTCCAAAGAAATCCCACAAGTATCCGTTAGAAGCACCCGAGCCGGTGCCGTAATCAGAATACTGAAGTTCCAGCAAATTCTCATTATTCAACTTTCCTGGAACCTTAAACAATTGATAGTAATTGGCTTCCAATGAGAATAAATTAGATCCAATGATCTCATCAGTCGCATCAGCTACTGCTTGCCAGTTTGAAATTTCCAGATTGGCCCAGGCCTTTACCGCCAATGCAGTGTGTTTCGTTACGCCACCAACGATATCAGTTCGTTGGTTCGGACGAAGGTTTGGCAGCAATGGAATTGCCTCATCCATCAAGTCGGAGATGTACTGCATTACCTCCTCATGTGTGCGCAAGGGTTCGTTGTAGAGATCATCTGATAACGAAGTTTTGGGTATGAGAATATCTCCAAACATGCGCGAAATCTGAAGTAATTCAAAACCATAAAGAACCTTGATTTCAGCTTTGTATTGATCGGCAACGGCTGGGTTTGGCGCGAATTCCTTATACTTCTCTATCTCCTCCATGGCACCTAAAAATGTAAACAGATCTCCATACAGGTTTAGCCATGCAGAATTCGGCATCCAGTCTGATGCTACGTATTTGTATTCATCGGTTGCGATAAGCGGAGCCTGGTCACCAGCGGCATTGACATCGTCACCACGAACAGCGATGATCGGGAAAGTCTCCCATTGCAGATCGTAAAACGTTGCATAAGCTCCAATACGATAGTTGTTCATTTGTTCAGTGTCGGTGTAATCCGTATCACTGCTAAGTTTATTGTTTTCCAGCGGCTCATCGAGATAGCCATCACACGCGGTTAAAAGCAGGAATGCTGCCAAAACCGAGAGAGTCTTTTTCGTAAGTTTCATGAATTTCATAATCATTCAATTGTTTTTTATCTCCCCTAGAATTTGACATTTAGTCCCAGTGTATAAACAGCCGGGATCGGATAAGTCTGTTCATCGTATCCGTTTGCTACTTCAGGATTAAATCCATTGTAGTTGAATACAGTAACCGGACGCTCAGCGGTAAAGGTTATACGTGTTTCCGGTACGGCAATTCCCAAAATTTCCTTGTTTGAAAGACGGTACGACAACCGAACGTTCTGGATCCTGAAGTAATTTCCTTTCTCTACGAAGTGATCGCTCATCTGCAGGTTCCATGACTTTCTCAAACCGGCAGCAGAGGGGTAACGGTTTGTTGAGCCTTCGCCATCCCAAAGATTGGTGGCGAGTTCGGCATCAATATTTGCGTCAGGCTGGAAAATCAGCTGACCTCTTTTTCTGTTCAGAATGCTGTTACCAGTTACACCCTGGAAGTTGGCGGTTAACTCAAAACCTTTCCAGGTAACACCAAAATTAAAACCATACATAAATTTGGGCATGATTTGGCCAAGTACAACCCGGTCTTTGGAGTCAATTACACCGTCTTTATTCTGATCTTTGAAGCGGAAGTCACCTGGAACCAATGACTTGTCAGAGATAAATTCTGAAGTGTAGCCACTGTTGTCGATCTCATCCTGATTCTGGAATACACCGTCAACTTCGAATCCGTAGAATGCATTTATTGGTTGGCCCGGGATTGAACGCTGAAGGAATTCTGCCATACCGGCATTCAGGTAGCTTTGCCCGCGCAAATTTTGAACTTCATTTTTCAAGGTTGTGAAGTTAGCGCCCACGGTGAAGCTGATGTCGGAGGTGATTTTGCCTGCGTAGCTTACAGCACCCTCAAGCCCTGAATTGCGAACTTCGCCTCCATTTCTGCGAACGATATCACGCTGAGCAGGGAGTACGACAGTCAAAACAAGGTCTTCTGTATCTCTCTGGTAATAGTCGAGATCAACCGTAAGTGAGTTGTTCAACAATTTTGCAGTTAACCCGAAGTTTGACTCCACAACTGTTTCCCAGCGATCTACGTAGTCATAGGCGTTGTCAATATAAATCCCCTCTCTGCGCGCCTCGTTAATAGCTAAAGTAATCGACTCGACTGTTCCAGCTCCAATTGCAGGAGCTACCGCATCGTTTCCTAGCTGACCCCAGCTTCCGCGAACCTTTAGGAAATTGATTGCCGGAACTTCAAAAAAGTCCTCTTCAGTAACTACCCAACCAGCGCCGATGGTGAAGAAATTACCCCATGTTTTTTGGAATTTATTTCCGCCATCACGCCTGTACGTTCCGTAAACGAGGTATCGGTCATCATAGTTATACGCAACGCGGCCAAAGTAAGAAGCGCCGAACAAGCGCCAGCCGTCATCACCTGAAAGATCGGGATTAATCGAGGCTGGGGTCAGATACCATGTTGATTCTTTCTTGGGATCAAGCGTCAGAATATTGCTTCCTTGAGCAAAGGACTCCTCTTTTACTTCGCTGCGGAATGAGAAACCTGCAATTACGCTGATATTGTGACTCCCTAAGGTTTCATTGTACGTTAACACGTTATCTAGAATTTGGTTCAAGTAGGCAGACGATTTTCGAAGTAATCCGTTTTGCACCGGGTTGTCGTTGTTACCGTTACCGGCATCATAGGCGAAGTCAACGTTGCGTGCAACGATGTTTTCGTAGGCGTAATTGTACTGGGATTTGAAGGATAGCTTATTGGGAATGATCTGAAGGTCCGCATAAAAGTTAGCGAGTGTCTTACCAATATTATTTCGATCATTGTTGTAATACAGGTTGAAGAACGGATTCTGTGAATTACGGTACCCAAGCGTTCTTGCGTTAGCTAACCTTACAGGAACTGCATCGTTGGTTTGATCGTAAACGGGCATAATCGGAACAGCGAAATACGCATTCTGCCAAACGCCTGCATCAGCAACAAATTGACGAGCGTTGCTTAGGTTGATGTTTGCACCAACGGTCAAACGCTCTGTTGCTTTAAAATCCAATTTCGCTCTGAAGTTTAATCTGCGATACTTGTTCTCGGTAATTTCCAGCAACCCGTCCTGATCAAAGTAGCTCGCTCCGATTGAATAGCGAACATTGTCCTTACCGCCATTGATGCTCAGGGAGTGGTTCTGAATAGGTGCGGTTCTCAGAATTTCCTTATACCAGTCTGTATTTGGTTTTGGTACGTTCGGGTTGACGCGACTGCGTCCAAAACGCGCAAAAGCAGCATTGATAAACGTAGCATCCGCAGCCGACCCGCTTGCTAAAGCATATTCGGTGAACTGCTGAGAGTTAGCCATTTTTACCACATTTTGAGCGCGCTGTACCCCATAATAACCATCATAAACAATTTCTGTTTTCTGGTTATATGAGCCAGAACGAGTTGTAATTAAAACGACACCGTTCGCAGCACGAACACCATAAATCGCTGCCGCTGAAGCGTCTTTCAATACCGACAGCGTTGCAATGTCGTTCGGGTTAAGAAAGTCGATATTCGAAAAGAACATACCGTCTACCACATAAAGCGGATCCGAATTTCCCTGCCCAGGCATGGAACCCATACCCCGAACACGCACCGTGGGGCTTGCACCCGGAGCACCGCTGCTCACGATTTGTACGCCAGGAACTTTTCCCTGCAGCGCCTGCATCGGCTGGCTGGTAGGGGTCTTGGTCAATTCATCTGTTTTTACGGTTGTAATCGCAGATGTGAGATCTTTCTCCTGCATGGTACCGTAACCTACAATTACCACTTCATCCAATGCCTGAGCATCGGTTTCCAGTGCTACGTCTACAACCGTGCGGTCGCCAATGTCAACCGTTACCGTCTTGTAGCCAATAAAAGAGAATGTGAGGGAGGTTTCTGCAGCGGTTAATTGCAGGGTGTACTTCCCTTCGCTGTCGGTAGAAGCGCCCTTGGAGGAGCCAACTACCACGACACTTACCCCCGGCATCGGACCATCCTCCGATGTAACCGTACCGGTGACTGTACGTGTTTGAGCGAACGCCCCGCCTCCGAGAAGAAGAAGCAGGATCGCGAGTGAGAGAAAACGTAAATTTTTGCCCATAGATATTTTAGGTTTAAGTGACTAATTTCATAAAATCCAAAAACGAAGTAAATTTTTTCAGGCAGTAACCTCAATTTTAGGGCTCTAAAAAGGAGATTTGAGCGGGATTTTTTTACCTGAAAAAAACATGGATTTCAAACGTTATTCCTCCATGTTTGCGGCAAGCTATTAAGAATTTACCTTGAAAAAAACATTTTGTCGGAAACGTTTCCAAAAGGGTGTTATTTGGAATCGTTTGCGGTGGTAAACCTCATTTTTGGCTTAATTTGGGCATTTTCGAGAATCACCTCTTCCCACCGTGACGCAGTTGGCTTGTGGCCCTTTTGCTCCAGCTCTTTAACGCGCTCCTGGACCTTCGTACGGAACGACCAGACGGTATTTGTGCCCAAATCCATCTGGTAGGCGAGTTCTTCCAGGGTACTTTCGCGCTTTCCCGTCACTGCCAGGTAGGCCAGGTAAAACGCTTTTTCGATCGGGAATTTGATGCTGTGGAAGATCGTAAAGGCCGTGATCGACTCGTTATACCCGCAGCGGGTGCAACGTCTGGAAAACTTCTGAGAACCCTCGAAATACTTCTGATTTCCGCATTTCCGGCACTGAAACCCATGATCCCACTTGAGATTTTCAATAAAGCGGTAGCATGACAGGGAGTCGGGGTAAAGGGTCTTAAATTGGCCATAATCCATGGTTTTTTCCATCAAATGGTCGGTGAGCACCTCCTTGAGCCGGTTTTTCAACTTCCAGTTGTCGAGGTCGAGCATGGAGTTTATCTGGTTGATTTCCAGTGCCTGCTGCTCCAGTTTGTGGTTCGACTCCTCGAACTCATGGTTTTTGCGGTTTAATTCTTCGGTTCGTTCGCGCACTTTCTCCTCGAGTTCCTTATTCACCTTGTCTTTCAGCTGCATGTTGAACTCGTGCTGATGAATGATCCGTTTGAGCGCCCGGTCACGATTGTCTTTCAGGATGCGGATTCTGTCGCCCAACGCGAATGTGAGAAACAGCATCTCCAGGGTAAAGCTGAGGTGAAGGCTGTAGTGCGAAATGATGGTGAACGGCAGCACGTTCAGGTACACCAGCATCCGGATGAAGAATCCTGAAAACAGAATTCCATACGCAATGACGAAGAAGCGGGCGGGGCGGTAGCCTTTGTACCACACCACAATACCGGTGTAAAAGATAAGCGACAGCGGAAGAATCTCGAGATTCCGGTAGGAGAACAATTCCTGATGAAATAACAATGCAAACACGAACAAGGCGGTACGCACAATAATCGTCCACTTCAAAAGCTTATCCAGAAAGGATGCATTAGCCCTTGAGCTTAAGAATCGCCGGGTAAATACCAAGGCCCATAAAATCAGCGAGTAGAGCGCAACGCCAACCGCCACGTTATTCCATTCGGGATGGTTGGGCCAAATGTATTGAAAACCAACACCATCCAGGCTCATCGCATACAGGGCAACACTCAGCATGTAGAAAATGTAGTAGATGTATTTCATCTCGCGGATCGCCAGAAATACCAGGAAATTGTACAGGATGATGATGAGCACCATGCCGTAGAAGGTTCCGTACAGGAAGTATTCGTTGAGAACGTAGTAAATGAACCGGTCAACCGTACGAAAGGCAATGCGAATGTCTGCAAAATCATGTGACTGCACCTTGAAGTAGTAATACACGGTGGTGTCGCCATGATTCGGAATCTGCACTTCGAAATTCTTGTGCATGAACATCCGTTGCCGGAACGGGTATTGGTCGCCCGTGATCACCTGGCGGTAGCCACCCTGCGTTTGCGGAACGTAAGCTTCCAGGTGGTCGATCGTTTGATCGTAAAATTCAAAAATCCATGTGTTCTGGGTGCGGGAACTGTACAACACGGGCATCCGTATCCAGTACGCAGCACCCGACTGAAAATCGGCATTCAGGTACGAGTCGTGGCGCAGGAAACTCCTGGCGAATGAAGGGGAGGAGGCGGTGGTAATATCCAGCGTGTCGTGCGGATCGATCAGGTACGTAAGCTCTGTGAGGGTAAAAATGTGCTCGTTTACCTGGTCGTCAACTACGGCTATTTGTGCCGTTACGGATAACCAGCAACATGTGAAAAGAATTGAAAGTGTAATCGATCTCATCACGACCCGGAATAAAAATGAAATATACAAAAACGAATTAAGTCCAGAGGGGGAAAGAGTGCTGTCACGAATTTGCATTACTTTCATGGGAAGTTAATCTTACAACTAGAGTTGATTGATGTGAATACCCTCATTTTCGACCTCGGTGGTGTCATCGTTGACCTCGCACCCGAACGTACACTGGAAGCGTTTGCACAGTTGTCGGGTAAGCCGGCCAGTGAGGTGTTAAAGATAAACGCAACTAACCCCGCGTTTCATGCATTTGAAACCGGGCAGATCAGCGCGATGGACTTTCGGAATGCAGTGCGAAATACGTTACATGTTCAGGCCGGTGACGCAGAAATCGATCGCTGCTGGAATGCCATGCTCTTGGGTATTCCGGATAGAAAGCTTGACATGCTCATGCGTTTGAGAAAACACTTCACAACCATCGCGTTGAGCAACACGAATTCCATACACCTTTCGTACATCAATGAAGTGATTCTGAAAGGGCAGCGCCTGGACGACTATTTTCATCATGCGCATTATTCTCATGACCTCGGTTTGCGGAAGCCTGACCCTGCGATTTATGAACTTGTCTTGCAGATGCACCAGCTAAGCCCTGAGAACGCATTTTTTTTAGACGATAACGCTGACAATATTGCAGCCGCAACGGGTGTGGGGATGCAGGCGGTACTCATTCGGCATCCCGATGAGGTTATCGAATTATTCAGGAACTATGCGTAGCGAACAGAAGCGGATTCTCACTCAGGTTTTACTTTTCATTGCAACTTTGTTTACCACTACGCTTGCCGGGGCAGAATGGTGCCACGGAAAGGTATTTATCTCGTTGTTTCCGTTCCTCTATAACCCCGACTTTACCTTCAATGATTTTTTACTTGGAATGCAGTTTTCGGTACCGTTCCTGCTCATTCTAACCGTACACGAATTCGGGCATTATTTTACTGCCATGTATCATAAGGTTAAAGCGTCATTGCCCTACTACATTCCGGTTCCTCCTATGCTTTTGTCGATCGGTACCATGGGTGCGGTAATCCGCCTGCGCAGCAAAGTGCCCTCGACCCGGAAGAACTTCGACATCGGAATTGCCGGCCCGTTAGCCGGATTTATCATTGCGTTGGGTGTTTTGTATTACGGGTTCTCTACACTGCCACCCGCGGAACATATTTTCACTATCCATCCCGAATACAAACAATACGGGTTGAATTATGCCGACCATGTTTATAACCCCAACGACACAACGATCATCAATATTACCTTAGGGAAGAGTCTGCTGCTGATGGCGTTCGAGCATGTGGCGGCAGATCCGGCTCGTGTACCCAACATGCACGAGATGATGCATTATCCGTTTCTGTTTGCAGGCTTTCTAGCCCTGGTATTTACGAGTCTGAATTTACTTCCCATTGGCCAGCTTGACGGGGGTCATGTGCTGTACGGTTTTCTGGGATATAAGAGGCACAAAATTGTGGCGTCTGTGTTTTTCGTGGCATTGATCTTTTATGCCGGACTAGGACTTGAATGGATCAGCTTACGTCAGCCTGCGGATGTGCTGATGATAAGCATTCCGTTGTACGGATTATTTCTGTACGCGTGTTTCACAGGCCTCGGCCTTTCACAACGTGACACCATCATGTATGCGCTCGCGGTGTTTGCGGGCCAGTATCTGATCATGTTCTTATTTCCAACCGTGAACGGCTATTCGGGCTGGCTGTTGTTTGGATTTGTTATCGGAAGATTTGTGGGTATCGCCCATCCGCCAACGGAAATTGAAGAACCACTGGACTTAAAGCGACAAATTTTAGGATGGATCGCGCTCGTAATTCTTGTCGTGAGTTTTACACCGCAACCTGTCAATTTCCCGTAACGACAAGTTTGCCGGTCGATATCGTGGCGCCTTTTCGGAAGCGAATCAGATAAACACCCCGGTGGGGATTTTGAAGCGTAATCCGGGTTGCATCTTCCGTATTTTCTGATGAGAATCCTGCGGGCTGCCCGGTGATCGAAATGATTTGAATGTGGTCGGCATGACCTTTCACGTAGAACTCACCACTGTTTGGATTCGGATAAATCACCACGGGAGCGATCTTGTCTTCAGTTCCCGTAATCACGGTAGCGTCTCCGAAGCGGGGCCGGATCATCAGGCTGCCTTTCAAATCAGTATTTTGAACCCACGGATGATACACTGTATTCCGGTAGTACATCTGGTTTCCGGTATCATGACTGGCATCCAGGCCAATCCGAATGCGGTCAGGCTTTCCCGTCACGGTTTCTTCATACCCGAGATAAAACGTATCCTGCACGATAACGCCTTCGGTGAAATCAATTTTGTAAAACTGATTCTCAGCCGATCGCGTAACCGGAATTGTCTGACTATAAACTGCTGAGCTGTCGGGTTTTCCTGCTTTGTCCCGGAAAACAAATATTCTAACCGTTTCCGGAACGGTTGCCCCCGTAAAGGGAAGGTACAGGAACATGCCATTCAAAATGTTGTTTGTTGTGATCAACGGATCCATCACAAAACGATAAGCAAGTTGATTGCCCTGTGCAGCAAGTCCTGCGGAGTATTCAGCTATTCCATCATCATAAGCGTAGTAATTTGCCAGAACGAAAGTATGTTGCAGGGTGTCGTTTCGTCGGAAGTCAATTGGAATATATCGCGGATAATAGTCTTTATCCGGATCGTTGTCTTTACCTGATACGACAATTGTTACATCGATAACTGTGGAATCCGCAGCGGGTTCCCGGAATATCGAGGTGTCTGGTAGTGCTATTATTTGTCGCTCTGCGTGTTCCAGAAGGCCAAGATCGCCCAAGGTTATTATTCCGTCATCACCATTTCCTGGTTCTTCGGGTATCAACAGGCCATCAAACGTGGTTGTTACAGAATTGTCTTTGTAGTGTTTTATGGTAAAGAACGAAGAGTAGTCAATCGGTTGGGGAAACCGAAAATATTTAAGGCTATACAGAAAAACGGAAGGCAGTGTCAGATCCTTTTTCTCATTGAAATGATTGCGGGGCATGGAGTAGTATCCATTCTTCAAAATAGAGGTAAAGGGTCTGGTTGCCGTCCGGTCGGATATGTTTGTATTGATATCGAATTCATCTATGTCACCCGTAGCCGGGATGTCTGAGACTCTCCGGTTCAGGTACACGTAATCGAGGTGCCAGGCATCGTATGACCCGGAGAGCCTGCCGAACGAAGTAAACCGAAATTGAAATTGATTATGAAAATAGTCGGGCTGACCGGGCAGTAAAGCCGGTGGGATTTGAATGGCCGTGTCATAAAAAAGCGAACGATCAGCATTGGATTTGATTGTGAATCGGTGAATCTCAACCCATCCTGCCGTGCTCCTGAATTCAAGTTTCAAAAAATCAGAAGGGTTCGGCATTTCACTGTTGCCACCAGCCTGATAAAAAAAACTCAGGTAAATACTATCGCGATACTGAACGGGAACATCAGCCATTCGGATGGGCTGCGATTCGAGGGTGTCGCCATACCCTGTTTCCAATGCTACGGTTGAGTACGGCCTCCCGTTTTCATTATAACCATCGAACGTGGCAACATTAATACTTGGCGGATTGATGGCCTGACCATCGTTCACAAAAACCTTATCGTTAACAATCCACAGGAGGGAATCTGCATGATGGCCTTTGGCAAATGAAAAGTCATCCCAAAAAGGAAGCGATACCGGGTTTACGGTATGACGCTTTGCGTGGATGGCCAAAGGCGCTTTCGCGGAAGCCTTTCGTGCCGGAGCGTATTGTTTGATTTGTGAGAATGCAACGGCTGGCAACCACAAAAGTAATAGCAGTACGTAGCCGGGTTTCGGGTTTTGCATTCAATCAGGTTAGTTAAACTCGTCTTCCACAGGCGTTCCTGCAGCGCCTATCCAGATGGTAACGATGTCGCCTATTAAAATCTTTTCTCCGGCCTCCGGTTTTTGTTTTAGAACCACCGAAACCACGCCCGTTGTGTCACCCACAGTCTTAATGTCAATGTTAAGGTCAGATCCAATTACTTGGAATTCGGCTTCATCCCATTCTTTTCCCAACAAATTAGGGGTAGTGAAATCCTTAACCCCGCCGTCCATCACCACCAGGTCAATTACGGAACCTTTTGGAACACGCGTGCCGGGTTCGATCGGTTCGCCTTTGTATTTCATTCCGGTCACAATCTGGAACGGTCCGCGCACCAATTCAATGCGGCCTCTCTTTAGTTCATTGCTCCTTAATACGGCATCGGCATCAATGAGTGACCCGTCAATCAAATTCGGAACCGGAACATTGGGTGGCATGAGCTGGTTCAGGGTAATATAGATTACCCGATTCTCCTTCACTTTTGCGCCCGCAGCGGGATACTGTTTTAGTACGGTAAGGGGTGGCTGGTTTCCTGAATAGGTTGAGTCGCTCACTTCGAAGCGAAGATCCAGCTCACCTAAAAAATCTTCCAACTCGTTGTAGCTTAATCCAACGGTGTTCGGAACCGTGATGGTTTCACCGTGGTTGGTTAACTGCGGAAGGTACACATAGAAATACAAGATCATAATGATGAACAGACTGCCAACGGCCAGCACGATGCTCATGAACAGACCTCCGAGTGTTGACGAATATTTCTTTACGTTAAAGGCCATTTTCCGGGGTTGGATAATCCTACAATAATCAGAATTTTAGCGAAGATTGGAAATCGTGCTCAACGCGTTTATTGGCAGCATAACGGTCGGCCGCGAGCGTTAACAACCTAGTGATCAATCCCGGAAACGAAATTCCGCGTTCTTTCCACATCATCGGGTACATGCTGGAGTTGGTAAAGCCGGGAATCGTATTGATTTCGTTAACGTAGATTTTTCCCCGCTTGGTCAGGAACAGGTCAACGCGTGAAAAGTCTTCACAATGCAAGGCCCGGTATGCTTTCAGCGAGACTTCGCGAATCAGCTTGATCGATTTCTTGTCCAGTTTTGCCGGTACCTTAATCTCTACTGCTTCGGCATCTACGTATTTGGCATCGAAGGTGTAGAATTCATACTTCTTGCTGATGACAATTTCTCCGGGGTTAGAAGCTTCTGCCGGTTGATTACCCAAAATGGCACATTCAATCTCACGTCCTTCGATAAATTGTTCAATCAGAATTTCCTGATCGTACCGGAATGATTCTTCCAGTGCGTTTTTGAAATCACTCTTGCGACTCACTTTCGTTACCCCAACCGATGAACCGAGGCTTGCCGACTTTACCATGAACGGCAGACCGAGGCTTTTCTTAATGGCTTCGAATTTTATTTTTTTCTGGTCGTCAAAATGGAATGCGAGAAATTTCGTAACCGGTATACCCGCTTCCTGCAAAAGCCGCTTGGCAATAATTTTATTCATGGAGATGGCGGAACCCAAAACGCTTGTTCCTACCATTGGCAAGTCGATAGCTTTGATCAATCCCTGAATGCTGCCGTCTTCACCATCCGTACCGTGTAATACCGGGAAGATGATGTCGATCTTTAAACGATCTCCGCTTGCCATTAAAATGAATCCGGGTTTCTCCGGATCGAGGATCAGCCCCAGCGGCTGGCCGTGGTCAATATTTTTGTCAACACCTTTTGTCAAAAACCATTTTCCTTTGGTGTTTATTCCGATCGCAATCGGCTCAAATTTCTCTTTGTCGATGTACTCAAAAATGTTTCGTGCCGAGTTGATGGAAACACCATGTTCCACAGATCTTCCTCCGTACAAAATCGCAACAATCTTCTTCGATTCCATTAAAAAAATATCAGCACGAAAGTTACGAAAAGAACCGTGTTTTCAGGGCTGCAAATACACCTTTCTTACGTAAAGTGACGCGCCAATTTGCACGCGCACGATGTAAACCCCGGGCTTGATGCTGATGGGTATTGTTTCGTTGACCGCTTTTGGAAGGGTCACTTCGGCAACTTCCTGGCCGACGGTGCTGATCACGCTCACGTGTGTATAGGTTGGCTTCGGCAAGTCGAAGGTAATGGTGGATTGTCCGGCAATCCCGGTGTATAGAATAAACGGCTGACAGTCATTGTCCAGCAAGTTCACGGAAAGGCTGGTGATATTGTTCTGAGGTGTTTGATCGCACCCCGCAAATACGGAAAGTGTCAATGTATTATCGCCCAACACCAATCCTTTTAGCGATGTGACGTCAAACTGGGTAGTGGTGCCTGTGAAGGCCACCGGTATGATGGCGGTTTCGAGTGTCCCGTCATTCACCGAGATGTTGAATGTCAACTCAGCTATGTCAGCATCGTTCACGTTGCTCACCGTAAGCGTTAGGGGAGTCCGGTTGGCGCGATTGTCGGCACACGTGATGCTTGCGGGTAGTTCTGCTGACGTGAGGGCAACATCAACCAATGTTTGATCCGGAAGTTCCAGGCCGTGTGAGGTGAGCAGACTTGCCCGCCGTGGGCTGTTCTCCAGCACCGTGACCATTCGGTCGACCTGATCCTGCGTAAACAAATTCAACATCACATCATCGGTATAATCCATGTAATTCTGAAACATGATCGAGGAGGAGCAGTTGTCGGCTAACGGGTAGGCAGGTGTATCGTATGTTTCTTCGCCCTGATTTGGGGTATCGTTTACATAGTCGCTGGCTGAACAGCCGGTATCATCGCCCCAAATGTGACGAAGGCCGAGAAAATGTCCGACTTCATGTGTTGTGCTTCTCCCTTTGTTGTATTGCGGATCAAGGTTAAATGGTCCTTCATCATCCGAACCGAAAACACGGTAGTCAACAATGATCCCATCCGTGAGACGGTTGGTGTTTTCATCTTCCAGACCGGGCAGCCCGGATGAGACCGGAAACTGGGCATAGCCTAAAAATCCCTGAAACTTAATTACCCAGATGTTCAAGTAGTCTTCGGCCGGCCAATAACTCAATGCTTTGAACTCGGCTTCGCGCGCGAGCGACCACTGATCGCGGTTTCCATCAACGCGAACTATGCCATCGGTACAGTTTCCGGTCGGGTCTTGTTTGGCGAGTACAAATTCAATATTCAGATTTGCGGCTACCGGTAAGAACTCAGCCGGAGTATTGGCGGCATCGGCATTCAGACGGTTATAGTCTTTGTTTAAAACCTCTATCTGCGAAAAGATTTGAGCGTCAGAGATATTTCTGCCTGTGCCAACGGCTTCGCCATTGTGAATCACATGCACGACCACCGGAATGCGATAGGGAACTCCCGTAGTAAGCTTGTTGAACTTATTCGTTTTGCGTTCACGGATTTTATCGGCCAATGCCTGTTCGAACTGCTCATCCGTCTCGTGAACCTTACCGGTTTCCCGCTTAATCTCCTGGTATTCTACTGTTGCGCATTTTCTTTGGGCCATCAGGCCTGACACCGAAAGCATCAGAATGATTGCAAGAACAGGCCGAAGACATCTCATAATCCAACGATACAGTTCAAAACGGAGAAAGGAGCGGTCTTAGTATGTACTGCGTTCTTGCGCTTCGCGCACAGCCCCAATTGATCAATTAGCATGGAGGTTGATTACCTCAATTTTAGTGATTTCCGGAACCGCTTTTTTTATCGCCTCCTCAACGCCAGCCTTAAATGTCATGGTACTCATCGGACAGGTGCCACAGGCTCCCAGAAATTCAAGTTTGACAACTTTGTCGCTGGTGATTTGTGAAATCTTTACGTTTCCACCATCCGCCTCCAGGTAGGGCCGGATAGAATCCAGTGACGCCTCAACGCGCTGGGTCAGATCTTCCACGGTGGTATTCATATTCAATTCTGCTTAGTAACGTAGTCTTACAAATGTAGTATTTATGCAGGTAACTTTATAGCAATTATCCTGACGATGATGCAGTTATGCGTGCAGAACAGTTTTCTGAGTCTGGGGTTCTGCGTTGCGAATGGCCACCTGGCGGGCAAGTGCTTCGGCCAATTGCATGAACGCGACCTGCATCGAGCCTTCTTTCAGCACAACGGGTAACCCGGAATCTCCGCTTTCGCGGATCGATTGAACCAACGGAATCTCGCCAAGGATGGCAACGCCATGTTTCTCGGCCAATTTCTTACCACCATCTTTCCCGAAAATATAGTACCGGTTGTCGGGAAGTTCTTCCGGAGTAAAGTAGGCCATGTTTTCCACCACGCCCAGAATAGGAACGTTAATGGCCGGCTGCCGGAACATCAGTAGTCCTTTGTTGGCATCGGCAAGAGCAACTTTTTGCGGAGTCGTCACGATCACCGCTCCCGTAACGGGAACAGTTTGTACCAACGTCAGGTGAATATCTCCGGTGCCGGGAGGCAGGTCAATCAACAGGTAATCCAGATCACCCCATAATGCATCGCTGAAGAATTGCTTCAGTGCTGAACTCGCCATCGGCCCGCGCCAGATCATCGCACTGTCGGGCGGTGCCAGAAATCCGATCGACAAAAGCTTCACGCCATATTGCTCAAGCGGCACAATCATGTTCTTTCCGTTGACCTGTTCTACCGCAGGCTGTTCGTGCTCGCAGTTAAACATGGTGGGAACAGACGGACCGTAAATATCTGCATCAATCAAACCCACTTTGGCTCCTGTTTTCGCTAACGCAACGGCCAGGTTGGCGGTAACGGTCGATTTACCAACGCCTCCTTTACCGGAAGCTATCGCGATGATGTTTTTTACTCCGGGTAACAAGGGGGTGTTTGAACGTGTAGTCGTTACCGATGATGTCATCGTGATGTTAATCTCAATGGTTTCCCCAACAACGGCTTCAACGGCATCGTAACAATCCTGTCTGATCTTATCCTTTAACGGGCATGCCGGTGTCGTTAGCACTACGGTGAAGCTTACCTGTCCGGGTTCGGCCTTTACGTCCCGGATCATGTTCAAACTCACCAGATCACGCTTCAAATCAGGATCTTCAACCTTCGAAAGTGCTTGTAAAATGTCCTTTTCAGTGAAATTCATGGTGCAAATTATTAGTTGTGACCCGAAGTTTAAAATGGAAGTCCCGCTGCCGGCAGGCGGGTTCGAAATTCATCGATGGAAAACACCTGATTTTGAGGTTTTCGCTAAAAATCAACCCCGATTCTCAGACTACTAACCCCGATTCGGTATCTTTGCGTTCCAATTTTTTGACGACCGCTACACCTTATTTCTGAGCCTTGATTTCCCGCAACACCATTGACGAAATTAAGAGCCGCATCGACATTGTAGATGTGATCAGCGACTTCATTAACGTGAAGCGTTCGGGCCAGAATTACAAGGCCTTAAGCCCCTTTACAAATGAGAAAACTGCGTCTTTTTACGTAGTTCCGGCAAAGGGAATTTTCAAAGACTTTAGCAGTGGAAAGGGCGGAGATGCCATCACGTTTGTGATGGAACACGAGGGTATGAGCTATACGGAAGCTCTTCGGTTTCTGGCAAAAAAGTATGGCGTTGAGATAAAAGAAGAACTCACGCCCGAAAAAGATCAGGTTGCGCAAAGCGAGCGCGATAGCTTGTACATCGTAATGAACTATGCTAAAGATCATTATAAGGATCTTTTGCATAAAAGCGATGAAGGTCAGAGCATCGGGTTAAGTTATTTCCGCGAACGCGGTTTCACCGATCGCGACATCGAGAAGTTTGAACTTGGCTATGCGCTCAATGAGTGGAATGGTTTCGAGAAGACTGCCTTGAAGGCGGGGTATAGTCCGGAGATTCTTGAAAAAGCAGGCCTGATTATTAAGCGCGACAATGGTAATACCTACGATCGCTTCCGCGGACGGGTGATATTTCCGGTGCACAACCTTTCCGGAAAAGTGATTGCATTCGGAGCGAGGATGCTCGGCAAAGAGAAAGATCAGCCGAAGTATATTAACTCTCCGGAAACGGATATCTACCACAAGAGTAACGTGCTGTATGGCATGTTTCAGGCGAAGAATGAAATCCGCAAACATGAATTCTGTTACCTTGTGGAAGGTTACACCGATGTGATTTCATTGCACCAGAGCGGGATTGAAAATGTGGTCGCGTCTTCCGGTACCGCATTAACCGAAGAGCAGATTAAGCTGATGCGCAGGTTTACCGAAAACGTAACGGTGCTGTTCGATGGTGATGCTGCCGGGATTAAAGCCGCGTTACGCGGAATTGATCTGGTGCTGAAAGGTGGTTTAAACGTGCGGATTGTGTTGTTGCCGGATGGGGAAGACCCCGACAGCTTTTCAAAGAAGCGAGGCAGCACCGAGCTCGTAAAATTTTTGAAGGAACATACGCGCGATTTCATCTCGTTTAAGATCGACTTGTATACGGCAGACGCCTCGCGTGACCCGATCAAGAAAGCCGAGCTGATTCGCGACATACTCACGTCTATCACAGCTATACCGGATCCGCTTAAGCGCACAGTGTATCTGCAGGAATGCAGCAAAAAACTGGAAGTGCCCTTGTCGGTGCTGAGTATTGAGGTGAAGAAGATTCTGCTTTCGGCCAAAACGAATGAAGCAAAATCCGATCGCCATGCGGAGCCCCAGTCAGATGCATTGAATTCTTCGCTCTCGGAAATCCATTCGTTGTCGAAGTCGTTCTTGTTGTCGTCAGAAGAGTCGCTTGCCCTGTTCGAGCGTGAGTTTATCAAAGTTCTGATCAACCTCGGGCATTACCGCACCGCGGAAGGCGAGCACGCTTACGAATACCTGTTCCGGGAGTCGCAGGATGTGGAATTTCTTAACCCGATACACCAGGAAATTGTCGATCAGTATAAAATTGAAGTGGCGGAGGGTCATTCTGTGAAGCCGAGCGATTTTATGCGGGCGCTCTCCACCGATACGGCCGCGTATGTATCGGGGTTCCTCGTACAAAAGTATTTTGTCAGTGAGGGATGGAAGAAGCATCATATCATCATCGGTGATGAATATAATGTTGAGCAGTCGTCCGAGAAGGTAATCATGCAGTTAAAGCTGGGCATCATTCTCAAGATGTTGAGCGATAACCTGCAAAAAGCGAAAGAGCTGAAAACCGAAGAAGAACAAAATGAAATGCTTGAAATTCAGGCAACGCTTGACGGGTATAAGAACGATATAGCCAAAGGGTTAGGCAGAATTGTGCTGCCGGGCCTTACATCCGGGCAACCGGGTGTGAAACAATTTCAGAATCAATAATGTTGTGTGGGAACGACCCCAAAAATATGAGTGATAAAATCGTACTGAATACTATAGAAGAAGCCATCGAGGATATCAAGAATGGTAAGGTGATTATTGTGGTAGACGATGAAGATCGCGAAAACGAAGGCGACTTTGTTTGTGCAGCAGAGTGCATCACCCCGGAAATTGTAAACTTCATGGCTACGCATGGCCGCGGACTGATTTGCGCCCCGTTGATCGAGGATCGTTGCGAGGAACTGGGTTTGGAGTTGATGGTTGGTAAAAACACCGCAACATTCGAAACACCCTTTACGGTATCCGTAGATTTGATCGGGCATGGGTGTACCACGGGTATCTCGGCACACGACCGTTTCAAAACCATTCGTGCGTTGGCCGATCCGTTGACGAGGCCTGAAGACCTGGGCCGTCCCGGGCATATTTTTCCATTGAAGGCAAAACGCGGAGGTGTGCTTCGCAGAACAGGCCATACCGAGGCATCAATCGATTTTGCACGACTCGCAGGCTTTAAACCTGCCGGGGTGCTGGTGGAAATCATGAATGAAGATGGAAGCATGGCCCGCCTGCCTGACCTGGTAAAAGTCGCGGAGCGCTTCAACCTTAAGCTGGTTTCGATTAAAGATTTGGTGGAGTATCGCGTAAAGAAGGAATCACTGATCAGCAAAGAGATTGAGGTTGATATGCCTACCGAGCACGGGCATTTTAAGTTAATGGCTTATCAGCAAACCAATACACAAGAAACACACCTTGCACTCGTTAGAGGATCGTGGGAAAAAGATGAACCTGTTTTGGTTCGCGTGCATTCGTCATGTGTGACAGGCGATATCTTCGGATCGTGCCGGTGCGATTGCGGTCCGCAGTTGCATCACGCGATGGAAATGGTTGATCGTGAAGGAAAAGGCGTTGTGTTGTATATGAAACAGGAGGGAAGGGGAATCGGTTTATTGAACAAGCTGAGAGCTTATAAACTCCAGGAGCAGGGAATGGATACGGTGGAGGCGAACATTCAATTAGGTTTTGAAACCGATGAACGCGATTACGGAGTGGGTGCGCAGATTTTGCGTGACCTGGGCGTTACGAAAATCAGATTGATGACCAACAATCCTAAAAAGCGGGTTGGTTTGATGGGCTATGGCCTGGAAATTGTTGAGAATGTCCCGATTGAAGTTGTGCCCAATCCGCACAACGAAACATATTTGAAAACCAAGCGTGATAAGCTTGGGCATACGATCTTAAAGTCATAAATGAGAAAGGTTGTTGTTTGTTTGGTGTTGGTGATCACATCGCTGTCCGCTAAGGCACAGTGGGCGTTTGAGCTGTGGCACGAGGGGAAGGTTGTATTGGCGACTGGCGATACGCTACGGGGTCAGGTGAAGTACGACCTGCAGCAGGATATTATTCAGTTTACCGACAAACGCGGCACGGTGGAAGCATTCAGCGCGCGCAAGGTTTTATTTTGCGAAATTTTTGATACAACAGTTGGTTCGTATCGTCAGTTTTATTCACTGCCGTATACTGCTACCTCCGGGTATCGGACACCGGTTTTCTTCGAATTGATCGCGGAAGGTAAGTTAACGGTCTTGAGCCGTGAAAAACTTGAAAATCAAACCACGACATCACCATACTACTACGGCAGTTTCTCCCGAACGGTGCTGGTCAACAAATATTTCATGCTGAAAGAGAATGGCGACATCGTGGACTTCAGCACGCGGAAGAATGATTTCCTGCAGTTGGTTGGCCGGCATGCGGATATCATGAACGGGTTTATGAAAGACAACAAGCTTCAGCTTGACGATAAAAAGGAACTCGCCCAGATTATTAACTACTACAATTCGCTTTTTAAAAAATAATGAAACGCCCCCTGATTCTTGTTTCCAACGATGATGGTATCACATCGAAGGGAATTCGCACGCTTGTAAATGTAATGAAACGCCTGGGTGATGTACTGGTTGTTGCGCCCGACAGTCCGCAATCCGGAATGGGACATGCCATTACCGTTGGGGAAACCTTGCGCCTGACCGAGAGCTTTATCTTTGAAGGCGTAAAGGCGTACGAATGTTCCGGTACTCCGGCCGATTGCGTGAAAATGGCGCGTCATTTTGTGTTGCGCGACAAGGTTCAGCCCGATGTAGTGGTGAGTGGTGTGAATCACGGCAGCAACACGTCCATCAGCGTGTTGTACTCCGGCACCATGTCAGCGGCCATTGAAGGTGCCATTGAAGGGACGCCTGCCATTGGCTTTTCATTATGTGATTTTTCACACGATGCGGAGTTTGCACACATTGAAGAATACATTTATAAGATCACCAAACAGGTTCTGGACAAGGGCCTTCAAAAAGGTGTGGCGCTGAATGTTAACTTTCCCCCGAAACGTCTTGAGCCAATCAAGGGTATTCGCATCTGCCGCCAGGCAAACGCAAAATGGGTGGAGGAATTTTTGGAACGACTGGACCCCAACGGTCGCAAGTACTATTGGATGACGGGTAACTTCGTGAACTTCGACAAAGGCGAAGATAACGATGAATGGGCCATCGCGAATAATTATGTTTCGGTTGTGCCGTGTCAATTCGATCTTACTGCGTATTCTGCGCTTCCAACATTAAATGAAGATTGGGAGATTCTCAATCAATGAAATTATCACGTATCATCGGTTTCTTTCTTGTTGCAGTAGCGGCATCTGCTTTTGCGCAAAGCGATTTTGGAAACAAGCTTTCTGACGCAGCGTTGCGCCTGATCAATCACAAAGTTGAGTACGATCCGCAGTACTTTTCCATTCCCTATCCTAACGGAGATGTACCGGCCGGAAAGGGCGTGTGTACAGACGTGGTTATCCGGGCTTATCGGAAATTAGGGATTGATCTGCAAAAGGGAGTACACGAAGATATGAAGGCCAACTTCGGGTTGTATCCGAAAAATTGGGGACTCAAGACAACCGATAAGAACATTGATCACAGGCGTGTTCCCAACCTGATGAAGTTTTTTAGTCGGTTCGGAACCGAGAAACCGATTACAACAAATGCCGGTGATTATGCACCGGGCGATATTGTTGCCTGGAATCTCACGGGTTCGGTCACCCACATCGGCATTGTTGTTAATAAAAAATCACCTGACGGGAAGCGATACATGATTGTTCATAACATCGGTTTCGGACAGGTGATGGAAGATGTTCTTTTTGAATACAAGATTATCGGGCACTACAGTTATCGGAAGTAGCTATTCACTGCGCTGGTGACTATTAGAAAGTAAATTTAGCGCCCACGTTTAAACTAACATAACCCATTGCATAACGGTCTCGAGTGTTAATGGTTTGTGATTCTGGATCGTTGGGATCAATGCTATATTCTTTTTCAAATTTGATTGTGCGGTCTTTGTTTGAAAATTGATCGAGCTCGCTGGAGCCTTCTACATCATATTTTGTTAACCAGCCCTTTTTTGGACCATAGGTCATGCTTAGAAAACTGATTTCACCGATTATGCTTATTTTTGGTGATAACTGCATTGCCGTACCAATGGTAGATTTCATTCCGAGTCCTACTCCGCCCTTGTATTCGTAGCTGTATTCAACTTCCAGAAAATTTGTCGTGAGTAGACGTACGTCTGTAATCAATTTTGCAACGCTGAAGGTTGGTCCAATTCTTACATATGGCGTTAATGTTTTCCATTTAAAACCATAAACAAGCGAAGGGGTTATTTGGTAAGCTAACGAGTGTGTCTCGGTTCGCTCGGGTGTTTCTACACCATTGTTGTATATCGATCGGCTTATGTACTTTTTTCCAAGTATCAGGGTGTTTTCAATATCCCAACTGAAAGAACTTCCCTTTTTTATCGGCCGTGCAAAGGCAATGTTGAACCGAAATCCGCTGCCATAGCTTCCATAAATAGCTTTTACTTTTCGGTAAAAGTTGTTGTCATAACCTTCGCGCACTTGAACCATGATCAGCTCGGAGTTCATTGGAAGACCGTAACCAAATGATGCTCGAACTGTCGATTGAGAGAACGAATAGGTTGTAGTGAGGATCAGTAAGCAGCAGTAGTAGATGTTTTTTATCATAGGGATAAGTTTATGAAATTAAAGGTATGAATTTTAATTTCGATGACACATAAAAATTGTGCTTAATCTGCGCCATCTACAGCGGGTCTACATCCGCAACAATCCGTGCCGAGCGGAATTCTTTCTGAGATAATGTCAATTCAATCGACCGCAGGATACGCTGTTTGATTTCATTCAGGTGTCCGCTATCGCGCGGAATTTTTATGAGTATGCTCATCAGGTATTGATTCCTGATTTTTGAAACCATCGGTTCACCCGGACCGAGAATCCGCACATCCGGAAGGTGATCATGAAATGTATCGGCCAGTTTCTGCGCGGCATCGCGCGATACTTTCTTATCGATATGCCGTACAACAACTTCAATCAGCCGGGCAAAAGGCGGGTAGGCATGTTGCCTCCGGTCTGCAACTTCGGTTTGGTAGAATTCTTCCTGGGTATGGTTGAGAATAAACTTAAGCACCGGGTGGTCGGTGTGAGAAGTTTGAATGATAACCTTTCCGGGCTTCTCCCGTCTGCCGGCACGTCCGCTCACCTGTGTGATCAGTTGAAACGCCCGCTCGTACGAACGGAAATCCGGGAAATGCATCATTCTGTCGGCATTAAACACGCCCACCAGGCTTACCTTATCGAAGTCTAAACCCTTTGTTACCATTTGGGTGCCAACCAGAATATCGGTTTCTCCGCTTTCAAAATGTTCGATGATGGAGTCGTACCCAGATTTTACCCGCGTGGTATCGTAATCCATTCGCTGAACCGATGCATCGGGATAATAAAGTTTCAGTTCTTCCTCCAGCTTTTCCGTTCCGTAACCAACCGTTAATAGCCGCTTCGATGAACACGATGGACATTGCTGCGGAAGGTCTTGCCGGTAGCCGCAATAATGACATACCAATGCATGACGGTATTGGTGGTAGGTGAGACTTACCGCACAGTTGATGCATTTGGGCACCCAGCCGCAATCCTGGCAATGAACCATGGGTGAATATCCTCTCCGGTTCTGGAAAATGATCACCTGCTCTTTCTGCGCAAGCGTTTCGGTAATCGCGCGGAGCAGTACCCCTGAGAAATCGCCTTTCAGTGTTTTATCCTTTCGTTCCTGGTTCAGATCGGCCAGCACAATCTCCGGCAACTGCGCTTCGCCATAACGCTTGTCAATTTTTACATAGCCGTATTTTCCACTGTGCGCCTGATGATACGACTCTACCGAAGGTGTGGCGGAACCCATGAGTACTTTGGCGTGATGCAGTTGGCCGATTACCAACGCAACATCACGTGCATGATACCGGGGAGCCGGTTCCTGTTGCTTGTAGGAAGTGTCATGCTCTTCATCCACAATCACCAAACCCAGATTGTCGAATGGAAGGAATATTGCTGACCGCACACCTATTACAAATTTGAATTTTCCCGACAGTACTCCGTTCCATACTTCCACGCGTTCGTTGTCCGAGAATCGCGAATGGTAAACTCCCATCGAAGCTCCGAATACTTTTTTAAGGCGCTGAACAATTTGTGTGGTTAGCGCAATTTCCGGAAGGAGGTACAACACCTGCGATCCACCCTCCAATGCCTTCCGGATCAGATCAATATAAATTTCTGTTTTGCCACTGCCCGTAATGCCGTGCAACAAAACCGATGAATGTGTTTCGAATGCTTTGATGATTTCGGCCTGAGCCTGCCGCTGTGCTTCGCTCAGCTTAACCTCACTCAGGATTTGGCTCTCGTCTTCAAAACGGGAAACGATAACGTCAAATTCCTCCAAGATCTTATCTTTAATCAGGGTTGTGAGTGAAGACTCTGATAACTCATCTCCAAGCAAGGCTTTCTTCGCAATGCCAGCCTGATTGCTGTCAGGGTCCTGAATCACATGGATTTCCTGAAGATATTTCAGCAGAATGGCTTCCTGTTTCGGCTTGTTCGACAACGCTTCAAAAGCCTGCTCCAGCGCCTGATTGGAAGTATATTCTTTCGTTAGCCGGATTCGTTTTTCGGTTTTGGGCTTGTACTTTTCTTTCACCTCTTCGTACACAATCACGGCCTCTTTGGTGACCAGCGACTTGAGCAGGCTGTACAGATTCTTGAGGTTCAACAGTTTTGATATTTCCGAATAGGGAAGGGGTTCGTGCTTCAGGTTTTTCAGCAGCATTTCCTCCTTTTGAGAAAATTCAAACAAGGTAGTTTCTTCATCGAAAGCCGGGTGCAACTGAACCATCGATTCACTTGAGAGTTTCAGTCCGGCCGGCAGCGCAGCATTCATCACCTCGCCCGCGCTGCATAAATAGTAATCGGCAATCCAGTTGAATAGTCTTAACTGCAGCGTGTTGACGACCGCCTCTTCATCCAGCAATTCCAACAGGTACTTGGCTTCATATTCAGCAGGCGGTGTTTCATGAATGGACACAACGATGCCGGTAAGAATCTTGCGACTTCCAAACGGGACAATCGCCCGGATACCGGGCTGGATTTTGTCGTTCAGTTCAAACGGAACGCGGTATGTGAAGAGCTTGGCAACCGGAACAGGCAGCAATAACTCTGCAAAAAGTGTTTTTCGTGAATCCGGTTGATCGAAAATTTCCACTGCGTAAAATACAAATATAATCCGTCAGTCTGAGTTTGTCGAAAGCTGTGCTAGTCAAACACGGGCTACGCGTAACTTGCTTCCGGTCTCAGAAAGCCTTTAATTGTTTCAACGCTTCATCCACGTTTGAAACCGGCAGCTTACATGTTTTGTTGTAGCAAACATAGATTAGTTCGCTGTCACCTTGTGTCTTATCGCGAAGAAGCGGCAACTGACTGGGTTTATCAGAACCCATCACCAGCGCGAAAGGCTGGTAGTACTTTTTGAAGTGGTGCTTGTGGCTAAGTCCCGACTCACCGGTAAAGGCCACCTCGGCAAGCCCTGCTTTCATCTCGGTCAGTACGATTCCCCAGTTACTCATATAATTCGGCTCCTCGGAGATTAAATGGCTGATACTTTCGGCCATTTCAGTCGCCTTTGTCTTCCAGTCATCCCGGTCAAGAATAATTCCTAAATGGAAAAGATTCTGCACCATGACGCTGTTGGATGATGGAATCACATTGTCGAAGATTTCCTTTTTACGGGCAATGAGTTTCTCTGATTGCCGGCTTGTGTAAAAGAAGAACGATTCGTTTGGGTCATAAAAATTCTCCAGCACATATTCCATCAAACTGCCCGCACGTTCAATCCATCGTTCAGTAAAGTTTGCCTGATACAATTTAATGTATGCCTGAATCACGTACGCGTAGTCCTCGAGGAAACCTTCGGTAGTGCCACGCTTGCCCTTGAACGAACGGAACAGCTTATTTCCTTTCAATAAATTTTGTTCAAGAAACTGCATGTTTAAAACCGCCATGCCCAAAAAGCGCGGTTCGCCAAACGCATGAAACGCGTCCAGTAAACCGGTTATCGTCATCGCGTTCCAGCCGGAGAGAATCTTATCATCCAACCCCGGTCTGACCCGCTGTTCCCGAACCTTGAGCAGTGTGCGCGTAACCGAACCAAGTAACTGATTGAATTCTTCTTTATTGAGTTTATATTCCACCAGGAGTTGATCCAGATGATCTGTCTTCAACAGGATGTTTTCACCGTGTTCCCAGTTTCCAGCCGGCACAAGCTTGAAGTAGTCTGCAAATAGCCTGGCATATTCCGGAACAATCAGACTGGTAAGATCCTCGTAGTCCCATACATAGAATTTGCCTTCAACTCCCTCGCTGTCTGCATCCAGTGCGGAATAAAACCCGTGATCTTCGCTCGTCATTTCGCGCACCAGCCACTCGTACGTTTCGAAAACAACCGTTTTAAAACGTTCGTCTTTTGAAATCATAAACGCTTCGCTGTACAGCGTTAAGAGTTGAGCATTATCGTACAGCATTTTCTCGAAATGAGGCGCAAACCATTCGCCATCCACCGAATAACGCGCGAACCCTCCGCCAAGCTGATCGTAAATTCCCCCGGCTGCGATCTTCTTTAAGGTGAACAGTGTATGATTTAGAGCTGATTCATTTTTAGTGAGATGCCAATACCGCAGTAACCACAACCAGATCGAAGGCATGATGAACTTGGGTGCGCGATCCAGGCCGCCATGGACGCGATCAAACTTTTTTTCAAGTTGCGCAAACGTGTTGTCAAGCATTTTCCGGAAATCGGCCTCTGCTGACTTCTTCTGATATTGGCTGATTCCCTGATTCGCAAGGTGGTTGGTTAACGCCTCTGCAGATGCGAGAATGTCTTTTCTTTTGGATTGATACGCGTTGTGAATGTTGGTAAGCACCTGTGTCCAGACCTGCGGTGAGAAATACGTGCCTCCAAAAAATGGTTTTTGATCGGGCGTCAGAAACACATTTAACGGCCAGCCTCCATTTACACCCAGTGCCTGAACCGCATCCATATAGATCTGATCGATATCGGGGCGCTCTTCCCGATCAACTTTAATGCACACAAAAAAGCTGTTCATCACTTCAGCAACAGCCTCTTTCTCGAATGATTCACGTTCCATCACATGACACCAGTGACATGACGAGTATCCGATGCTCACCAGAATCGGTTTGTTTTCCGCCCGGGCCCTCGTTAATGCTTCTTCGCCCCATTCAAACCAGTCTACGGGATTATGTGCGTGCTGTAATAAATACGGACTCGTGGCGTGAATCAGCCGGTTGGTGTGTTGATCATTCATTCAGTTGTGCTTTTACCGATGCTATCTCGGCATCAACATTTACCGTGCCGCGTAAGTTCTGCAAATCGGCCAATAGCTTTTTCAGGAAAGCCTGATGGCTGTCGGATTGGGCATGAAAGGGTTTGTGATGCAGAGCGGCATGGATTTGTTCCCAGTGTGACAGAAATTCCAGAGTCGGTTTGTCAACGTAAGCTTCCGAGAATTTTTCCCAGATGTAGTCCTCCGCATCCGGACTGGGATGGAGCATATCGGATTTATAGAACCGGTAGTCGCGCAGGTCGTCCATCATGATTTCAAAGGCCGGAAAGTAGGATACTTCCGCATGTTGTTCCGAAAGGGTGTGACATGCGCTTCGTAAAATTGCCTTGCTGGCACCGTTCAGCGCAATAGAATCTTTTATGTGCCGGACCGGGCTAACGGTGAGCATGATTTTGCAGGAGGGATTAACCGCTTTCAGATTTTGATAAAAACCTGCGAACGACTCCACGATTTTCTTTTCCGTGAGCAGTTCTTTTGTAAAGTTTTGAGCGGGAACTTTGTGACAGTTGGCGACAACATCTCCGGTGTCGTTTCGCTTGTACACGAACGATGTTCCGTAGGTGATGATGATCCAGTGGGCTGTTTTGAGAAATGTATGCGTGTCGCGGATGGTCGACTTCACCGCGCTTTCAATCAGTTCTTTCTCCGGGTTTGAAAAAGCAGAATGAAAATCGTAGTGCGAGTAGAGGCCATTGTGTTCAAAGTAGGAGTGAGACGCGGGGAACGCATTGTTTAAGGCTGCGCGTAGGATTTTATGGATCGAGAGCGGATTATAGGTGGTGCCAAAGGGATTAACCACTACGCTGAATTTGTTCTGCGAAAGCCGGCTTCCAATCGCATCCGAAAAACATGAGCCTGTTGTCAGGATGTCGTGCTTCAGATTAATCGGATGATGGGCTCGCTCAATTTTGATTTCCGTTCGAAAGTGCATGTTACTGTTGCTGTTGCATTTCCTGGAATCTCCTGAATGAATTCTGCGAATACGAAACTTGGGGTGTCGGGATGAAGTTTTCTTTCTCCTCCAGGTTGGTCGTGCCGTCTTCGTACTCCACGCTTACCGCTACTTCAAGTGTGTGATTAGACGTTCCGCGATACGTACCTTTTACCGGCGAGCAGTCGGTGAAATTTTTCCCTACCGCTAACCGCACATGCGTTTCATTTGCCAGCACGTTGTTGGTAGGGTCAATCCCTACCCAGCCATAATCCGGAATATAAGCCTCTACCCACGCGTGTGTAGCACCCTCGCCCCGCATACCGTTTTTGTGCGGACAGATATATCCGCTTACGTACCGGGCGGGGATTTTAATTTTCCGCAGCATGGCGAGAAGCATGTGCGCAAAGTCCTGACAAACCCCGGATTTGATCTTCCAGATTTCTTCGATGGTGGTTTCTACCGTGGTAATCCCTTTTTTGTAGGTAAAGTTCTTATAGATGTACGAGCAGAACAGGTTTACCAGCTCGAGCGGAGTTTTATCCTGAAATTCAGGGAGGGCAATCAACTGGTCAATTTCCGATAACGAATCTCCTGACGATATTTTCAAAAAGTCGATGTAGGGTACCTGATAGAGGATTGAGTCATAAAACTTCCACTGCTCTTCACGGGAGAGTTCAACGGTCGGCAAAGGCTTATGTTTGGTCGCCACAACGAGGTTGGAGTCGATCACCAGTTCCTGGTGCGGCTTCGAATGCGTAAAGGTGCCCACATCGTTGCCGTAGTAATCCTTGTGTACCTCCACCACCGGATTGCCGGTGATTTGAATCGTGTGCTGGAGTACATCCTGAAACGTATCTTTTATCGGGTACAGAATTATCTGATTGGCGCTGTCACGCACGGGAACCTCATACGAATACCGGGTTATGTGCCTGATTTTGAACTTGGACATGAAAAGCGAATTACTAACTGTATGCAAAGTAATGCTCATTTAACGCATTACCAATGTTTGTGAGATCGTGGTTTAGTTCGGTTAGAAATTTGTGCAAACCCTGATCGGAAAGCGTCTGCATGTTTGAATACTGTAGTTTGCTTCGCAGCCGGCCGATCATAAACCGGATTTTGTCGTAGTTGGCCCGATCGCTGCTTTCTTTTAATCGCTCAAAATACCGGTCGAGCATGTTTATCGAATAGATGATCGATAGGGGGTAGTTGTTGTTAAAGACGATCAGCTCGACTACGTTTCGGGCTTCAAACCCGGAGCGATAGGTTTTCAGGTAGAGTGCGTATCCCGAAATCGACTGGAGCAGGTGTTTCCAATACGTTACTTCGGCCGTTTTATCCAGGTCGTAGGAGAGGTCGCTGAATTTAACATCGAGGATGTCAACCGATTGGGTAGCCCGTTCCAGGTATTTTCCGATGTTCATGAAGTTGAGGCCTTCGCCCCTAAACATGGTTGATTCGGCAATTCCATAGTATAACATCGCCCGGGCTATCAGCATGTCGAGCGTGGTGATGGGATCTTTCGTTTGTAAGGCCAACACAAGCCGCTCATCCCGGATAATGTGGTAAAATTCGTTCAGGGTTTGCCATAACTCGTTGGTGATGTTATCCTGAACCGACCGGGCATTTTCTCGGGCTTTGGTCACCAGTGTGGCAACGGCATTCGGGTTATCTTTTTCAACGATCATATAATGGAGTACCATGCGGGTATTTTTCTCCATGCGCGAAATTTCTGCGTCCTCGAGGTAGGTAAAAATCTTGAGAACCGGTCGCCAGGTAAAAGCAGCATCGTCTTGGGCAGATGCGTAATTTACTTTCAGCAACCGCAACACACTGTCGGTACGTTTGATATAACGCGACATCCAGTACAAAGAATCGGCAACTCGGCTTAACATACGATCAATTGGCTAGAACCCAGGTATCTTTACTGCCGCCCCCTTGCGAAGAGTTCACGACCAGCGAACCTTCTTTTAATGCAACGCGGGTTAATCCGCCCGGAACAATCTCAATTCCGTCAGGTCCGCACAAGGCAAAGGGCCTCAAATCAACACGCCTCGGCTGAATCTTTCCGTTGATGTAACACGGTGCAGACGACAGGCTGATCGTTGGCTGGGCAATAAATTGCCGCGGGTCTTTAAGAACTTCTTTTTTATAGGCTTCAATTTCTTTTTCGGTGGCTGCGTGCCCCATCAACATTCCGTACCCTCCTGATTCATTTGTCTTCTTGATCACCATTTTGTTGATGTTGGCGAACACGTGCTCGCGCTGATCGGTATTAATCAGATGATACGTTGGAACATTTTTTAGAATAGGTTCTTCATTCAGGTAATACCGGATCATTTCCGGAACATACATGTACGTAGCCTTGTCGTCAGCCACTCCGTTTCCGGGCGCATTAACAATCGCTACATTTCCTTTTCGATAAGCTGAAAGGATTCCCGATACTCCCAGGGTGCTGTCCGGATTAAACACAAGCGGATCGAGAAAGTCATCGTCAACCCTGCGATAAATAACATCAACCTGCTGTAAGCCTGATGTGGTCTTCATAAACACCCGTTGATTATCCACTACCAGGTCACGGCCCTCTACCAGTTCAACGCCCATTAGCCGTGCGAGCGTGGTGTGTTCGAAGTAAGCGGAGTTGTACATGCCGGGGGTTAACAGCACTACATTGGGTTCACTGGTTTGACGCGGTGAAAGCGATACCAGGTTTCGATGAAGAATGTTCGGATACTGGGTAACGGGCAATACATTGTTCTGAGGAATCAGATCCGGAAAAATCCGCTTCGTGATTTCCCGGTTTTCAATCATGTACGATACGCCTGAAGGTGTTCGGAGATTATCCTCCAGTACGTAAAACGTTCCATCGTGGTCGCGGATTAAATCGATTCCTGCAATGTGTACGTAGATGTCGTGCGGAACATTTACGTTCTGCATCTCGCGTACATAATGCGGACAGGAGTAGATCATTTCAAACGGGACAACATTATCCTTTAAAATGAACTGATTGGAGTAAATGTCTTTCAGAAACAGGTTTAGCGCCCTTAACCGTTGCCGGATTCCGGACTCAATAAAACTCCATTCCGTACCGGTGATGATACGCGGGATAATGTCAAACGGAAATATTTTTTCAATTCCTTCTCCGCTTGAATAAACGGTAAACGTTACCCCCTGGCTCATGAACAACCTGCGGGCAAGTTCTTCGCTTTTATTAAGCTCTGTCGCTGGGATTGTTGAGATAAAGTCAAACACCTTCTTGTACGGGTCCCTTACAGTCAGCTGATCGTACATTTCATCCCACGTGTTAACGTTGGTGGAATAGTTATCAAACAGCGTGGTGGCCTTCATGCGGGGATAGGGGGCGTTAGGTTACGGATAACCAATATAGTGATCCGGCAACCTTAATCGCAGATTTTTGCCGGAATAATCGCTGCAAACGAGTGCAAAAACAAAAAGCCCGGATTGCTCCGGGCCTTTAGTATCTATGGACGCTATGGTTTTTGCGTCAGTATACGCTGCTTACTCAGCGATAACCTTAATCGTTATCGGGTGCTTCACTTCTTTGTGAAGATCAAGCGTAACCGTGTAGGTTCCTAATTGCTTAGGCTGTTCCTTGAAGATGATCTTCTTGCGATCAACTTCGAAACCTTTTGTCTTCAGTGCATCAGCAACCTGGAACGGAGTAACTGCTCCGAAGATTTTACCAGTTTCACCGGCTTTTGTTCCGATCTCAACTGTCAATTCTCCGATTTTCTGTGCTAACGCTTCTGCATCCTGCTTCAGCTTGGCAGCTTTGTGCGCAGCCTGGCGGATGTTTTCATTCATCATTCTCTTGTTCGAGTCGTTGGCGATAATCGCAACTCCGTTTGGAATGAGGAAGTTACGACCGTAACCTGCCTTCACCTTTACAGTGTCGTTTTTATATCCAAGTCCCTGAACGTCTTGTTTCAATATGACTTCCATGTTCGTTTCTCTTTTAAGGGTGGATTATTTTAACGAATCAGCTACGTACGGAAGCAATGCAATGTGACGTGCACGTTTCACAGCTTGCGATACTTTCTTCTGAAACTTCCAGCTGGTGCCGGTAAGTCTGCGGGGAAGAATTTTACCCTGCTCGTTGATAAACTTCAGCAGGAAGTCAGGATCCTTATAATCGATATACTTGATACCGTTTTTCTTGAAGCGGCAGTACTTAGCTTTAACTTCTGCCCGCTTGATGGGTTCGTTTACAAGTGTCATTATGCTGGCTCCTCCTCAGTTTTACGTTTACGGTTCGTGTCTGCTTTTCCTTTGTTGAATTCGCCTTTGCGTCTGCGTTCGTTGTAAACAACGGCGTGTTTGTCAAGAACGGTGGTTAAAAAGCGCATTACTGATTCGTCACGTCTGTACTCGGTTTCGAGTGTGTTAACCAGCTCCGGAGATGCCGAAAACTCAATGAGGTTGTAGAAACCGGTCGACTTGTGCTGAACCGGGTAGGCCATCTTGCGAAGACCCCACTGCTCAACGTTGATCACGTCAGCCTTTCCTTTCTTCAAAACCTTCACGAATTTCTCGACAGTATCCTTCATCTGATCATCA
>JAEUUJ010000031.1 GCA_016786495.1 Cyclobacteriaceae bacterium
TTCTTCTTTTCCAACGGCATCGATCCCGAATACGCGGTCATTGGTCGTGTTGCCAGAAGGATTTGGGCTAAAGCATTGAAAAACAAATACAATGCGAACAGCCGCAGTCAAATGCTGAAGTACCATATTCAGACATCGGGCCGCTCGCTGCATGCGCAGGAGATTGACTTCAATGACATACGCACTACACTGCAGGCGCTGTACGCGATTTACGACAACTGTAATTCGCTTCACACCAATGCGTATGACGAAGCCATCACCACACCAACGGAGGAAAGCGTGCGCAGGGCAATGGCCATTCAGCTGATCATCAACAAAGAGCTTGGGTTGGCCAAAAACGAAAATCCGATACAGGGTTCCTTCATCATTGAAGAGCTGACCGATCTGGTAGAAGAAGCTGTGTTGCTGGAGTTTGATCGCATCACCGAGCGCGGTGGTGTACTGGGCGCGATGGAAACGATGTACCAGCGTGGTAAAATCCAGGAAGAAAGCCTGTACTACGAAACGTTGAAACACACTGGAGAATATCCGATTATTGGTGTGAATACGTTCCTGAGTTCAAAGGGTTCGCCCACCATCATCCCGCAGGAAGTAATCCGTGCAACAACGGAAGAAAAAGAGTATCAGATTGCCATGCTGAAAAACCTGCATCAGCATCAGTTATCAAAAGCAAAAGCGCATCTGGAACGGGTTCAGGAGGCGGCCGTTCAAAACAAAAACATTTTTGCCGAATTGATGGAAGCCTGTAAAGTGTGCTCGCTGGGCGAGATTACCCGAGCCTTATTTGAAGTGGGTGGTCAGTACCGCAGAAACATGTAATCCGATCCGGACTATTTTAAAAATAAAAAACCCGAATTACTTCGGGTTTTTTATTGTCGAAACTCGCAACAATTAAAGCGCCTTGTATTTGAGAATTCCGCGGCTGTCAGAAACCTGAATGGTTACCGCACCCCTCACTTTCTCAAGGTTAAACGACTGAGCAGCCTGGCCATTTACTTTTTGTGTTTTCGAGAACAGTACATTATTATAAATATCCAGCACGCTGTACGTAACTTCTGCTTCGCCTTTGCTGTACAGGGTTACCAGTGCCTTGCGGCTGTCGCGGATCTTAATAATGTTTGCCTGAACTTCAGCGGATGGTTTTGAGAACGTCACGTGCTCTTCTGTTCTTCCGTTTTTATCTTCCAGCACGATGGTGTATTCACCATACGGAAGGTTTTCGAGATTGTACGGGCGAACAAAACTGGATTTATTTTTAATCTCCTCTGTAAACACCGCTTTCTTAGCGCCATCATAAATGGTCACTTTTACACGATCTGCATTTTCAGAACGATAGAAGATCTTTACAACTTCTCCCTTCATCGTAACCGAAGTATTGGTAGCCTTGGGGGCATTCACTTCACCTGCGAGCGCAATTCTGCTAATGATCATTAGCGCACCGAACAACACAACTAATTTTTTCATGGTAGTTTTTGATTTACAACTCTAAAGACGACACATGCCATAATAAAGTTGTCTGATTCACACAAAAGTGTTGTTAAATATTGTTAACCCGCTGGTAACATTCTATTGCAAACAAAGGTTGGCTTTAACGGCAGTTCACAGAAAAGGATTAACCTTTTTCAGGAAAATGCAGAATAAAAATATTTCACGCGATCTGTAACTTTTCACCTATCGCAACTTGTACATCCGTGAACACACCGTGTCCCGAAACCGGATACTGAAATGCGGCTGCCGTGCGATTGCATTTGCAGAGGTTAACGCTTACTTTGATAGACAAATCAAATTCCACGTATGAGCAAAAAGATACTGTTAGGGCTTTTCGTTCTGTTGTCCGTTTTTGCATTCGGACAAAAAAACAAGCCTAAAAAAGGGCCGGAAGGTCCAAAAATGGAGGACAAGCCGATCGTGCCCCCTCCTGTTAAAGTTACCTCGGTTGAAGGCATTACCGAATACCGCCTTCAGAACGGGTTGCGGGTTCTGCTTTTCCCGGACCCGTCTAAACAAACCATCACCGTCAACATCACCTACATGGTGGGTTCCAAGCATGAAAACTACGGCGAAACCGGCATGGCCCACCTGCTCGAACACCTGGTGTTTAAGGGAACTCCCAAACATCCCAACATTCCGCAGGAGCTGACCGAACACGGTGCGCGCCCCAATGGAACAACCTGGGTCGACCGTACGAACTACTTTGAAACATTCAATGCGACAGATGAAAATCTGCAATGGGCACTTGATCTGGAAGCCGATCGCATGGTTAATTCATTTATCGCCAAGAAAGATCTTGACAGTGAAATGACCGTAGTGCGGAACGAGTTCGAATCAGGCGAGAACGATCCGTTCGGTGTATTGATGGAACGCGTGATGTCGACCGCATACCTGTGGCATAACTATGGCAAATCAACCATCGGTTCCCGGGCCGATCTGGAAAACGTTCCGATCGATAAATTGCAGGCATTCTATCATCGCTACTACCAGCCCGACAATGCCGTGTTAACCGTGGTTGGAAAGATTGATGAAGAAAAAACGTTAAAGCTGATCAATGAAAAATTTGGTACCGTACCGAAGCCTTCACGCGATCTCTCCCCTACGTATACACTCGACCCGGTTCAGGATGGCGAGCGTTTCGTTTCCCTGAAGCGCGTAGGCGATGTTCAGCTGGCCATGGTGGCGTACCATATTCCGGCAGGCTCACATCCCGACTTCGCTGCAGTGAACGTGCTCTCGAATATTTTGTCCACGCAGCCTTCCGGCCGATTGTACAAGACGCTTGTTGATACCAAGAAGGCCAGTTCATCAGGCGCTTTTTGCTTCCAGTGGAAGGAACCGAGTTTGTTGTTGGCTTACACCGAAATTCTGAAAGAAAAATCACTGGATGATGCAAAGAACACGTTGCTTCAAACCATCGATGATGTGGTAAAAAATCCTCCAACCAAAGAAGAAGTTGATCGTGCGAAAAATGAACTTCTCAAGAGCATTGAATTGATGTTCAATTCATCTGAACGAATTGGCCTTAGCTTAAGCGAATCGATCGGTGCCGGTGACTGGAGATTATTGTTTTTGTCGCGCGACCGCATCAAGGATGTTACGGTTGACGATGTGAAACGTGTGGCGGCACAATACCTGAAAGCTGACAACCGCACCGTTGGTGTTTTCATTCCTACCGAGAAACCGGATCGGGCCGAAATTCCCGGTGTACCGGATGTAGAAGCGATGGTGAAAGACTACAAAGGTAATGCAGCGATGGCGCAAGGCGAAGCATTTGACCCTTCTCCGGCCAACATCGAAAGCCGTACTGCCCGTTTCGATATGCCGAACGGCATGAAAGGTGCTATGATCTCTAAAAAAACACGGGGTGAATCCGTTGAGGTTCGCATCACGTTCCGGTTTGGCGATTTGAAATCTTTGTCGAATAAAGGAACCATCGGCCAGTATACCGGCTCGATGTTGAATAAAGGAACTTCGAAACATACCCGTCAGCAGATCAAAGATGAGTTCGACCGGTTGAAAGCCAATGTTTCAATTGGCGGAAGCGCAACCCAGGCGTTCATCAATATCAGTACGACCCGGCCGAATCTGCCCGAAGTATTGAAACTAGCAGCGGAGATTGTTAAGGACCCGATCTTCCCGGCTGACGAACTCGATAAAATGAAAAACGAAAACCTGGCTGCCATTGAGGCCAATCGGAGCGAGCCGGGATTTATCGCATCCATGCGTTTGCAAAAGCACACCAATAAGTACCCGAAAGAAGATCCGCGGTATGCTGAAAGCATCGATGAGTCCATCGCTTCCATCAAAGGTGTTAATCTCGATGACCTGAAGAAGTTCCACAAAGACTTCTATGGCGCGTCAAATGCAACCGTATCGGCTGTCGGTGATTTCGATGCCACTGAATTACAAAAGCAACTCACCGAATTGTTCGGTAACTGGAAAAGCCCATCACCGTATTCCCGCCTGGTAGCACAGCTCTTTACCGTTCCGGCAATCAATGAATCGCTGGAAGCGCCCGACAAGGCCAATGCAATTTTCCTGGCTTCGTATAATTTCGAAATGCGTGACGACAATCCCGATTATCCGGCACTGGTATTGGGCAACTACATGCTCGGGGGCGGATTCCTGAACTCACGCCTTGCGGTTCGTATCCGTCAAAAAGACGGCTTAAGCTACGGAGTAGGGTCGTCATTCTCGGCCGGTTCGCTCGACAACATCGGAACATTCTTCGCGAATGCGATTTATGCACCTGAGAATGCCGAGAAACTTGAAATTGCATTCCGGGAAGAAATTCAAAAAGTGATCACTGAAGGTTTTACAGCCGAAGAAGTAGCCGCTGCAAAATCCGGTTGGTTGCAGGGCCGTACCGTTACCCGTGCACAGGACGCAAGCCTGGCAGGCACGTTAAACAATTACTTGTTCATCAAACGCGATTTGAAATGGGACGATGCCTATGAGAAAAAAATTCAGGCATTAACTCCGGAACAGATCAATGCAGCCATGAAAAAATACCTGAAGCCTGAGATGATTAGTATCGTAAAAGCGGGCGACTTCGCGAAAGCAAAAGCAACTCCGAAGAATTAATCTTACGCGAAACAAATAAAAAACCCTGGCGGACGCGTCAGGGTTTTTTTATTCAATTCAGATGAAACACATCTTTACTTCGTTCTTCCTGCGCCAGAAGATGCAACTGATACCTGACACGCTGGATGAGGAACGATTCCTGTGCCTTGCCTTCGGTCAGCATAAAATCGTAGCGGTCGTTCACATCGAGGTTTAATTCGATCGCCACAGCATACGCATTAAAAAAAGACTCCGGCCTGATGATGTTTCGCTTGAGCAGGTATTCGCGGAACAATTCCTCCAGCTTCGGGCTCACGGGTGCCTGCTGATTGATTTTCCAGTAGTTTACATCACCCGCCGAATATTGCTTCGAGCGATAGCTCCGGTACATCTTGTCCATCGTGAATGCATCGTAGCACTTCACAATGATATCTGATTCACCGGTTTCATATTTTTTTATGATTCGCTCCAGTTTCACAAGCGAACCCACCCGCTGGATGTTGATCGCGTGATTGAAATAAATGCCAAACTTGATGTCGTCCGCTTCGGCATCGTCCAGCAGTTCCTGGTATCGCGGTTCAAAAATATGCAACGGCACCAGTTCTCCCGGAAGCGGAAGGATTGTCAGCGGAAACATTGGTATCGTGGTGCCCATAGCGTACGTTAATATTTCAAAATATACTTCGGCTGAACCTTAAACTCTTCGGCAAGTTTTTTCTCACCCGGGAGAAACGACAGGTTGATTAAAAAAGAAAAACCTGCCACCGTTCCACCCAACTGCTGGACAAGCCATCCCGCGGCACTTGCCGTTCCACCGGTTGCCAGCAAGTCGTCATGCACAAGCACGTTCCAGCCTTTTTTAATTCCGTCTTCGTGTACCTCTACCGAAGCGGTTCCATATTCCAACGCATATTCCTGCGAAATTGTTTTGTACGGAAGTTTGCCCGCCTTGCGCATCGGCACAAACGCACACTGCAATTCCTGCGCGAGAATAGATCCGAAGATAAAGCCACGGGCTTCAACCGCTGCAATGGCATCAATCTTCTGTCCTGCATACTGCGCGGCTATCGCCCGGATCACGTCTTTCACCAAGTGGGGATCCGATAACATCGGGGTAATATCCTTAAACAAAATTCCCTGTTTCGGGAAGTCGGGCACATCGCGTATAACACTTTTGATTCTCGATTCTAACGTCATGGAGGGCATATAATCGTTTCAAATTAAGAAGGAAATTGAGATATTAAAATCTGAATACGCCCGCACTCCATCGAAACATGAATGAACTGAGGAATTGGCTAATACTGGCTGCTTTTGTGATTTCCGCACAATGCCTGGCACAAAATCCATCCGCACAAATAATTGCCGTTGAGGGAGAGGTTACGATTGACGGGCGCGCAGTGACATGTGGACAAAAAATCAATGAAAAGGAAGAAATCCTCTCCGTTGATAAAACCGGGTATGTCTGCCTGCTTACCGATAATGGCTATGCGTTTAAGCTGAAGAAAGGCAGGTATAAAGTAAAAAAGGTCCTTGATAAAAAAACGCCAGGTTTCACCCCATTGGGCTTTGTAACTTTCGAAGATCCGTTACGTGCAATAGAAGTTTTAGCTCTTTTAGAACCTGCACCGGTGGCAAGCGATACACTTACGCTCATTTGGAAGAGAATTAAGTCAATCGACCGGCACACAATCACACTGAGAAATTTCAGGGATAGTGTTGTCATGGACACAGCGACAGCGGAAAATGTAATCCAGATACCTTTTCGGAAAAAATATGAGGAGCCTGGACTTATCGTTCAAATAAAATCAGACCCGTACAGATCAAAAGATTTTCTTGTCAGAAAATTAACTACGGATAGTGACGTTTTTCAAGCTGATGTGCTGTGCAATAAAGCGCTGTCGTTTGTTGAAAGGGAAGTCGCACTGCTCGCACTTTGTGAAATTCACGGGCTTTACTTTGATCATATTCAACACTTGTACCGACTCTACACGTTTAGTCGCGCAACCCAAACTCCGGTAACACATCCCTACTACCTCAGGATGCTAAGAGAACATAACTTCGAGCGATTGATGGTCAGTCCGCAATAACGCGACCGTTTAAAACGATCGCTTCAACACAATTTCCGCCAAACGAATATGGCATAAACGCAACCGATGACATCGGCTTGGTGATAAAAACGTTGGCTGTTTTGCCTTTCGTAATACTTCCGTGTGTTTTCTCCAGTTCGAGCGCTACGGCTGTATTGATGGTTGCAGCATTAATGGCTTCTTCCGGAGTCATCTTCATTTTGATACACGCCAACGACAACATCAATGGCATGTTTCCGCCTGGGGCACTGCCGGGATTATAATCCGAGGCAATCGCAAGAGGAAGCCCGGCTCCGATAATTTTCCGCGCAGGCGGAAACGGTAACCCTAAAAAAAAGGCCGCCCCGGGCAATGCCGTGGGCATCACGGAGGAGCTCTTCAGGTATTCGATTTCTTCATCCCCGATGTTCTCGAGATGATCAACACTCAGCGCTCCCGTATTTACTCCCGCCTGAACGCCACCCGAGCGGTGGAGCTGGTTCGCATGAATGCGGGGCTTCATGCCGTGTGCTTTGCCTTCTTCCACAATGCGCTCGGCCTCAGCTTGTGAAAAGAAGCCCCGTTCACAAAACACATCGATGTAGTCGGCCAGCTTTTCTGCCGCTACCGCGGGAATCATTTCCTTTATGATCCGTTCGATGTATTGCTCCTGAGTTGTGTCTTTCGGAACGGCATGCGCTCCCAGGAAGGTTGTTTTAACTGTTAACGGACTTTCTTTACCGATCCGCCGGGCTACCCGAAGCATCTTCAGTTCATCTTTCACGGTTAATCCGTAACCGCTTTTTATCTCGACTGCTCCGGTGCCGGTGCGCACAATGTCGTGTACGCGAACCATCGCCCGTTCAAACAACTCCTCTTCTGAAACTGCCTGGAGTTTTTTTGCCGAGTTGAGGATACCGCCTCCTTTTGCGGCAATCTCTTCATACGTAGCCCCTTTGATCTTCATCACGAATTCTTCCTCACGGGTGGTCGCGAAAATCAGATGCGTATGGGAATCAACAAACGAAGGAAAAACAAACCGGCCGGTGGCATCAATCACGGTTATTGCAGACGCAGCTTCCGGCAGCGTATCCATGCTTCCGTAGTCTTCGATCAAACCGTTATGAATGATAAGATAGGCGTTTTCGAGAACGGGCAGCGTAGCCATAGCCTCGCCCTTTAACGGGCCCGTTGCCTGATCGCGTGTTTGAACTAAGCCCTTAATGTTGCGTATGAGAATATCCCAGGCCACAGGATATTATGGTTTGGCTTTCTCGAACGATTCAACTTTATAGTCGAGGTTCGTGCCGAATACCGGGAAGCTGATCTTAACCAATGCATAGAACATGCGGCCGTCAATTCCGGGACGGTACCCGATTTCAGCGCCATATGCCCAGCTGAGCGTCCGGTTGAATTTACCTTCAACACCCGCCCGGAAACCGATCTTCTTAACACTTACCGGACTGATGTCGTACGGTGTGCCGAGATAAACGATATCATCCAGTTTAACGCGTGGCGCGATCAGCACGTCCAGGTATGTCGTCAGGATCAGGTCGTCTACCCCGCCTTCGAATTTATCAAAGCTGAACGCAGCATTGCGAATCCAGCTGAAGGAACCTCCCACATACAGGCCTGCACTTGATACATTTGAAAACATGGTAACATCGTCATCACCGTTGGCGATACCGGCATCCGCGAGTGTGGCTCCGGTTTCATCTTCGAAATCAGCAGCCGAAAGGTCTTGCTTTTTCATGATGTTGTTTACATCAATCGTGCTTTGCCATACGGTTGCTCCCAACCGCGCACCAATCACCTGGCGCACTTTACAAGGAACCTCCGCGTTCAGCGGAACACGGGCAGCCCATTTATTTCCGGTGTAACTTTTTTTATAGAGAACGATTTTCGTTTTCGAGCTCTTCTCCATGTCTTTAATGAAGTACGTCCCGCCCAACTCAAAGAAGGTAAAGGGCTTCTGACGGTTATCCGTTTCGCTCGTGCGCTTGCCCTGATCGCGGTTCAAATCAAAAAATTGACTTCCGTAGGTAGAGCGGAAACTGGTATTCAGGTCAACTTTGTCTTTCACGTTGTATTGTGCCTGCAAACCAAAACCGGCATTCACGTTTGTCGCAAACACCTCCCCGTACAAGGGCTGCAAATGCACAAAAAGTTTATTGATGTTGTGAGGCTCATCGTAAAGCTCTTCGAACGTAACGGCAGTTTTGTCGCCACGCTCACCCTGAGCCATCGCCAGAGCCGGCAACGTAAACATCAAAAGAAAGCCAAGGAACCTGTAAAATGAGGTCATAAAACGCGATAACATGTAAAAATAATAAATATATGCCGATAAACAGGCGGGTCGTAAACCTCCAAGCAGGCTGCATGTAATAGATTCGCATCTTTTGCAGAAAATGAAAAATGAGGCAAATAGAAATAAATTTTTAGGTTAGTCTAAAATTTGTACTTTTGCCGGCATGAATCTCATTCGAACGCAGCTCGTTTCCATTTTCTGTTTAGCGGGCATCACGGCAAGTGCTCAGGAAACCGACCCCGATAAAAAGCGTTCGTATAACCTGTTTAATCCGGTACCGAAAAGTGACATGCGCGTCTTCAGCATCGACCGGCCGGATGTTACCGAATCGCCCATGACTGTGGATGCAGGTCACTTTCAGTTTGAAGGTGATTTATTCAAATTCATCAAACCGCGTCAGGGAAACAGTGAACGTGCCTATAATATTGTAAACGGTTTGTACAAGTTGGGTCTCTCAGATTCATGGGATCTTCACATCGGCTTGGAACTCTATAACCTGTACCAGGATGCCGACGGGGAAACCGTTGAAAAAGGCTACGGCAATACCACCATCCGCTTAAAGTATAACTTTTGGGGTAACGATGGCAATACCCGCACTGCGCTGGGCGCAATCCCGTATGTCATCCTTCCTACTTCTCCCGTTGACGAAGACGTGGCTTTTGGTGTTGGGTTTCCATTCTCATACGGCATCAACGACTCGTACAGTGCGGGAGCACAATTTCAGGCTGACTTTACTCCGGACGAAAGCGGAGGCTACAACTTCAGCTATCTTCAGACGGTTGTGCTGGGCGGAACGATTGCCGGCAATCTCGACTTTTATGTGGAAGGCATGGGCATCTTTGCAAAAGACGTAACCATCTTCACCGCCAATGGCGGATTAATTTATAACATTACACCGAACGTAAAGGTTGACGTAGCCGCTAACGTGGCCTTGGTTGACGATGCTCCTACCCGGGCCTATGTGGGACTGTCGTTCCGGATTTAAAAGCTTCGCGGGATTTCCACCAGCTTGCCATTCTGAAATTCGATAAACGGAACGTATTGATTCGTCCGGCCTTCGGTAAAATCATAGCCGCTGGAAAGGTATCCGGGAACCTGCTTTGATTTGCGCAGCCCATCCTGAAAATACACACCATGATCTTTCAGCGCATGAGCAGCAAAAAGCATGAAGTCGTACCCAATCTTTGCGTAGTTGGTATATGCAGCTGAGCTCGAGTTCCGTCCATGTTCTTTCACAAACTTGCGCTGAAACGCACGGTATGCAGGGTTGGCATCCGCTGAAAAATTCGGTGCATAAAGCTTGATGCCCAGCGACTCATATTTCGAGTAATCCACCGCAGATTGGTCGAGCCAGTTTTCAGAACCCACAATGGTTACAGAATCTTTCCGGGTTTCCACACAGCTGATCACTTTGCTATAGATCAGGGGATCATCGGAAGCAACAAACACCGAACCCAAACTGTCTTTGCGCAACGTGAACTGCGTAGGATATTTGAATTCATCAAACTCGGTTGGCGTAGCCAGGATGTCGATAATCTTGCGCGATGTTTCTTTGGTTACCCGTTCTGCCCGCAAAACCCTCAGGCCCGACTGCTTTGCCTTTTCTACAAAATTCGCAGCCAGGGTTGAATCGCGTTTTGAGTCTCCGTAGAATACCATAACTTTTTTATTCCGTTTCGTAGCCGCTAAATAGTTAGCCGACTCGCTGCCGATGGATTCGTTGGACGGCTGAAACAAAAAACCGTATGGATTTTGCCGGATCAACTCATAATTTGTTGAAATAGGATTAAACAGGTTGATTTGGTTGACCTGTGAAAACTCCTGAACGGGCGTGTTTTCATCGGAATATAACGGCCCGACAATCAGGTCGCTTGCTTTCAATTCATTCATCTGAAGCAACCCCTTGATGCGGTCAACTTTCCGTTCGGTGTCGTAGGCCCGCACATTAATTTTAATTCCCTGTTTCGCAAGCGTATCAGCGGCCAGCATCATGCCTTCGTATAAATCCAATACAAACTGGTTTGGCTTTCGGCTCGTGGTGGCATCAATCCGGTTCACCATGAACGGAAACAAAACCGAAACAGTGTACACATCTTTGTGAATTGACTCCGGAGTTTCAACGATGTAGTCCGTTTTCTTCAAATCAAACTTGCTGATCAGTGACTCGAGCAACTTTTGATCCTCCGGTTGCAATTGATTTCGGGATAACTCGCGGGCCAGCTTTTCACCAATCACTTCATCTTTCGGATATTCTTCAAGCATCATCTTGAGTGTTTCCACATCCGTAACGGAAACAAGCGCTTGCTTTTTCAGGTAGGCTATTTCTTTCCGGGTTTTATCATTTTTGATTTCACCCAGCAACTTCATTCCCTGGAAATAATCTTTGTTGTCAAAATGGATCTTAGCCAGCCAGATGTTCACCTCATCCATTTTATCCCATGCAGGATACAATGTTTTGATCTGCCCCAGCATATCCTTTGCAACCGCCTTAAAGTTTTGATGGTATGCACTCAGCGCGTAATAAAAGGAAGCGTATTCCCGGTAGGGATTATTCTGATCGTACGGGATCAGTTTCTTAAAACTTTCCATCGCCAGGTTATACTTCCCATCGGTGTACAGTTTCTTGGCAATGGTATACTGCTGCTTGTAGTCGGTTTGAGCAAACGAATGAATTGCGCTGAACGTGAAGCCAATCGCCATCAATACTACCGTGATATAACGAACCGTTTTGTGCATGCCAATTTCTTTTTATTCCCATTCAATCGTTGCCGGTGGTTTAGAGCTGATGTCGTACACCACACGATTAACGCCTTTTACTTTGTTGATAATGTCGCTCGACACCTCTGCTAAAAATTCGTACGGCAAATGCGCCCAGTCGGCTGTCATCCCATCGGTACTCGTTACCGCCCGCAAAGCCACCACATTTTCGTAGGTGCGCTCATCGCCCATCACCCCTACCGATTGCACCGGCAGAAGCATCGCTCCGGCCTGCCACACAACATTGTACAAGTTATGCTTACGCAAGCCATCGATAAAGATAGAATCGACCTCCTGCAATATGCGCACTTTTTCGGCTGTAATATCGCTTAATATGCGGATACCCAGGCCGGGGCCTGGAAACGGGTGACGGCCCAGGATGTTCGGATCAATACCCAGTGTTTTACCCACGATGCGTACCTCGTCTTTAAACAGGGTGTTCAGCGGCTCAACAACTTTGAGTTTCATTTTGGCGGGAAGGCCGCCTACGTTATGGTGTGATTTGATGGTAACAGAAGGGCCCTTCACCGATACCGATTCGATGATATCTGGATAAATCGTTCCCTGACCAAGCCACTTCACATCGCTGATTTTATGGGACTCTTCATCGAATACATCAATGAACGACTTGCCGATTGCTTTGCGCTTCGCTTCCGGCTCCGTCAGCCCTTTAAGAGCCGAATAGAATAACTCCTTCGAGTCAACACCTTTAATATTCAAACCCATTCCCTCGTACGACTTCAAAACATTCTGAAATTCATCTTTCCGAAGCAGGCCGTTGTCTACAAAAATGCAATGCAGATTTTTTCCGATCGCCTTGTGGATCAACACCGCTGCAACCGTAGAATCAACACCGCCCGACAGCGCCATCACCACTTTGTCGTTGCCAAGTTTTGCTTTCAGATCAGCTACAGTCGATTCAACAAACTGATCAGGTGTCCAATCCTGTGAGCAACCGCAGATGTGAACCACAAAATTCCGCAACAAATTTTTACCCTCTGTGGTATGCGTTACTTCCGGGTGGAACTGGATTCCATACACGGGTTTATTCTTCATCTGAAAGGCCGCAACCTTTACAGAAGGTGTACTTGCAATAATTTCCGCGTTAGCAGGTACTTTATCAATCGTATCGCTGTGCGACATCCAGACCTGGGAGTCGAGTGAAATCTCTTTCAGCAATTCGCTGTGATGATCAACCGTTGTAAGTTTGGCTCTTCCGTATTCACGGATTTTAGAAGCCACTACATTCCCGCCACTTTTTTGCGCGAGCAACTGAGCCCCGTAGCAAACCGCCAGCACCGGCACCTTGCCTTCGAACAACGCTGCGTCTACATCCGGCGAACCGGCATCGCGTACCGAACACGGGCTCCCGGAAAGAATCACGCCCTTGATGTCGGGCGTCAGTTCGGGCACTTTGTTAAACGGGTGGATTTCGCAGTACACATTTAATTCACGAACCCTGCGGGCGATCAGCTGGGTATACTGCGAACCGAAATCGAGAATGAGAATTTGTTGGGACATGGGTGTAAAGATAATATGTTGTTTGGCCTCCAAAAATCATCCGGACCACGATCCGGAAAAACAAAACGCGCCCCGGAGGGCGCGCTTGTGCGGTATGCTAAAATTTCTGTAACGTCATTAGTTCTTTCCAAAACGTTTACGATCGTTTTCGTTCAAATAAATCTTCCGCAGGCGAATCGATTTCGGAGTAACCTCTACGTATTCATCTGCCTGGATGTATTCCAGCGCCTCTTCCAGCGTATGCTTTTGCGGAGGAGCGATTTTCATCTTTTCATCCGAACCGGAAGCACGCATGTTGGTGAGTTTCTTCGTTTTGGTAACGTTGATCACCAAATCACCGTTGCGGTTGTTTTCACCGATTACCTGTCCTTCATACACCGCTTCACCCGGATCGATAAAGAACTTGCCGCGATCCTGCAAATTGTGCAAGCTGTACGCAATGGCTTCACCTTGTTCCATGACAATGAGGGAACCGTTGATGCGGCCCGGAATTTCTCCCTTGTACGGCTGATATTCTTTAAACCGGTGCGTGACAATTGCCTCACCGGCTGTTACGTTCAATAAATAGTTACGCAAGCCCATGATACCGCGTGACGGGATCAAAAACTTCAGAATCATGCGATCTGCTTTCGGCTCCATGTTCAGCATTTCACCTTTGCGTTGCGATACCGTTTCAATTGCTTTACCGGCAACATTTTCCGGTAAGTCTATTGTGAGTTCCTCAACCGGTTCACATTTCACGCCATCGATTTCTTTGAAGATTACCTGTGGCTGACCGATTTGTAATTCGTAGCCTTCACGCCTCATCGTTTCAATCAACACCGACAAGTGAAGTACACCGCGACCAAACACCATGAAGCTATCGGCAGAACCCGTATCACCCAGGCGTAACGCGAGGTTCTTTTCAAGTTCTTTCTCCAGTCGTTCTTTAATGTGGCGGGATGTTACAAACTTTCCTTCTTTGGCATAGAACGGTGAGTTGTTGATGGTAAACAACATGCTCATCGTAGGCTCATCAATGGAGATTGCCTTCAGTGCATCTGGCTTTTCCGGATCCGCAACGGTATCACCGATTTCAAATCCTTCTAACCCCACCAACGCACAAATCTCTCCTGCCTTTACTTCTTCTACCTTCTTTTTATCGAAGCCTTCAAACACATAGACTTCCTTAATACGCGTCTTCGAAATTTTGCCATCGCGTTTTATCAACACAACTTGTTGACCCGGCTTTACAACACCGCGCTGTACGCGACCAATCGCCACACGGCCAATGTAGGACGAGTACTCGAGTGACGTAATCATCATCTGCGTAAGACCCTGATCAATTTTGGGTTCCGGAATGTATTCAAGAATACCCTCGAGCAAGGGCGTAATGTCGGTCGTTTCTTTTTTCCAATCGGTGCTCATCCAGCCGTTTTTTGCCGAGCCGTAGAACGTTGGAAAGTTCAACTGATCTTCCGTTGCATCCAGCGCAAACATCAAGTCGAATACCTGCTCATGCACTTCATCAGGAGTACAATTCTTTTTGTCAACCTTGTTAATCACAACAATAGGCTTCAGGCCAAGTTGCAATGCTTTCTGCAATACGAAACGCGTTTGTGGCATAGGCCCTTCGAATGCGTCCACCAAAAGCAGACAGCCATCGGCCATGTTCAGTACGCGCTCAACCTCGCCTCCGAAGTCGCTGTGACCGGGCGTATCGATTACGTTGATTTTATAGTCTTTATACCGTACCGAAACGTTCTTCGCAAGAATGGTAATTCCGCGCTCACGCTCCAGGTCGTTGCTATCCATAATCAGCTCGCCAGGATTTTCGTGATCCTTAAACAAATGGCCGGCATGTAATAGTTTGTCAACCAGGGTTGTTTTTCCGTGGTCAACGTGGGCGATAATTGCTATGTTTCTGATCTTCGATGCATCCATAACCTCAAAATCCGCGTTTAATCCGTGTTTTCTAATTTGAAGGCGCAAAGATACGGTTAATAACCGTAAAAAGCAGGTCGGGAAAGTTTAAAAATGGGCTCCGTAACAGAGGCTTAACAGGCAGGAATTGCACCCTTACAACCCACGCTGATGTAAATCACCAAAAATTTTAATGGCGTTTCGACAAACCGCAATAAAAACCACTCGTTAATCAGTTAATTTTATCGTATGTATTTCCAGAAACCCCGGAAAACCAATTTTAGTATGAAAAATCTCTACGCAGCAATCATCGTCACACTGATCTGTGGCGCTGCCATCAGCTCGCATGCACAGGTGCTGAACAGGCTCAAGCAAAAAGTGTCTGAAAAGACCGAGCAGAAAGCAAACGAACTCTTAAACGGGAAGAAAAAGCCAGGCGATACCGGCAATTCCGGAAACAATGGCACGGGTGGAACAAACCGCAACAGCGGCTCGCCTTCAAACAACACCGGAGGCGGACTGATTTCAACCCCTCCTGATGTCAACCAGAATCTTACCGATGCAGAAGCTGCCTATAAAAACGGAAGCTTTGGTGAATCGCGTTATGCCATTCAACAAGCCATGCTGGGTGTTGAGCTTGAAATCGGAAACAAGATTTTAAAATCATTGCCTGCAAGCATCAGCGGCTTGAACACCGTGGCCGAATCAGACCAGGTAACAAGCACCGGCTGGGGCTGGGCCGGGTTAACCATTCAACGGGTGTATCGCAACGATGCCGACAAACAGCTGACGTTAACCATCGCTAACAACTCAATGTGGATGTCGGCTGTCAATGCATACCTCGCATCGGGTGGTTACGCACAACAGAACAATGGCCAGCAAAATTGGAAACAGATTAAAGTAAAAGGAAACCGTGCGATCATTGAATACAACGAAAGCTCAGGCTATAAGATCAGCGTGCCAATCGGACAGTCATCGCTGCTTGTGTACGAAGGGGTAAACTTTGCCTCTGAACCGGAAATCACGAAAGCGGCCGAGGCCGTGAACATCGATGCGATTAAAAAAGAACTGGGTGAACAATAACCGTTACGAAAACATGAAAAGAATTTCTCTATTACTTGTTGTGGTGAGTATGGCATCTGTGGGCTTCGCGCAGGACTTCACCAAAAATGTGTCAACGGCCCGGAGTGCGTATGCTGCCGGCAAGCTGCAGGACTCACGCTTTGCGATGGAGCAAATGCTCCGCGATCTCGATATTGAAATCGGAAAGGAAATTTTAAAACTTCTTCCAACAAAAGTCGGAACGCGGAATGCAAACACCGCTTCAGATAATGTAAATGGTACGAGCGGATTCACCGGGTTGTTTGTGGAACGTCACTACGGAACGGATCCGAACAATGCTTCGATTGAAATCATCAACAACTCACCGCTGATAAATTCCATCGGTCTGATTCTGGCCGCTCCCATGATGCACGATCAGAATCAAAAAGTGATCAAAGTACAGGGTTATAAGGCCTTGCTGACAAAAAATCAGAATACCGAAACCGGCAAAACCGGGTATGAACTTCAGATCCCGATGAACAATACGCTCATCACGGTGAGAATTACCGAAACTACCGAAACTGAAATCACGGCCGCTGCCAATACAATCCCGCTTGCAAAAATTGCGGAGAAGGCAGAATAATTTTTTCAATCGTTCAAAAACAAAAAAGGAAGTCGTTTGACTTCCTTTTTTTATGCGCGGTATTACGCTCAGTCTGCTGACTCATGAACACCTTCTGCAATTTCTTCGATCATTTTGCCATTGAAAGCGTCCAGATCTTTCGGACTCCGGCTGGTAACAAGACCTTTGTCGACTACAACCTCTTTGTCTTCCCAACGCACCCCGGCATTGATCAAATCCGTTTTCACGGAATGAAACGATGTCATGTTACGGCCTTCCAGCATGCCCGTTTCAATTAATAATTGTGGCCCGTGACAGATTGCTGCAACAGGTTTGCCTTCCAGCAAAAACTCTTTCGCAAACGCTATACAGTCGGCATCCCGTCTCATCAAATCGGGGTTAATCACTCCGCCCGGAATCATCAGGGCATCATACTCTTCCGGATCAGCATCGGCCACCAGCACGTCAACCGGGAGTTCAATCGACCAGTTTCCGTCTTTCCAGCCTTTTACTTTTCCTTCCTGTGGTGATACAATGTGAACTGTTGCACCCGCTTTGCGCAGTGCTTCGAGCGGGCTGGTAAGCTCCGACTCTTCAAATCCATGTTCTGTTAAAATTGCTACACGTTTTCCCGCAAGGCTTTTCATACTGTTTGATTTTGTTTCGAACAGAATTCCAAAAATCAAACCAGCGGGGATGATTGACTGAATTGCATAAAAAGCGCCTTTAACGATCCGCGGATGTGGAATTTTATGCGCAGCGGGATAAACTAACTCCAACTCATGTCAATAACAACCTTTCCCTTGTCCAGGTCTACAAGAACCTTGCCTCCGATTGCTCCTTCATGCCCGGCAACATGATACATCCGCAACCCATCCTCAGTCTCTGTCGGTACCGGGTTATCCAGACCGTTTTCGTCCATCCAGTTTTCCAGTGACTGTCGCTCGCATTCGAATTCAATAATGAACTCACGGCTGAACACACTTCCTTTCGTTTCAACGGAGATGACTTCAGCGTTAGCCGGCAATTCTTTCAAGCCGCCCCACGTTAGCGCAGTTTCAATGATCTCAGCGCGTTGCCAGGGCATTACCATGTTTGCGAAGTAGGGAATTACAACCAGGCCGAGGGACAATAGAAACACGATAAACAGAACGAGTACTGCCCGTTTTATGATTTTCATGATGTAGGTTGAAACCTTAAATCTTAAATCGCAAGAACGTTCCCATCGGCAGGTCGCGGTTATTCTTTGATTTGAGAAAAAACTCACCGTACTGCGGATCTTTCAAATCAAAGTGCGATTTAGCCACGTTCAATCCAACCAGTGGCGACAGTCCGACGGCATACATGCTCAGGATAAAAAATGCATTGCTCTTTTCAAGCAATTCGCTACTCATGCCGATGAGCTCGTTGAGTTGTTCCTGAAGTGTCCACTTCTCTCCTTCCGGTCCACGGCCATACGGTGGCGGATCCATGATGATACCGTTGTATTTATTTCCGCGCTTAAGTTCACGTCTTACAAACTTGAAGGCGTCTTCGTACACCCAGCGGATATCCGTCAGGTTGTTCAACCGCATGTTTTCATTCGCCCAGTTAATGCCGGGTCGTGAAGCATCAACATGGGTAACGTCTGCACCCGCAGATTTCGCAACTACCGAAGCCGCTCCCGTATATGCAAAGAGATTCAACACCCGTGGCTTCGGCGCATTCCAGCGTTTGATGGTATCGTAAATAAAATTCCAGTTCTCGCCCTGTTCCGGAAAAACTCCCACATGCCCAAAGCTGGTTAAAGCAAGGCGCAACGTGAGGGTAAGATCATTGTATTGGTACTGAACATTCCAGCTCTCGGGCATTCCCTTCCGGTTCCATCCGCCCTTCACGTCATCGCTAAAGCGGAACCTGTCTTTCTGTTCGCGGTTGAAGGTTGCGTTCGCCAGCGAGGCCCAATCTTTCTCCGGCAGCACCTTGCTCCAGATCGCCTGCGGCTCGGGCCGGTTTAATACAAATTTTCCGAAACGCTCCAGCTTCTGCCCTTCACCGGAGTCGATGAGTTCATAATCTTTCCAGGACGCGGGGTGGAGTAATTCCATAATTGAACGATACGCAAATTTGACAATTAAAATAGTCTAAAAAAATTCTCACATTCGCACATTATCGAATTGTCGTTCATGCATTTCAAAATCACGAGCACGCAAAATCCGAAAGTAAAGAGTCTGCTGGCGCTTGAAAAACCACGCGAACGCAGGAAACAGCAGCTATTCGTGATTGAAGGAAAGAAAGAAATCGGACTGGCCCTGGAAGCCGGCTACCGGATCGGGAATATATTTTTCTGTGACGACCTCATCTCCTCAGAAGAAGTTACTAAACTCTTCAGCGATGATAAATTGCTGATCCCGGTTTCGAAAGATGTGTTCGATAAGCTTGCCGTACGTGAAAACTCGGGCGGCATGATCGCTGTGGCGGAACAGAAATTGCACACGCTCGACAACATCAGGCTGAGCAAAAATCCGCTGGTACTGGTTCTGGAATCGGTAGAAAAGCCGGGCAACCTGGGAGCAATTCTCCGCACGGCCGATGCATCCGGTGTTGATGCGGTGATTATCTGCGATCCGCAAACAGATTTTTACAATCCGAATGTGATCCGTTCAAGCATCGGTTGCATTTTCACCAAACAGGTAGCTGCTGCAAGTTCGGAAGAAACGATCGCGTGGCTAAAGAAGAACACCATCGGAATTTATTGCACCTACCTGAAGGCTTCCAAACCGTATCATCAAACCGACTTCACGAAACCGTCCGCCATCGTGATGGGAACAGAAGCTACCGGACTTTCTGACGTATGGGTTACCAATTCCGATGCGAACATCATCATCCCCATGCAGGGTGCGATCGACTCGATGAATGTTTCAACCGCGGCAGCCGTTGTGGTTTTTGAAGCCAAACGGCAGCGCGGGTTTAACTAAATGATCGTTATTCGTCACGAAGTGACTTCACCGGGTTTGCGTGTGCAGCGCGCATCACGTGATAGCCTACGGTGATCAACGTGATTACAAACGCCAGTAACGCAGAAACCAGAAACGTAAGCCACTCACCTTTCAACTCAATCCGGTACGCAAAATTTTGGAGCCAGTTATCGGTGAAATACCACGCAAACGGGAACGCAATTACCATCCCAAGGCCCACCAGGATAAAGAACTCGCGCGATACCAGACTTACCAGGCTCGACACGCTTGCACCAATCACCTTGCGGACACCAATTTCTTTCGTGCGCTGTTCGGTGGTAAAGGCAGCAAGACCAATCAGCCCGAGGCAGGCAATCAAAATGGTTAACGAAGAAAACACGGTAAAGATCAGGCTTCGCTTTTCGTCTGCTTTATATTGTGAGTTAAAGTCCTGATCGAGGAATTCAAACTGGAATGTGTTGTTGGGGAACAGATCCTTCCACACGTTCTCTACGGCTGCCAGCGATTTTTTTACATCACCTTCTTCCGTACGCACCAGCACAAAATAGTTTTCATCATTCAAAATAACCATGATGGGCTCAATGGCATCGTACAGCGAATTCTGATGATAATCTTTGAGCACACCTACCACGCGTTTTTCGATATCTTCATTATTGGGACCGCCCTGTTCAAAAACGAATTTCTTCCCGATCGGATCGTCCCACGCCATACGTTTCACCATGGCTTCATTTACCAGCACCGCATAGGTAGTATCTGAACTTACATCTCTTGAAAAGTCGCGGCCTTTCACGATTTCCATACCCATGGTTTTCACGAAATCGAAATCGGCATTGAACAAGTCAATACCCCGGTCAACCATTTTACCCTGATTGTCCTCCACTTTCAGCAACAATTTGCCTACGCCCTGTCCGGGAACCGAAGTAGCGGTTCCCACACCGGCAACCTCAGGCGCCTGTTTCAACCGGTTGACCAGCACATCAGCCTTCTGACGTAATTCGCGTTCACTCAGGGTAAGCTTTACAACACGTTCTTTATCAAAACCGAGGTCTTTGTTGCGCATGTAGCTCAGCTGATCGAATACTACAAGTGTTGAGATCAACATAAAAATTGAAATCGAAAACTGAAGCACAACCAGCACCCTCCGGAAAATCACGCTGCCTCCGCGTGTGGAAAGCTTGCCTTTCAACACACTTACGGGATTGAAGCTCGACAAATAGAATGCAGGATAACTTCCGCCTACAATTCCCGAGAAAAGTGTTACACCCAGAAGGGTAAGCACCACGGGGGTTTGCAAAATATAGCTGAACGGAAGGTGTTTATTGGCCAAACCGTTGAAGGCTGGCAACAACGCATAAATCAACAGGATACTCAATGCCAATGCAATCAGGGTGAGCACAACCGATTCAGTAATAAACTGCATGATCAACTGCTTGCGCTGCGAGCCCATTACTTTACGTACGCCAACTTCTTTCGCGCGGTTTGCCGAACGCGCAGTGGCGAGGTTCATGTAATTGATGCAGGCGATGATTAACATGAAGGCCGACACGGCACCAAAAATGTAAATGACTGAGATATCTCCGCCCTCTTCGGCTTCATCCTGAATTTTGGAATGGAGGTGAATGTCGGTTATCCGCTGAAGTTCATACCCGATTTTAATATTGTACTGCTCGAAAATCGGATTCACGCGTTCCTTTACGATTTTATCCAGACTCGCGTACATCTTCGAAAGATCATACCCTTCCGGCAACTGAATGTAGGTGAACACACCGAAGTTTCCCCAGCTTCCTCCGTCTGATCCCGGTTGCGAACTCCGTGAAATCAATGCATCGAACCGGAAGTGTGAATTGTACGGCACATCTTTGATAACTCCGGTAATTTTGTATTCCTGATTTTCTTTATTCTGCAGGCTTTGACCCAGCGCTTCGGTTGCGGAAGCGAAGTACTTTTTAGCGACGGTTTCCGTCAACACAATCGAGAAGGGATTATCGAGCGCTGTGTTGACATCCCCCGCCAGAAACTCATAGGTAAACATGTCGAACACCGTAGAGTCGGTCAGGTAGAAATCCTCTTCATTAAACTGTTTCTCACCATTCTTGTACAACGTGCGGCCCGTACCGTAGAATCGAACCGCGTTCTTTACTTCCGGATAATTATTTCGCAGTTCCTGTGCCATCGGGACCTGCGCTACTGCCCACGTGAAGGCATTATCGGGTTCCTTGATGTTGGAAACGATGCGATAAATATTGTTGGCATTGGTGTGGTAGCGGTCGTAGCTCAGTTCGTCCAGGATGTACATGAACAAAAAAATGCTGCACGTAATCCCGATGGTGAGGCCCAGGATGTTAATCGCACTGTAAACTTTGTCTTTGAAGATATTGCGGAGCGCAATTTTGAAGAGGTTTTTGAACATAGGTTGGTTTGTTAAAAAAAGGGGTCCAACCAAAAACTTAACCCAAACCTAAACCTTATGAAGTAAGCCCGTAGTTGAACCCGTATATGGAAAATTCCGGTAGCACAACACAAGTCCCGTACCAGAACAACTACATGACGAAATAAGCCAAAAGAAAGTTGTGTGAATGATGCATTTTGTTCATTTATGTTTGAGAACGTCCGCCAGCGACCAAATTAACATTGATTAACATAGGCTTCTCCCCGGCCATGCGGTAGCATCTTCGTTTGTGTAAATTTGCAGCTATGGCGAACATCCTTCGATCCTGTTTGTTCCTGGTACTTCTGCTCGCCGGATGTGCAACCGAGCCGGAGAAGCCAACCCGCACCTATCGGATGGGCATGCAACATTCCGCACCCCGGTTTGACGATCACGAACTGGCCATTCAAACATTGCTGCTCTGGACACCCCGGGCAGATGCGGCCATCATCTCCACGGAAGTGCCGTGGGAAGAATTGCTCGCAGGAATGTCGCCCGTAACATACGCGAACGACAACTACAAAGACCTCGTACAATATTATCGTACAAACAATTTTGAACTCTGGATTTACATTGATCCCCAAAATGGCCTCGATCGTACCTCCGATGCCCTCGAATTGCAACATGCCGGAAAAAGCATTGCCGATAGCGACATGCAACACCTGTACCGGAGATTTGTGGTGGTCATGGATAGCTTGTTTCAGCCGGAACACTTCGGACTTGCGCTTGAGACGAATCTCATTCGCGATGCCGCACCGCCGGCAATCTATGGAGGTGTTAAGCAGGCCGTGCAAGACGCAGCGAACGACCTGCAAACAGCCAACTCCCGCGCTAAATTAAGTGTCAGCGTTCAGGTCGATCATGCGTGGGGTAAACTGGTTGGTGGAGCCTACACGGGTGTCGCAAAAGACTTCATCGACTTTCCGTTTATCGAAGAGCTTGGACTTTCTTCTTATCCGTATTTCGGATTTGAAACACCCGATGAAATCCCAATCAATTATTACTCAAAGCTTGTAGAGGGGAAGAACATTCCGGTGTTCATCGCCGAAGGAGGCTGGACTTCGCAATCGGTTACTACGCCCGACCGTTCCTTCGTGAGTTCGCCCGACCTTCAGGAAAAATATTTCCGGCATCACAAAAAGCTGCTGGATGAAGTAAACGCAATTGCGCTCTTTCAATTGACCTTTACGGATATCGACCTCGATCATCTCGCCGATGATGTACCCGAATCAATCGGATACTTTGCATTCCTCGGCCTGTTAGACAAGGAACTGAATTCAAAACCCGCGCTACAGGCGTGGGACGCGTTGTTTAAACATCGGTTGAAAGAGAACAAGTAACCGCTTGCGCTGACCGCAGCCCGTTGATTATTTCGCTAAGTATCCGATCGGCTAAAAGCCATCATCCTTTGGTTCCCAGAGTTCAATTTTGTTTCCCTCAGGATCCATAATCCATCCAAACTTACCATAGTCGAACTCCTGAATCTCCCCGACAATTTGAACACCCTCCTCTTTCAGGACATTTAATAGTTCAACCAGATTTTCAACCCGGTAATTGAACATGAATTGCTTCTCGCTCGGTTTGAAATAATCGGTCGCATTTTTAAACGGACTCCACGAGGTGGTTGCCGGAGCTTTTGCATCGGGTTTATCGGTTTCCAGCCAGGGAAACACCACACCCCACTCCTGAACATTAAAGCCCAGGTGTTTACCATACCATTCTTTTAATTTTTTGGGGTCGTCTGCTTTAAAGAAGACGCCTCCAATTCCGGTCACGCGTTTCATTTTTTTACATTGGTTTTTCTTGCTGTTTCGTATGCTTTGATCCATTGCGCGGGTGTCATCTTCGCGCTGAGCTTGCCGATCAATTTCACCGGCACATCCTCCGGCTTCTTAAAGCGGATACACGCTTTGCCCATGTCGAGCTTTTTGTCCGATACCTTTTTCCACTCGCTTACAAGCCAATCGTGCAACGGACCCGCGTACACAGCCATGTGATACAAGGCAATATGGCTCTTCTGCGATGCCAGGCTTATAAACGGTAAAGGATCTTTTGGATTGGTGTGATACCCGTCCGGATAAAGTTTGTGCGGAACCACATAACTGATCATGCCGTATTGCATGGTCTCCTCAAACCCTTTTGGCAGGTTCTTTAGAATTTCGTTTCGCGTTGCTGCGATAATTTCTGCACGGTCGTCCGGTAATTCCAAAATGTATTGGTCAACCGTTTTAGCCTTGGATTGCATACTGAATATCAGCGATGTTGATCGAGAAGAATAACATTACCATCCGGGTCCGACAGGAAAATACTGGCCGGCCCTTTGGTGGTCTCATCGGCTTCGGTGGTGAGCTTCACTCCTTTGCTTTTCAGATGCCGCTGAATGTCACGGATATCTTTAAACTCCTTCATGTCTTTCGCATTTTCATCCCACCCGGGATTAAACGTGATGATGTTTCCCTTAAACATTCCCTGGAACAACCCGATGAGTGCGTTGCCATTTTTCATGATCAGGTAATTTTTTTCCAGGCCACCGCCCAATACGGTAAAGCCCAGGTTCTCATAAAATTCTTTTGAAGCGTTAAGGTCCTTGACGCTCAAGCTCATGGAAAATGCTCCGAGGTTCATGTCATTGTTTTTAGGATGTGAAACAAAGCCGAGGCAGAAGGCAGCCACCAGTGCCACAGCAAGTATGCTTATTTTTTTCATAGGATTCTGTTAAGCCGGTTCGGATGCAGGAAGGAAATTCTTGTTCCGCAACAGTGCCGCGGTAATCAGCGTGATCAGCAACCCTACCGGGAATACTTCAAACAGGAATGAGAACATAAACCGAAAAATGAAGCTGCTCTTATACAATTCCACTTCTTTCTTGGCGGCCTCCAGTTTCTCTTTGAGTTCGGTTTCATTGCTCGCCTTTTTTCTGATTTCCTTTTCCTGGTAAGCTTCCATTTCTTCGCTAAAGCCCTTCGAAACGGTGTGATATGCCACTTCCCACGAAAGTGCATACAATGCGCAGGCGATGAGGGTAATCAGAATGCCGACTTTAAACCCCTGCCCGAACGTGATGACGCCCTGTTTATGATTGTCGCGGTACGACTTCACACCGAAGAACACGAGGGAAAGTGACACGACCATGGTGCCATACCCCACGAACATGCCGTTGTCCAGCGTGATAACTCCACTGTCCCAAAGCGGGGCAGTAATAAAAAACATCGCCCCCAGGATTCCCCCGGCAATCAGGCCATAGACTAAAACGATTCTTCTCATAGGTGTACTTTTTTTTGGATGCCCAAAACAACCCGGCTGAGCCCC
>JAEUUJ010000050.1 GCA_016786495.1 Cyclobacteriaceae bacterium
CAAAACTTAAAGTTTGCTCATATTTGCAGCCCGATCAGCAAGTCCGCTGGTCGTTTTTGCCTGAGTGGCGGAACTGGTAGACGCGCACGACTCAAAATCGTGTACCGCAAGGTGTGCCGGTTCGATTCCGGCCTTAGGTACGAAAAAGGATGGTTTTATGCCATCCTTTTTTATTGCTGTTACTTCAAAGCACCTCGTGTTTTGGATCAGATGTAGCTGTCGCCATAACTTAGATATTCATTCGTAACCGGTAAGGCCTTGTGCAAGTGTGGTTATATTGCTTCGGATAACGAACAGTAATCTACATCAGATTTTTTTACTTTAAGTCGAAATTCGTGGACTATTATGAACAAACAGTTAATCAATACAAGCTCTGTTTTCGAAGATCAGGTAGCGTTTTCGCGCGCGGTTGTGGTTGACAACCTCGTCTTTGTTTCCGGATGTACCGGGTACAACTATGAGACAACCACCATCTCGGATGACATTGTTGATCAAGCCGAACAGACCTTCAAAAACATTATTCACGCATTAACCCAGGCCGGGTCGTCTCTGAAGGACGTTGTGCGTGTTACCTACATCGTGCCCGACCCTGCGGACTTTGAAAGATGCTGGCCTACGATCCGGAAGTATTTTGCCGACATCCGGCCTGCCTGCACTGCATTTTGCAGTGCGTTAACAAGCGATAAAATTAAAATCGAAATTGAAGTAACGGCCGTTAAACCGCGTGCGACAAATAGCTGAAGAAGGTATGAAGCCAATATTGTTTTTACTCAAGCCTGACTTTAATGATCTAAAAATCGGCACCGGGCAACAGCGTTATTTTTGTCCGCACAGCGCATTTATGGAAGGTGTGTTGCGGTATTATCCACAGCTCAACGATTTGCTCACGATCCGGTATGTTGATTTTCCGCGCCCCAGAAATGAAGTGATTGACCTGATTGGGGAGGCTAATCAAAGTTGCCCTTCGCTGGTGGTTGAAGCGGGCACGGAACAAGAAAGATTTTCGGGTTTTGACCGGCACGGCGCGTATTACTTTTCCAACGATACGCACGTAATCGCCGCATACTTTGCTCATACGTTTGGGATTGCGTTAATTCATCCGTGATGCCGATGGTATCGTGTTTACCGTTGCGGAAAGTTGTGTTGATGCTGTTCCCATGGCTATTACTAAGCGGGTGCGGCGCTCCTGAACGAACATTTTTTATGCGCTATCAAAGCGATAATCCTGCTGACCTTGCACTTGATATTGAACGCCAAACGGAAGAGCTGAAGCGGGCCCAGAATTTGTACGATATTTTTGTACGAACAATCGACCTTGCGGGCGATTTAACAATTGCCGGTCGGGAAGCAGATGCAATTACGCTGCTGGAGTTTTACGCGGATAGTCCGGTGCTGGATACTGCAGCCCATACGGATGTTGCCTGGTTCTATCTCAACTATGCCACCGCAAGCCAGTATGCCGGAATGCCCGAGCAAGCAGAGAAATACTTCAGGCAAGCGGGTTCATTTGTCGAAAAGCATGAGTTGACGGAGGTACAGCATTATGTATATCATCATTATGGCCGGTTTCTGGTGGAGCAACGGCAATATGAACGGGCGGAAGCATATTTCCGGCAGGCACTCCAGATTCGGATAAAGTTGAGTGACGCACGCGCTGCCAATACCCAACAAGCCCTTGATACCCTCAGCGTGTTACTTGTGCAGTAACTTCTTTTAGATGGCATACCAATTGATCAAACCTGCGCCTGATTTAACTCCTTTCGTTCGGAACATTTGGGTGTTTAGCGAAACGGGTGATGAAGTACAAACCAGTCTGCCGTTTTTTGCCGATGGCTTTCCCGGAATACTTTTTCATAATGCCGGTTCACGATTCACCATTGTTCCGCATACAAAAGTTATGAAGCCGGTATTTATCTATGGGCAAACGCTTCAACCTATTGAGATTCAGGTGAAAGGTTCGTTTACGATTGTCGTCTTTCAGGTCTATCCTTTTGTACTGAAGTCATTATTTGGCGTTGATCCGAAAAGTATTGTTGACGCGTGTTACGATATTCCAGACGTGGAAGCGGCCATTGCGCGTGAAGTCAACACTGAGTTATCAGAGTTCCGGTGTGTGATCGAATCAATTACCAGCGGGTTACTGGCACGTATCAAAAGCAGGCAGCTTGGGTTTGATCCGGTGGTGAAGAAAGTTATCGAGCAGATACTTGCTACCCAGGGGCAGGTACGATTACATACGCTCGCGGAACAGTTATGGGTTAACGAACGCACGCTGGAGCGGAGGTTTCGTTCCGAAACCGCGCTTTCACCCAAACAATTTGCCAAAATTATCCAGTTCCAAAATTCGCTTACGCAGCTTTCGGTGCGGGATTTTGAGACTTTGTCGGATATTGTCTATAAAAATGGGTATGCCGATCAGTCGCATTTTATCCGGGTATTTAAATCATTCACCGGAAAAACGCCTCGTGCATTTGTGAAAGTTTAATTGCACCGTGTCGGTTTTGTTCTATTTTATGACCGGATGCGCCCGGATCTTTACTTAAAAAAAAGTAAAATCATGCAGATCACTATTTTTGGAGCAACCGGGTCGCTCGGCGTTCACCTGGTTTCACAAGCACTCGAAGCAGGCCATTCAGTTACGGTCGTTACACGAAATGCCAATAAACTGAGTTCATTAACCGACAGCAGGTTGACGGTCATTCAGGGCGATGTACGCAACGAAGCTGATGTAGAAAAAGCCATAACTGGAAAAGAAGCTGTGCTTTGTGCGCTTGGCGATGGAGCGAGCGGAAAAATCCGCGCAACGGGCACGGCGAACATCATTCGGGCTATGGAGAAGACAAATTGTAGGCGATTGATTTGTCAAACAACACTTGGCATGGGCGAGAGTTGGAATAACCTCAATTTTTTCTGGAAAAGAATCATGTTTGGCTTTTTCCTGAAGAAAGCCTTTCAGGATCATCAACAGCAGGAAACGTACGTGCAGGCAAGCCAGTTAAACTACACGTTAGTCAGGCCAAGTGCCTTTACAGATGACGAAATTTCAACGGCCTATCGAATTAATTTTGACAGCACCGAACAGAATTTGAAATTGAAAATTTCCCGGGCCGATGTCGCAGCGTTTATGCTGAAACAACTGGAATCCGATGCGTATCACCGGCAAGCGGTCAGCATCTCGGCCTGATTAAAGTAACTACGTTAACCTATGGATGTGCAGATTCGTCGACTTCAGGAAAATGACCTTCCCGATTTCATTGCGCTTTTGCGTGTATTCGAGACGGTATTTGAGATGAAAAACTTTCAGCTACCACCGCATGTGCATTTAAAACAGTTGCTGGCAAGAAGCGATTTTTATGTTTTTGCTGCGTTGAGTGATACGGGTGTCGTTGTAGGCGGACTTACGGCTTATACATTAATTCAGTACTATTCCGTTCAGCCACTGGTGTATATTTTCGATTTGGCCATTCAGAAGTCGTTTCAACGTCAGGGAATCGGCCAGGCGCTTATCAGTGCGATCACGCATCATTGCCGTGCAGAAGGTGTAGAGGAAGTTTTTGTTCAGGCAGACCGTGTGGATGCGCATGCAGTTAATTTCTACCGCAAAACTGCCGCCTGTGAGGAAGACGTAGTTCACTTTTATTATCCGCTTATTAAAAACGATAACTGAGGAATACGCTCTGCCAGGAGTATCCTCCTTTTAATTCTGACGGGATGCAACCGGTTAACTAGCCACTAATCAACTTTCTTACTCTTTGGCCGGATGTTTTCGATAAGTATCTTAATCATCGCTCCAAACTTCCATACGGTTAACACGGCAAATGCAATAAGGAATACATACCCGATCATCCTGGCCGCCACATCAATGATATCCATTGCTTCCATGGAAGCAAGCTACTCAACATTTGGGCCATTCTTGTAGGAGTTACTCCTATCGAATGAGATTCAGAATCTTGCCTTTGTTAGAAACGGATGCCTTCAGGAGTATAATTCCGACTCACGTGTATGAACGCGGGGTTACTTCGAACTCCGCTTTGTTCCGAAATTAAAAAAGTATAATACGAACCTGTTTGATTGTTCGTGTGCGCGATGGAGCGCTAGATTTTCGTGCCGACTGATTAGTTGTTATTTATTTTTTGTGAGTCATGATACTTAAGTGTAATCTACTTTACTCTAGTTTACATGCGATAATTTTAAATTCTTCTTTCATTTTCTAAAACTGTTCTATAATTCAAACAAACTTATAAATTGCCAGCGTTGTCTAATTATTTTTTATTGAGCCAATGGCACGAGTCGGGAGTTTGATGGGAGAAAGACTGCGCTGTAAAAATTCAGAACTACGTAAGATCTGCTCATGTTTACTTGTTTCTATTTTGATCTTCGGAGTAGTTTCTTGTAATGAGAACGGAGCTAAGCTTCGTAAACTAAGTGAATCGGATATTTTCTTACTGAAGCAGGCACTTGATTCGGTTGATGTTATCTATGAGGAACCCAGAGCCCTCGAAATTGTCGCGGACGCGTACCAAAAATTGAGATCAGATTCTCAGAGTGCATTGTTTATTCGAACCCTTCGGTTAACGACTACCGTTTTGTTGTCTAAACCAACTCCTTCACTAAAAGATCTGGATTCCGCTATTTCTTTTTCCCACCAGGCAAAAAAGGCGGCTTTGCTTTCAAACGATTCTGTTGAGTGGGCACTCAACGAAATACAACTTGGTCGTTACCTATACTTACGTGGTTTTTACCTGAACGAACAGAATGAATTACCGGTGGCCTCGGGTGTTTTGCTCCGCGCGATTCGCTACCTGGAAAGGGAAAATAACACCAACGGACTTTCATTCGCGTATCACTGGTTGTCGGGTGCAACATCGGCCCAACCGGCTTCCGTTCCGGAAATGTTGTCGTACGAGCTTCGCGCGCTTTACTACAACGATTCCACGAAATTTCCGGGTCAACGCGCGAAAATTTGCAATGATCTCGCGGTCATCTTCAGCGATCATTCCGGAGACCCGGCTAAGGCAAGAGGTTATTGGTTTCGGGCGAGAACCATATTTGAAAAATTAAATGATCGGAACAGTCTTTCAACCGTGTTGGCTAACATTGGTGAAACGTATTTGAACGAAAGCAATTTTCAACAGAGTCTGCATTATTTTCGGCTGTCTGCCGGAGTAGCACGGTCGGCTGAGCTTTGGAGGGTGGAGGCAAGTGCCTGGCAATTAATCGCGAAGTTATTTCAACGTGAACATTCCTACGACTCTGCGATTTTCTATAACAGGAAAAGTTTGGTGGTTTTGAAGAAGACCGCCGACTTTTCGCGTGGTGTCGCGATTCAATGGCAGGCAGAGGTTGCGAAAAGTTATGTTACAAAAGCTGATCGCGCTTTTGCGCTTCGGCTCGTTGACACGTTCGAAGCCGAACTACCCGTGATCCATCCTCATGAACTGAGGGTCGTATTTAATGCACTGGAAAAAGTAGTTGATGTGTACCAGGATGAGTCGGATTTGCAAAAACTCGCGGATACCCAACGAAAACTTCTGAACCTGCGAAATACAATTTTTTCGAAGGAGCAAATGGTTGAAGTTGGTCGAATTGAGAGTCAATACGAGATTCAACTGAAAGATAAAGAACTTGAAGTGTTACAATTGTCGCTCTCACTGCAGGCAGAGAACACAAAAAAGGAGAAGTGGATTCGCATTTTGCTGATTGTTGGAATTGCCATAACCACCGTTGGACTTGTTTTGGTATTGCGGCTATTGCGCCAGCAAAGCAAGTTTAATAGCTCGCTGGCCGAACGGAGTGAGATCATCGAACGACAAAAACACGAACTGGAAAATACGTTGAGCGATCTTCAGCGAACACAGGGGTACATGCTCACCTCGGAAAAGATGGTCATGCTTGGGCAGTTCACCGCGGGTGTGGCGCACGAGCTCAATAATCCACTGAATTTTATATCAGGGGGCGTTTCTGTTCTGGATGATGTGATTGATCGATTTCTGGTCGGGGGTGCGCATTCGAAGGAAGACGGAGACCGTACATCCAGGGGATTACGCGAAGTGCTGAAGAATATTAACAATGGAGTAAGTCGCATGGCTGCGATTGTAGAGAGCCTTCAAATTTTCTCTAATTCAACAGAGGCACTAACGGAGCGCTCAGAGGCAGATGTTCACGAGTGTATGGAAGCTTCCCTGATCCTGATTAAGTCGAAACTCGACCGGCACGCCATCGAAGTCATTAAATCGTATGCACCGGTAAAGGTTCGCGGCCACTCGGGGCGGATGAGTCAGGTATTCATTAACCTGATCGATAACGCTATTTACGCATTATTGAAAAATCCGGTGGGAGAAAGACGGTTGGCGATTACAATGACCACAACGGCCGATGAGGTGAATATCAGTTTTTCTGATAACGGTGAGGGTATTCCGGAAGAGATTCATCGAAATATCTTTAACGCATTCTTCACAACCAAGAAAACCGGCCAGGGTACGGGGCTTGGGCTGTTTATCTGCTACAATATTATTAAAGATTTTGGCGGTAAGATCACCTTCGAAAGCAAGGTGGGGAAAGGCACCACCTTCACCGTGAGTTTATTACGTGCCAAATTTATCCCTGGGAATTTTGCACAACAACCTCAGCAATAAATCGATGACCGAACGTTGCTGAACAAACCCGTTGCAGCTATGCTACAGAAAATGGTGTTGGCTTCGTTAGTGGCCGGGTTCGCGGCAACGATATTTATCGCGGGATGTGATTGCTCGGGCAAACACGCACCTGACAAACCGAAACAATTACCAGAACTGTCGCGTGACGCTGCGGAGGCTCTTTTTCGTTCACCTGGGGCACAAGGGATCGTGGAGTGTATACGACCGCAACTACTTTCAGAAAAAAATAGGATGCTAAAAATTAAAGGCCTGAGGGTTTTGTCGGCTGTGTTACTTTCTCGTGGCGATGTGATGTCCCAAGGAACAAGCCTCGATTTGCTTATCTGCAATCCTTTGGGCGATCAATGGAATCATTGCAGTCGAAAGCAGGTCCAATGGGACTACGTTTACTGTGCAACTCGCCAACCCAAAATGAAATAATCTTTGAAGGCTCATGATAAGTCAATGGAAACTGATACGTGCTCTTTCTTTGTTTGCGATGTGCTCTATGCTGATCTGGTTAATAGCGTGCGGCATTACACCTGATCAACCTGATTTAAGCGAATTAAAGTCACCGGTTGAAACTGCGCTGGATTCTGCTGAAGTGCTCTTTGCTTCCCCAACGGCAGAGAAGATTGTTAAGCGTATCAAATCACAGGTGCTGAAGGAGGAAAAACCCGAATTGAAGATCAGAGGCCTTCGGATTTTATCCAAGGTGCTGCTGAGCACATGGGTATCTTCAGCAACTGAGTTGGACTCGGCAGTGAAGTATGTAAAACAAGCAGAAGAACTGGCGTTGGCCGCAGGAGATTCGCTGCAATGGGCGTTGTGTCAGGCTGATCTGTTTCGATATGAAAATCGGATACGGAATGAATTCAATAAACCAAAGATTCGACCAAAAACCACACTTTTACTGGCTATAAACCTTATCGAGAAAAGTCACATGACTGATGAACTTTCTTTTGCATATAGGGTATTGGCCAGAAGAATGCTGATCGATCAGGAGCCGATTCCGGACGTATTACATTATGATTTGCTGGCGCTTCAATTTAATGACTCCGCTAGATATCCTGAATTACGCGCTGCCATGTGTCATACTATGTACGGTACCTATTTCGCACTTAATCAGCGTAAAGATGCACTGAAGTATTTGTTGAGGGCAAAAAAAATGTTGGAACACCTGGATGATACCGTTTACTATGTGTATGTCACGCTTGATTTGGCGTCATTTACAGATGATGATACAGAGAGCCTGCGCTACTATCATGACGCTTTGCGCGTGCTAACATCGGGTACTTTTTCTTTACATGCAGCATGGGCTAATTACGGTCTTGGGTTTAGGTTTCAGCGCATGGGGATTTATGATTCAGCAATTTACTATTCACGTCGCGGCATTGAAAAGCTTTTAATAAGTCCAGGCGACAATCGGCGTAATATTTTATTGCGTCAGGCTAACATGGCTGTCAGTTATGCAGGCTTACGCCAGTTCCGTACCGCCAAACGACTCGCAGCAATCCGGGACAGCCTTACTGTCGGGAATATAGCTTGGGAGCAAGCCACTCCTCCAACGGCCAAACGGTTTGATTTATTTGGCATGATCCGGGTGTACGAGATGTTGGGTGACGTAAAAAATTTAACGCGCGTGCAAGCCAAGCTGCTAAAACTGCAGCGTGAATTGTATTCAAGTGATCTACTAGGCGAAATTGGAAAGGCTGAGAGACAATATGAATTTAAAATCAAGAACGGAGAGCTGAAAAACCTACAGAAGACAAGTGCGCTAAAAGCTACGGCAGCTAAACGGGACGGACGGCTACGTTTTTTACTAATCATTATTGGAACCACCGCGATAAGTGGGCTGCTGATCATCGGGAGTCTCCTGAGACGTAAAAAAATATTACACAGGTCATTAGTCAGGCAAAACGCCACGATCGAACGACAAAAGATTGGGCTTGAAAGTAGTCTCCGGAATCTTCAGCGTTCTCAGGCGCATGTTTTGAACTCCGAGAAAATGGTCATGCTTGGGCATTTTACGGCTGGTGTGGCACACGAACTGAACAACCCTTTGAACTTTGTATCCGGTGGTGTGTCAGTTTTTGAAGAGGCGGCTGAAAACGCCGGATCCGCAATTTCCGAGAAGGAACTTGACCTGCTGCGTTCGATCCGGAAAGGCATAGATCGTGTGATGGAAATTGTGAACTCGCTGGGCGTGTTTTGTAATCCTCGATCGGAAATCGGATTTGATTCGTATTCCAATATTGCCGAATGCTTAAATGCTTCGCTGTTGGTGCTTCAATCGAAAGTAAAGAAGGAAAACGTGGAGGTTATTTCGGAGGTATCCAACCAACTGGTAACGGGACATTCGGGCCAGCTTTGTCAGGTGTTTATTAATGTGCTTGACAACGCGATCGATGCCGTGAAAGGCTTGCCAAAAGAACGAAAGGCGATTCGCGTGCACGTTCGCCAAGAACAAGAACACGTGCTGGTCGATATTCAGGATCATGGGCGGGGTATCGCGGAATCCATTCAACCCAACTTATTCAGCACATTCTTTTACACAAAACCCCAGGGTAACGGTATGGGTATGGGTTTGTTCAGCTGCTACGCAATCCTTCGCGCCATACGAGGCTCAATCTCATTTACGACTCAGGTGAATCAGGGAACAACCTTTCGGATACGTCTCGAGCGGGCAAGATAAGTTGATCTTATTCGTCAAATGTGATATTGACCATACTGTCGTACGCAAGGCCAAGCAATTCAGACGCATTGCCTTTGTAAATACCAATTTCCAGTAAGCCGGAGCTGTTGAAGAGCAGAAAGCACTCGCCCTCTTCAGCCTGATTGTAGTTCGTCAGGATTCGCCTGAATTTTTCTCCGCCAAACTGAACGGTAAACGTTTTGCCTTTACTCAGGATCTCGAATGCTTCCTTTGGAATGTTGGTGATCAGATTACCGAAATTGTCTACCCGGATCACATGTCCGGCTATTAACTTCTTCGTAGCCTTGACCTGCCGGTCGATCATTTTCTTGAATGTTCCCATGGGCCGGCCGATATCGGCAATCCCAACACCGCTGGCCAGTTTGGCAGCCGCCGGGGCAAAAATATCTTTCTCCGGGAAGGAAGTTTGAATCGGTTGAATTGTATTCAATTCGGCTATAAACTGGTGCGGCCGGTCGCTGATCAATCCGAACAGGCCGTTATCCGTACCGATAAAGAAATGATCCTCCAGTTGCAGAACAATTGAGGCATCATCGCGCTGCCCGGTTGAATCAACCCCTACCACGTGGACGCTCCCTTTCGGAAAATCACGGAAAACCGATCGCAGAATATACGCGGCATGGGCAATGTCAGACGGCTTGACCTGGTGACTAATATCCACAATCCGAAGGCCCGGATTGATGCTGAGAATCTTCGCCTTGATAGCCGCCACGTAATGGTCGCTCTCGCCTGAATCTGTAAGCAGCGTAACAATGGCCATGGTTGATGCTACCGGGTATAATGACTATTTTCGCAAAGCTAAGCAAACATTTCCAATCCCGATTGCGGAATGAACTTTGCAGGACGTTTTTCCGTTAAAGCGCACACAACAATTGGTATTAAACGCATCCGATCTTGACAGAAAAAACAGTAACACTCGATAATATTTCCCTCATCGATTTCCTCGGGGTCGAAAACCGCAACATTCAGTCGCTCGCATCTGCATTTCCGAAAAGTAAAATTGTATCGCGTGGCAACGAAATTCTCGTACGGGGCTCGTCTGCCGAGATTGATCAGATCAGTGATATTCTGAATGCACTCATTCAGCACTTTCATAAATATGGGCGCGTGAATGAGGATATTGTGCGCAGTTACGTGACGAACGAGCCTGAACTTGAACAATCGGAAGGGCAGGACGGTATTATCATTTATGGCACGCGCGGAAATCCCATCCGGCCTAAAACGCCAAACCAGGTAAAGCTGGTACAACTTGTTCGGGACAACGATCTGGTGTTTGCGCTCGGACCGGCCGGTACCGGTAAGACCTACATTTCGGTCGCCCTTGCCGTACAGGCACTGAAGAATAAACAGGTCAAGAAAATCATTATTACCCGTCCGGCTGTAGAAGCAGGAGAGAACCTCGGTTTCCTTCCCGGTGATTTAAAAGAAAAGATTGATCCCTACCTGCGCCCGATTTACGATGCGCTCAACGACATGATTCCGTTTGAGAAGCTTCAATATTATATGGAGCGGGAGATTATTGAGATAGCCCCGTTGGCTTACATGCGCGGCCGCACACTCAACAACGCGTTCATCTTGCTTGACGAAGGTCAGAACACCACGCCCATGCAGATGAAAATGTTTTTGACGCGCATGGGTCCGGAGTCGAAGATGATCGTTACCGGTGATGTTTCGCAGGTCGATTTACCCGCAAACCAACGTTCGGGTTTGAAAGAAGCCACCCGGATTCTGACTGGCGTAAAAGGCATCGGCTTCATCGAACTGAACGATCGTGACGTTGTTCGTCATAAACTCGTGCGTGAAATTATCGAGGCGTACGATAAAGATCAGCCAACACCGAAGAAGTAGAGTTCTGTTGATTCCCCGCATATTGTGGCGGGTACACGCACCGTGTATCTTCCTTGATGTTTTCATGGACGCCTTATTCGCTCGTTCGAATCGTGCTTGTATTTGCTGCAGGCATCGTTACCGGATTGTATTTTCCTGAAGTTGTTCCGATTGATTTTGTCTCGGTAACATTTATAACACTCGTTGTGGTGTTTACCGTGCTGGCCTACCTGAAATGGAAAGGCGTACTACGGTATTTTAACATCGGTGCGATCGGCCTTGTTGCGCTGTTTCTGGCAGGTTATTGCAAGCTGTATTACGCCACCGATCGCTATCGAACGGATCATTTCATTCATGATGGCCAGGCGGTCTTATTTTATAAAGTCCGCATCATCGCGCAGCCACAGGAAAAGGAAAATTCATGGAAAACGGAAAGTGAAGTTCAGGCGGTAAAATTCGACCGTGGGGTGTGGGTTGCCCGAAGCGGAAAAGTGTTGCTGTATTTTTCAAAAAAGTACTATCCGAAGCCATTCCAATATGGGGATGTGTTGCTGGTAAGAGGCAGTCCGGAATTACTGAAAGAGCCCTCCAACCCGGGTGAGTTCGACTACAAGAAATTTCTAACGTATCGCAAAACGTATCATCAGCATTTCCTGCGCGAGAACAGTGTTAAAAAGATTGGCTATGAGCCGAACAGTACAATCGTTGCGTATTCGATCCGGGCCCGCGAGTGGGCTGATCACGCCATACGTGTAAACGTTCTGGGCAAACAGGAGCAGGCAACTGCTTCTGCATTGGTACTTGGCGTAACCGATGGGCTCGACAACGAGTTGATTAGTGCGTATGCTGCTACAGGCTCCCTGCACGTGCTTTCTGTTTCCGGTTTGCATGTCGGGATCATTTACTGGCTGATCCTGCTTGTGTTGCGGCCTTTAAATAACACAACAAAGGGTAAATGGGTACTCGCTGTTTTCAGTACGCTCGTACTGTGGGGATACGCGTTCATCACCGGCTTGTCGCCTTCGGTACTGCGGGCTGTAACCATGTTTTCGTTTGTGGCATTGGCCCGGCCATGGGGACAACAAACCAACATCTATAATACCCTGGCTGCATCTGCGTTTTGCCTGCTGTTGTATGAACCCTACATGATCATGTCGGTGGGTTTCCGGCTTTCATATCTTGCCGTGATCGGCATTGTGTATCTGCAACCCAAGCTGATTTTACTGTGGCAACCCCGAACCTGGTTGTGGGAACAAATCTGGCAAATCACCTGCGTTTCCCTTGCTGCGCAGGCAGCTACGGTGGCGTTAGGCTTGTTATACTTTCATCAGTTTCCGGTCTACTTTTTATTCTCCAACCTGTTTGTGATTCCCGTGTCATTTCTGGTGCTCGTACTCGGGATTGTGGTGGTTTGCGTAAGCGCAATTGCACCGGTTGCGATGGCATTAGGTTTTTTACTGCAATGGACAATTTGGTTCTTAAACACCGGAGTCTTTAAGATGGAGGCTCTGCCGGGCAGCCTCATTGATAATATCTACATCTCTACTATTCAATGCTGGTTGTTGATGAGTGCCATTATCTTCACGGTGTTTTTGTTTGAGTTCCGCAGAATCCAATACATTACCGTTGTTTCCGCATTGGTGGTGCTATTCTCCATTCTGGAATGGACGCATTTTCATGAAAACATCCGGCAGAAGACGTTCATTGTATACAACGTTCCCGGTCACAGCGCATGGGACCTGATGCATCAGGGACAGGTCTATTTTTTTACCGATTCCGTGTTGGCGAATGACCCGAACAAACTACGGTTTCATATCCGGCCCAACCGGCTGCAAAACGGTGTCGGGCAAATTCGGGATGGGAAACGTGAGGCATTTAGTGTCCGTCTGCCCGGGTGTAGCCTGATTATATGGAACGGACTCCGGGTTTTACAACTTGATGACGGAAGCTTCAGCGTTCCTGTAAATTTTGAAGTCGATTATGTTGTTGCCGGCGGAAACGCCATTCGCGATCTGAAACCGATCAAAGCGTTAAAATTCAGGAAACTAATCCTGGATAGCAGCAATTCTTTCTATTTTGCCAAACGGCTGCTGGAAAATGCTCGTGCGGAGGGCATCCCGATTCATTCCGTACAGCACCAGGGAGCCTTTATTGTAAACCTTCAAGATCATGAGTCTGGTTGATTATCAAGTTAAAGATCGGATTGCGTTCATAACCATGAACCGCCCTGAAAAGCGTAACGCGCTTAATCATGAACTGGTACGTGAGCTTAAGCAGGCATTTGACAAGGCAGCTGAAGATACCGCGGCAAAAGTAATTGTTCTGAAAGCAAATGGTGAGGCCTTTTGTGCCGGGGCCGACCTCGAATACTTGCAGGGTTTGCAGAAATTTTCGTATGAAGAAAACCTGCAGGACTCCAACCACCTCAAAGAACTCTTCCTGAAGATCTACACGCACCCTAAAATTGTGATCGCCCAGGTTCAGGGACATGCATTGGCCGGTGGGTGTGGACTGGCCACGGTTTGTGACTTTGTTGTTTCGGTGCCGAATGCAAAATTTGGATATACGGAAGTTAAAATCGGATTCATTCCGGCTATTGTAACGGTTTTCCTGTTGCGGAAACTTGGAGAAGCAAAAGCAAAAGAAATGCTGCTAAGCGGAGAGCTGTTTTCTGCCGATCAGGTGCTGCAAGCGGGGTTGATCAACCATGTTGTTCAAGTGGGTGATCTGGAACAACACGTGCTGCAGCTTGCAAAAAAACTGGTAGAGACTAATTCGGCTGAATCGATGAAACTAACGAAGCGGATGATTGCTGAAATTCCATCGAAATCGATCGGGGAGGCATTAGCCTATGCGACCGAAATGAACGCACACGCGCGCGGCACAGACGACTGCAAACGCGGCATCGCGGCATTCCTGAATAAAGAAAAGCTCACGTGGTAAAGTGGAAGATTCGCTTTCGATATTAAAGAAGTACTGGGGGCATGCGCAGTTTCGGGCGCTTCAGCCCGAGATTATCAATTCAATTCTTGCCGGACAAGACACGCTTGCACTATTGCCTACCGGAGGCGGCAAGTCCATTTGTTTCCAGGTTCCCGGTTTGCAGCTCAATGGTTTGTGTATTGTCGTTTCCCCGCTTATTGCGTTGATGAAAGATCAGGTCGAAAATCTGAAAAGCAAGGGTATCTATGCCGTTGCTGTTCATTCGGCCATGTCGCGAGAGGAAATCGACATTCATCTCAACAATTGTATTCATGGCGATGTAAAGTTCCTGTACCTCTCTCCCGAACGTTTGCATACCGAAATTTTTATTGCGCGCGTCCGGCAGATGAATGTTAGCCTGATTGCAGTCGATGAAGCACACTGTATCTCGCAATGGGGTTATGATTTCCGGCCATCGTATCTGGAAATTGCCAGCCTGCGGGAATTGCTGCCCGATGTTCGCATGATTGCACTCACTGCCTCTGCAACACCCCAGGTAAGAGATGACATCGTCAACAAGCTAAAATTCAAAAAAGACTATAACGTTTTCCAAAAGACCTTTGCACGTGACAACCTGTCGTTTGTGGTTCGTAAAACTGAAAACAAGGAACGCAAGCTGATGGAAGTATTGCAAAAGGTGCAGGGGCCGGTAATCATCTATTCGCGATCGCGTAAGGGAACACTTCAGCTTTCCAATGAACTGAATAAGAAAGGAATCAGCGCGATTTATTACCACGCGGGATTGACTTTTGAACAACGTACGGATCATCAGGAACAGTGGATCAAAAATAAAAAGCGTGTGATGGTCGCAACCAACGCCTTCGGGATGGGTATTGATAAACCCGATGTGCGGATTGTAGCGCACCTTGATCTGCCCGAAAATCTTGAATCGTATTACCAGGAAGCCGGTCGTGCAGGACGCGATGGCAACCTGGCGTATGCGGTTGTTATCTATCACGATTCTGACATCACCACGCTGCAAACCAAAACGAAACAGTCGCAACCCTCCGTCACGGTATTAAAGAAAACCTATCAGGCACTGGCTAATTACTACCAGTTGGCCCAGGGGAGCGGAGAAGGGGAGAGCTTCGATTTTGATTTATACAATTTCTGCGATCGCTTTGAATTACAACCGGGCCTGACGTACAACGCACTTCGAAAACTCGAGGAGGAGGGATTAATTGAATTTAACGAAAGCTTTTATAGCCCATCGGTGGCGCATATCGCGGTCGATAAAACCCGGCTGTATGAATTCCAGGTTGCCAATGAGCAGTTCGATCCGCTGATCAAAATGTTATTACGCCTGTATGGCGGACAATTATTCAGCGACTTTACAAAAATATCCGAGTCCTACCTGGCGAAGGGTTTGAAAATGAAAACTGCAGAACTGGTTTCCACACTCAACCATTTGCATGAACTGCAGGTTATCGTGTACAAGCCGGCAAAAGAAAAACCCCAAATCACGTTTATTCTCCCGCGCCAGGATGCCGGACAACTTCCGCTGGACGTGAAACGTCTGGAGGAGCGAAAAACGCTCATCGAGTCCAAAATGAAAGCAATGAGCGATTTCGTCACGTCAACGCATCGTTGCCGCATGCAACTCATTCAGGAATATTTTGGGGAAGAAACATATCAGACGTGCGGCAAGTGTGACGTGTGTATCGCGCAACGGAAAAAAGAGAGCACCGTTCAATTGCAGTCGCTTCGTGGAGAAATCATCACGCTCGTAAAATCGAAACTTTACACAGTCGATCAATTGGAGAAGCGTATCGCACCGTCCGACACCGGTTTGTTCATCGACCTGGTTCGCGAAATGGTGGATGAAGGTGAGCTTGAATACGATAATGTTTGGCGGCTGCGACTGCCGAAGCGGTAAACACTGGTGTGATCAATCGGTCATCAGAGCGCCATCTTTAACCTTGTGTGTGCCATCCGTCAGGGTCTGGGTGGGAAAATCCATGTGAACGGTTTTTGGATCAAGGCCGTCTAACCCCTGGGTTTTGAAAAACACTTGCATCTTGTCTTTCGAATAGAATTCGTGAACGGGTTCGAACGTTTCTGGGTCAGCGCCAGTTATTTTTCCACCTTCGAAATACACATGGGTTTTATCTTTCAGGAACGTATGATTAATAATTTCCAATGTGGCAACATCTACATCATCCAGGCGGTGGCCGGCATGTACTAACGTATTATTGACCACGATGTTCGCCTCATCAATAACCTTGACAACCTCAATCGATTCAAACTCAACTGAAACAAAGTTTGTTTTCCAATTCGAGAACAGAATACGGTTGTTGTTCCGGGCGTAGCAGTCGCTAATGGTAGTATACGAACCACCTTGATTCTTATCAACCGGGATTACACGTGTATTGTCTTCGGTAGTGCCGCTTCCGGACGTGAAGTCGGTGATAACGGCATACAGGTGGGATGAGTCAAAGGCCAGCGTGTTGTTAATCCGGGTGAATGTTTTTCCGTCAGCATCAATTTTTTTACCGTAAAGAAAAACAGATTGGTGATCTCTCGCCCAGCCGTGTGCGTACCGGTCTGAAGGCAGCGGGTAAGACTGATAGGTTTTCGGATCGGCTCCGGAAATAACGGTCATTTCCATGCGCAGCGGATTTTCGTAATACACATGGAAAGCATCTTTGGGAATTCCATACGAATCAATCACAAATGTCGCGTGATCAACCTGCTGGGCTTTACCCTTCCGGTAGATAGCATGCTTGTCTTTACCGAAGTTTCGCGCGAGCACGGTAAACGTTTCCACATCGGCATCCATTTCGGTGTAACCCAACTCAAACCAGTTGCCCATGGGTGAGTAAATAATCTTGTTTTTCCACCGATGATAGTAATACGAGTCCGAAAGCGATGACTGAACGGGTTTACCGATCCGGTTGAACAAACGTACCACCGGTAAAACAATGAACAGCATAACGATACCTGCGATGATGAGCGTTGTGATCATGATACCAGTTGACTTGAAGGGTAAAGGTAATAACGGTGGGGGATCGGACGGGCTGATGGCAGGTATTTATTGTCCAATCAGCTCTTTGGCACTTTCAATGGAAGTTTTAGAAGGCTTATCGCCACCGATCATTTTAGCGATTTCTTCAATGCGTTCGTTGTTGTTCAACTGCCGGATGTTGCTGATGGTTTTTTTGGAGGAACTATCTTTGAAAACATAGTAGTGTGCCTCACCACGCGCAGCAATCTGCGGCAGGTGCGTGATGGTAATGAGTTGGTGATGGGCCGCCATCGATTTCATCAACTCGCCTAACCGGATGGCAATCTCACCCGAAACACCGGTATCAATTTCATCAAGTACAAGCGTGGGCATCGCAGTTTTTGCAGCCATCACATACTTAATGCAGAACATGAGCCGTGAAAACTCGCCTCCGGAAGCAACCATAGCCAACGGTTTAGGGGGGATTCCCTTGTTGGCGCTGAACAGGATTTCAATTGCATCGGCACCGTGGGCTGCCGGGTCGATATTTTCCTGCTCCACTTTCAAATTCGCATCCGGAATGCCAAGCTCCTTCAGTAGTTTCACAAGCTCCCGCGTAAGCGGATCAAATGATTTTTTCCGGGCGGCTGATAACTTTTTACCCAACGCAGTCACTTCTGCTTTCGACTCTTCAAAAAGCCCGCGCGCATTTTCAAGTGCACCGTCCAGGTTGGAGGTGATGTTGGCCTTGCGTTGAAGTTCTTCCTGCAGTGTGAGCAGTTCGTCAATTTCGTTAACCCGATGCTTTTTCAGCAGCCGATACAACAGATTAACGCGCTCTTTTAAGAATTCAGCGCGCTCCGGATCGAATTCAATAGTGTCCTGCTGCCGTTCAATTTCGGAGGCGATATCGTCAAGTTCGATTAAGATACTCTCAAGGCGCTGCTTTAGATGTTCGTACTGCTTAGCGTAACCGGATATGATCAATAAATGCGACCGTGCTTCCGATAACGCGTTACGGGCTGCAAATTCAGATTGATTTAATACCGATAAAGTCGACTGAAGCCTGCTGGTAATATCTTCTGCGTGCTCCATGATCTTCAACTCAGACTCGATCTTCTCCTGCTCACCGTGTTCGAAGCCAGCCTTGACGAGTTCATCCAGTTGAAAGTTTGTATACTCAGCTTCCTGCCGGAGTGTATCAGCTTCGCTTACCAGCGTGTCGTATGTTTTCTTGTGCTGGAGATAGGTGGCCCATGCTTCGCGATACTGGTCAAGCAGTTTCTGATTTTCACCGTACGAGTCAATCAGTCGCAATTGAAACTCATGGCTTCCCAGTTGCAATGTTTCATGCTGGGAATGAACATCCATTAACAGGTTGCCGAGCTTTTTCATTACGTCCAGTGTAACCGGGGTGTCGTTGATGAAGGCTCTGGATTTTCCCCCGGGACTGATCTCCCTCCGGATCACCGTGGTGTCATCGTAATCGAGGTCTTCTGCCTTGAAGAAGCTCTTCAGTTTGTATGACCCGATTTCAAACACGCCTTCGGTAACACACTTTTCATTTTCGTCCCAGAGAACTTTGGTATCGGCCCGGTTGCCCTTCAACAGACCGAGCGCTCCGAGCATAATGGATTTGCCGGCTCCGGTTTCACCCGTTACAACGTTTAATCCTGCGGAAGGCTCCAGTTCAAGGTGCCGGATAAGCGCGTAGTTTTTTATCGTAAGATGCTTCAGCATCAGTCGTTCAGGTCTATAATAATCTCGTCAATATCGGCAATGGCCACTGTCAACTTTTGTCCCCGCATGTTCCGGACTGCCAGTTCCTTGTCGGCAAATGTGAGCAGTTCTGCCAGCACAACGGTATTGTCGGTCAGCACAATATTAATTTTTTTACCGGTAAATCTTGCCAGTTCCTTTCGGATTTGCGCAGAAGTGCCCAGGCGGAGAAGTCTTTTTTGCATGGGCTGCTAAGCAACTTACTGCCGGGTCAAAATGCAATTAATTCTTGATGATTTTTGCGTAAGCCGTTTGGTTGGAAGGATCCATCTGGGTAATCAGATCGTATGCTTCGCGCCTGACGGGGAGTTGGCCGTTGGAAAAGATGTTGGCCAGTTCCTTCGACTTGGCGTCAAAAAAGGAAATGATCAGAATCGCATTCGGATTAATGTCTTTTGCTTTCCGGATGCTTTTCAATCCGTTGAGAATAATCTGTCGGCTTTGATCAGGCGTTTTCTCGAACGTATCCAGTCCCAGGCGATGGTAACTGTACAGGGTTCTGCGGACGTCAGCCATCTGCGGATTCAGAAGATTCTCCACGATCCAGTAGCGGTTGCGGATGCTTCCGAGCGATTGCCAGCCTGGCCGGTTAGAAGATTGCGCGTTGTTAACAACCATCAGTGCTTTTTGGAAGTACGGTGTTCCGCCAAGTTCGCTGAACGAATCATAGTCCATACCAATGACGAGATAGGCATAAAATGCCAGCATGGAAGTGAGGTTGTTGATGTAGGTATTGTCGTTGTATTCGAGCGGTTGCGATTCGATATATTCAAATTCCCAATCGCGATCGGCAAAATTCAACAGCAAACTGGTGTAGTTGGAGTTATAAACCGGTCGGGCCGACTGAACCTGAACCGAAGCGCTGAACACGCCAATGGAGGGCATGTCGTTGATGTTGATCAGGATGCTGCAATTTATTTTTTCATGCTGCTGATACGTATCGTTGGTCCACTTACGTGTATTTAAAAACTGCTGAAAAGCAGTCTTCATATCGCGGAACACGTTTCGGTCGGTGGTCTTAACTTTCGGTCCTACGTTAACGGTTACGGTCGCCAGCAATTCCTGCGCAGAAGCATTCAGCGTACACGCGAATAAAAATATCGTCAACAGTTTACGCATGAACTTTATCGAGAATGGCAGAAACAATATCGCGGGCAACGGCTTTTTTACTTTTCAGATCAAATTTTTTGATGGCACCGCTGCGATCAATCAGGGTGATCTTATTTGTGTCGTGGCCAAAACCGGCACCGGCATCGTTCAACGAATTGAGCACGATCATGTCGAAATTTTTCGACTCAAGCTTTTTCAGTGCATTGTCTTGCTCGTGTTCTGTTTCCAACGCAAACCCGACCACCACTTGATTGTTTTGCTTGATTTTTCCGAGGGATGCGGCAATGTCACGCGTCTTCGTCAACTCAATCGTCAAGTTTTCATCCTTCTTTTTGATCTTCTGATCGGCCTTTACTGTTGGTCTGTAATCCGCCACCGCGGCAGCGAGCACAGCAATATCAGTTTGCGGGAATACCGCCACACAGGCTTCATACATTTCTTCTGCCGACATCACCTTCTTAACGCTCACCTGGGGGTGTGAAGTATGCATGGCCGTCGGGCCGCTTACCAGGGTTACGTGTGCGCCCAGATTAGCCAGCGACTCCGCTATCGCATAGCCCATTTTTCCGGTCGAGTGATTGCCGATGAACCGTACCGGATCGATAGCCTCATGGGTCGGTCCTGCGGTTACAAGTACGTTTTTTCCTTTTAATGCCTGGCGTCTGGAAAAGAAATCTTCGATCTCGGCGACTATTTCTTCGGGCTCTGCCATTCGGCCTGTACCCACCAATCCACTGGCGAGTTCTCCGTAGGCGGGATCCAGAATATGATTACCGAATGAAGCTATTTTTTGAAGATTCTCTTTGGTCGCGTCATGCTGCAGCATGTCGAGGTCCATCGCAGGTGCAAGAAATACCGGGCAGCGTGCAGACAAGTAAACCGCCAGCAGCAAGTTATCGCAGCGACCGCTTGCCATTTTGGCGATGGTGTTGGCACTTGCGGGGGCAATGATCATCGCATCGGCCCAAAGTCCCAGATCAACATGATTGTTCCATTGACCGCTTTCGTCTTTGATGAATTCGGAGAGTGCCGGATTTTTCGAAAGGGTGGAGAGGGTTAAGGGAGTGATGAAGGTCTTCGCAGAATCCGTCATCACCACCTTCACTTCAGCGCCCGCCTTTACCAAAAGCCGCGTTAAAACCGCAGACTTGTAGGCGGCAATACTGCCGGTAATGCCCAGCACTATCTTTTTGCCCTGAAGCATGAATGTTACTTAAAGTTCCGGAGTGCTTTCTGTTGCTTCTCTTCTTCTGAAGTTAAGCTTGTTTTCCAAAAATTCTTCTGTAGCGGTAGAAGTTGATTTAGGCATACGCTCGTAGAACTTGGAGATTTCAATTTGCTCACGATTTTCGAAAACCTCCTCGAGGTTGTCTACCGTTGTTGCGAACTCAGCCAGCTTGTTGTTAAGCTCTTCCTTAATGTTAGAGGCAATTTGCTTGGCACGCTTAGAGATCACCACTACTGATTCGTAGATGTTTCCGGTTTGAGCCGCCAGCTTGTCGATATCGCGTGGAATGATTGAAGATTGAATAGCCATAATTATGAATTTGTACTTTTTAAAGTCGTTAGTTTAGAATTGCTTTCTACGTAATACCGTTCAGCTTCTTTTAAGAATTTGCTTTCCGGATAGCGGTCAACAAAATTCTTGTAGCTCTGCACGACATCCAGGTACCGCTCACGCTGTTTACCCGGCACGCTCTCTTCCGCCAGCAGAAACTTGGACTGAACGATCAGAAAGAAAGATTCTTCGATGTATTTGGAGTCAGGGAAATTCTTTTGAAAACTGTCCATCGCAACAATGGCTGCTTTGTACTGCCTCATGCGCACATATTGAAACGCGTTTTCGAAGCCTTTGCGTTCCAGTCGTTGCTGCACCGTATAGATTACTTCAACCGCCTGATCCTTAAACTTGCTGTTCGGGAAACGGTTCAGGAAATCCTGCATGGAGGTCATAGCCTGAATACTTTCCGACTGATCCAGGTTAGGGCCGGGAGAAGATTTGAAAAGTGAGTAAGCATACATAAACCGGGCTTCTTCGGAAAGCGTGCCCCGGCCAAACGTTTCGAAGAACGATTTGAACTGCTCGGCAGAGAGCAGGTACATTTTCTCATAGTACTGGCAATAGGCAAGGCAGAACTGAACTTTTTCAGCCTCCGGCAAACCCCGCACGATGGGTAAAATCTGTTCGAAAAGGATGGAAGTTCGGTAGTAGTCTTTCTTGGCGTAGTACGCCAGGCCGGCCTCGTATTTCACACGCCAATCGGGGTTTTTCTCGATTTTCCTGAATTTACTGCATGAAAACGCGACAAAAAGTCCTAAAATCAATATAAAAACTACAGATACTCTCCGCATAAGCCCGCAAATATAATATAAACCTGGGATAAGTCTGAAACGCAAAAAGTTGAGTGAATCGCGCAGGAAAGCAGGTTATTTTTTCACCATCAGCTTGCGGGTGAGCACGCTCTCGTTGTTAACATAGAGCGTATAAAAATAGATGCCGGTGTTCAGTTGGTCGGCCTCAATCTTAAGACTGTTCTGGCTGGCCAAAAGATCGTAAGCCGACAGCGGACTGCCTAAAATATTGTGGATGATGATCTTGGCTTTTACGTGTTCCTGGTGGATGTCGTAGTCTATCCGGGCGCTGGTAACTACCGGATTCGGGTAGAGGTCATGAATCGTAATGAGCGGAGACGAGTAGATATGGCCTTTTTCCTGCTTTCCCTCAACCACAAAATTGATATCGAGCAAGGTAACATCGGATGGATTTGCCTTGTTAAAAACCTGGTACTTAACGGAGCTGAAGCCCTCTGTTAACCCCGCCTCCAGCCCGATCGCGAAGCGCTGCAGGGTTTCACCGGGTTCCAGGCGAACCGTATACGTGTCGGTGCGCTGATCTAAACAATTGTTGTCGGGGCAAAAGAAGTTTTTCTGGGAGCTCCCGATCTGGGTCTCAATGCGCTTGATAACAAGCGTGATGGGTTTGTCGAAGTTATTCTTAATTCTGACAGGTGCCTGAATAACCTCGCCTACAGAACCTTTATACGAATCTTCCAGGCCGGCAATTTCGAAGTTTTGAGCCGTTAAGGCCAAACTCGCGAAAGAGAAACCAACAGCCAGTAAAAGTCTTCGCATGTACCCGTAGTTTCTACAAAGTTTATTGAAATTTTGCGGGTTTTCATATGAAATTCCAAAATTATTTGACCCCGTCAGCAATAAACGATTATGAAGCTCGTTTCCGCGGGGCTTTCTTTTCGGTGTCGGGTGTGAGATTTTTAAGCTCAGCCTTGGCCGGAGCAGCTTCGGGTTGGCTCTCTTCCTTTACGACGTCTTTTTTCAGGGGCCTTTCTTCGGCCCGCCACTTAAAATCCTGCAGGCGCGTGTTTTCTTCCTCCAGTTCATGCGGAGGGATAAAGTTTCCGTCCGGTAACTTGATAAAACTGATGCTGTTTACCTTTCCCTCTTTGAACTTGATGATGATGTTGCTGCAGGTTACGTTGTTCATTCCGGTAAGGATCCCTGTTTTTTCGTCAATCGCGAAATAGATGCTTTCACCATTTCCGTTTACAAACACTTTACTGAGTTTGCCTGCCCTGAAATCGGCCACCATTTTACGGCCCTTGATCTGATTGAAGTTTTCAGAAGTGTCTTTCGAGATCACAAAGGAATTCACGTTCATGAAGATCTTACTAATCGTATTTCGCTCAATCAGCATACTGATTGAGTCGGCAGTCATCTGATTTCCGTCTGTCCACAACACCGGATTCTTATAAAAATAGAGGGTCGAATCGGCCGAGCGGTATTCCAGCGAGTCGGCTTTCCCCTGCAGGTCGCGCTTAAAAATTTTCACATTGTGATAAGCCAGCAAACGCTTCTTGGCCGGGTCGACATCGTCAATGGATACCAGCGTATCGGCAGTCATGAATAACGTATCACCTTCTTCTGTCACCTTGGCCACATACGCGCGATCGTAGATTTTCGCGAAGTTGTTGTTATACGTGTCGGCCGCCTGACTGTAAATGGTCATGTTCTCTTCGAGGGAGGTCATCACCACGTCACCCCGCGCGCGGGAGATTTTTTTGATGTCGTCAACCGAAATCTTTTTGGCCTTTACACTATAGTTTCGGTTCCGGCCGATCCCGTTGTTGGAATCAAACGTCCGGTTGATGGTATTGTAAATGCCGGACTGATAGTTAAAGGTGTTTGTGTCTTTATCGATCACATCGGTTTCCGCCACGAAATAGATGACCTTCGTTGTTGAATTATACCGCATGCTATCGGATGTCATGGTATAATCCGGGTTGGTAACTTTTACATCTTTCTTAAAAGAAGCAAAGTTGGTTGTGGCATCGTAGTAGCCTTTGCGGCTCACAAGCGTGTTGATGCTGTCAACGAGTTTTCCGCCATTGTAATAGCGGGCTTCGTTGATGATCCGGTCATAGTCCAGAAAATCGGTATACAATTTCGCCTGCGCGAGTTTTGTAAAAACCACGTTGTTCCGGAGTTTCGCTTGCTTGGTGTTTCCGTCATACTGCAACTGGCGGGCGGTTATGGTAATTGAATCCCCCTCCAGGATGCGCACGTTTCCGAACGCTTCCACGGCATTCCGGCTACGGAAAAACCATGCAGAATCGCAAAAAATGGTGGTTGTATTTTGAACAAACTTGACCTGCTGCTCGCCCTTGATAACCCGCTCAACCCGCTCGCCATTCTTGATGCCCCCGATCAGCCGGCCGGCACCTTTTTGAAGCTCCACGGTTGTGTTTTGCGCGATCGCAGGGGTAATTGCGATGAATAACAAGCCAAAAATCAATCCATGGATGCGCATAAAGTGCCAAAATTAACCAAAAACATGCAGCGAACTACCAAACTCTGAGAGGGTGGAGTATCTTGGAGCATGCTTGAGCAATTTCTGAACCACATCGAACAACACGAGTTGTGTAAACCAACAGACCGGATCCTGCTGGCCGTAAGCGGTGGTCTTGATTCCATGGTGATGCTTAATCTCTTTAAGCGCAGTCATCACACCATCGGGGTGGCGCATTGCAATTTTCAGTTGCGGGGCAGCGAAGCGGAAGAAGACGAGCGTTTTGTAGCGGATGCCTGTAAGGCCGCTGATGTTCCGTTCTTCGTTAAGAAGTTTAGCACCCGCGATTACGCAACGGCCAACAAATTATCTATTCAAGCTGCTGCCCGCGAGTTGCGCTACGCCTGGTTTCAGGAACTCATGAGCGAGGAACGATTTACATTTCTGGCTACGGCTCATCATGTGAACGATTCACTTGAAACCGTGCTGCTGAAATGGGTTCACGGATCATCTTTGGAGAGTTTTGCCGGCATACCGGTCCGCAATAAAAAAGTTATTCGTCCGATGTTATTCGCCACACGCACCCAGCTTGCCGACTTTGCATCGGAGAAGGGCATTATGTGGAGAAATGATTCCAGCAATGACTCAGACGATTACCAGCGTAATTTCATTCGTCATCAGGTTGTTCCCAGGCTTAAGGAAATTAACCCGGCACTTGAATCTACCTTTCTGCACGGCTTGAAGAAGATCACAGGCGAACTTGAGTTTCTGCGCACGCAACTGGAGCAATGGAAGGCCGAGCATATCCATCAAAAAGTCGGGCAGGTGTTTATCAATAAAGCTGCCTTGCTGAATGCTACCTTTTCAGATTCCTTGCTTTGGCGCGTGGTGCGCGAATACGGCTTCAACATCGATCAGTGTCACGACATGATGCAGGCCATGCAAAGCCAGTCGGGCAAGAAGTTTATCGGCACGTCTCATTTGCTAACGCTCGACCGCGATCACATTATTATTTCTCCGTATGACGATGCCTATGAGGCGGTAACGATCCGCGAAAAAAATGAAAGTGTGGTGCGGGGTGTGTGGGAGATCAGCATTGAGCGAACGACTTCGAAAGAGATTTCTACCAGTTCAATCGTGGCTTCGCTGGATGCGGACAAGGTTAAGTTTCCGATCACGTGGCGATACTGGCAACCGGGCGACTCGTTTTATCCGCTGGGAATGGAGAACCGTAAAAAACTGAGCGATTTCCTGATCGACCGGAAAATTCCGCTGGCCGATAAAAACGGTATCAGTGTGCTGGAGTCAGACGGGGAGATCATCTGGGTGGTCGGTCACCGGATTGATAACCGTTATAAAATCACGCCCGAAACCAAGTCGGTGGTTACGTTCTCCGTTCTGCCATATTTTGGCTGATTCCTTTTTGTTTGGAAGCCAGCCTTTATAACTTGGCAGTCTGATTCAGACTCAAACCTTAAAAATCAAATAGTTATGAAAATTACCGTAGTCGGTGCGGGTAACGTAGGCGCAACCTGTGCCGATGTTCTGGCGTACCGTGAAGTAGCCAACGAAATTGTACTGCTCGATATTCGGGAAGGTTTTTCGGAAGGTAAAGCCCTTGATATCTGGCAGAAGGCCCCCATCGATTTGTACGATTCGCGTACGGTTGGCTCAACCAACGATTATTCAAAAACTGCTAATTCGGATGTAGTCGTAATCACGTCAGGTTTACCCCGCAAACCGGGTATGAGCCGTGACGATTTGATTACAACCAATGCCGGAATTGTTAAGTCGGTAACAGAAAACGTAGTGAAGCATTCGCCTAATGCGATTATCATCGTTGTTTCGAACCCGCTTGACGTGATGACGTACCAGGCGCACATCACCTCAAAACTTCCGCGCACGAAGCTGATGGGTATGGCCGGTATTTTGGATACTGCCCGCTACCGCGCATTCCTGGCGGAAGCATTGAATGTTTCTCCGAAAGATATTCAGGCGATGTTGCTGGGTGGCCATGGCGATACAATGGTGCCGCTGCCACGCTACACAACGGTGGCTGGTATCCCGGTAACGGAACTGATCGATAAAGATAAGTTGCATGCCATTCTCGAGCGCACCAAAGTGGGTGGAGGAGAGCTGGTGAAACTTATGGGAACTTCAGCCTGGTATGCACCGGGTTCAGCGGCTGCACAGATGGTGGAGGCTATCGTGAAAGATCAGCGCAGAGTTTTCCCGGTTTGCGTGAAACTCGAAGGCGAATACGGCATCAAAGATTGTTACCTCGGTGTTCCGGTTGTGCTGGGTAAAAACGGTGTGGAGAAGATTATTGAATTGCAATTGAACGCGGAAGAGAAGGCGCTCATGGAAGCCAGCCGCAAGGCAGTTCGCGAAGTAATGGACGTGTTGGATAAGATCGGTTAACACAAAAAAATAAACCTGACGGAGGGACGCGTGCTTCAATACGATGAGCATAGCGTCCCTTCGTATTTTATGACCGTGGAGAGCTTTACTTGTTTCCGCGATAGATGACTTCACTGCGTACCAGGCCGAATTTTTTCACCTGATCTTCCGGAAGCGTAAACACAAACTTGTCTTCGATGGGCGTTAGTCCGCTTTGCGCAATCCGCTGCGGATAGTCGTGGCCATACTTTCGGACATGGTCATCCTGCCCAAAGATTTTTTCGCGCTCGCGCTTATCCGTTATCGTAGAGTCTTCAAACGTTACGTCCGGCACCGGGTTAAAGAACGGAATCTGGAGGATGGCGAAACCGCCTGGCTTCAGTACGCGATGGATTTCGCGCATAGCCTGTATGTCGTCACGCACATGTTCGAGTACGTGATTGCAAAGTACTACGTCAAACGTGTTGCCCTCAAACGGAATCTGGTGAATATCCATTTTTACTTTTGCCAGCGGTGATTCAATATCTGCTGTGATGTAGCCATCGCCATGAATTTTTTCGAAGCGCGGGATATAACATGCTTCCGGTGCAATGTGCAGTACCTTCTTTTTCGTTTTAAAGAAATCGGTTTGCTGTTGCAGGTAAACCCAGATTAACCGGTGCCGCTCAAGCGACAGGCAGTTGGGGCACAGCGCATTTTCACGGGTATTGATTCGGCCGTAAGGCAAGAACTTGCGATACTGCCGTTCGCATACCGGGCACGCAACAGCCCTGCCCGAATAAAAAAGTCCGAGCACTTTTAAGCCGAGCCCGCTGATTCGCTGGAGATACGTGCGGGGTACATACCGGATCAGAAATGCGATAACCTTTTTCATCAGGGCGCAAAGATAATATTTGTATAAAGACCTTCGCGGACCGGCTTTCCGCCTGTGGACTAATTATTTCGGGGCACCTAAAACTATTTACCTTTATACCCCATCCTACACTCAGAACGCAATAATTGCAGGTAAAAACGGCCTAACCGTGACAGAAACGCTACTGGATATCGCTATGATGCATTCCGACACCCTGATTACCCGGGCTAAGCAAGGGGACAAGAATGCGCAGGGCAAGCTCGTGCAGTTGTGGTACAAGAGGATTTATAACTTCAGCTATAAGTTCTTTTTAGATCACGACCTGGCGATGGAGGCGGCTCAAAAGACCTTTATTTCGATGTGCCGGAACATTGAGGGGTTACAGGATATTGCACGCTTCAAAAGCTGGATTTATAAGATCGCGGTTAATTATTGCCGCGAGGAGGCCCGGAAGACCAAGAACAGCAAGTCGATTTCGATGGATAAGATTTACAATGTGGAGGCTGAAGAATCGCCACAGTGGGAGAACTCATCCGCGCGAAGCGACAATCCCGAGCGAAATTATCAGCAGGCGGAGTTGTCAGACATTCTGCAGAAGTCGCTGATGGAATTGAGTGCGGAGCAGCGTGAAGTGGTGATCATGAAAGAGTTTGAGGGGCTGAAGTTTCGTGAGATCGCAGAAGTGCTGAACATTTCTGAAAACACCGTAAAGTCGAGAATGTACTACGGGCTTGACGGGTTGAAGAAGATTTTGGAGAGAAAGAACATTACGAAGGAAACAATACACTATGAGCTATAAACCAGATGAATCGGCCTTGATGGCGTATCTGTATGGCGAGCTGCAAGGCGAAGAGAAAAGAAGCGTTGAAAAATACCTGGCGGAGAATCCGCAGGCCATGAAAGACCTTCAGGGCATGATGGATGTGCGCAAGATCTTGTCAGTAATTGATGACAAGGAAGTAATTGCACCGCCTATTGTGATGGAGGATTCGCGCCAGCGGTATTTCTGGAATACACCTTACCTGAAAACGGTGATGAGCATTGCAGCTTCGCTGATGTTGTTGCTGGTGGCGGGAAAGATTCTTGATCTCCGGATAAACTTCGAAGGCAACTCCGCTCAAATCAGCTTTGGTGAACCTGCAAAAACGACGGGCCTGCCGGTTCAACCGGCCCTCACGGCCCAACAGGTTCAGGATATGATTAACCAGTCGGTACAGAATAACAACCAGGTGGTCGAAGCCAGCCTTACGGAATCGCAGAAGAAGATTGATGCATCCATCCGCCAGAACATGGCGATGAACTCGGAGAAGTTTAACGAGCTTGTAAAAAAGGCTTCCACAGCTTCGGAAGCCCAAATCAGCGGGTACGTGGCCAGTCTGAAGAAAGAAAATCAGCAGCTGGTGAAAGACTACTTCAAGCTTACCACCAACGAACAGCAGAAGTATATCGAAACCCTGCTGGTTGATTTTGCAAAATACATGAATCAGCAACGCACGAGCGACCTGGAGGCGATTCAATTACGAATGGCAAGCATGGAGCAGAATACTACGCTCCTGAAAGAAGAAACAGAACAAATTCTGACCAGCATTATTTCCAATAATACGGCTGCGCCAGGCAATACAGGAACTAAAAGTTATTAACAGGTAAAAGACTATGAAACGAATATTGAATTTTTTGATGGGTGGGTTGATGCTGTTGAGCGCACCGTTACTGGCGCAGAGTCCCGCAGCAACGAAGACCCAAAACGACAGAATGCAGCGCGATATCGCGGTTATGGAAACAGCGCTCTCGGAAATGATTAAACAGGAATTTGACCAGCGCAATTTCTTCTTCATGGATGTAAAAGGAAATTATCTTTCCGGGTACGGTGTAACTTTTACCGTTCCGACAAGTATGTTAAACGTGTGGGGCTCAGGTAACTCGCAATATATGGTGATTGATGGCAATGGCTTTAGCTCCAGCTCCAGTTGGAGTTCAGACGAAGACCTGGCGATTACCGAAAATGAGGCCCGGGAAGCAGAAAAAGCGATGAAACCTCTGAAGAACCAGCAGAAGGAACGCGACAAGGCAGAGCGGGACGCTCAACGTGCCGCTGACGAGGCCTACTCGCGCGATGAGGCCATTGCAGCAGGCGGTTACCCAGGGTCGCGCAATAATATTGGTGTTGGTGTTGCCACGACACGCGGCAAGCGGTATAACAGCGACAGCCTGAATGCGATCAATAATGCGAAGATTATAAAAGCGGCTAAAACGTTTATTGCCGACTACGGGGATATGTTGAGCCAGCTTGGACAGGAAGAACGAATTATTGTAACGAACCGCAGCCAGGGAAATAATGAATTCTGGATGTACGGTCAGAAGGCCAAGCGTTCACTGTTAAGTGTGGAAGCGAAGAAATCAGACCTGACTGCGTTCCGTCAGGGAAAGATCACCCGCGACCAACTGATGGCTAAGATTAAAGTGGTAAACAGCGTATCGTCCGAAAAGGCTGAGCCGGACATGGAATTACTGGTGAGTATTTTTAATCGACTGTATCAGAGTGATTTGTCGAAGACGTTCTACGTTCAAGGGAACACCTACTACGAACACTTAACCGACTTTGGCGCGATCGTTCATATGCAGGTTTACTCAAGTAACACAAACTATGCGGTGGATCGTGACGGTGAAACAAGAACATTACTTTCGATGCCAACCGTAGGCTTGCAAAATTTATCGCAGGAAGAACGGGATAAGAAGGTGAAAGAGCTATACCCGGTGTTCGAAAGTGAACTAAAGGAAAATATGCTGGATTATGGCAGAACTTTAAAGAGCCTGAACGACAATGAACAACTGATCGTTGACGTTACTCTCACGAAGTGCAAGGGTTGCGGAATTCCGGCAAAAATTGAAGTGGCGGTAAAGGCCTCCGTGCTGAAAGACTTTAATGCGGGAAAGATTGACAGGAACAGTGCGTTATCGAAAGTAGAAGTGACGAAAGCAGCGAATCAATAAGCTGCTTATTACACGACAGGATACAGGTTTACCCGGATGGTTGCTACAACATTTTACATCCGGGTATTTTTACGAATTATTTTTAACGCAATCGCATGAACAAGAAAATCATCATTGGAGTTGGCATCGGTGTAATTTTAATCGTTGCGTTTTTTGTTGTCAATGGAAATCGCAAGAATGAGGGAGCCGATATCCTGGCCACGGTTAAACAAGGCAAGTTCAAAGTGGAAATTGAAACCACAGGCGAACTGGAGGCAAAAAACTCGGTCAACATCATGGGTCCCACTTCCCTGCGCGACTTCCGGATCTGGGAAGTAAAAATCCAGAATATCATTGATGAAGGTGTGGTGGTGAAAAAAGGCGACTGGGTGGCAACGCTCGATCGTACCGAGTTCCAGAACAAGCTTGGCGACAAAAACATTGAGCTTGAGAAGGCAAATTCCAAGTACACGCAAACGCAGCTTGATACCACGCTCACGATGCGTCAGTCGCGCGATGAACTGATTAACCTGAAATACGGAGTTGATGAAAAGCAAATTGTGCTCGAACAATCAAAATACGAGCCGCCAGCAACCATCAAACAGAATGAAATCAACTACGATAAGGCCGTTCGGGCGTACGAGCAGGCACTCGAGAACTACAAAATCAAGAAGAATCAGAACGTAGAGAAAATGCGCGAGGTGGCAGCCGAGCTCCGCAAAGTGCGCAATGAGATGGATAACATGTCGAAGATCGGGGAAGCGTTTAATATCATCGCTCCCGAACCCGGTATGGTTATTTACAGCAAAGACTGGAGCGGAAAGCCGATCAAGGCAGGCTCAACGATTCAGATGTGGGATCCGGTTGTGGCCAAACTGCCCGACCTGTCGTTAATGATTTCCAAAACGTATGTGAATGAAGTTGATGTGCGCAAAGTGAAAGTCGGCCAGCCGGTGGATGTAGGCCTGGATGCCTACCCTGACAAAAAATTAAAAGGAACGGTGGTTCGTGTAGCAAACGTGGGTGAACAGCGCCCCAATTCGGATGCAAAGGTGTTTGAGGTTACGATCGAGATTAAAGGAACCGACATGAGCCTCCGTCCGGCCATGACAACCAGCAACAAGATTATCGCGAATCAACTCGACAGCGTGTTGTATGTTCCGTTGGAGTGCCTGCACAATCAAAGCGATTCCATTACGTATGTGTATAAGAGCGAGGGTTTGAATATTATCAAACAGGAAGTGATTGTAGGGGATGCCAACGCCAATGATGTGGTGATTAAAGGCGGGTTGAAACTGAATGACAAAGTTTACTTGTCAAATCCGGCCGGTCAGGACGATGAGGAGGTGAACTTGCTTCCTGAGATGAACGGCAAGCGCAGGAAGAAAGAAGTAAAAGAAGAGGAAAAGAAAGATCTGCCTCCCTCAGTACCCGCGGTAATTTCTAAAGCGCAATAAGTGAAATCGATATTTTCTCCACGCGTACTGGCTAATCTTTACATAGCCATCGGAGCCGTGCTAACCAACAAGGTCAGGTCACTGCTCACCGCACTCGGTATCATCTTCGGGGTGGCTGCGGTAATCGCCATGCTGGCCATCGGAAATGGTGCGCAACAGGAAATTCTGGCGCAGATCAAACTGGTTGGTGTAAATAACATTGTGATCAAGCCGATCATTGAACAGGAGGAAGAGAAACTTGCGGAGAATACGGGCGCGAAAAAGGAAAAGAAGAAGTTCTCCCCGGGTCTTACCATTCGGGATGTTAACAGCATCCGCGAAACAATTCCCGGAATCACGAAGATGAGCCCGGAAATCATTTTGAATACGTATGTTATCCGTAGCGGGATCAGACGTTCGGCCAAGCTTGTGGGTATTGATCCGTCATACTTCGACATTTTCAGTTTCGAACTTCAGGAAGGCCAGCGGTTCAACGATGAGCAATTGAAAATCGGAGCTCCGGTATGTGTGATCGGGAATTCCATTAAAACTAAATTTTTCCCAACCGAAGACCCGATTGGCAAATCCATCAAGGTGGGGCCGCACTGGCTGAAAATTGTTGGTGTGATGAAAGAGCGTCTTGTTTCGAAAACGAGTATCAGCAAACTGGGTATCCGGGACTTTAACATGGATATTTATGCACCGCTTCAAACGGTGCTGGTACGCTATCGTAACCGGGATGTAATTTCTGCCGAAGCCTTGCGAAAAGAGGCTATGAAGAGTGGAGGAAACTTTATCATTATTGGCGGAGGCGGTGGTGAAGATGAGCAATCAGAAGAAGAGCAAATGGAATCCAAAAACTATCATCAGCTCGACAGGCTTGTGATTCAGGTTGAACAAACCAATCAGCTTCAGCCAATTGCTGAAATCATTTCCCGCATGCTCGAACGCAGGCATTACGACCTCATTGATTATGAAATTGAAATTCCGGAATTGCTTTTGAAACAGCAGCAGCGTACGAACGACATTTTCAACTATGTACTTGGAGCGATTGCCGGTATTTCGCTGCTGGTGGGTGGCATCGGGATCATGAACATCATGCTGGCATCGGTACTGGAGCGGATCAAGGAAATCGGCTTGCGTCTTTCGATCGGTGCGAAAAAGAGCGACATCATTCAGCAGTTTCTGTTTGAAGCGGTGATGATCAGTGTTACGGGTGGAATCATCGGTGTAATTCTCGGAATCTCACTCGCATTCTTTGTTTCTTCGGTGGCTGACATTCCTACAGTGATCAGCTTTATGTCAATTGTGTTGTCTTTCGGTGTGGCGGCTACCGTTGGACTTGTTTTCGGAATTGCACCGGCACGCAAAGCAGCCAGCCAAGACCCTATCACTTCCCTGCGCTATGAATAAGTTTAGAATACTGTTCGCAATAAGTTTTTTTGGTGTGTTCGGCCACTCGTTCGCACAACAGGCATACTCGCTCGAAGATGTGATTCAACTTGCGAAGAACCAGTCGCCTTTCGCGAAACAGGCCGAGACTCGCAAAGAGAACCGCTACTGGCAATACCGCTTTTACAAGACTAACTACAACCCGCAACTCAGGTTAAACGGGAATTTCCCGGATTACAACAAAGACTATTTTCAAAATCGCCTGGACGATGGTACCATCCAGTATCAGCAGCGCGAACAAACGAATGCCACACTTAATCTGGGGCTGGAGCAGCCGATTTTCTTTACCGGTGGAACAGTTTCTGTGAACACCGGGCTGAACCGGTATGACGACTATTTCTATGATATCAAACAGTTTAGTGGAACAGTAGTTAACGTCCGGTTGGATCAGCCGATTTTGGGATTCAACGACTTGCGCTGGGACCGAAAAACTGAGCCACTACGCTACGAAGAGTCAAAACGCTCGTTTGTGGAGGAGATGGAATCGATATCGCAGCAGGCAGCCACACGATTCTTTACCGTGCTGGATGCACAGATCAACCTGCAGCTTGCGGAGTACAACCTCGCGAACAACGATACGATCTATAAAATCGAGCAAGGCCGGTACAACATCGGAACGACAACGAAAGACAAGTTGCTTCAGGCTGAACTTCAATTACTTCAGTCGCGGCAACAGGTTACTGCTGCGCGGATTAATCTTCAGAACTCAAAACTCAATATGCGGTCGTACATCGGCTTGAAAGAGTTTGATGAATTTAAACTCGTGCTGCCTGAATCCATTCCGGTTCTCAGACTTTCTGCGGAACGCGCACTTGAATATGCGAGGCAAAATCGGGCCGATTACATAGCTTTTGAACGAAGAAAAATTGAGGCTGACCGGGAGGTTGCTCAAGCACGCGGACAGCGCTATCAGATCAACCTGGTTGCATCATACGGTCTCAACAACAGCGGGGAGCAAATGTCGGCCTTATATGATGATCCGTTGTCGCAACAGCGCATCAACCTTGGTTTTAATTTCCCGGTACTGGATTGGGGACGCAACCGGGCAAGAATGCGTACGGCCATTGCCAATCAAAAGTTAAATGATTATGTGATCGCACAGGATGAGGTCATATTTGAACAGGAAATTCTGACGCAGGTTGCGCAATTTGAAGTTTTGTTAAGTCAAATCGAAATCACAAAGAAATCGGATGAGATTGCGCAGGAACGTTACATGGTTTCGCAAAACCGCTACCTGATTGGAAAGATTGACATCACCAACCTTAACCTGGCGTTGAAAGACAAGGATGAGGCGAAGCGTGCATACGTTGATGCACTGCGCGCCTTCTGGACGGCGTATTACGGGCTGAGGAGATTAACGCTGTACGATTTTTCTTCCGATCGGTTACTCTACAATCCGGAAGCTAAATAATAACAGTCTTCTTCGGGCTCCCGTATTAGGCGTAGTAAGAGTGAAGTTTATCGCGGGCAGACTTACCAGTTGAGTGGAAAAGGTGACTCTGCGTATCCGATAGCAAAGTCGGCTCCTCCGTCAAATACCTTAACCCCCATGTACCACATCCGTACTTTGTTATCTTCAATGATTACCGTTGGGGCAATAACGGAGTTTGATTCCCAGTCATATTTCTTTTCCAGGATTGGTTCCGGATAAACTTCGTAGGGCCCAAGGATGTTGGTGCTGCGTGCAACACCGATGCCGGTGTCACCGGAAATAAACAGGTAGAAGACATTGTCGGGCCCTTTCACGATCTCCGGCTCCTTGATCACCGATGCCCAGCTAAGATCGAAGTCAACACCGCTGATGATCGGATCGGGGAGCTTTGTCCATGTTTCGCCATCGGTTGAGTTAGCGCCCAAAATTCCAAGGAATGCAGGGCTGCAGTTTTCGATGCAATATCCGACATACAGCATGTAGTACGTGTTACCTTCCCGAATCACCGTTGGAGAGAACAGCGCATTGGCATCCTTTGAATTGGCAGCGCCCAAAGGAAGAACAGGATCGGCAGAAGCACGGGTGAAGGTTACCGTGTTGTCGGACTTGGCCAATCCGATTTGGCTTTCGGCAACAATTTTTCCGGCCACATCCGCTTCATCTGGATAACCGCAGTAGTACATCCACAATTGTCCGTCCTTTTTTATTACCGACACTGTCTCAAGGTGGTCGTCCCAGGTGCCCGCGGTTACATCGAGTGCAATACTTTCAGTGCCCGTCACCTCATGTGCGGGAGTCCAATGAATGCCATCGACCGATTTTATTCCTGCAATTGCCAGTTTTTCTTCGGGGTCGAGTACAAAGCTGGAGTAATACATTCTCAACGTATCGCCATCACGGATAATGCTCGGGTCGCCCGCGGTAAACACCCCTTCCCAAACCGGTGTCGCGCGCCTGGTAAATTTAATCTTGGTGTTTTCAGACTCATCTGAACTGCACGTGGCCAACAGCGTAGCCGCTGCATAAAGTAAAACTACGGAGAGAACTTTAGGGATGTGGCGTGTCTTCATCTTCTTCATTGTGCGCGAAATAATCAATGCCCATGATATCACCGGCATATTCTTTAAAGTGAAGTGTGTCGCCAACCTGCTTTTTTTCGTAGTGATCGCTGTGGCAATTTACTTTTAAAACCTGGCCATCTTCGAGCTCAACTAACGCTACCCATTGGTCGTGTGTTTGCGTAGTGATCAGATAATCTTTTTGCTTGTATCGCATATAGGGATTCATGCTGGTCGCGTTCGCATAGTCCCTGGGAACAAACGCTTTTTCCACGATGATACCTTTCATGATCAGCGGAGGCGCGAAGAGCAGATCATAGGCAAAAATGACGAGCACGATTAACGACGCGAAGAACACAGCATACTTGATGCCGGTTACGATTTTTTTTGAGGTTGCCATACAGGGTTAAGGTTGGTTGGCCTTAGATACCGGTGTACGTGAACGGGGTTACTGATTTTAACCGTTCTTTCACAGCAGCAGATACCTGAAGCGTATCGATAAATTCTTCAAAATCTTTTTTAGTAACCTTCTCATTTTTCCGTGTGAGCAATTTTAATGCCTCGTACGGATTTGGGTAATTTTCCCTGCGGAGAATGGTTTGTATGGCCTCGGCCACCACAGCCCAGTTGTTGTCCAGATCTTTATCAATGGCAGCTTTATTGAGTTCCAGCTTGCCGATTCCTTTTTCAAGCGATTTTAACGCAAGAAAGGTGTGTGCTAACGGTACCCCGATGTTTCTCAATACCGTTGAGTCGGTAAGATCACGCTGGAGTCGTGAGATGGGAAGTTTGGCCGACAGATGTTCGAAGATTGCATTTGCAAACCCCAAATTGCCTTCTGCATTTTCGAAATCAATCGGGTTAACCTTGTGGGGCATAGCCGATGAACCGATTTCTCCCGCCTTTATCTTCTGTTTGAAATAACTCATCGAGATGTACTGCCATACATCGCGGCTGAAATCAATCAGAATGTTGTTTATTCTTTTCAGGGCATCAAACAATGCTGCCAGGTTATCGTAATGTTCGATTTGTGTTGTCGGGTGACTGCGCGATAAACCCAGATTCTTTTGAACAAAGGTGTCACCGAATTTTTTCCAGTCGATTTCCGGATAGGCAATATGATGAGCATTGAAATTACCGGTCGCTCCGCCAAACTTCGCGGAATACGGAACCGATGTTAACAACTCAACCTGTCGGGTAATTCGTTCGGCGAATACCCGAATTTCTTTTCCCAGGCGGGTGGGAGATGCCGGCTGTCCATGCGTTCGCGCAAGCATCGCAATATCGTTCCACTGATCGGCCAGTCCGTTAAGCAACGCAACCTGTTTGTGGATGGCAGGTAACATCTCAGCGTCCATGAACTCTTTCAGCGAAAGCGGAATAGCGGTATTGTTAACATCCTGTGAGGTTAACCCGAAGTGAATGAACTCTTTGAACTCACTCAATCCAAGTTCATCGAATTTGTTTTTCAGAAAATACTCAACCGCTTTAACATCATGGTTGGTGGTCTTTTCAATTTCTTTGATGGATAGTGCATCGGCTTCGGAGAGATTTTCGAACAATTTCCGGAGCGCACTTTCGTGTTTGCCGGAGATCTTTTTCAGTTCTGGAAGCGTGCCGGTGAGCGCAATAAAATACTCAACTTCTACCCGAACGCGGTAACGGATCAATCCAAACTCCGAGAAGTAAGGGGCAAGCGGTTGGGTGGCTGAAAAATAGCGGCCATCGATAGGAGCAATGGCGTTGAGCGTGTTTAGCTGCACGGGATGACTATTAAGCTGTAAAAATAACAAAAAACGCTACTTTTGCGACCAATCCGAAAACCTGTTTCGGTAAATTACTGTTATAGAGCAAATCTGGCACTGATCATGGCATTTGGACTTTTTAAGAAGAAAGAGAATACTCCGGCATCCTCCAACAAATCGGAATCGCGTGGACCGCATTATTACGAGCTGACGGTTAAGAATGTCGTCAATGAAACAAAAGATGCGATAACCATCGTATTTGAGCATCCATCTGAAAAAGTCAGTTATAAGTCCGGTCAGTTTTTGACGCTCATTATTCCAATTCAGGGAAAAGAGGTACGGAGAGCCTATTCGCTTTGTTCGTCACCGTTTACGGATGGTGACCTGGCGGTTACCGTGAAACGGGTTGACAAAGGTTTGATGTCGAACTGGCTTCCGGATAATCTGAAAGCCGGCAACAAGATCAAAGTGATGGAGCCGATGGGGCAGTTTACCACCGAATTTAAAACGGAGAACAAGCGCCACCTTGTGATGTTTGCTGGGGGATCGGGCATCACACCCATGATGTCGATCATTAAAAGTACGTTGACACAGGAGCCCAACAGTATCTGTTCGCTGATTTATTGCAATCGTGATATCGATAGTATTATTTTTAAAGACGCATTCGACACATTGCAAACAACATACGAAGGCCGGTTGCACGTAATTCACGTGCTCGACAATGCACCAATGAACTGGCAGGGCTATTCCGGTTTGCTGAATCCCGAGATGCTGAAGAAATTGTTTGAACGCATTCCGGATTGGGGAATCGGCAACACTACCTACCTGATGTGCGGACCTGAGGGGATGATGAAGAATGTGGAAACATTGCTCGAACAGCATTCCATTCCAAAAGAAAAAGTGTTCAAGGAGAGTTTTGTGCAGGGCACCATCGATAAAGAAACAAAAACGGAAGCGGCCGCTACCGACAACGAACTTAAAACCCGTGAAGTAACGATTCGCTATGATGGGCAGGAGTACAAAGTGTCCGTTCCGCCCAACAGCACCATTCTTGAAACCGCGCTTGATCAGGGAATTGATTTGCCGTACAGTTGTCAAAGCGGTCTATGCACAGCATGTCGCGGCCGGGCCTTGTCGGGTAAAGTAAAACTTGACGAAGAAGAAGGCTTGTCACAATCCGAGCGCAACGAGGGTTATGTACTCACCTGCGTTGGCCATCCGCTTACGGACGATGTGGTGATTGAAATTGGCTAGTTCAGCCAACCGTATTTCCTAAGAACTTCCAATACTTGAGTGCGTTTCGGTTCCTGTTGTACCGGAATGTTGCAAAGCATGACGTAGATAATTCCTTTTGACGGGATGCTTACGTAGTCGCAGTAAAATCCACCTTGTGTCCCGGTGTGGGAAATCATCTTCGATCCGTCATTAAGTGTTTCGATGAACCAACTGTAGCCGATGAACGGTTTTTCATTGCTCTGCCAGTTCGGGTATTCGGTTATAGTACGCGAATGTTCAATGATATCTTTGGTGAGGAATGCTGCGCGCTGAATGGCCTGCTCGTATTGAATCAGTTCTTCGGCTGAACTCCATACACCTCCGTTGCCTGCTGCAGGAAATGTAGGTTCCTCGCCATAGTCTTTTTCAATAAAGCCGGAAGCTGTTTTCAGGTAGGCATGCGAAACACCTGTTTCCGGGAAGGGACCATCGGTGATTACACTTGTTTTCATGCCGGCCGGATCAAAAATTTTCTCTTTCACTACGTCCTGCCATTTGCGACCGGTAACTTTTTCAATAATCAATGCCAGCCCGTTGAAGGCAGGGTTCGAGTATTCGTAACGACTGCCCGGTTCAAACAGCAGCGAATCGTTGAGCTTGATGGGAGCAAAGTTCTCCCCGTCTTTCGCGATGATCAGAAAGGCACTATCGAGCAGGTGTTTCCGATTGTCGGGAAGGCCGGATGTGTGTGTGAGTAAATGATGGATGCGGACCTTTTTTGCGAGTTCTGGATTTTTGAAATCCGGAAAGTACTTAAGTAAACTGTCATCCAACGAGAGCTTACCCTCCAGGGAGAGTGCAAGAATAGTGTTCGATACAAAGGTTTTGGAAATTGATCCGGTATTAAATAATGTCTTCGTTGTGATTTTTTCTTTCGTGCTCATATCCGCCAGGCCGTAAGCGTGTGAGAAAACAACCGAATCGTTTTTCACAATCATCACCACTCCGCCCGGCTCATCATCCTTGAATACAGGCATGAAAATCTGATTGACATCACGTTCAAGAGTCGGTCTATCGCTGCACGAGGTAATGGCAACGATGACAATCGAAAGCAGCATTAACTTTTTCATTCAGGCGTGGAGATGTTGTGTTTCTGATTTGAAGAAATGTTATCGACCGTCCAGGTAATCTTCTTTTCCTGTGCGTGCTGGCGCACCGGGCAATCGTGCTTGCTGCAAATTTTGCATTGAAACTCCAGGCAGCCATCGGAATGAACAAACAACTCTAACGATTCGCCAAAATCCTGGCGCACCAACAAGGCGAGTTCATCAATTTCATGATGTGCTTCGTGTACGTTAAAATACCACGGGACGGTAAGGTGCGCATCGAGGTGCAGCGTGCTTCCATATTTAATGATGCGCAGGTTGTGCAGGTCCATCCAGTTATCCCTGCGATGTTCGTTGAAAACTTTCACCATTTTTTTCAGCAGGGCGCGGTCCGATTCATCCATGATCCCGGCCACGGAGCTACGAACAATTTTATACCCCGTGTACAAAATCACGAAGCTGAAAAGAATGGCCACGGCACTGTCGAGCCACAGGATGTTTGTGAAATAGATAATCACCAATCCTGTCAGCACACCGATGGTGGAATATGTATCGGAGGTCAAATGCTTTCCGCTGGCCACCAGGGCAAGCGAATTATTTTGTGTACCGATGCGGATGCAAAACCTTCCGGCAACAAAATTCAGGATGGCGGTTATGCCAATGAGGAGTATCCCGTAGTCAAGTTCATGCAATTCCCGGGGATTGAACAATTGTTGGATGGCGGTATAACAAATAGCAATGCCGGCAATCACAATCATGGTTCCTTCCACGGCTGCCGACACAAACTCAATCTTTCCATGGCCATAGGGATGATCTTCGTCACGCGGTTTCGCAGAGAGATGCAGGCTGTACAATCCGAAGAAGCCGGCAACAACATTTACAATCCCCTCCAGCGCATCGGTAAGGATAGCCACAGAACCGGTGAGGAAATACGCCACAAGTTTGACACTCAGCAACACCACGGATAATGCCGCTACCCATGTTTGTATCCGGATGTTTTGTCTTGCGGGTTCCAACTTATGCGGTATTCTTTTTCTTTTGTGCCAGCCGGATAATGGCCGGGATGGCAATAATTACCCAAACAATGTTTAAAAACGTGTTGGCGTAGGTCTTATAGAAAACAGTATAAACGATCAGGCAGATTCCGCTAAACAGGTTCAGGAGCAAAAATGTATACGAATCCGACTTGATCTTCTGATAACTGTTAAGTCCATACGCAAGGAGCAGGCCAATCGAACCGCCCCATCCGATAATGTCAAAAAAAAGCTTGTTATCGTCCATCACTTGCGCAGCGTTACCTTGAGCACGTATGAATCGGCTGTTAGAAATAACACCTTCTCATCGGATGATAATGCACAGTTCGAAACCGGGACATCGTTAATCCGGATTCGGCCCAATACTTTACCGTCACCGTTGAAAATCCAAACTCCACCCGGGCCTGAGGCTAATACAATGTTGTTGCTGTTGACCTTCAGGCCATCCGGCAAGCCTTGCTCGGTCTTCGCATTTTCAGTCGCATCATAAAAAATCCGGGCATTCATTACAGAGTCATTCTCCGCCAGGTCAAACGCATACCAGCGCGCTTTACCCGAATCGGAGTTGGCTACGATAAGCGTTTTCTTGTTGCGCAGCATGGCAATTCCATTCGGACGTGTAAGCGAGTCGGTAATGAGTTTCACATCGCCTTCTGCCGGAGCAACATATACCCCCTGAAAAGGAATTTCTTTTTCAGGATCTTCATTTTGTTTGGCTAAACCGTATGGCGGATCGGTGAAATAAAAGCTGTAGTTATAAAACGTAGCATCGTTCGGACTGTTGAATCGCTTTCCCTGGTATTTGTCGGCGATGCCGGTGAAATCGGCCTTGGGCTGATCCAGCGGAGCGTTCATCATCGCGAGCCTCCGGTCGCCATGCTGGCATAAAATCAGGTTATCTTCATCGTCAAGCAAAAGTCCGTTTGACCCGGGCTCCGGGCTGCTGGTAGTCGAACCCATAAAGCCCGACGGGGTGAGATAGACCTTCGCACCTTCTTTCTCGGTCCATTGGTAGATCGTATTCTTCGGCACATCCGAAAACAAAAGCATGTTTTGGGAAGCTACCCAAACCGGGCCCTCACTCCATTCATACCCTTCGGCGATAATTTCGATCGTGGCATCGGCACTCACAATGCTGTCGAAGGCCGGATCAATCCGTTCAAATGTTCCCATCGTTTTTTGTTCTGGTTTGCCGCACGCGGAGAGTAACGCCAGTGGCAGAATGAAATACCTCAGCTTCATAAGGGTTTGGTTTTGGAGTGTTAAAGATAGCAGATCAGCCCAGTAATTTTTGATACACACGATAGCGTTTGCGAATCGCTCCACCGAGTTTTTCGCATTCTGCGCGCATGATTTCGTTCTTTTCGAGAATAAGGTGGCTGTCCATCACCGCTAATCTGCGCTTGCGTGCCGATTCGATCAGCGCTTTACCCATCAGCACATTAAGCCCTTTGCCACGATGTGCCGACTTGATTGCACCGAGGAGCAGGTTGAGCTGATTGGTTTTTTGCATGGAGCGGAGAATGTGAATAAAGCCGAAGGGAAACAACCGGCCTTTGGCTTTTTGGATTCCCGCACTCATGTCGGGCATGGATACCACGAACGCGATCATGTCATTTGATTGATCGACAACAACTTTTACGAGTTCAGGTACCAGCACGGGCATGTATTGTGAAGCAAATTTTTTCATTTCCACCTCCGTCATGGGTACAAAACCGAACAGGGGAGCGTACGTCTCGTTCACCAGCCGGAACAAGGGTACGATGTAGGGTTTCAACTGGCGTTTGGTAGTAAACTCGAGTAGTTTGAAATTTTTGTTTGCGTTGATGCGGCCAAAGACTCTTTCATACACCGGAGGAAGTTGTTCCGGTATCGGCATCTGGTACGAAACACAATCAAGTTCTTTTTCATAGCCTTCGTTTTCAACCAGGGTTTGCAGATAGATCGGATTGGTTGGCGTGGCGATTACCGGTAACAGATCCAATCCTTCAACTTGTAACCCCTGCGGATCTTTATCGGAAAATCCGTACGGCCCGATCAGTTTGGTCATGCCTTTATCGCTGGCCCAGCGTTCGATATGCGCGACCAGAGCGTGTGCAACGCGCTGGTCATGGATACAGTCCAGCGCAAAAAATCGTGCGGTTTGCTCTCGGTGTTCCTGATTGTATTTATGATTGATGATTCCCATGATCCGGCCCACAGGTTTCGAGTCGGCATACGCGATCACACGAATCACATCGGAATAGTCCAGTGCTTTATTTTGTTTCGGGTCATGGAAATTCCATTCATCGATATACATGGGAGGAACCCAACGCGGGTTACCCGAATAAATTTTTTCAGGAAGGAAAATGAATTCTTTTAGTAACTGCTTCGAATCGGCAACTTTTAAAACGATGTTCATCTGAATAAAGCCAATAGCCAAAATTGAAATATTTTAATCAGCTTTTAATGCCGAAATGTCATTCTCTTTACCGGTATTTATTAGTAAATAGCCGATTCAAAACTACACCGCATGAAAATCAGATTAATCATTCTTGTTATGGTGGTCGCAACCGCGGCTACAGCACAAACCAGCAAGCTTTATACGCCTCTGGAATTTCAGAAAGCTTATAAAAACAATACACGTAAAGCCGATGGCAGCGTGCCTGCCGGCTACTGGCAAAACAAATCGGACTATAAATTAAAAGCCACCGTTGATCCTGTCACAAAGAAACTGGAGGGTGAGGGTGTGATCACGTATTACAACAACAGCCCCGATTCGCTTACGCAGATTGTATTCCATACCTATCCCGACTACTACAAGGAAGGCTCCAAGCGGGCCGGTTTCTTTGCCGGTGGAAATTATTTGAAAAATGAGGGAATGGTAATTACCAAACTGGTGGTGAATGGAGAGGTTATCTCCATGGCACCTTCCCGCAAGGTAAACTACAATGGTTCGAACTATGCGATCCGCTTAGCGAAGAAACTTGCACCGAAAGCATCCGCAAAAATAGAAGTGAGCTGGAATTATACCATTCCGGGCAAGGGCTTCGAACGCAGCGGAGCGATCGACAGCACGTCTATGTTTATTGCGTACTGGTATCCCGAGATGTCGGTTTATGATGATGTTTACGGATGGGATCGCGTGGTGTACGATGCTGCTACCGAATTCTATCACGATTATTCAAACTATGAAGTGGAAGTAACCGCTCCCGACAATTTCGTTGTCTGGGCTTCTGTTGCGGCAAACAATCCAAAGGAAGTATATTCAAAGACCATTCAGGACCGCCTTGCAAAAGCAAAGAAAAGTAAGGAGCCGGTTCCCATTTATACCACGGCCGATTTCAATAAAGGAAAAGGCAAGTCGCTAACCTGGAAGTACACCGCAAATGACTTCCCGGATTTTTCGTTTGCCCTGAGTGATCATTTCGTGTGGGAAGCCGCTTCGTACAAAGACACCTTTGGAGATTACTTTATTCACACGGCCTATCCGGCCGAGCATAAAGAATTTGCTACCGTAATTAAAACCATCGCCCGGTCGATTGAGATATTCCATACCAAGTTTCCGGTGCAGGCATTTCCGTTTAAAAACTTCACCATCTTCAACGGTTTGGAAGGTGGCGGAATGGAATTTCCGGGCATGGCCAACGATGAAGGTATTCCGGGCGAGATGATGTCGCAGTGGATGGGCAAAAAGGTTGACGACTTTGAAGCAAACCTCGGCCTTTCGCTCCATGAGATGTGCCACATGTACTTCCCGTTCATGATGGGCATCAATGAAAAGAAATATGCTTGGATGGACGAAGGAATGGCAAGTTTCAGTGAATATTTCCTGTCAGACGATAACGACAGTCCCTACGAATTCGATTCACCGTCATTGGGATCGTTAAGCCTTGGTCCGGTAATGGTTCCGAGTCATATTGCCTCTAACAGCGGTACAAACTCCTACACCATCGGATCGATGTCGTATATCTCGTTGTATCAATTGTTGGGAAAAGACGTGTTCACAAAATGTTTGGGTACTTACATGAACGACTGGAAACACAAACACCCGACCCCGTATGATTTTATGAACACGTTCAGTCGCGTATCAGGCAAGGATCTGAACTGGTTCTGGAAGCAGTGGTATTTCGACTGGGGTTATATGGATCTGGCGATTACGGATTATTCGCAGAATACCGTGACGGTTGAAAACCTGGGTGGACGCCCGATGGCCGGTAACCTGGTGATTACCTACGCGGATGATTCAAAAACAAGTGAGGCGATTAGTCCTTCCGTATGGAAAGACGGAACTGTCTATAAGCACAAGATCACAGCGGGCAAAGAAGTAAAAAGCATTCGCCTGACGATTGAAGGTGGGGTAGATGCAATCGGCAGCAACAACAGTTGGCCGGCAAAGAAATAAACCGTCACACCGATGTACTGAAATAGAGATGCTCACACGGGCATCTCTATTTTTTTATCAGGGCTTTCCGAAGTGATAAGATATGTAGCAAGTAGGCCAGCGGAACCAGAAATGCCGGCAGCAGGCTGATCGGGAATTCCGTGACGATGGTATTCGCGGGTTCGTTTACGAAAACCCGGAAAGGCGTTGGCATCGAAAGAATGGCGATCGCGACAATATTGATCAGTAATCCGAGGCCAATGAGGTTCCAGATTACTACAGTAATTCTGGGCATTTTGTCCAACAACATAAATCCTGAAATACGGGTTGTCAGCAGAACAGCCGTTACACCGGTAATGATATCAACGTTTCTTCCCTCAAACGTCATTTGCACGGGGAGTAACGCGGCCGAGTATAATGCCCAAAGCAATACCTCTACATAAAACCGGAATACCTGCAGTTTGATGATGTTCTCCTGGGGGATGTGAACGAGAATTTCTTTTACTGTTTTAGAAAAACTGAAAACAAGAATTGTTACCAGGGGTATGAGAATAACGGGTGCTGCATTGACCGGGAAAATCGAGAAGTTCTTGAATATGCCAAACCTCGACCAGATGTATACAAACACCAGCCAGCCCGCCAAGGCGATCAGCATGTTTCGCGTAAAGCGCGTTCGTTGATCTTCCGTCAACGCTGTTTTCGGCAACGCCAGCCGGAATTCCCGGAACAGCAGGTAATAGAAAATTGCCGTGAGAACAATGAATCCGATTTGAGCTGCGCCTGGCATGGGAGTTTGTGATTTGAAAGGTATAGGATTTTTCTTTTTCACCCTATTGCACGCAATAAAACCATACTTTTGGATTTTTGAATGACTATTCTATGGAACCTGTAGCGAAGATTGAACGCCCGAAGAGAAAATTCCTGCCGGAAAACTTTTCCGTGACCAACTGGCAAACGCTTAAACCTTATTTCGATAACCTGTTGATGCGCGATTTAACCTCGCTGGACGCAGTCCGGCAGTGGCTGCACGATCGCAGCGAACTGGAATCCATTATTTCTGAAGATCTCGCGTGGCGCTACATCAATTTGACGCGCTACACCGAAAACCAGGAATACAGCAAGCGGTATGAAGATTTTGTGGTGAATATTCAGCCTCAAATTGCACCAGTTTCCGACCAACTTAACAAGAAAGCCGCGGGCTCTCCGTTTCTCAACGTATTGGAAAAGGAGCCGGGCTTCGACATCATGATCAGGAGCCTGAAAAAGGATATTGAGATTTTCCGCGAGCAGAACGTCCCGTTGTACACGGAGATCACGACCGAGCAGCAAAAGTATGCGCAGCTTTCTGGCGCGATGACAGTGGATATTGACGGTCAGGAGAAAACCCTCCAGCAGGCATCTGTGTTGCTGATGTCTGTTGATCGCAAGAAGCGGGAAGAGGTTTATCATAAAATAACGAACAGGCGACTACAGGATAAGACTGAACTTGATAACCTGTTTACACAACTGATCCACCTGCGCGATAAAGTCGCACGAAATGCCGACTTTATCAATTTTCGCGATTACATGTTTGAATCGCTCGGCCGGTTCGACTACACGCCCCAGGACTGCTTTAGTTTTCATCAGTCGATTCAATCGGAAGTTGTTCCGATCCTCAATGCGTTTGCAGCCGATCGAAAAAAGGCTTTAAAAATTGATGCACTGCGTCCCTGGGATAAAGCCGTGGATCCCGAAGGGAAAGACCCGCTGAAAGCTTTTAACGATGGTCAGGACCTGACCGAAAAAACGATTGAGTGTTTTTATAAGCTGGACCCGTACCTGGGTCAGTGTCTCTCCATCATGAAAGAGATGGGGCATCTTGATCTCGAATCCCGCAAAGGCAAGGCACCCGGTGGCTACAATTACCCGCTGTCGGAGATTGGTGTCCCGTTCATTTTTATGAATGCAACATCCACGCTGCGCGACATGGTTACGATCATGCATGAAGGCGGCCATGCCATTCACAACTTTTTAACGCGTGAACTTGAGCTGAATGATTTTAAATCAACGCCTTCGGAAGTAGCAGAACTCGCTTCCATGTCGATGGAGCTGATTTCGATGGATCACTGGGATATCTTCTTTACCAATCCTGACGATCTCAAGCGTGCCAAGCGTGAACATTTGGAAGACCTGATCGAAACCTTGCCGTGGGTTGCTACCATCGATAAATACCAACATTGGCTGTACGAAAATCCGAACCACTCGCCCGAGGAACGCAGACAAAACTGGAACCGGATTTTTGATGAATTCAGCGACTCAGTAACCGACTGGACTGGTTTACAGGATGCAAAAGACTATTTGTGGCAGAAGCAGCTTCACCTCTACGAAGTTCCATTTTATTACATCGAATACGGAATGGCCCAGCTTGGCGCGATTGCGGTGTGGAGGAATTATCGTGCCGATAAGCAAAAAGGATTGCAGGGTTACATGAACGCCCTGAAGCTCGGCTACATGAAACGCATCCCGGAAGTTTATCAGGCCGCAAACATCAAGTTTGATTTCAGCCGCGCGTACATCCGCGAACTGATGGACTTTGTAAAGAAAGAATTGGCTGCGATTGGATAGGCTACGTCAGCCTCTGCTTTTATCGAGCAGATCGCTGAGTATTTTGGCATCCTCTTCCGACAGGTTGAGTACGCGGTCAAGTTCCGACTGCCGTTTGTCGAGCGTTGACAAGATTGTAAGTCCGTCTTCGGTAATGGTGATATCTGCTGCACGCTTGTCGTTCGGGCAAACCTGACGCGTAACCAGATTCTTGGCTACAAGCCGGTCGAGGAGGCGTGATACATCCGAGTTCTTGTCGAGCATGCGCGATTTTATCTCCGTGGCAGAAATGCTCTTGGGATATTGCCCTTTCAAAATTCTCAGGATGTTAAACTGCTGAATGGTGATGCCGGCTGCTTTGAAGAAACCCTGGTGTTTGTGTTGCAACCAGTTGGCCGTAAAGATGAGATTGATAACCGCTTTTTGGAAAGGGTCTTTGAATTTAGGTTGCTTGATCTCGTCTTCGATTTTCATGACTTAAAAAAAGCAGGACAAGCCGAAGCCCGTCCTGCTTCTACCAAAACAAATTATTGTGCGCCAAACTCTGTTTTTGCAGTAAGCGTAACTTCATCGCCTGTGCCAGGACCTGAAGTTCCTACACCAAAATCAATGCGGTTGATGGTGCCGGTAACTTTGAAACCAACAACTTTCTTTCCGCCACGGCCGGTAGCAGTTCCGGTGAGGGTTGCATCAAGCGTTACCGACTTGGTTACACCGTGCATGGTTAAATCACCTACCACCTTGTACGACTTGTCGCCGGTTTTAGTGAACGAAGTGCTTTTGAAAGTGATGGCAGGATATTTCGCTGCATCGAAGAAGTCAGGGCTCTTCAGGTGACCGTCTCTTCTTTCTACGTTAGTGTCAACTGTGTTCACGTCGGCAGTGAATTCCACCGATGCATCAGAGAAATCATCTTTGGAAGAAACGATGGTCGCATCAAAAGAATTGAACTGACCTTCTACTTCCGAGATCATCATGTGAGAAATTGCAAATCCAACCTTTGAGTGCGCTTTGTCAACCTTGTAGGTTGTTTGCGCATACACCCCGGCAGCCACAAACAGCAGGGCAAACAATACGTTAATTTTTTTCATAGGAGTTTTTTGATTTATACCCCAAGTAACACAGAATTTGAATTATATGTTTAAACATGTATTTTTTATTATGTAAGTCACTGATAATCAAGGTAAAATTTTCCTGCTCGCACCTGTTAACGACTTGTTAACGGCTAAATCTTCAGGTAGAAATCCCGCGTGAGCGTCTTGTATCCGGGCGACCAGTTCTCTCCCTCGCTGTATAGCAGTATCTCGCCTTCCTCAACGTCAGTTTTGGTCCAGCCAAACTCCAGTAAATATCGCTCAACCGGTTTGTTCGCCCGGGTTCGAAAAACCCACTTGCGCGTACAGTGAAGTCCTTTGTGATGCGCAAGATCAATGAACTGCAAACCCTCCGTGTAGGGAAGGATTACATTCAGCTTACCGTCTGGCGTAAGCGCCCGTTCGGTAACCGACAGCACATCGTCAAACGTCAGCTGCTCGGTATGGCGCGCGGTTTCGCGTTGTGCGACCGGGGGTTTATAACTTTTTTGAAAGTAGGGCGGATTCGTAACAATCAGATCGAACTGGGCAGGGGTGGTGAACTTTTGAATAGCCGTGTGATGAATATGAATCCGGTCGTGCCACGGTGACGCTGCAATGTTCTCCTGCGCATCGGCATACGCCTGATCATCAATTTCAACCGCGTCAATGGTGACCGATTCGGATGCGCGTTGCGCCAGCATCAGCGCGATCACTCCGGTTCCTGTGCCGATGTCAAGTATTTGCGTAGCGGTGGCAACATCAGCCCATGCGCCCAGTAAAACACCATCGGTTCCTACTTTCATTCCACTGCGGTCGTGCCGCACCGAGAATTTCTTAAAATGAAAGTAGTCGGCCATGAATTACGGCAACGCTTTAATGATGTTGGCCAGGAACTGGTTATCGTCAAGGTAGTTGCCGCTGGATTGGCTTAACTTCACAACCACCAGATCTTTGGATGGAAGAATAAAAACATTCTGACCTTCATAACCATCAGCCCAGTATAAGTCGGGCGGTACATCGGGATAAACACGTTTAACGACATCGGTTTTTGATCCGGCATTCAGCCAAAACTGAGCCCCATATTCGCCTATCGGTGCGCCTTCGCAGGGTGTGCTCGAATATTCACTCCAGCCTTCCGGCAGAATGCGTTCTCCGTTGAACATGCCGTCATTCAAAAACAGCAAACCAAACCGGCCCCAATCGCGCGGTGTGGCAAAGGCATACGATGAACCGACAAAGGTCCCGCCCGCATCAGGTTCAAGAATCATGCTGTGCATGCCCGTCTTTTTAAACAACCGTTCCGATGCAAACGCATAGTACGCACTGTCGCCTACGCTGTGGCGGATTATCCAGGCCAGCATGTTGCTGGTGCCGCTCGAGTATTCAAAAACTTTTCCGGGCTCGGATTCATACGGTGAATGTGAAGCGAGAAGTCCGGCATCCTTTGATTTGAACAACATGTTGGTGGCATCGCTTGGCTTCGAATAGTTTTCTTCCCACCGAAGGCCACTGCTCATTTGCATCAGGTTGTTAATGGTAATGGCGCTGCGCTTGTCGTTCTTCCATTCTTCGAAGGGTGCCGCATCGTTTAGCGAAAGTTTACCATCGCGAACGAGAATTCCGATCAGCGAATTCGTTACGCTCTTGGCCATCGACCAGCCGAGCTGCCGGGTGTTTTTGTCGAAACCTTCGGCATATTTCTCCGCGATGATTTGCCCGTCATAGATAACAATAATTGCACGGGTTCTCCGGTTCTTGGTTTCCCCGGGTTCAGCAAATGCTTCTTCAACTGTCTTATTGAGCAATGTATAGTCGACACCGGTGATCACGGTATCGCGTACCAGGTTACCCATGGGCCAGGCAATGCTGTCCTGGTTTGGCAACGCAACCGGAAGATTGAACGTTTGCTTGCGAAGTTCTTCTTCGCTCATCTCATTGACAAGTGTGCAACCCAGTCCTTTCCGGAACACTGCTTTATGGGTGGCAAAACCAAACACCGATGCAGTTGCAGATGAATCTTCGGGATGCAGTTCAAATGTCCCGATCGAAAGGGGAAAGGCACTTAGCTCATTATCGAGCACACTTTGCTCAGAGCGCCCGGACAAATAGGCACACGAACACAGGTTTTTGGCTCCATAGCCGGTAATGATGGGAAATGCCTGCGAGGCATAATATATTCCGTATCCCAAGCCGCCTGCCACAACAATGAGCAGCGACCAGCCAACGATTCTCTTTACCGACATAGGTTTGATTTTGATGTGAACATACCAAAAAAATGCCGGCCGTGCGTAAGTGAAAGACTTCGTTTTTCGTGCTGGTATTATTTGCTTTCTTGCACCGATGGCGAAGCGAATGAATCCGATAGCGTTAAAAGAATTCCTCGATGGAAAGGTGGCGCAGTACAACCAGCCCGGGTTCATTGCCGATGACCCCGTGAGCATTCCCCATCGGTTTACCAAGAAGCAGGACATTGAGATCGCAGGATTCTTCGCGGCAACACTCGCCTGGGGACAGCGTAAAACGATTATCCGGAAGTGTCGTGAGTTGATGGATCTGATGGATAACGATCCGTTCAACTTTATTGTTAATCACACCGATCACGACCTCAAGCCGTTCCTGAACTTTAAGCACCGAACATTTAATGCGACCGATACGCTGTACTTTATAGAATTTTTCCGGTCGTTTTACCGGAGCCATCAATCGCTGGAAGATGCTTTTGCTGTGTCCGGAAATGAGAAAACAATTGAAAATGGTGTGATCCGCTTTCATGACACGTTTTTCTCGTTACCTGATTTTCCCATGCGTACGAAAAAGCATGTGGCCACACCCGCCCGGGGTTCAACCTGTAAACGGTTGGTCATGTACCTGCGCTGGATGGTGCGTCAGGATGAAAACGGTGTCGACTTTGGGATTTGGAAGAATATCAGCCCCTCACAGTTGATTTGTCCCTGCGATTTGCACGTTGATCGCGTGGCCAGAAAGTTAAAGCTCATTAAGCGGAAGCAAACAGATTGGCAAACAGCACTTGAACTAACCGATCAATTGCGAACGTTTGATGCCAACGACCCCGTGAAGTATGACTTCGCGTTGTTTGGTTTGGGTATTGAAGGCTGGATGAACGCGTAACAAACCATAAACAGTTGTTAGGATTTTTTAACATAGACTTGACAATAAACGGTTAATCAACCGTTAATAGAATTTTTTTTTCAAGATGGCTATGTATTTCTAAATTCGCGCCTTGATTTTAGAAACGTACGTGCAGCATGAAAAAATTATTCCCGGTTTTGGTTTTTGCGTTGATATCGTTTTTAGCCGCGGGCCAGAGTTCATCCGATAGTTCCGTTAGCAAGCGGCTCAAATACTTCGTCTCAACCAATTCGGGTATCTCCAGCACGCCCGTTGGCTTCAGAATCGGGCTTCTCGACAGAATGGGTGGATATATTGGAACCCGTTTTGGTAAAGGGTACAAATACGAAGAGGATGTCCGGACAGGAGTTCGTGTCTCCGAAGCCACCCTGTTCGCGGCCAATGCTGGCCTCATATTTCCGATTACGATCCGTCACGGTTTTAAGGTTCATTCTTTTTTCGGTCTTGGATATGGTAAGTGGTTCAGCCGCCCATCCCAAAACGGTCAAACCGTGGGTGTGGAAGTAGAAGGAGGCTTTATGTTCTCATACCGCAGGTTCATGCTGAATGCCAGTGGAAACCTGCTCACCGGTGATGGTAAGCCTGCCAAAAAAGATGTAACGGTTGGCGTGGGACTAAGATTCTAACGCAACCTGATCTACTGATTTTTAACCCGTTTTAACTCCCCCTTACTGACCGACCAAAACTCTGTGGGCTTGCCCGGCGGATTTTCCTGTAAGTTATAGACTGGTGTGCCGCTCTCCGAGGCCTTGAAAATATACGCGCACACCGCTTTTCCTTTCAAGTCCATCGTAAGTGGATCGTTTGGTTTGCAGCGTTCCGGAAGCAACGGACTGCTAATCAGGATGTAAACAAGGTTTGTTCCGAACGCGTACGCATTTCCGCTCCCATCAATGCATAGTGCTGTCTTTTCGTCAACACCAATACCCTTAGCCTGCTCAACCTTCCCATCGTTCAGCATGCGTGCCATAAACGTTACATGCCTGCCCTGGCGCTCGCGCTGCGAATAGTGCTGATCGGAAATTGTGTTGCCAAGAAAAGGCAGACTAATAAAACTCTTCGATATGCTAACCGTGCTATCGTATGGATTTTTCAAAACGTCTTTTGAATAGGCCGAACCATGGCTCGCATCAAAAATAAATCCTGTTAAAACGGCACATCCCGCACTGGTTCCGCCGATGGGTACTTTTTTCTCGTCAATCAAATACCGGATCGCATCCGAGACTTCCGAGTTGCTCCAAAACCTAACGTAATTCCACTGATCGCCACCGGCAATAAAGAGCATTTCCGCCTCCCGGATTCTTTTGCCGACCGATTCTTTTAACGCTTTCTCACGACTGTCAATTAACAATGTCTCCACGGAGTTAACCGGGCCCAATCTGTACAGGTAGTCATTGTAACCTGTTGATCCTGAGGCACGAATCACCACTACGTCTCCTCCTTTAGCGCGGCTTATCATCCATTGCAGCGCCTGGTCTACATCCGTACTGCCGCCCATCAGCACAATTCCCAATTCCGTGGGCACGGATACATCTGCTGAATCGCCGGTGATTCCGATACCCTCATACTCGGTGGGCCGGATTGTCTGCGGCAGTGCGACTTGCACCGTCAGGAGTGAAAACACAAGCAAGAACCATTTCATTGTATTAATAAAGAGTTACGTTCGATGATCAGGCTAATCACCAGAATGGCCAGCAACAGTACCGCAACAGCAGTGTGGATCACCACAGCCTTGGGTCTGAAGATGAGCATCGCTGAAATAACAACCAAGATGATCACGTGTACAAATTGTGTTGCGATTGGTAGCCCGGATATGAAAATGTTCTGCAGAATGGATAAAATCACCAGTACCACCACGCACCCGAAAAACCTGGGATACAAGGAGAAGTAAAATTGCTTCATGTCCCGGTTGGTCTTTTCCCACGAATCCGGGAACAGGAGGTTCGCCAGAATAAACAACAGGATCGGGTAGAGGATGATGAACAAAAAGGTAGGAAGCCGCCAGGCCACGGTCGACTTGAGTTGATAGGTAATCCACCACTCATGAATGTGCATCACAAACACCAGCCCGATCCAAATCAGATACGGCCAGAACAACGTAATGCTCCGGTCTTCCCGAATCAGCTGGGCGATGCCGGTTAACACCAGGGTTATCCCTAACCCAATAATTATCGAAACCAAAACGATGACGTACTCAAAAGGGCTCATCTGAGGGTTTTTTACAACTATTTAAACTGATTCTAAACTGGGCTATTTCCGTAAACTCCCATCATTATCAACTCACACACATAGCGTTACGAAAGGTGTTAAAAGCCTTGAAATAATTATCCCCTGCCTTGAAATAAATTTGAAATAATGCCTTCCGATAGTAGATTTGTGCCACTTGAAGTAAAACCGGACACTACACCTATCATGATAAAACATTTCACTTCGTCCCTCAGCAAATTTTTATCAGTTGTCACCCTACTTGTTCTTATAAGTTTTACTGGCCGTTCGCAAAGCATCCCTGAGGATGCAGCTTCTATTTCTGCCGGTCAGGCGCTTTTCAACGGCAACTGTAAATCTTGCCATAAAATCCATCAACAATCAGTAGGTCCTGCGCTTGCTAACGTGTACGAGCGTGCTCCTTCGATCGACTGGATCAAAGCATGGATCAGAAACTCCGCAAAGGTTGTAGCCAGTGGTGATGACTACGGTGTAAAGCTGTTTGAAGAATATAAAAAGAGTCAGATGACTGCCTTCACCAACTTCAGTGACGAGCAGATCATGAATATCCTGGCGTATGTACAGGATGAAACTAAAAAAGGCCCCGAAGTAGCAAGTCCGGCTCCCGGAACTCAGGTTACAGGCGGGGAGGGTAACGGAGGTTTGCCTTCTAACTACCTGAACGTCATCCTGATCGGGATGGTATTGATTCTCGTTCTGCTAGTAATCATTCTCGGTTTTCTCATTTCTTCGCTTAAGCGTTTCCTCGATCAGAAGAACCTTTCGGAAGAAGATAAAGAAGTTGTTCATTCACCCATTACGGTATCAACGATTTCCCGCAGCCGCGGATTCGTTTTCATTGTCACGTTCCTGGTAGCAGCACTTGGCTTTAAAGCGGTAATCAACGGATTGTACTCGGTGGGTATCCAGCAGGGTTATGCGCCTAAACAGCCGATCGCATTCTCACACAAGCTTCACGCGGGCGACTATGAAATTGACTGTAAGTACTGCCACACCGGGGTATTGAAAGGAAAGAGTGCAACGATTCCTTCCGTGAATATCTGTATGAACTGCCACCGTGCAGTTAAAACAGAATCTCCTCAGATTCAGAAAATCTGGCAGGCAGCAGACTGGAATGCCGAAACCCTGTCGTTCGGTCCGAATCAGAAACCAATCGAGTGGGTTCGAATTCATAACCTTCCTGATCTCGCGTATTTCAATCACGCACAGCACGTTAACGTGGGTGGAGTTGAATGTCAAACCTGTCACGGCCCGATCGAAACAATGGATGTGGTTCGCCAATACTCTTTATTGACCATGGGATGGTGTATCGACTGTCACCGCAAAACAGATATCAACTCAAAAGGCAATGCCTATTACGACAGGCTGGTAGAACTTCACAACGCCAGCGGCAAAGGCAACATGAAAGTGGAAGACAATGGAGGGCTTGAATGCTCGAAGTGTCACTATTAATTATAGCGCAAAACAGAATTAAGAATAACGGTTCATTACACAATGGAAGAATCTAAGAAGATATATTGGAAAGGTCTTGAGCAACTGACCAATGATTCGGAGTTTGTTAAACATGCAGACAACGAATTCGGGCAGGCGCCTGAAGAGAACACAGGTCACTCACGCAGAGACTTTTTAAGAATGATGGGCTTCGGTATGTCTGCCGTGGCATTGGCTGCCTGCGAAGCGCCTATCCGTAAGGCCATTCCATATGTAAACAAGCCGATGGATGTTGATCCCAGCATCGCGAACTACTATGCATCAACCTACACCAACGGGGGAGATTATTGCAGCATCGTAGTAAAAGTGCGGGAAGGACGTCCGATCAAAGTTGATGGTAACTCGTTATCGAGCGTGACCAAAGGCGGAACGTCTGCACAGGTAGAAGCTTCCGTTCTTTCACTGTACGACAACTCCCGTCTCCGTGCGCCTAAAGCGTTCAACAGCAAGACAACCTGGGAGAATCTCGATAAGATAATCATTGACAAACTTGGAAGTGTGGCAACGAGCGGAGGCAAAATCGCCATCGTAAGCAACACCATTCTAAGCCCAAGCACGAAGGCAACAATCGATAAATTCAAGGCTAAGTACCCTTCTGCACAACATGTTGTGTACGATCAGGTATCGGCTTACGGTATATTGAAAGCGAACGAAGAATCATTCGGCACAGCCATGATTCCTTCTTACGACTTCAGCAAGGCGAATGTGATCGTAAGCATCGCGTCAGACTTCCTGACGTCAGGTGTTTCACCGATCGAAGCTACCAAACAATATGCGCAGGGCCGCGAAGTAGGGGAGGACAAAAAAGAAATGTCGCGCCACTACCAGTTCGAAACTATTCTGTCACTGACAGGTGCCAACGCAGACTATCGTACCATGATCAGACCTTCTGAGGAGGGCGCGGTAGGGGTAGAACTCTACAATCTGATTGCTGCAAAAGCAGGTCGGGCATCGGTTGGTAAAGGCAAAAGCGTTACCTACCTGGAAGATGCAGCCAACGACCTTTGGGCAAGCAGAGGCAAGGCATTGGTAGTTGCCGGTTCAAACGACAAAGCTGTTCAGGTTGTCGTAAACGGAATTAACGACATGCTCGGAAGCTACGGCACAACCATTCTCGGAACCCCGGTGAATTTCCGTCAGGGTAACGATGAAGCGATGGCTAACTTCATTAAAGATGCTGAAGCCGGAAACGTAGCAGCCGTAATCTTCTATAACTGTAACCCGGTTTACGACCACCCGATGGGCGCTAACCTGGCTGAAGGTTTGAAGAAAGTTGGCGTAAAAATTTCAACTGCTTACAAAGAAGACGAAACCGGCACACTTGCTGATTTCATCGCTCCGGATCATCACTACCTGGAAGCATGGAACGATGCCGAGCCTAAAAAAGGATATTACAGCATCGCGCAACCTGCGATTTCTCCGATCTTCAAGTCGCGCGCTGCGCAGGAAAGCTTGCTCGTGTGGGCGGGTGAAACAAATGTTGATTACTTCGAAATCTTAAAGAATAACTGGAAGAGCTGGTTCTTTACTGGCGGTAACTTTCAGGCATGGTGGGATAAGTGCCTCTACGATGGGGTGCTCGAAAAGCCAGGTGCTGAAGTTGCGCTTTCGTTCGCAGGAAATGTAAGTGCTGCTGCGGATTCGATTGCCGTAAACTACAAAGCTTCCGAATGGGAATTCGTTGCTTACGAAAACGGAACAGTGGGCAACGGCTCACAGGCAAATAACCCGCTGTTGCAGGAATTACCCGATCCGATCACAAAAGCGGTTTGGGATCACTACGTGACCGTTTCAGCAAAAGACGCTGGCGACCTTGATTTCCGTGAAGCAAAAACACTTTACGCCAACCTGAAGATCAACGGAAAAGAAGTAAAACTTCCAATCCTCGTTCAGCCCGGTCAGGCTCCCCGCACAATCGGTATTCCATTGGGTTACGGTCGTACAAAGGCCGGTAAGGTAGCCGAGACGGTTGGAGGTGCTAACGCCTATGGTTTTGTAACGATGGTAAATGGTTCGCTCAGCTTCAGCGGAGCGGCTGATTTTAAGGCAAGCGAAGAAACGTATCAGATTGCGACTACGCAAACACACCATACCTACATGGGCCGTCAAACGGTGATCCAGGAGACGGTGTTGTCGGAATTCCAGCAGAAAGACTGGCAGCGTGAATACCAGCCTGCTGTTAGCACCTGGAGTGATCAGGAAGATCATAAAGTAAAACCGGGTGAATTGTCGATGTGGAAAGGACACCACTATAACAATCACCACTGGGGTATGGCCATCGACCTGAACACGTGTACAGGTTGTGCTGCGTGCGTGGTAGCATGTAACGTGGAGAACAACGTTTCGCTGGTGGGCCGTGAGGAAGTTATTAACAGACGTGAAATGCACTGGTTGCGGATCGACCGCTACTACAGCAGTGCAGTTCAGCCGGAAAGCTGGAGTTGGAAGCAGGCAGAAGCTGCTGCTGAAAATCCGGAAGTTGTATTCCAGCCGATGTTGTGCCAGCACTGTAACAATGCACCATGTGAAACGGTGTGTCCGGTTGCTGCAACAACACACAGCACGGAAGGGTTGAACCAGATGGCATATAACCGTTGTATCGGTACACGCTATTGTGCAAACAACTGTCCGTATAAAGTAAGACGCTTCAACTGGTTCAAGTATCACGATAACCAGCAGTTTGCAACCTCTAACCCTGCCATGAACACCGACCTTGGTAAAATGGTGTTGAACCCGGATGTAACCGTACGTTCACGCGGGGTGATGGAGAAATGTTCTTTCTGCGTACAGCGTATCCAGAACGGTAAGCTCGGCGCGAAGAAGGAAAGACGCCCGCTGCAGGATGGAGAAGTAGTTACAGCGTGTCAGGCGGCATGTTCAACAGGAGCAATTGTATTCGGTGACATCAACAACCCGGATAGCAAAATCTCTAAACTGCTGAAGATTCGTCCAACCAAGAATAAAGACGATAAGGAGGACATTACACTTGTTGATAAGATCGCGGACAATCCGCGCGCCTACCAGGTACTGGAAGAGATTGGTGTGAAACCAAACATCTGGTATCTCGCTAAAGTGCGGAACAAGAGCAAGGTGGAAGCTCAAGTGAATTAAGAATTAAGAGTATTGACTAATTGATATAGAAGTAAAAACGAATATGCAGGTAGCTTCATCACTTCGCGAGGCATTGATTACTGGTGGTAAAACCGTAAAAGATGTATCGCACGACATTAGCCGACACGTAGAGAACAAACCCACAAAACTTTGGTGGGCGGCAATGGCCGTTTCTGTGGCCGTTATGGCGTACGGATTCTATTGTTTATGCTACCTGTTGTGGGAGGGAGTAGGAGTCTGGGGACTTAACAAAACAGTAGGTTGGGCGTGGGACATCACCAACTTCGTGTGGTGGGTCGGTATCGGTCACGCAGGTACGCTGATTTCAGCGATCCTCTTGCTGTTCCGTCAGCGTTGGAGAATGTCGATTAACCGTGCAGCGGAAGCGATGACAATCTTTGCCGTTATCTGTGCGGCTACATTCCCGTTCGCACACATGGGCCGCTTGTGGTTAGGATTTTATTGGGTGTTCCCGTTGCCAAACACATGGGGTTCGCTTTGGGCTAACTTCAATTCACCCCTGTTGTGGGACGTATTCGCGATCTCAACATACTTTACCGTGTCACTGGTATTCTGGTATATGGGTCTTATCCCTGACTTCGCCGTTATTCGTGACCGCGCAGTTGTTCAGGGTGCCAAGATCCGGGCACAGGTATATAATGCCCTGAGCTTCGGCTGGCAGGGGGGAGCGAAAACCTGGATGCGCTACGAATCTGTGGCGTTGATCCTCGCAGGCCTCTCCACACCGCTTGTACTCTCGGTTCACACCATCGTATCCATGGACTTTGCTACTTCGGTTATTCCGGGCTGGCACACTACGATCTTCCCGCCTTACTTCGTTGCAGGTGCGATCTTCTCGGGCTTCGCGATGGTGTTAACGCTGTTGCTGATCACCCGTAAGGTATTTAAGTTGGAAGACTACATCACGATCTACCACATCGAGTTGATGAACATCATTATCATCATCACGGGTTCAATTGTGGGTATTGCCTATATCACGGAATTGTTCATTGCCTGGTATTCGGGCGTTGAATACGAAGGTTACGCGTTCTATAACCGTGTGTCCGGTCCGTTTGCGTGGTCGTACTGGTCGATGATGACCTGTAACGTAATCTCCCCGCAACTTTTCTGGATTAAGAAAATCAGAACAAGCCTCGTGGCAACTTTCGTTCTGTCAATCATTGTGAACATTGGTATGTGGTTTGAGCGTTTTGTGATTATCGTAACCTCCCTGCACCGCGATTACATTCCGTCAAGCTGGACGATGTTCTCACCTACGATGTACGACATCGGTGAATACCTGTTCACATTCGGATTCTTCTTTACCGCATTCCTGCTGTTCGCCAAGTTTTTCCCGGTAATCAACATGGCAGAGGTAAAGAGCATTGTTAAGGTATCATCACTTGAAAAGAAAGAAAACGCATCTCATTAATTGATAAAGAAATGGACGCAGACAAGCATTTTATTGTAGGAATTTTTGACGATGAGGAGGTTTTGCTGAAAGGAATCGGCAAGATCAGAGGCAACGGAGTTAAAATTCATGATGTTTACTCACCGTTCCCGGTTCACGGAATTGATGATGCGTTGAGCATTAAACGTTCACGTTTGCCGATCGCAGCATTTTTGTTCGGTATGACCGGAACCTCTCTAGCCTTGTTGATGCAGATCTGGATGCTCGGCTACGACTGGCCAATGATCATCGGTGGTAAGAACCACGCTTCGTTACCGCCTTTTATTCCGGTGACGTTTGAACTTACCGTTTTGTTGGCCGCGCTCGGCATGGTGGGTACCTTCTTTATTGCCAGCGACATGAAGCCGTATAAGTGGCCCCGTCAGTTCGACTTGCGCAGCACAGACGACAAGCACGTAATGGCCATCGACCTTGCCATCAACTCCGGCAAGACAAAGGACGAGTTGAGAAGCTTGTTGCGCGAGAGCGGAGCTTCAGAAGTAAATGAAAAGAGTTTTGAATAATATACGCCTTTTGAATATGCAGGTTATTAAAAGATTGATCATCGGTTTTGCAGGAACAGCATTGCTGGCTTCTTGCGGTGCGGGTGGTGAGGACCAGGGAACAGAGTATGCTCCCAACATGTATCACTCTGTGGCGTATGAACCGTATTCACAGATCACCGATAAGGAGGCTGGCCGCTGGGTAACATCCATTGAGTATGTACGCGACTCATCGGAAACAAACTTCTCCGATCACGCGGAATACCACAATTCGAATTACATCAACCCATTCCACATGAATATGCGCCTGCCGGCCCCCAACACGGTGAGCAGAAACCGGAATGGAAACCTTCCGTATCGCCTTGGAAAGGACAGCCTGCAGTTTGCTGCAGCTACGCTGGTTAGCCCGCTGGATACAACAGCTGCTAATGCCAAGGCCATTTTGGCCGAGGGAAAAATTCTGTATGAGACGTATTGCGACCATTGTCACGGAGCCAAAGGCGAAGGCGATGGCAAAGTTGCCGACAAGTATGCCGGTGTTGCTAACCTGAAAGGCGATGCAATTAAAGGTGTTAGCGAAGGTCACATCTTCCACGTGATTACCATGGGCAAAGGACTTATGCAGCCTCACGGCTCACAGGTTAGTCCGGAAGATCGCTGGAAAATTGCACGCTATGTAAAAAGCTTGCAGGCAGCGAAATAAAAATGTTAAATCGATCAACTGATCAATAGATAAACGAATTCACGATCCAATGGCAGCTGAAGTACACTTACAGGAAGAACGTTACATCTTTAAACCCAGGCTTAGAAGGAACATTTTCATATTCCTGATTGTGGGCGTGTTGGTTTTCGGGCTTGGTTTACTCCTGGCCATGAACTCGGAAGGTCAGGGCGAAACGGCCGGTCACGGAAGCGAAGGACATGCTTCAGTAGAGGCTACCCACGACATGACCGCCAGCCTGCAACACGAAACGCAGGAGGGTTCTGCTGCTGACCAGCATCATGCAAAAAGCGCTGCGCATCACGAAAGTGATCCCTGGGTAAAACGCTTGTTTACCACGCTTTGGATGAACAATGTGTTCTTTACAGGTCTTGGAATTATCGGATTATTCTTTGTTGCCATCCAGTATGCCGCGCAGGCCGGTTGGTCGTCCGGTATCAAGCGTATTCCGCTAGCCATGGGCAGCTGGATTCCTTACGCAGGCGTTTTGATGATTGGACTTTGGTTTTTAGTGAAAGGCGACTTGTTCCACTGGTCACACGCAGGGTTATTTGATGCGAATGGCCCTGATTTTGATCCCATTATCAATGGCAAGGGTGGATTCTTTTACTGGCCTTTGGCAAAAGGTACATTCCCGGCTTTTTTCATGGCCAGAATGGTGATCTTCTTCGGTATGTGGTTTCTGTTCTTCACGTGGATTAAGCGTGAAATGCTGCAGGAAGATCTCGCGGGTGGCGTAACCACTACACATTGGCTTAAAGCAAGAAAATTCTCAACCTGGTTCCTGTTGTTCTTTGCAGTAAGTTCTTCGATTTCTGCATGGGATTGGGTAATGAGCATTGATACACACTGGTTTAGCACGATGTTCGGCTGGTATATGTTTGCCAGCTGGTGGGTGACCGGTTTGGCGTTTATTACGCTGGTGGTTGTGTTCCTGAAGGATGCCGGTTACCTGAAAATCGTTAACGCAAACCACCTTCACGACCTGGGTAAATTTGTGTTCGCATTCTCAATTTTCTGGACCTATATCTGGTTCGGCCAGTTCCTCCTGATTTATTATGCCAACATTCCCGAAGAGACGGTTTATTTCATCGAACGGATGAAAACAGCACCGTACAGCTGGATATTTTTTGCTAACCTGTTCTTAAACTTTGTGCTCCCTTTCTTGTTATTTATGACGAGAGACGCAAAACGTCACATGACCATGCTGAAAGTTGTGTGTCCGATTGTAATTGTCGGTCATTGGTTGGATTTCTTTAACATGATCACCCCGGGTGTTATGCACTTTGAGGGTGGAATCGGATTACTGGAAATTGGAACAGCGATGATTTTCATGTCGGCCTTCCTGCTGGTTGTGTTAACTGCACTTTCAAAAATGCCGTTGTTTGGAAAAAATCACCCGATGCTGGAAGAAAGCCTCCATCACCACATTTAATATCTAAGAAGAAGCATTATGATGAATTCGATTATAGTTCTTGGTGTTATCTTAATCCTGGCGATCCTGTACCTGATTTTCCGGGTAGGAAGCCTGGTGACCGTAGCAAAAGGCGATACCGGCAGCAAAGTTGAAAGCGGCAATGGAACGCATGCGGTTTTGTTTGTGGTATTTATGATCGTCAGTCTGGTAGGGTTCTTTTGGTACTCCTACGTAAACTTCGATAACTACACATTGCCGATCGCCTCCGAGCATGGCAAGGTAACGGATAAGCTCTTCTGGATTACCATGGGTGTAACCGTGGTGGCGTTTACGATCATCAGCATCGTGATGTTTATCTTCATCTACAAGTATCGTTACGATGAAAATCGCAGAGCTGCTTTTTATCCGGATAATCACTACCTCGAATTAACCTGGACAATTATTCCCGGTATTGTACTCGCGGTTCTGGTGTTCACCGGTTTGAGGGCCTGGAATGATATTACCTCACCTCCGTCAAAGAATGCAGAAGTGATTGAATTGATTGGTCAGCAGTTCGCGTGGACCGCGCGCTACCCTGGAAAGGATAAAGAGCTCGGCAACGTAAACTTCAAGTTGATTGATGCTACAAACGAATTTGGGCTAGACCTAACGGACGCAAAAACACACGATGATTTCAAGTCCCTTGAACTTCACATTCCGGTTAACAAAGAAGTATTATTGAAGATCCGCGCGAAAGATGTACTGCACAGCGTATACCTGCCACACTTCCGCGTGAAAATGGATGCCGTTCCCGGTATGCCTACCCACTTCAAGTTCACTGCGACAAAAACTACGCAGGAAATGCGCGATGAACTCGGCAATCAGGCTTTCAATTATGAAATGGCGTGTACCGAGATTTGCGGACAGGGTCACTTCTCCATGCGCTTCCCGGTAGTCGTTGATACCGAAGAAGATTATGAGCGCTGGAAACTTTCACAAGACTCATGGCTTAAGTCAAATCCTGATTATGTGAAAGACGTTCCTGCAGGATTACGGGAATCGGCTATGATTAAAGCAGGCATCCCGGTTATTCAGGAAGTAAAGCAGGCAACAGCAGTAGGATCTAACTAAGATTTTTTAAGGCGATGGCAACAACAGTTCATACACATCACGAAGTTCACCACGATACACATGCCGATGAGCATGAGCATCACGAAGGTAATTTCTGGACCAACTATATTTTCAGCCAGGATCACAAAGTAATTGCAAAGCAGTTCCTGATTACCGGTATCTTCTGGGCATTGCTCGGAGGTATCCTGTCGGTAATCTTCCGCTTGCAACTCGGTTTTCCGGAAGCAAGTCTTGAATGGTTGAGACCGGTTCTGGGTGGCTGGATCACTCCGGATGGAAAACTCAACCAGGAATTCTACCTCGCGTTGGTAACGATGCACGGAACTATCATGGTGTTCTTTGTACTTACTGCTGGCTTGAGCGGTACATTCAGTAACTTCCTCATTCCATTGCAGATCGGTGCCCGCGATATGGCGTCAGGCTTCCTGAATATGTTGTCATACTGGTTCTTCTTCACCTCCAGCGTGATCATGTTCATTTCGCTCTTTATTTCTACCGGTCCCGCTGGTGGAGGTTGGACGATCTATCCACCACTGAGTGCACTGCCGCAGGCAATCTCGGGTTCCGGATTAGGTATGACGATGTGGCTCGTAGCGATGGCATTGTTTATCGTCAGCAGCTTGTTGGGTGGTATCAACTACATTACCACGATCATCAACATGCGTACACGCGGAATGTCGTTCACGAAAATGCCGCTTACGATCTGGGCATTCTTCTTCACCGCGATCATTGGTTTGCTGTCGTTCCCCGTATTGTTCGCAGCAGCATTGCTGTTGATTTTCGACCGAAGCTTCGGAACAAGTTTCTACTTGTCTGACATTTATATTCAGGGCCAGGCACTCGCCCACGAAGGTGGTAGTGCAATTTTGTTCCAGCACTTGTTCTGGTTCCTGGGTCACCCGGAAGTATACATTGTATTGTTACCTGCGCTGGGTATCTCTTCTGAAATTATCGCAACCAACTCGCGTAAGCCAATCTTTGGTTACAAAGCAATGATCGGATCGATGTTGTTCATTGCGATTCTGTCGTTCATTGTGTGGGCGCACCACATGTTTGTAACCGGTATGAACCCGTTCCTCGGATCGATATTCATGCTGCTCACGCTGATCATTGCAGTACCTTCCGCGGTAAAAATCTTTAACTACGTAACAACCCTGTGGCGCGGCAACATCCGTTTCACGCCCGGCATGTTGTTCTCAATCGGTCTGGTATCATTCTTCTTAACGGGAGGTATCACCGGTATCTTCCTGGGTAACTCTGCGATCGATATTCAGCTACACGACACATACTTCGTAGTGGCACACTTCCACCTGGTAATGGGTAGCGCGTCATTCTTTGGAATGATGGCCGGAGTATACCACTGGTTCCCGAAAATGTTTGGTCGTATGATGGATCACCGCCTGGGCGTTATCCACTTCTGGATCACGTTCGTGGGTGTGTACATGGTTTTCTTCCCGATGCACTACATTGGTATTGCCGGATTCCCGCGCAGATATTATTCATTCACCAACTTTGCCTTCTCAAGCGGATTTACCGATTTGAATATGCTGGTGAGTGTGGCGGCGATTTTAACACTGGCCGCTCAGTTCATCTTCCTGTTCAATTTCTTCTACAGCATGTTCCGCGGCAAGCTGGCTCCGGCCAACCCATGGAACTCGAATACGCTGGAGTGGACTACGCCACGTAACCCTCAGCACGGTAACTGGCCGGGCGAAATCCCTGCCGTGTATCGCTGGCCATACGATTACAGCAAGCCCGGAGCGAAAGAAGATTTCATCCCGCAGAACGTGCCGTTCTCCGAGACACCGGAATCTAACCTTCCGCATGAAAATGATCAGATTAAACTCGAAGGTTCAGGAAATTCAGGATCAATTGTCATTGGACCTAAGCACTAATTATTAACATCTTATTCAGGGTTCATTAGCAGTTTGCGCTGTTAGTGAACCCTGATTCTTTACAAGCCATGCGCACGTTCTACAAACTTTCACTCTCAACCCTGGTTGCAGTTTTTCTGCTGATCATGGTGGGAGGAGTTGTGCGTAGTTCAGGCTCGGGCATGGGCTGTCCCGATTGGCCGAAGTGTTTTGGACAGTGGGTTCCGCCCACATCGGCAGATCAACTTCCTGAAAATTACAAGGAAGAGTATGTTGAACACCGGCAGAAGAAAAATGAGAAGTTTGCCCGATACCTCAGCGCATTGGGGTTGGACGACACCGCGAACAAAATTCTTAACGACCCTGCAGTCAAGGAGGAATCCGAGTTTAACGCAGTGAAAACCTGGATTGAGTATGTCAACCGGCTGGTGGGCGTGGCGATCGGCATCCTGATTTTTTCCGTATTTGTATACTCGCTGCGGTATCGGAAGGTAAAACCCGCGCTTACGCTGGTCGCCTTCCTGACGCTGGTGCTTGTGGTATTTCAGGGATGGCTTGGTTCCATCGTGGTGTCAACAAATCTGACCCCCTGGGTGATCACCGTACACATGTTTCCCGCGTTGTTGATTGTGATGATGCTTGTGTGGCTCGTGCATCGTGCCAGCGCTCATGAAACAGTTTCTGTTGGGCAGAGACCTTCCCGCCTGACTAACATTTTGTTCGTTTCGAGTGTTATAGTTCTGCTGATTCAGATTCTGCTCGGTACCCAGGTACGGGAGGCGATTGACCGCGTGGCAACCGAGATTTCTGCCCGGGAAGAGTGGATTTCTGCCGTTGGCCTTGACTTTATTATTCACCGGACATTCTCATGGCTGGTGCTTGTTTTAAATGTCATTTTGACGGTAAAATTGTGGAAAATGCATCGGTCAAATCGTTTCGCCCTAATCGTAATCATATTAATTTTGGGAACAATTTTTACAGGGATTGGAATGGCCTGGTTTGCGGTTCCGCCCTTCCTGCAGCCGGTTCACTTAACGCTGGCTACCATTACACTGGGAGTTCAGTTTTTGCTTCTGCTGCGGGTAAATGAAAAGATAAAACTTGCTCAACATCCTGATGGTAGCACAACCGTTTGATTCACTTACCGGTACAGCGTTAATCGCAGCCAAAGCGCGCGCATACGTTCAGATGCTGAAGGCAAGGCTGTCGCTGCTGGTGGCGTTCTCGTGTGCGTTCGGCTTCGTGCTGGCCTCAAGCAATACCAACCTGGTAACATTAACCATGCTGTTCATCGGAGGATTCTTGCTCTCGGGTGCCTCGGTTGCCGTTAATCAAATCATGGAAAAGGATTTTGATAAGGTAATGAACCGGACCATGAACCGGCCCATGCCTACCGAACGCCTCAACTCCCGTGAAGCAATCATTTTCTCGGTGATTTGTGCTGTGCTGAGTCTCGCGATTCTGGCCGCCTACACCAATCCGTTAACCGTTGGCTTGTCGATCCTGTCGATGGTGCTGTACTGCTTTGTATACACACCATTGAAACGAGTAGGTTCCATCGCAGTGTTTGTGGGGGCCATCCCGGGTGCGTTACCACCGTTGCTGGGATGGGTAGCAGCAACCGGAACAATATCCTATGAGGCCCTGTTAATTTTTGGCATCCAGTTCATCTGGCAGTTCCCGCACTTCTGGGCAATTGCATGGGTAGCAGACGAAGATTATAAGAAAGCGGGATTCAAATTATTACCCTGGGGCGGACAAAAGGATTTGAACACCGCCATTCAGATCATGATCTATACGTTGTTCTTATTACCGTTGGGATTGTTGCCTGCAGTATTCGGGTTAACCGGAATACACTCGGCATTTGTGGTAACGACTTGCGGAGTATTGTTTTTGGCGCAGACTTTTTCGTTGATGAAAACCGTGAGCCTTGAATCGGCCAAGCGGATTATGTTCGGATCGTTCTTGTATCTGCCGATCGTTCAGATTGCGTTGTTGTTGGATAAACTTTAATATCAGGAAAGATGAGTGTTGAAATCAGAATTGTTGAAGAAGCGAAACGGCCGATGACCATGAATCCGAAGAAATTCGGAATGTGGTTGTTCATGGTTACCGTGTTTATGGTGTTTGCTGCGTTGAGCAGTGCGTATATCGTTCGGAGAGCAGAAGGAAACTGGACGTTCTTTGAATTGCCGACATTGTTTTGGGTTAACACGATCGTTATTATTATCAGCAGTGCCACGCTGCACTGGGCGTACCTGAGCGCGAAGCGCGATAATTTAGAATCGGTAAAAATTGCCACGATCATCACCACAATTTTGGGCATCGGCTTTATGGTGGGGCAGTATTTCGCCTGGACGGACCTGGTGACAAACAGCATCCACCTGGTTGGAAATCCCTCAGGCTCATTTGTCTACATTATTTCCGGGCTGCACGGAGCTCACGTGCTGGGCGGGGTAATTTATTTGTTGATTTTACTGGGTGCCACCCAGAAGGGATTGGTGCATTCCAAAAGCCTGAACCGGATAGAAATGTGTGCCACCTATTGGCATTTTTTGGGCGGACTTTGGCTATATTTGTTCCTGTTCCTGTTATTGAATCGTTAAGTAAAAGATTAACCTACTCACAATGTCACATACCTCACCCGTTGTTGTACCAGCACCCGGAAAAACCGAATGGGATGGCGGAGTATCACCGATGAACGCGAGCTACGGCAAGCTCATGATGTGGTTCTTCCTGTTGTCGGACGCGTTTACATTCTCGGCACTACTGATCACCTATGGCCTGGTTCGTTCTTCACATGCAGCATATGACGGAACGGTAGAGAATTTCGTTTTTTCACAGGCTTACTGGCCAATTCCGGAAAAAGTATTTGCAGCGATTCCGTTTTTCCACGGATTGCACGCTCCGCTTGTTTTCGTAGGTATCATGACGTTCATTTTGATCATGAGCTCGGTTACCATGGTACTTGCGGTGGAAGCTGGCCAGCGCATGGACCGCAGGGCGGTTGAAAAATGGATGCTTTGGACAATCCTGGGTGGCATTTGCTTCCTGAGCTGTCAGGCGTGGGAATGGACACACTTTATCATCGGTGACGGAGTTGTCGGTGCGAACTTGGTGCGGAACGAATACGGTCCGCCGGATTTTGCTGACTTTTTCTTTTTCATCACAGGATTCCACGGATTCCACGTATTTAGCGGGGTGTTGCTCAACTTCCTGGTATTCTATAACACGGTAACCGGAGTTTACGAACGCAGAGGGCACTACGAAATGGTTGAGAAGGTTGGGTTGTACTGGCACTTCGTAGACCTGGTGTGGGTATTCGTGTTTACATTCTTCTATCTTGTTTAACGACTTTAATTTCTATCAATAATGGCACATCACGCTGAAGAAACAACGGTAACCGTACTGCCTCCCGATAAAGAGCGTATCAAAAAGCTCTGGCAGGTAGCCGGGATACTTGGTATCATCACGCTAATCGAGTTCGCGGTAGCGTTTTTGGTTCCTCATGAACTGAAGGACGTTCGGGTGTGGACGTTCATCCTGATGACGATCGTAAAAGCAGCGTATATCGTGGGTGAATTCATGCACCTTCGCCACGAAACCAAAGTACTGATGTGGTCGATTCTTGTTCCGATTGTATTCATTGTGTGGATGCTTGTAGCGTTCGTGTACGAGGGCATGGCCATTGGTGATGTAAGATTGTGATGCACAGAGTATAAAAGCATGCGTAAGGCTTAAGGATTCTTAAGCCTTCTTTTTTTAAATGCCGGTATGAAAAAATCACTATTGCTATTTGCTGCGTTGCTGTTGCCGGTACTCATCTACCTTTTCCTCAAGTCGTTTGGAAAAAATGAGTTTGAGGTTCCGGTTTTATATGCCGACACCATCCACACGTCCGTTCCTTGTTACGGGCAATCCTACCAGTTGCCGTACCAGGTATCGGACAGTGTGTTAAGAACGTTTCAGTGGGATAGCACTTCACTTTTTACTGTGGTCGTGTTCGAGAACGATTCAAAAGATGATCAGCACGAACGCGCCATTCAGATTAACCGGGTGATAACCGAGTTTAAGAACGAGCCGGTGGGCATCATTCATGTCTTAGGCACTCAAACAAATGTTGTTTCCGGAAGCAGTGACAACGTTATCCAGCGCGTTCTGATGACGGATACGTCTTTTCAAAAGATAAGAAATTGTGTGTTTTTATTAAACACCGGGCAGGATGCCGTTGTTATAGATAAAGACCGGAGAATCCGGGGGCAATACACGCTTACGAAACGTGAAGATGCCGACCGGATGATCATGGAGGAATTGAATATTTTATTGAAGCGCTACTGATGCAGACCCAGGTAAAACCCGAACCGTACCGTAAGCTGATTATTGCTGTCTCGATTGTTATTCCGTTGGCGGTTGCCGCATTGTTTGGAATTAAGGTGCCGGGATATGACTTTTCTTTTTTGCCCCCGATTTATGCAACCATTAACGGTATTACCGCGATACTGCTTGTGGCGGCCGTGATGGCCATTAAAAACGGTAAACGGGTACTTCATGAGCGGATCATGAAGATTTGCATTTTCCTGTCAGTTTGTTTTCTGGTGATGTACGTGGCGTATCACATGACGAGTGAGACCACGCACTTTGGCGGTACGGGGGCTGTGCGGTATATCTACCTGTTTATTCTGGTAACGCACATTGTCTTGTCGGTAGTGATCATTCCGATGGTATTGTTTTCATACGTCAGGGCGATATCAGGCGATTTTGTGCGCCACAAGAAACTGTCCAAGGTCACTTTTCCGTTGTGGTTGTACGTGGCTGTAACCGGGGTTATTGTATATTTGATGATCAGTCCATACATGCATCATTCATGATAAAAAAGCTTGTAACGGGAATTGTTTTGATGTTGGTTGCGCTTTTCTGCGTGTGCGGTGACGCAGCAGCGCAATGCGCCATGTGCCGTACACAGCTTGAAAACAACGTGAGCAACGGAAACCCCGGAATAGCCGCAGGGATTAACACAGGGATTCTGTACCTGCTTGTCATGCCCTATCTCAGTGCGCTTGTTTTGGGCTATTTCTGGTATAAAAACAGCAAGCGAAATGCAAACGCCAAAGGCCTTACTGCTGGGTAAATGCCCGCGGTGTCATACCGGTGATATTTTTAAGTATCCGGTTATCGGCCATGTCTGGCAATTCAATCAAATGAATACCACCTGTACCCACTGTGGGGTTCGGCTGGAACCTGAGCCTGGCTTCTACCAGGGGGCTATGTATGTGGGTTACGCATTCACGGTAGCATGCATTGTTCTGGCCGGCATGCTGCTTTATTTTATGAATTATACGTCAGAGTGGACTTATATCGGGGTGGTAGTCGGGTTGCTGATTTTGTTTATACCGCTGAACTACCGGTATTCCAGAATAATCTACCTGTACCTGTTTGGAGGCATCAAATTTGATCAGCATTACAGCCGGTAAGTTAGTACCTTTAGTGGCGTCCCTGTTCCGTGTTGAAAAAGCAAAACCTTGTTCTGGCCGGATTGTCCGTACTGTTTCTGACAGCCGGAATTGTACTTGCGTTTCGCGTTAACCGACCGGTTCCCTCAGAAGATAAAGCGCGTCACATTCAGGATAACCTGACCCTTGTTCTGGCCGATGTCAGCCGCCAGGCAGATAATCAACTCCTACGACTACGGGAGGGAAAGTCACTCACCCGCGGTGAAACACAGTTCCTGCTGATTGATGATGAGCAGCTTCTTGAATGGACCGACAATCACTTCATTCCTTCGTATTACGTCCTTGCAGGCGACTATGACGTTAAATATGTCCGGCTTACTTCCGGTGATTTTATTGTTAAGCGTTTTTCTGTTGATTCCGTCAGAAACCTGGTTGCGGTTATTCCCCTGCATATTCAATACCGCATTACAAATGATTATCTGAAGCCGCACTGGCATCCGGAAATTTTTGAAAACGGCAACGTGGTGATCCTTCTGCCCGAGCTTGAACAAGGCTATCCCGTAATAGTTGATAACAAGGTCGTTTTTAGAATTAGTTCACCTGACGGTATGGTGCAGAATCAGGGCGCAAGAACCTGGACGGTGTTCTGTATTGGTATCGCCATCCTGTTAATTATCATCCTTGTCGTTCGTGGCGTTAAACAGATCAGGGAACATTATCCGTTCGCGGGCTTTTTACTGCTGGCGGGTGTACTTGTGAGTGTTCGCGCGGCTATGATCGCACTTCGGTTTCCCGCCCGGTTAGGAAGTTTCGTGTTATTCGACCCGAAGGATTTTGCGTCATCGCAGCTTAATCCATCGCTGGGGGATATGCTGATCAATTCGATTGTCATTTTCTTTCTTTGCTTTTACCTGTTCAAAAACTACAAGCGTTTTGCGTTTCTAACGAACACGAATCATTGGGTTGTTCGCATTTTCGGAGCATTGTCGGTTTTCTTTGCAATCCTGTTTCCATCGGTCGTCATTCAAACGATTTACAACAACTCCGCCATCACGCTCAGCATTTCGCAGTCACTTACATTTGATGTTATTCGCCTCGCAGGTTTTGCGGTTGTTGTGATTTCATGGATCAGCGCATTCCTGTTTGCGCACGTAGCCATTCGGCTGCTTACGGGAAATGAAAACCTGAAGCAAATGGCCGTTGCTGTGATGGCCGGTTTTTTAATTTTTGTTGGTATAAACGAATATACCGGCCAACCGTATGCGGAAGCAACCTTTGTAGCCATTGTGTTTCTGGTTGTGGTGGGCGCGTTCCGGATCTACCTGTCGCTCGAGCGGTTTCAATATGCCACGTTTGTTTACTTTTTTGTGGGCGTGTTGTGTTTTTCGCTGGCCGGAATCGCGGCTGTGCGAAATCTTGAGAACCACCGAAAAGCGGAAAGTCAGCAACGCTTTGCCGAGAACTTTCTGGTCGATCGTGACTATTTCGGGGAGTATCTGATGCAGGAAGCTGCGCGTAAGATTGAGCAGGATGTGTTCATTCAAGCCCGGCTAACAAATCCGCTCGTGGGCAAGGAGGTTATCCGGCACAAGATTCAGCAAGTTTCCCTGTCGGGATATTTCAACCGATATAATGTGTCGATATTTCTCTATGACCAAACCGGTGATCCGCTGCCGGACGAGTCGGATACCACAAACTTCTATACGCTCGTGAAGCGATACGACCAGAAGAAATTCAGCACCGATTATCGCAATGTGTTTTACATCACCGATCGGGAAGATCAGACCTTAAAAAAGTATGTGCTGCTCGTGCCGGTGAGAAAAGGTCAGTTGGTGGTAGGCAACATCTTGATTGAGCTTTCGCTCAAGCGGATCATACCGGAGAATGTTTATCCGGAACTTCTGGTGGATACGCGTTTTCAACAGGCCTATCGACCGCGTGAGCAAAGTTTCGCCCTGATTTCAAGTTCACAGGTGGAATACAGTGCCGGCAACTTTAATTACGAGCCGTTGATTGAACGAGAACTGGCCAATGTTGATCTATACTCCGAAGGTATCTACCGTGACGGCTACCTGCATGTGGGGGTGGAGGATGTTACCGGCCGCCTTGCCATTGTCTCGTCACCCGCAACTCCGTTTATGTACCGGCTGGCCGATTTTTCGTTTCTGGTGCTGCTCGGGATCGGGGCGGTGTTTGTGTTTCTGCTGATTGAGGGTTTCATGCATTATTCGGGTTCGGGCAACCTGTTCTTTTCGGCCCGCATTCAGCTTATTCTCAACCTGGCTTTTTTTGTACCGCTGGTGGCGGTTTGCCTGATCACACTCGGATTGACCGCGAAATCGTCACGTAAGGAATTGCAGGACGATTTTTTAAGCAAGGCGGTTCAGTTTGGCAAAACGCTCTCGCTTACCATCCAGGAAGTTGGCACGAGCCGGGGCGAAGAATTTGAGAATGCGTTCAAGAATGTAACCTTGCTGGCGAACCTGGATGCCAATCTGTACGCCAATGATGGAACGCTGATCACGACCAGTCAGCCATTGATTTTCGAGAATCAGCTACTCGCGCCCTATGTAGATCCGGCTGTAGTCCGAAGAATGAAAAGGGGAGAGGCATCATTTGTTGCGACCGACCAGGTTGGATCGCTGGTGTTTTATGTCGCGTATGCTAAAATTCTCGCACCGGAAACAGGCGAGATGCAAGGTATTCTGGGGATACCCTTCTTTCAGTCGGGGGCATCCATCGAACAAATGCAGATCACGGTACTGGCAAACATTATTTCCATTTTTACGCTTGTTTTTATTGTGCTGCTGATTGTGTCGTTCTTCGTGACGAAATGGCTTACAGCTCCGCTCAGCATGATTACACAAACGCTTGGAAGAATCTCCCTGACGAAAAAGAACGAGCCGCTGGAGTGGCAATCAGATGACGAAATCGGGCTGATGGTTCGCGAGTATAATCATATGCTGGATACCCTGAGTGCCAGCAAGCGCGAGCTGGAGAAAAATCAACGGGAAAAGGCCTGGCGCGAAATTGCCCAACAGGTTGCTCATGAAATCAAGAACCCGCTCACACCGATGAAGCTTACGCTTCAGCAACTTGAACGCACGCTTCAACACGATGACAGCAACGACAAACTGAAGCGGGCTGTGCTCTCATTGCTTTCGCAGGTTAACTCGTTGGATGAACTCGCCTCATCCTTCAGCTCGTTTGCGAAAATGCCTGAGCCGGTCATGAAGCCGTTTGAATTGGTTGCCTTAATCCATCGCGTGATCAATCTTCATGCCCACGAGAGTGACATCACGTTTCATACCCAGATGGCGGAAGCCCCCGTTTTCGCGGATGACCAATTGTTGGGAAGAATTCTCTCGAATATTATTTTGAATGGCATCCAGGCGGTGCCCAAAGACCGGAAACCGATAATAACAATCACGTTAACGGCTAAGGCATCGTACTTCAGTGTGTCGATTGCGGATAATGGCGCGGGGATTGATCCGGAACTGGTTGACAAAGTTTTCCTGCCACACTTCACCACGAAGAAAGCCGGCTCAGGGCTTGGGTTGGCTATCGCCCGGCAAGGAATTGAACAAATGGGCGGAAGAATTTCATTTTCGACTTCAGCGGCCGGTACAACATTTCAGATTGATCTTCCTCAAAATAAGTAGCCAATCGGCACGTGGATTACTTATCGCGCATAGCCATCATCACCTTGTTCGCGAAAACGAAGTCGTCAAGTTCTTTAACGCCCGAACGAATAATTTCGTCTTTGTTTCCTTCCCAGAGCTTCAGGCCTTTGTAGAGAAACATGATATTCTCACCAATTCCCATCACGGAGTTCATGTCGTGCGTTACCACCACGGTAGTCGTGCCGTAGTCATACGTAATATCTCGGATGAGCTCATCGATTCGAATTGATGTCTGCGGGTCGAGGCCGGAATTGGGTTCATCGCAGAACAGGTATTTTGGATTATTTACAATCGCGCGTGCAATGCCTACGCGCTTCTTCATTCCACCGCTGAGTTCAGAAGGCATCTTTTTATTTGCATTCTGCAATCCTACCCGGTTCAAACAAAGATTTACGCGATCGTACTTTTCATCGCGGGGCATTTTTGCCAACATATCGAGCGGAAACTTTACATTTTCCTCTACATTCTTTGAATCGAACAACGCGCCTCCCTGAAAGAGCATTCCAATTTCTCTGCGGATTTCAATCTTCAGATTTCTATCGCCTTCGGTAAAGTTCCGGTGGTCGTATAGCACGCAGCCTTCATCCGGCTCAACTATTTCGACAATGCACTTCAACAGTACACTCTTTCCCGTACCGCTGGCTCCAATAATCAGGTTAGGCTTTCCTTTCTGAAATACGCCACTGATGTTATCCAGAATTTTCCGGTCTCCGAACGACTTCGATATGTTCTGCAGTTCGATCATGCTGCCAGCATTAGTTGAGCCAGTAAATAATCTGCAATCAGGATGGCAATCACGCTGGTGGTTACTGCCTGTGTGCTTGACTGTCCTACTTCAAGTGCTCCGCCTTCTGTGTAGTATCCTTTAAACGAAGAGATAGTCGAAACAATAAAGGCAAAAACAACCGACTTGGTGAGCGCGAACGTAATCGTAAACGGATTGAATGCGTATCGAAGGCCGTACACATAGTCGGTGGGCGTGATGTAGCTGGCAAAGAATGCCACGATATAACCACCCGCCAGCGCGCATACGATCGACAAGATGACAAGCAACGGATACATCAGCAGGGATGCAAGAACTTTTGGCAACACCAGGTATGAAATGGAGTTGATCCCCATCACCTCGAGTGCATCAACCTGTTCGGTGATTCGCATGGTGCCCAGATTACCCGCCATGCTCGATCCTACCTTTCCGGCATAAATAATGGCCATGATCGTTGGAGCAAGTTCCAGCACCGCCATTTCACGAACAACTTGCGAAATAACATACTTTGGGATGTACGGAGCAACGAGGTTGAAGGCTGTTTGCACGGTTGTAACCGCACCCATAAACGTTGACACGAGTGCGAAGAGCATGATGGAATTGATGCCGATCAACACACATTCTTCCACCGTGAGCCGGTAGTAAGTGCGGAAAGATTCCCTGTTTACAAACAGGTTTCCAAGAAAAATAAAGTACTTACCAAAATCCTTCATGGGGACGCCCCGGCAAAATATACTATCTTGCTAAAGATACCAAAAATGCGTGAACAGCGCAGGCTGCTGGTCATCTTACATTTCAAAGGAATACCATGCGTAAGCTCATTGTAGTTACAGGCGGCACGAAAGGAATCGGCCGTGCCATTGCCGTGCGTTTTGCCCGGGAGGATTTTGACGTGGCGATATGCGCCCGAAAACCGGACGAACTTGAGAAACTCAAACGTGAATTCGGACAACACTATCCTGCCGCCAGGGTGTATACGTTATCAGCCGACATGGCGGATCGCAAGCAGATCGACTCGTTCGTGAATTTTGTTACACAGATTGGTCAACCGGTTGACGTGCTGGTGAACAATGCCGGCTATTTTGTTCCCGGTTCGATTGCCACGGAAAAAGAAGGCGTGCTGGAAGACATGATGAATGCAAACCTGTTCAGCGCATACCACATGACGCGTGGTTTGGTCGGTCAAATGACGGCCCGCAAGTCGGGCCATATTTTCAACATGTGTTCGATCGCCAGCATTCAGCCTTACGCAAACGGAGGCTCGTATGCGATTACCAAATTTGCGCTCCTCGGATTTTCGAAATGCCTGCGCGAAGAATTGAAAACGGCCGGAGTTCGCGTGACGGCTATTTTACCCGGTGCCACCCGAACCGCGAGCTGGGACGGGGTTGACCTGCCTGACGACCGGTTTATGAGCGCTGAGGATGTGGCGGAAACCGTTTTTGCGGCCTGGGCGCTCTCGAAGCGCAGCGTGGTGGAGGAAATTTTGATTCGTCCGCAGTTGGGCGATATTTAAATTGGCAGAACAATTTGCCCGTTTTAGGGGTTAACTTGGCAGAAATATTCGATCGTGAACGCAGTAACAACCACCTTGCCGTACTGTAACAGCCTGACGCAATACAGCCGCAGGAAGACCGTAGAAGTAAAAATCGGTGACGTTCCGCTTGGCGGAGATAACCCGATCCGGCTTCAGTCGATGACAACTATCGATACGATGGATACCCGGGGTTCGGTTGAACAGGTATTGCGGATGGTGGCCTCCGGATGCGAATATGTTCGCATTACCGCTCCCAGTTTAAAGGAGGCACAGAATCTCGAAGTCATCAAAAAAGAACTCCGCGCCCGCGGATGTAATGTACCGCTGGTAGCAGATATCCACTTCACTCCGAATGCGGCCGAACTGGCTGCGCGCATTGTTGAAAAGGTGCGCATCAATCCCGGCAACTATGCCGATAAGAAACGGTTTGAGACGATAGAGTATACCGATGATGCATACAATGCAGAGTTGGAACGTATCCGTCAGAAATTCACACCACTCGTAAAGATTTGCCAAGAGCATGGAACTGCGATGCGAATCGGAACCAACCATGGTTCGCTGTCGGATCGTATTATGAGCCGCTATGGCGATACACCACTTGGGATGGTTGAATCGGCACTCGAATTTTTGCGGATCTGTCAGGATCTGGATTATCACAACATTGTTCTGTCGATGAAGGCCAGCAATCCGCAAGTGATGGTACAAGCATACCGCTTGCTGGTACACAAACTGGAAGAAGAAAAATTCAGGCCTTATCCCTTACACCTGGGTGTTACCGAGGCGGGTGATGGTGAAGATGGAAGAATCAAATCGGCTGTAGGCATCGGAACACTGCTGGAAGACGGGCTAGGAGATACGGTTCGGGTTTCTTTAACGGAAGAGCCTGAAGTTGAAGCCCCGGTAGCGAAGATTATGGTCGACCGGTATGCGAATCGTGTGTCACACAAACCGATCAAGCCATTGGATGGTTCGCCTATCAATCCATTTGCTTACACAAGGAGAGTTGCGCGTGAAGTTGCCAACCTGGGGGGCACACACCACGTTCCGCGGGTGATTGCCGATCTCAGCCGGATCGACATCACGGACTATAAAGACCTTCGGAGCATCGGTCATTTCTATCTTCCGGAACCTGATAAATGGAGAATGAATGACCAGGGCGCTGACTATGTGTACACCGGCGACAGGCCGATACCGTTTATGTTGCCCAACGGGTTAAAAGAGATCCGCAATTATCAAACCTGGAAACTGACAGATGATGTAAACAAGCTGCCCTTGTTTACGAAGGCTGAATATTTTATCGCAGACAGAAAACACCCGCAGGTAAATTTTGTACGGTTCTCGATTGATGAAATGGATTCTGCATTACTGGAAGCCCTGCGTCAGGATGCCACTGCAGTTGCTGTTATTGAAACCGATAACGCGCATGCGATGGCAGAACTTCGCAGAATCTTTTTTGAATTGGTTGAGAAGCAGATTAATATACCGGTGTTGATTTTCCGTACCTATCCGGTAACGGATGAAGATACGTTGCGTATTTACGCGGCAACAGATATTGGTGGCTTGTACATCGATGGATTCGGAGACGGGATTATACTTGGCATCAGCGAAGTGTTGCCCAAAGAAGATGCGTTACGCTGGACTGACATTTGTAATAAAACAGCGTTCGGAATTCTTCAGGCTACGCGCAACCGCATGTCGAAGACAGAATATATTTCATGCCCATCGTGTGGCCGCACGTTATTTGATTTGCAGGAAACAACAGCTATGATCCGTAAACGCACCGATCATTTGAAAGGTGTGAAGATCGGGATTATGGGATGTATCGTAAATGGTCCGGGCGAAATGGCAGATGCAGATTACGGCTATGTGGGTTCCGGCCCGGGCCGGATAACGCTCTACCGCAATAAAGATGTGGTGAAGAAGAACGTACCTTCCAAGCAAGCGGTAGACGAACTTATTGGCCTGATCAAAGAAGACGGTAACTGGATTGACCCCGAACTCATCGAAAAATTTTAGCGTATGGAACAGCAGGAAAAGAAGAAAAATTGGTTTCTGGAGTTTTTTAGCCTGGGAGAGGTTGGGGGCTATTTTTTCCGTGGAAAAGACCCTAATCGGCCCAAAAACTTCAATTTGAAGGCCATGCACATCATTAATAAAATTGCGATTTTGATGTTCCTGGTATGCCTGATCATCATTCTGAAACGTTATTTCTTTGGATACTGACCGATTTTAACGGTTTTTACTCAAAGATTTACATCAACTGAATGATTTCAAAAAATTGACTGTCAAGGGATTACATCTGTACTTTTTTTCGGATTACTTCTGGCGAAAATCACTATTTTTGCTTGAATTACCCTGTTCATGACCCGCGCACTGCTTGTCGTACTGGTCTATTGCGCACTTCTGGTCTCCTGTACCGAGAAGGTGATATGCCCTGCATATCAGAGCGCATACATTTACGATAAGGAGGCACTGCGGAAGAAGTTCTCATACTTCCAGGAAGATTCTACCCCTAAGATTTACGCTGCAAACAAGAATAAATACCTGATTGGCGAAGCGGTGCCTTATCGAAAAAAGAACCGGAGCCTGCAAACGATCGCCATGAAGCCGGTTAAACCGGTTGTGCCCGATTCATTGAAAGACGATGGCATGGATGCCGAAATGAACATTGAGTCGGTAGATCCAAACGTAAATGACAGTACTGCGGTGATCCGCATAGATACGTTGGGCGCCACGGACAGCGTATACATGATTTCGAAAGACAAAGAAGTGCGCGTGCTGAAGTACAACCCGATGCAGCGCAAGTACTATGTCGACACGATCGGTTTCAATACCGAACAGGATAACTACATGTGGTATCTGCGCGATATTCTGTTGCTGCCCGATGTTAAGATCGCCAAAGAGAAAGCTGACGAAGCGAAGAAGGACAGCGCTAAAGAGCAGAAAAAGAAAAAAGGAATACGCGGATTCTTCTCGAAACTGTTTAATAAGAAGAAAGATAAAGCGAACGCAGCTGCCGCTCAGGATACAACCGAAACGATTCAGGCTCCGCAGGAAGACTACGGGTATGATGAATTTGACGGAAAGCAGAAAGATTCTACGGCCGTAGTGGCGCCATCGAATCAGCAGCCTAAACCGGAAGCCAAAAAGAAGAAAGGTATTTTCTCATTCCTGAAAAAGGATAAAGCGGAACCTAAGAAGAAGGAAGCTGATCCTGCTAAAAAAGAGGAGGAGAAAGACGATGGCTTCTAAACGCTAGTCGAATAGCGTGAGATTTCCATGCTGATCGCTTGCCGGGGCAGGCAGGATTAACGAAGGGTGATCCTTCTCAGGATTGTTAATCAGCGATGAAACCGTGTAGATGCCGAGCTTATTAGCCGGATACGCTTTGAGAATGTTACCCAGTTCGACCTCTGTGCTGTTCGGGTTAAGCCAGATGCGCTCCTGCACGTTATCGAAAATTACCGGCATCTTTTCGTGAAAGGGTAAGATCAGCTCATTCGAATGAATCGTGATAATCGTGAATGTATGGACCATTGATCCGTCTTCATCCTCAAATTCCTCCCAGAGTCCGGCAAAAGAAAAAGGTTTATGCGATGATTCCGTAACCCGGTGGGGAACGGCTGTTTTCTTTCCTAATTTTTTCCAGGTATAAAATCCATCCGCAGGGATGATACACCGGTTCTGCATCAGCATTTTTTTCAGTACGGGCCGCTCGACCAGGGTTTCGGCCGAAAGGTTGATAATTTTCTCTGCGAGGTTTTTGCTCTTGGCAAAATGCGGTGGCCGGCCCCAGTAGAACCATGAAATACCCACCGAAGCAGAACTTGTGATCACCGGGAGCAACTGTGTTGGCGCAGCATTGTAGCGTGGCTTATAATGCTCCGGAACTTCAACGGAAAATCGTTCAGCCAGTGTGTGTGGTGAAATTGTAAGACTGTACCGGTCGACCATTTTTTAGCGACTTAGAAATTCGAGCGCGCGCTCTTCTGACCAATATAGCCCATTTTTGCTGAATTGCGTGAAGCCCACGTGGCCACCGCGCTCCGGGCTTTCGAACGTAACGAACGGATGGTTTTCAAGCAGCGCTTCCGGATAGCATTGCTCGCTCAGGAACGGATCATTCTTGGCATTTACAATCAGCGTAGGCGTTGTGATGTTGTTCACTACCCGAAGCGAACTCGATTGGGTGTAGTAGTCCAGCGCGTCACGAAAACCATGAATCGGTCCGGTGAAGATGTTATCAAATTCCTGCAGTGTTTTAACGTTTTGCAGGTTGGAGGCATCCAGATCTTTAATGACTCTGGACTTTTCAAGCACTTTTTTTCGCAGGCTGCGCAGAAACCGTTGGGAATAAATCCAGTTTGACGGCTCAGAGATTTTCAGGCAACTCGTGTGTAAATCTAACGGTACCGAGAAGGCAACTGCTTTGCGAAGCACGTCCGGGCGCGACCGATTTTCGCCCAAATATTTGAGCGTCAGATTCCCGCCCAAGCTAAACCCGATCAAATTTATTTCTGTATAAGATTGCGTTATTGCGTGATCGATCACGGTGGCGAGATCATCGGTGGCTCCGCTGTGATAGAAACGAAGTGCATGATTCATTTCACCGCTGCATCCCCGGTAGTTCCAGGTGAGCGTATCGTAGTTGTTTTCGTAAAGGGCCTTCGCCATACCCTTGATGTACGGCCGGGTGGTGTCACCCTCGAGGCCATGCGACACAATCGTGAGTTTTTTTGAGCCTCGCTTCAGCCAGTCTAAATCCAGGAAATCATGATCCGGAGTGTTGATGCGTTCGCGCTGATAGGGCGGCAAGTTCACCTTCCGGAACTGCGAAGGGAAAATCGTTTCGAGGTGTGCGTTAAAAAGAAAGAATGGAGGCTGATAGCTCAATTTTAGATCGTAGATTTTAAAATATCAGATTGTGCCTTTCGCTTACTTGACGTGTTTATTGAAGCAACACTAATGGCTAAGATTTTGTTTCCTTCTTTCATTAACGCCCTAACGTTACTTCCTGCGCGGGCTCCGGTTCTGAGATCGATTCAGGAACGTACACGATTCATCGGATTCTTCTTGAACTATCCACCAAGCTAAAATCTAAGATTTAGAATCTAAGATTATCTTAAGGTGCCCCAGGTGGTGTTCGCCATGCCAGGCATAGGTCGCCATCAGCCGGTCGAGCCGGATTTGCCTGCCGCTTTCCGGATGAACAAAGTATTTCTCCAGATCAGATGGTTTTAATGCCCGGAGCAAGGTGACCCACTTGGCGTGCAGTGCCTTGAGCAGATTGACTGACAGGGCAGGGTCTTGTGCGATTTCATACGTCTCGGCCCAAAGTTTTTCATTATAGGCTTTGATCGTCGGGCTGTTTTCGGTGAGGGTCCATTTGAAACGGATGTAGGCGTGCATGTGACTATCCGCGAGGTGATGCAAAACCTGACGGGCCGTCCAGCCGCCTTCCCGGTAGGGGGTGTCCAGTTGTTTAGGCGTTAGCGTTTGAAATGCCTGACTCAGTTTTTCAGGAGCGGCTTCAATGGCAGCGATGAGCTGATCGATTTCGGCAGAGGTATACGATTCTTTTGGCTGAAATTTTCCAACCGGGTACCGTAAGTTTTCGTCAGACATGAATTTCGTCTTCTGTGGGTTGTGGTTTCTTTTTCTTTTTACTGCTTCCGCGTACACGGATGTTCACAAATTCAATCAGCAGTGAAAATGCCACAGCGAAGTACATGTACCCTTTCGGGATGTCGTAATCGAGACCTTCCAGGAAGAGCATGAAGCCGATCAAAATCAGGAACCCGAGGGCGAGCACTTCCATCGATGGATGTTTGTGAATGAAGTCGCTGATTCTTCCGGAGAACAGCATCATGATACCGATGGAAATGACAACGGCAACAATCATGATGAGTACTTTATCGGTTAGCCCGACTGCGGTAAGGATCGAGTCAAATGAGAAAATGATGTCGAGGAAGATAATTTGAATAATGATTCCGGTGACGTTGGGTTTTACAACGGTTGCTGTTTCAATTTCTTCGTCCCCTTCCATTTCGTGGCCGATCTCGCGCGTGCTTTTCGCGATCAGGAACATACCTCCGAACATCAGGATCAGGTCGCGGCCGCTGAATTCATGATCGGGTATACCGATCCAGTTTACGGCTGCCGAAGAAATGATGTCGGAAAGTGAGAATAAAGGCTCTGTAAACGTGATTACCCAGGTGATGCCGAGCAGCAGCAGGATTCTGACGATCATCGCCAGGCTTAGGCCGATGTTGCGGGTTCGGGCGCGCATTTCCACGGGTAGCTTGTTGGAAACGATGGAAATGAAAATCACGTTGTCGATTCCCAGGACTACTTCGAAAAATGTAAGGGTAAGAAGCGCGAGCCAGGTTTCAGGTTTGAGAAAGATTTCCATGCAGGCGCGGTGGTTGTTAAAGGGTTGTTTCGGGTTTTAAAAATAGGATAAGTAACGAATTCCTGCAACCTCGGGCCTGCTTTTAAGTGCCTGATTTTTAAGTATATAGTTTTTTGGAAGCCTTTTTTTCAGGGTTGGGCGGGGAATGGGCAGGCATTAAAAAAGCCGCCCGGAGGCGGCTTTACGTTATTAATTCGTTTTAGCTGGTTCGCTAGTGCTTAACCATCACTTTTCGCACCGCCTTGCTTCCGCCAGGGGTTGTGAGTTGGAGCATATAAACACCGTCGGCCATTGTTTCGGTTGAAACGGCTTTCGTTTTTTCTCCCATCCTGAACTCCGACTGATACACTGTTTTTCCGAATGCATCGATCAGGACAACCGGGGTAGGCTTAGCGGCCGCTGCCGGCAATTCAATGTTCACCAGTTGATTGGCCGGGTTAGGATATACGTGAATGTTCTTCACATATTCCGGATCTTCCGTGCTGGTAACCACGTCCGGAGACACTGCCGCATCTAAAAATGCAGCCTGATGAACATTTTTATCACTTCCGCTAATATCTTGAACAAAAACGACAATGGCATCGCCATCGCGCCGTTGCCAAATTACGGTTGGTACAACGTACGTGCCACCCGGGTCAATGGTGGCATCCAGGATTATTCCTGCGGGAGAAGGCAGCATTTGTTTGGCTACAAAAACGAACTCTGTACTTCCGCTTGTTGCGAGCAACTCTGGTGAGTTTATGCTTTTTTCAACGATCGTGGTAAACAGATTTAGACCCGAAAGCGATAGTGGCTGAGAGGTCGTATTCTTGATAGTCGACTTGATTTCCACAACATTATCAACCTTGGTGGCTGTTACTGAAAGCTGAATCTGAGAAGGTGTTAATACCCGTTCGTCATAAACATTATCGCGCCAATTTGATATGTCTGTTTGTTTAAAACTCCCATCAATACGAATCGTTGGAGCTTGTGTGATACCATAAAATGCAGCACGTGCATTATGCATTTGCGTATTCAGTTCATTTACAGGATCTGGCGTAGGAAACCCTGTATGGTATTGGATTTTGACGATTTCACCAGCTGTTCCCAAGCTTTCATAATTTGTGGAGTTATGACTACCACTTTGTGGGGTCATCGTTGCATTGGTGAAATTTTCAAGGAGAACCACTCTGCTTCTTTCCCCAACAAATACGTTGTCGAACGCAAACCCGTCTCCGCGTGGTTGTGTACTTGAAAAAGCAACCCGGAAGAGAACTTTCGTTTGACCGATCAGCGGGTCCAACTTGAATGTTGACGTCTTCCAGCCACCATCTTTTCCCGTCCATCCCGCACTGGTTGAAGTTTGATTTCCCGGATTGCTTAATATACCCTGATCATCATACCAATTGATACCCTGTCCAACAACTCCCAAGGTTACCCAATCACCATCGGGATTAGCAGGAGATACTAATTCTTCGATATTGCCGGTTGTATTGTACTGAATTACAGCACCGTCTGAACCGTATTGATTGTCGGACCAAGTGTCGAATGAAAATACCGGTTTCGCACTACCCGAAAAATCGAAGCATCCACTCATTACCCAGGAATTCTCCTGAGCATTGTTTTGGCCCGCGGGATTTGTATCCCATGCGTTGCCGCCAAGGGGTAAGGGATTTATTGTTGATCCGCTCGGAATTCCTAATTGCCAAGATGAATTGCGTCCGCCCGAGATCCAGCCACCACTGGAAGCAAAACCTTCTGAATATGCCCCTGTGCCGGAAATAGGGGAGTAGGTTGGAACTATAAACACAGGTTTGTAGACCGTATCCTTGCAAAGCGTATTTGTTATAACAATCAGGCGCACGGTATCTTTTCCTACTCCGGAATAAGTAAACGATGTTGTCTTACCTACCGGGCTACCTGTACCTGTAAGTGCCCCCCCGATTCCAAAATTCCAGTTCCAAGACTGGATCTGAGCGTCAGGAAGATTTTGTGAGGCGCTGAACGCGGTTGGTGAACCAAGACAGGCGTTTGTCCAGGTGAAATTAGCATTCGGTAGCGCATTGATTGTAACTGGCTGAGAAGGGCCCTGATAAATACATCCATCACTCGTTTCGAACACTGGCCTAATTTGAAAGGTACCGTTGTTTTGATATAAATGGCTCGGATTCTGATATGTGCCAGCTGTTCTCTCCGCTGCTCCTACTGGAACGCTGGAGGCATACGTTCCTGGGGGTAATATGACCTGATCACCAAAATCCCAACCTGCAGTTATAATTGATGTCATTGGAGCGCGCACAGTGCTCGCATTAGTTATCACTACCGGATCGCCTGCGCACACGTTATTCGGAAAGGTAATGTTTGGAACCACCTCATTAACCGAAATGGTAACCGGAGTTGACGTGCCCCGGCATGAAGTTGCAGGATCCAGATAACTGTAGGTGATATCAAAAGATCCTACCGGTCCGGAGGTTCCCGTGCTTCCCGGGTTAAACTTCCAAATTTTAGGACTCGTGCCCACCTGAGTTAATCGCGAGTCAACCGCACCATCAATTCTAAAGTAGTCAACTAAAATATTATCAGAATTAGCGGGAACGCCGATGAGATCTATTGTTGCGTCACCCATGCAGAACTTTGTCTTCGATAAAATAAGAGAGACAGTAGGCGCGGGGTTCACCCGAACCCACTGATAGGTGACCACATAGTTAGACCCCTGCGGCACGCCTGCAGTTGGATTGTATACCGAGAATCCGATTGGGAGTTCACCTCCCCAGTAAGCTAATTCGTCTGCATAAGCAGTTGCTCTTGGATCAAACGTGTTATTAACGGGGGTGATGTTTTGCCACCGCTCAATAGGGTTATTGTGATCGTAGTATACAAACCCATCCAAAAGCCATCCTGTTGGATCAACCGAATACTGCATAATCTGATTGATATAAGACTGGTTAACACTTAACCCGGTTGCGGCCAAGTCGTTACTACAGTATGATGAATTTAGCCCCACAATTCCAGAGATAATCACTTCAAAGTTTTGAATAAAGTACGATTGACATCCGTTTCCTGCCGTTTGAATCAACGTCACAGGATATGTGCCGGATGACAAAGAACTAGGATTGAAGCGATATTCAGGATTAGAAGTAACTCCATTGCCTGTGAAAACGGAACCTGCAGGTATGCTTGAAATTAACTTAACCGGAGCGCTACTTACGTTAAACGTTGTAGTATTCGGGTCCACCTCGGGGTTCCCGGTTAACTCATCGACCGTAAATGTTACAGCTGTATTCTGCTGAGTTGCACTTATTGTTGTTAAGGTCGTACCTGCTGTTATGCCAGCTATTGATGCGCTTCCACCCAAACGTGTTATGGGCATTGAGATTATCCCAGTTGGGTTGTCAACTTGTGGATGCGGCGCATAAATTTTTAAACCGCCAATTGTGATCGAATTAACATCGGCTGTGCCTGCTAAATTAAAACTAAATTGGACCACGTTTGCCCCTGGATAAGTATAGCCGGAAGGAGTGTTCAGGTCAGTTCCGGAAAGCGACACACCGGTTGTAACGCTTTGATCGAAAACAAATCCTGCCGGGAGAGCTAATGAAAAAGTATACGCCCCGTTGGCTCCAGAAATGCCAGCGGGGTCGGTTTCTGTGATCACGATATTGCCTAATGCCGTAGCTGAAGACGGGTTACCAAAACAAAATACCGGATCCGGAGGACTGTCTATATCACACGCAGGGCTGTTGATTGTGATGTTTCCGGTCGCGTCACCTCCCATATCGTCATCATACGCGTCATCCGATGCAATGAAAGGGTAACTGCCTGAAAGATTTAACCGTAAATCGTTCCATGTAAAGGTTCCTGCTGACAAAAATGGCGTCAGCGTTGTTCCTCCAAATGACGTCAGCGTTCCCGGGCCGTTCTCTGAAAGTGAAAACTGATCATTTTGATCGACATCGAGATTGTTTAATCCGTCAACCGCTTTCACGATTACTTGAAAATTCTGATTTATTAATACTGTGGTGGGTAGTGCGGGATTGAATACCAATTTGGTAGCAACAACGTCAATTAAGTTGTTCCCAGGAGCGGTAGCTGTCGAAGCCCATCCGCCAATGGGAGAGAATCCCGAGCCACTGGTATTGGCTGTTGCTCCTGTGATGGTAATCACGATTTGATCATTATCGGTTACAACATCCATAAAGGTTGCTCTGACCATCAGGTTACGGACACCATTATCACTGGCCGTGGACACGGGCGAGGAGGGTGTAAAAGTAATGGAAGTTTGATTTGTACCTGTTTGTTCTGTTCCAGCGATCTCCGTGTCAGTGTCATCATCGAAAAGGGAAATCTGCCTGATATATTCCGGGTGTGTCACTGAAATTGTCAATGAAGTAAGGTTAGTAGTTTTATTGTCCAAGTCAGTTCCCGCTCCATCGCGTAATTGAAAACTTGCCAGGCGTGTGCTTTTGCCAAGATCGGTGTTGTCAATCGAGCCAAATTGTCGCGTCCGGTACGGAATAAGTGTTGTTACACTACCGTTGAGAATTATATCAGAATTCTGTGAGCTGTTAAATGTGTAATTTATCCCGTTAATTGGCAACCCACCTACGGTTGCCACGCTACCCGTTACAGTGACATTGGCTTGTGTAAAAGAAGGTTGAATAGCTACCGTAGTTAGCGTTACACCCGGATCTACCGTTGCAACCAAAAAATAGTTTTTTGTAGTTCCGTTGAGGGTTTCATTTAACCCTGTGATTGCAATTTGAGTTGCCGAAGGTGTAAACGTGAGGCTCCCGATAGTTGTATTGTCCCCCGCAGTGGTGAAACTGTTATCAGTTGACCGAACGAGTGAGTATGAACCCCATTTGGAGACAGAAGTACTGCTCGTTTGTATATTCAATACGGTGAATGTTTGAGATCCGTTTGAACTTGCGGAAAATCCAATAACTGCCTGATTGGTAGTTCCGGCAAATAAAGGTGAAGAAGCAATTCCAGTATTGAGCTGCGCGAACGTGGCCGTGGCCGCAATGAAACTGTAACTTGTACCGCTAGCTGTTCCTGTACTTCCGCCCGTAGACACGGTAACATTTGCAGCGCCTAATGACGGCTGAACCGCCGTTGTGGCCCCGGTAACGGCCGGATCAACGTCAACCACGAGGAAGTAGTTTGTTCCCGAAGTGATAACCTGGCTTAAGCCCGTAATAGCAACCTGACTTGCCGATGGTGTAAACGTAAGTCCCCCAATGGGCGCAGAGTTGTCACCGGCAGTTGCATAACTTGGATCAGTGGATGTTATTAATCTATAATTGCTCCATTTTGACGAAGGGGTGCTGCTGAGTTGGACGTTAATCACAGAAACTGTCTGACTGCCACTCGATGTAAGGGAGAACCCGAAAACACCTTGATTGGAGGTGCCTGCGATCAAAGGCGAACTCGCCAGACCGGTTGAAAGGTTCGCAATGGTCAGTAATGGACTAAAGCTATAAGAGGTGCCAGTGGCAGTTCCAGTTGCTCCTCCGCCACCTGTAGTTATCGTCACGTTGGCAGCCCCGAGAGACGGTTGTATGGCCATTGTTCCGCCATTTACGGAAGGATCAACGTCAACCACCAGAAAGTAGTTAGTACCTGAAGTTATGACCTGGCTTAAGCCTGTTATAGCAACCTGGTTTGCTGATGGAGTAAAGGTAAGACCCCCAATAGGAGCTGAGTTATCTCCGGAAGTCGCGTAGCTCGCGTCCGTGGAGGTAACTAAGCGATAGTTAGTCCACTTAGATGCTGGCGGATTGCTCAATTGAATGTTAATGACTGTAACGGTTTGACTTCCACCCGAGGTAAGCGAAAATCCAAACACTCCCTGATTGGTACTTCCGGCTGTCAAAGGTGACGCAGCAAGTCCGGTAGAAAGGTTAGCAATGGTTAGCAGCGGGCCGAAGCTATAGGATGTTCCGGTAGCAGTTCCGTTTGCTATTCCACCTCCTGTTGTGATGGTAACATCGGCTGCCGCAAGCGAAGGCTGAATCGCAGGGGTAGCTCCGGTAACGGCCGGATCAACATCAACCACCAGAAAGTAGTTAGTACCTGAAGTTATGACCTGGCTTAAGCCGGTAATCGCAACCTGACTTGCCGAAGGTGTAAAGGTAAGTCCGCCAATGGCGGCGGAATTATCTCCTGGCGTTGCATAGTTCGCATCAGTTGATGTAATTAACCTGTAGTTGGTCCATTTCGATGCCGGTGTGCTGCTAAGGTGAACGTTTAAAACGGTTACCGTTTGGCTTCCGCTGGATGTGAGCGAAAACCCGAAAACGCCCTGATTCGTTGCGCCCGCCGTGAGGGGAGAAGAGGCCAACCCTGTGGTAAGGTTAGCGATGGTTAACAACGGTGCAAAAGAATAAGTCGTTCCGGTTGCCGTTCCGGTAAACGTACCCGTGGTAGCGGTTGCATTTGCCGAGCCTAACGAAGGTGTTACGGCAGTAGTGCTTCCATTCACGGCAGCATTTACATCAGCCACTAAAAAGAAATTTGTTCCGGAGGTTGTTATGCTTTGCGACAAGCCAGTGATTTGTATTTCTGTTGCTGTGGCGTTAAAGGTAAGTCCGCCAATGGGTGCAGAGTTATCGCCGGTAGTTGCAAAGCTGTTGTCGGTAGATGTAATCAACGACAACGATGACCACTTTCCGACACTTGAGTTGCCAGTTGAAATATTGAGTGTCGAAAGAGTTTGTGTTCCATTTGACGTTAGTGAAAATCCGAACACGCCCTGAGCTGTTGCGCCCGCCTGAAGAGGAGAGGCCGCGAGGCCGGTCGACAGGTTAGCAATGGTGGTTTGAGGAGGTGTTAACGTATAGGTTGAGCCGGTAATGGTTGTACCGGTAGTAGTACCGGTTGACACGATTACGCCCGTACTTGCAAGCGATGGAGTTGTTGAACCGCTCGCAGCGGGAGCAACGTCTACTACAATGAAGAAGTACTCATCGTCAGCAGCTGCTGTCGCACCATCGAAGTTCGATAGCGGTGCGCCTGTGAAAGAAATGTCGGTAGCAGATATTGTTCCTGTAGTAACCGGAGTTTCGACACCAACACCGCTGAACGTTGCATCGGCTGATTCGTATAGCCGTGCATTGGTGAATTTACCCACCGGTGTCGGAGTCATCGCCACAGTGATGGTTGTTACGGTATTGCCACCTCCGCCTGCCTTCGTCAGTTGTACGCCCAGAATGGCGATGTCGTTTGTGCCGGAGATTTGTGCTGCGCCAGAAAGTCCCCCGGTTGCAGTAGCCATGGTGACTGCCTGGGAGAACGCGGTGGTCGACAGTAAAAATAAAAATGAGAATAGGTGAAGTACACGTTTATTCATAACGAATAGTGATTTCAAATAGTGGTTATAAAGTAATAAGTGACAATAGCCTACTTGGCTATCTCACCTTTATTGTCAGTTTTAACTAAGAAGATTGACGAGAAGCCGCCAACGGTATTCGTTCCGCAAATTAAAAGCTCACCGGAAGATAATTCACGAATAGCACATGGCACCTGATCACCGGAACCGCCCATCGTCTTCTGCCACTCCGGGTGAAAAGATCCGTCTAACTTGATCAACCATAAATCTTTACCGTTACCGGACGACAATTCGGTATATCCCGCTATTACATAGCCACCATCTTTGGTCGACGTAATCGTTTCACCACCATCTTGTACTATCGATTCGTTTTCATTCTCAAGCGGGATAATTCCGCTACGTCCGTCAAAAAACAATAGCGTTTCTTCTTCAATTTCTCCGGATCCGTTTACATGAACGAAAAATAAATTGCTCTTAGAGCCATTTGTCTCAATACTGTAGCGTCCAGTCACGCCAAATCCGAACGCAGGATCTTTTGCTGTGGCTGTTATGTCGCCGGGTAAAAATAGCTGATCGGTATTTTCACCGAGCAAGTCGAAACTCATAAATGTAGATTGTTCTGCAGCCACAGGAATGCTAATATAGGATTTATTGAACCCTCCTTGGTCGACAGCAAGAGCTGCAGACCAGACGATTTTCCCATTTCCATTTACATTCGCGTATATAAGGCTTTTTGCATTTTGGTATGTGCGCCCATATAGATCATAGTCAATTGACCAAACAGGACTGACCTGATTGTTAAGCTGCATTAGGAAAGTTTTTTGAGGGGCTGCTTGCTGGCCAACAATTCCTTCTTTAAATCCTCCTAATACGAAAACCTTTCCGTCACTTGTGATAGTGAGCGCTTGTCCGAAAAAATCCTGTTTGACTGGATGCTCTGGGCTGATGTCACTGTTGTCCGATCGAAAATAAGTGTTCATTGCTGGATAATCAAGATTAGCGTTCAAATGGAGTACCCGCATTGAGGCGATCTCCGTATTAGCGGCCTGCTCTGCCAGTGGATCAATTTTAATACTGTCGCCTACAATCACGTAACCATCCACAACTCCGGCTCCGGAAATAATGGGCTTTATAGCTTTTCCACTGCCGCCTGGAAAGCGATGTGGCTCCCCAACCTGATTACCGTTCTCGTCTGTTACGATCACAACCGTAACTATAAGGGTGTCGTTCACCTGCATATTCCCCAGAATTACGTAACCGCCCGGAATGCTCTCTACTGAGGTTGCAGAAAGGGTGTAAGCTCCATTGAAAAACTTAATGAAAGTTTTCCGGTTAGAAGGGTCTGCATCTTCAAGATTTGAACAACCAATCATGGCACTGAGTAAAAAAAGCGGAAGTAAAATCTTTCTCATTTTTTGCGCTTGAGTTTTTTAGGATTGAAAATATTCTGAATGTAGCCTGCTGAGATTCCGAGAGAAGAAACTTTAAAGACAGGATCTGCATAATTCAATTCCCAGGTGATCTCCTGATTTTTATATGCGGACTCCTTTGAACTAATCTTTGTAAGCCCGTGTAGATACCTGATTTCCGACACAATGTAACCTCCACCAACGCGTAATTTAATACCAACCGCCGCCATCAAACTGAGGTTGATTGAACTGCGGGAAACCTTAAAATCAAATGACTTTTCCTGGACAGAGCTTTGTTCGTCCCGAACCTGTTCACCCGTGATTTTGGCCGACAACAGGTAGTCTATGGCTACGCCCCCCGATACATACGGATTAAACTTTTCGTTAAACTTCGAGTTGTTCTTAAATGGCTTATACTGAACGGCCAGCGGAACACTCAGCCATGTTTGTGATTCGATCGCATCGGTTTCGTTTTTAAAACTTACATCCGGGTTGCCGTCTTCTGAAAAACGAGTGAACACCTGATTGAGACCAAATCGCTTTTGACTATACAGTACTTCTCCGTGGAGATTCAGTCGCTCACTCAGCGGAATGTCACCGAACAATCCGAAGTTGATTCCGATCATAGGCCGGTACTTGCTCTCGCCCGACAGATCCCCTGCTGTTACATTTTCCTTAACATTTGGTCTTGCGGCATCAACCCCCAGTTTTCCACCAATCCGGAAAATGGGTAGCGTTCTAAACGTACCATACAACGCTACAAATTCGGCAGGATCAACCGCCTCATTGATTTCGAAGTAAGGGTCCGTACGAAGAATGTTGAGCATAGCCTCATCTGCTTTCTCGGGTTCTTCCAGGTAGATGTAGCTCAAACAAAGAATTTTGTACGCCTCCACCTTATCTTGCTTGATGGTCATTTTTGAAATAACGTCATCGCTGAGCTGCGCAGGAATTTCATGCAACCTCCCCTGCTCGTATGTTGCCCGGGCCAGGCGCAATGTTTGCGCAGGCGTGGGCGTGGTTTGCGCTAAACTGCTGACTGAAATAGTAACAAATAGGGCTATGGCTAAAAGTCTTTTCATCGACCGGATCATTTAATATTAGAACATGTTTTTTCCTTCGGCATTTCGTCAAGTTTTCCAACGTGCGTTATCCACTCTTCATCGGTCATGTTCCGTTTGATAAACTCAGCGCACAGAATGTTTGCCATGGTGTTGATTTTTGTCGGATACGCCCAGATACTTTCCTCGTTTGCGGTAAAGATTCTATCCTCCGTAGCGCTTCGTTTGATAACCTGTCGTGCACTTTGTAAACCGACCATGAGTTGTTCATCGTTCGGAGTAAATGCGATAGCCCACACCCAGTCGCCATGACCTTTGAGTTGTATGGGTTGAACGTTGAGCTTGAGTAAATTCCAAAGCCTTACGCTTTTGTCTTTACTCGCGGAAGCGAAGAAACTCGCACCATGGTTATACTTAATCTGTTCAATAGGCCCTTCGTGACCAGGTAAATTTTTAATAACCGTGTTGCTCACCGTGCTTACGATGCGCAACAAGCCATCTGTATCACCAGTAATTAACTGTTCGGCTTTTGGATGCCATGCAACGGCAGTGAGGTGGGTATTGGCCCGGGTTCTCAGGTTGATCTGAGTAACCGCATAGTTGTTCGTAATATCCCAAATGTAGAGGATACCATCTTCGCCTGCGCCAGCCAGCTTCCTGCCATCGTAACTTAAGTCTATCGAGTTGATCTTAACAGGCGGTTTGATAACCTCCTTAGCCGTATTCAGATCGGAATATTTAATGCTGCGACCGGCATTGTCACGAACGTATACACCTTTTCCATCCGGTGTGAAGTGAACGTTTTCAATGGAATTCGTGAAACCGTACACTTTCTTCGGAGTTGATACATTTTTCAGGTCGTACACATTGATGAAGTTATTTTGTTCATCCGGTGTGTATAATCCGGCAGCAACCAAAACCGTTTCTGACGGATTTACGTCCATGGAATACACCTGGTAGTTCGGATTGCCGAGTTTATCCACCAGCACTTCAGCCGGCCATTGACCATTAACGTGTTTCCACTTAATGATTTTGCCATCGCTGCCACCGGAGTAGATGTTATCATCCTTCGCAAGGGTGATCAACGCGCGTGCTGCGCCCAGCTCATGACCGATGAGACTCTTCGTAAGCCCATGGTCGCGCGTTCGCAGTGCGGCCAGCAGCCCGTTGTAGATATCATCATCATACTCTTCACCTTCATACTTGGTGTTGAACTGATAAGCCTGTTGTGCCAGCAGCGATTGTAACTCAGGTTCACTGCTTAACTCTTTCGACTTAAGCGCCATCGCCTTTGCCTGTGACAGGTAGCTTCTTCGTGTAGCGTCCGCCCGAGCGATGTTAGCCTGCCTTTCGTTTTCCTTGGCCTGCAACTCATTCGATTTTGCAATTTTCGCGTTTTGTTCAGCAAAACCTTTTTGCTTAAGCGCTTCAGCCTCCTGCTTCTTGGCTTCTGCCTCACTCAAAATCGCCAATTGCTTCTGGCGGTCAGCCTCTTCCTTTGCTGCCACGGCAGCAATTCTTTGTCTGTCGGCTTCCTCTTTAGCTGCAACGGCAGCAATTCTTTGCTTATCAGCTTCTACGCGCAGCTTATCAGATTCAACTCGCCTTTCTTCAGCAAGCTTAAAGTTCCTGTCCGCTTCGAGTTTCTGCACGAACGCGTAAATCAGAAAGAGAATGGAAATGATTGTTGCGGTAGCAAGTACGAGCGCAGTTCTTCTCGCGCGCTGAAGCTTGCGCTTCTGCTCGAGTTCCTTGATGCGCTGCTCGGTTTCGAATTCTTTCTTCGAATATTCGAGGAACACCAGCGTACGTTCGAATGCAGGATGGTATCGTTGACCCCAAACCAACGTGGGCTTGTGTTTCGCCTGCCAGTTCAATGCCAATTGCAGATCCGGTGGCCTCCAAAGTCCGGCCTTGCCTACCTGATACATGGAGGCGGCTTCCGCCAGGCGGATATACATCTGCACGGCTTCTGCTTCATCGTCAACCCAGTTCTTCAAGCGTACCCAGATACGCATCAAACTTTCGTGCGAGATATCGACCATTGATTTCGATGAAATCGGAGTACCGAACGCTGGAGTCAACAACGATCTGCCCGGCTCCCGGAACTTTTCAATAACCTCTGTTACCTCTTCTTCTGAGCAATCGGCAATCGCTGCAATCTCGTTCAAACGTGTCGGACGTCTGATACCGAAGTTCTCACCGCGCTTCTCGGTAATGGCTTTAAACAGAATTTCGCAAATGCGTTTCTGATCATCGGTCAGTTCATCGAAGGCTTCGTTCGCGTGCATCGACAACGCTTCCGCCATCGTACCGATCGCTTCGTAGTGCTTTAAGTCAACCTGCTCTTCTTCATAATCGCGGTATAACGACCAGTAGCTCCAGGTACGCATCAATGCGTGCTGCAGAATTGGAAGCTGATCCGGGTTGTCACCCAGGTCGTTTAACAACTGCTGCACAAGACGCGGGGTAATTTTAGCTCCACCTACGGCCACCGGTCCTTCAATGGCTCTGCGTTTTTGTTCGCGCGTCAACTGCGGGATCAGGTAGTGGCTATCGTTAATCTTTCGGGTTAGTTCGGGGAACTGTGCGCAATCTCCGATAAAATCGGAACGCATGGTGATTGCTACATAAATCGGAGAGTCAGGATAATTGATTGCTTCGATCAGCAGGTTAACGAAGGCCAGCGTCTCGTTAACGGAGTTTGGATCGGTGCTGTCTTTAAAGCGGAACAATTCCTCAAACTGGTCGACCAGGATCAGGTAGTTTACATCGCCTGATCTGCGTGATTGCTCCACAGCTTCCACCAGCCCTAAGGAACTGCTTCGCAACAAAGTCGAGAAGATGGTGCGTTTGATTTTTTTCTCTTCCGGATCGGCATCCAGGTATTCTTTGTTGTTTTTCAACAACGACTCCGCCAGGTTGTCGATCGGCCCTGCACCGGGGCGGGTTACTACAACCTCCCAGTTAGGACTCGCATCGGTGAGGAAGCCACCGTACAGAATCGGCAGTACGCCGCAATAAATGAATGAAGATTTACCGCTACCGCTGGGTCCGATAACACCTACGAACCGGCTTTTCGAAAGCTTGAGAAGAACCTCATCGCTTTGTCCTTCGCGCCCGAAGAACAAGTGGCTCTCTTCAATTTTAAACGGACGTAACCCGGGGAAGGGGTTTAAGGTCGATACCTTTTCGTCAACTTGCTGTGCCATAATGTTACGCGTTAAATTCTGCTAATAAAGACTTAATCGATTTTTCTGAATCGCGGAGATCGCTTTCCACGATCCGTACGTTCTGATTTTTAAATGCATCGAGGTTAATGGCTGCACCGGGTGTGGTGAATACCGCCTTTCCTTTGATTGGTTTTTTTCTTCCAAAGCCGGGAGCTTTCAACAGGTCGAGCACTTTCATGCGTACCCACTGATCGTTCACTTTGCCTTTGTAGATGATCGCTGCATCGAAGTTTCTGAGGTTCTCAATATGCTTCTGACGCAAGTCGAGCAGTTCACCTTCAAATTCAGGAATCAATACGTTGTAACCTGCTTTTTGAATCGCTTCAATCAGTGGTTTCACATCGTTGTGATCCACGCGGTCGTGTACCAGGTAAATCGATTTGCCACCGGTGTCTTCCAATACACGTTTTTCGTGCGTATCGAGAAGTTCTTCCCGAACAATATTCTTGAAATCTTCCAGTGGTGTCTGTAAAATTTCAGCGCCTTCCTGGGCATCGGTATCGCGCTTGATGTTATCGATGAATGCCTTCTGACGTTCGCTTGCGTTGTTGAGGGTGGGAGAGATCCAAATGAGGCGTGAGAACTGATCTTTTCCAACCTTCTGACTTTTCTCTGCGGCAAACTTGTTTTGCAGATCAACAATCGAGCGATCCGCACCATCCGGAATTTCACCGTATGCACTTCCGATCAGGTGAATGGAGAGACTTGCATCTTCAATGTCTCTGCGTACAATTTTTTCGAGATCGCTCGCAAAGCCAGGCAGCGTTTGATTCGGCAGTACGATGTATCCATGCCGCTGAAGCTCGCGCTTGATAATGTTCCGCTGAACAGAAAGATCATGTCCTGTTTCCGCGAGGTAAATCGTTTTACGCTTGTAAATGTTCTTAACCTCGGATTTCGATGCGCCATCCCGGAGCAGCACCAGCGTGTCGAAAATATCGTATGCCAGATCGACCATCTTCATCCAGTACTGGCGTTCCGCTTCGTTGCTGAAGTAGTCGGCATATTCGCGTACCTCGCCCGATTCAGTATCGAGTTGGTACATCTCGTACCCAATCAGTTCGCGCAGGCGCGGAGGTTGTTCCATGACTGACAGCGGAGCTTTGAAAACCTTGAACACGCGATTGCGCGTTTTACCGGAAGCTTCCGTGGCTTTGAAAAATGCTTCGAGGTTATCAAGCGATTGTCCTGACTTGATGAAATCCTGCGACAGCAACGTCACCGCCACTGCAGCATTGTCGAGTTTGGGCGAAGCCATGTTATCGAACTCACTCTTGAGCAGGATTCTTGGTTTCTCGCCCAGAACCTGCGTGAGCATAAGCTCCAGAAAACGCTTGAACTGAGTTACCCAACCGGCTTGTCCGCCCGGGGCTTTTTCATTGTCGCGGTCAGCAAATAATACAAGTACGTCTACTTCAAAATTCATTCTTTCTAGGGTTATAGTTCAGTGGTCAGCACGTTTGCTTTCGCCTGGGTGCTGGTAATATTCTTAATAAGTCCTTCAACAAGTTCGTGATGGTTGGCCATCACGAAATAGAAATCGGCCAGATTGATTTTAAATACAATCGACCGTTGGGTAGCCTCAATGCTCTTGGCCGGTACGGCCAGACCATTCTGGAAAATGTCGCCATATACACTGCCGGCCTTAAGCGATTTGATTACGGTAGCATCATCTTTCAGGATAATTTCTCCGAGTGCTACGATAATGATTGGCATACCTTGTTCTTTTGCATCGAAGGTTAGTTTTTGACCTTCATTCAGATCGATCGGTGAAATCTTGTCGAACAAGTCGGCCAGCAACACACCGTTGATGTTTTTGAACTCGGGAAGCTGCTTGAGGAACAGCACCATTTCAATACCGAGGAAGAAACCATCATCCAGGCCGTCCAGCAGTTGGTTATTCTCGATGGATGAATCGAGGAATTTTTTGTCGCGCACCGGCAGACGTTCGGAGATAACTTTATAGAAGTTTTTGTCTTTGTTATAGATCACCCATGCGGCAGTTTCCTGAAGCATTTTGTCCTGGTTGAACATCTGTGCGATCAAACCACGGCTCACGCGGAAATCTTTCAGGTAAGCCGATACGTACACCGCACATACTTTCGTCCAGCGGTTGTTCATGTTGAAGTCACGGTTCAGGATATAGTTGATTACCTGAATCGGATTGTAGCTTTCGCGCGGGAAATAAATCTGCAGCTGCTCAAGCTTCTGTTCTACCGGAATGTCATCGAAGAGCGGGAACAACTTCGGCTTAAGATCTTTCTCTACGAACAAATCCATCAATTCAAGCGCGTAGGCCACACCGTTCGGATCTCCCGATTCAATGTTCTCCCGCACCAGCTGCACGGCTTCCGGATCGTACAAAATCGAAAGCAACATGGTGATGTGATCGAAGTTCGAACGAATCTCTTCCCGGATCGCATCGCGCAGCAATGCATATTCCGCTTCGTCCGGCAACTCGCTGAGGGCAGCTAGGTTCCAGATGGTTTTGCCAAGTTCGGTTTCCAGGAGTTCTGTCACTTCCTGTGCCTGACGACCGGTTGCCCGGTAGTTGATGTATCGCAAGGAATACAGAATCTGCTTTACGATACGTTTATCCGGATAATCGGCTTTCTTCCAGAGAAGCGCGAGGGCGTCATCGCCACCGATACGGCCCATGATCTGAACAATGCGAAGCATGACCAGATCGGTTTGACCCGATTTGTGAAAGGATGCCTCCAATACAGGCAATGCAGCGGGACCGGCTTCAATCAGCGCAGCTGCTGCATCGTGACCATACGTAGGCGAGGAGAGAAGTTCCACTAATACCGACCAGGTTTCCGGCCGTTTTACTTTACGCGCGGTAATCAGCGCTTCGTGACGAACGTGTACGCTTACGTCACGCAATAATTCCAGCAGAATAAAGATGGTACGCTGGCTGATGAGTTTACGCAAAAGTTTTGCGGCAAGAATACGATCGGCCGGTTTTACAGACTTGCTGAGTTTCATCAGCTTGTCGGGCGAAATCGACAGCAAGTCACTGTCTTCGGCTTCACCTTGTGCGCTTTTCGCCAGATTACGGATCTCCGGATTTTTGATGGTTTCTTTGTCGATTCCCAGCTCCTGAATCTTCTCAACGGCAAACGATTTTACTTTTGTGTACTCGCTTTCGGTAAGACGGATCACCGCGTTTTCAAAAAGTGTTGGTTCCAGTTTCTCCATCAGCTTCAGGCCGTAGATCACCTTATCTTCGGCTGTGCTGTTGATTTCTTTTTCAAGCACTTTGTCGACTGTGTATTCGCGGTCGATTTTGTGATCGACTTTGGCTTTATTCTTAATGAGTGTTGTTTGCAGTGTTTCGCGGTAGATTCCGTACAGCTTGCCTGCAACAAAGTACCAGGCCACAATCAACGGGATGGCAAACACGGTCATGTAGATCAAATCGACCAGATTAAATTTTTGGATCCCCAGGATTAATGCACCCGCTACGAGCGTGGCAAAACCCGTAACCACACCTTCCAGCTTGGTTTGCACATCAATCTTGATATTGGTTTCAATCGGGAGCAGGTAGAGCTTGAACGAAGGTTCGTCAAGTGATTCTTTTACCGACAACACAAACAGCTTGCTCATCGCGATCATGATAAAGAATATGATAAACGATGAACTGGCGGTGGTGTAACCGAATGAAAGACCGATGGTAAGGGCAACTATGGTAAAAATGCCAATCAGGATGGGGTTAACCAGTACTGAAGTTTTCAAACCGTAGTCAGCAATCACGCGGTCGGCTGCGAATGTTTGGAACAAAAAGCTGAAGATCACAACCGTTGCCTCAAAGTATGAAAGGAACTTGGGCAGGGCACCCGGCTTGTCGCGGAAGAATTCGGTTGACGCATTCAGAAACGAATAATCCACGAATGTCAGCGCCACCATCGAAGCGATGATGAAGAGCGACAAAAACAATACGTATTTGTTTTTAAAGAATGAAACGGTGGAAAGTTTTTGGTTGAACTGCTTTTCGCTTTTCAGCGACCAGCTCTCATCCGCAAAACGGCTGGAGAGAACAATAAACAGGATCGTAAAAATGATGATACCGAACAGACTGATTGTGAACAGATCTTTTACCCCGATATAGTCAAGCAAGATCGGAATGGTGAAGAAGGAGATCAACGAGGCAAGCAACGCACCCTGGTCAACACTTCCCAACAAGCGTTTCGACTGCTTTACGTTAAAGAGACGGTTAAACGTTCCCCAGAAAACCAGCAAAACAACAAGCGTAAAGGGCGCGATCTGGGCGTAAGAGAAGAACCGGAGATAGAGGTCATCCATCGCTACATATTCATGGCCAAACTCAATGAAGGCGGCAATAATCGTGATGGTGATTAAGCTCAGGATGGCCAGCAGGCGAAACGGGATGCGGTTTTGAAGGAAATTGTACGTGAGGGTCGCAAAGAGGCCGAAAATTCCCGATAATACGAAAGCTTCCGGTAACCTTTGGCTTCCATTGTGAATGCCCAGAAACTGGGTTTGTGCGGCTACGCTAAACGTTGCCAGAAAGGCTCCCATGAAGAAGCTCATAATCAGCAACAACCCTACGCGACCGGTCTCGCCCTCCTCAACAGAGAAGACCTTTTTGAGTAGACTTTCTTTCATAGATTTTCGACAAATGCTTATAAAAATCGATATAATTAAAATTATTTCCTACAGACGACAAAAAATTCACAATTAGCCATTTTATGACATCCTAATTAAAGTGTTACTTTAATGTTAAACCGGTAAACTTCTAATTGATTTTTGATTGCTCTTTGTCCGGCGTACCGACTACCGAAAATTTTTCAGCGCTATTTATTCCAATTCCGGTCAGGGTATAATTCCTGAGCAGGATTCACCAGAATTTGATACGTTTTTACCGGGTTAAAATAATGGAGTTAAGGCAGTAAAAGGGAGCTGTCGCCATAGCTCAGGAAGCGGTATCCCCGGCTCAGCGCCTCGGCATACACCTCCCGCCAGCTTTCGCCAATGAAGGCGGCCACCAGCAGGATGAGGGTAGACCCTGGCTGGTGAAAATTGGTGATCAATCCGCGGCACAGCCGGAACCGGTAGCCCGGGTAAATGAAGATCGAAGTCGTACCTGTAATGGAAGTCAGTTGCCGGGCGTCCATGTGGCGCAGCACGGCACGTAACGAATCGGCCGGGTTAACGGTCTCCGGGAGTTGGTAGGGATCCTGTTGTGAAACCGAAAAATCAGCATCCGGTTTCAATGTGAGCTTAACACCATACCAGTACAGGCTTTCCAGCGTACGCATGGAAGTAGTGCCTACCGGGATAATTTTCTGCTCGTGGCGGAGGAGGTTTTCAATGGTCTGACGCGTGATGGTTATTTGCTCATGATGCATCACGTGATCAAGTGCGTTTTCAGCTTTTACCGGTTGAAAGGTTCCTGCACTCACATGCAACGTGAGAAAGTCGCGGGTGATGCCTTTTTTATCCAACGCATCAAAAACGCGGTCGGTAAAGTGCAGGCCTGCGGTAGGCGCTGCAACCGCGCCCTCGTGATTGGAGTAAATGGTTTGATACCGAACGGCATCCTCTTTTTCTACCGAGCGCTTTATATAAGGAGGCAGGGGCGTGCTGCCGGCAGCAGTGATGATTTCAGAGAATGTCAGGTTTCCCGGCCAGGAAAACGATACGATCCCCTCCAACCGGTTTGATAGTGAAGCGGTTAACACAACTCCGTCAATATTCTTCGTTAACGTCTGGGTAGCTTTCCAGCGTTTTAGGTTTCCGATCGCGCACCGCCACGCACACTTATTTTTGGCGAGCATAGCCGAGGCGAGCAGCGTATCGGGTGCAACCGGATTCAATAAAAACACTTCGATATCCGCCCCGGATTCTTTTTGAAAATGAAGTCGTGCGGGAATGACTTTTGTGTCGTTAAACACGAGCAGCGAATGGTCCGGAATAAAGTCGGCAAGACTTTTAAATTGACTGTGTTCAATCGCTTTGCTTTTGTAAACGAGCAGTTTTGACTCATCGCGAATGGCCAGCGGCTGGTACGCAATTCGGTCGTCGGGCAGGTTGTATGTGTATTCCTGAATATTGATAAATGACTGCATCGGTTATCCTCAAAAGGCAGGCAAAATTAACCCGGAAAATTATTATTTAATTTGGCGCTAGTTTACTGCTGTATGGCATTACGCGCGTCCATTTCTAAAAAGGTATTTGACTTCAATTTTACCGCCCGCACCTCCCGTGGCAGGATGAAAAACCGTGTAAGCTGGTTTATCAAGCTTTGGGATGATCGTGATCCGGCTGTTTTCGGGCTGGGAGAGTGCGCTCCGTTACCGGGATTGAGTATTGACGATAAGCCTGATTATGAGGAAGTTCTGAACGGAGTGGCAGCAAAGGCAGATATGCTCAAGTTGACGTCTTCCGCTCTTTTGCAGGACTCCGCCAGCCTCGTTCCCGAAGGCTACCCCTCAATCATTTTTGGATTGGAAACTGCGTTGCTGGACCTCAAAAACGGGGGCAGGCGGGTGATTTTTGATAACGGCTTTCTTGCCTCGACTCCAATTCCCATCAATGGTCTGGTGTGGATGGGCGACCTGGACGAAATGCTTCAGCAGGCGTCTATTAAAATCGAGGAGGGGTTTCGGTGCATTAAAATTAAAGTAGGCGGATTGAACTTTGAGAAAGAGTGCGACATCCTGAATTACATTCGAAAGAAATACTTCCGGGAAGACATCACGCTGCGCCTGGATGCCAACGGAGCGTTTAAAACGGAGGAAGCGTTGTATAAACTCTACGATCTTTCTCGGTACAAGATTCATTCCATTGAACAACCGATTAAGCCTCGGCAATCCGAGCTTGAAGAACTCTGTCGCAAATCTCCGATTCCGATTGCCCTTGACGAAGAACTGATTGGTATTCACTCCGCGGAAGCGAAGAAAGAATTATTGATGCGAACAAAGCCGCAGTACATTATCATCAAGCCGAGCTTACATGGCGGCATCCTTGGCACGCAGGAGTGGATTTCAATTGCCGAATCCATGAACATCGGTTGGTGGATAACATCCGCACTGGAGTCGAACATCGGATTGAATGCGATTTGTCAGTTAACCGCAAATTATCCCGTTTCTATTCCGCAAGGATTGGGCACAGGAAAGTTGTACGACAACAACATCGAGTCACCGCTGGAAGTGAAGAAAGGGCAAATCTTTTATAATCCGAAACTCTCGTGGAACCTGGACGAATTCGCTGACGCCTGATCACTGCTTCCGTTTCACATATCCACCCTCAAACGCGCAGTTACTTTCGTGTAGCCGGCAAAGGTTAACTTCTTTAACATCAATTTTATTTTCGCTCAGCATGAGTGTAAACTGAAGCGGACATTCGTCTGCTTCATAAAAGCCTACATAATACGTTGGCTCGTGACTGATCATCAGAATATTTCCCTTCGCTTCTCCTTTGCAACCTGCCTGTGCTACCGAAAGAGTGAAGGCAAGGTCGTTGCCGTTTTCGGTGATCACAAGAATAGCCGAGAATCCTTTGGTTGTACTTTCATGATCATAGATGCCGGCAAACCGGTGATAGTCATATACCGCGTTATCGTCAGCCTGTTCATAAAAATCTGCTGAATCAAGTTCGACAGCCGAATCATCAGGTTTTTCGCTATTCTTTTTTTCAGAACACGCGAAAAATAAAACTGATGCAAACACCGCGTAAACAGGGAAAGAACTGTACAATTTTTTGATTATCAGCATCTTGCAAGGTCGTTAATAGGGAAAAATACTAAATCTCTGTCGCTAAAACGACATTTTAACGACACCTGATTTGCTACTTTTGTTTCATGGATAAAGTTAAACCGATTGTCTACTGGGCCGCACGGATTGCAGCGGCAGTAATCATGCTTCAGACATTGTATTTTAAATTCTCAGGTGCCGAGGAATCTATTTACATCTTCTCAACAGTCGGGATGGAGCCGTGGGGTAGACTTGGCACAGGCGTGCTTGAACTTGTTGCTTCGGTGTTGATTCTGATCAATGCGACTGCATGGCTCGGTGCCCTGCTCGGACTGGGTTTAATGGCCGGAGCCCTCTTTTTTCATCTCACCATTTTAGGGATTGACGTAAAAGGCGATGGAGGCTACTTGTTTTTGCTGGCGTTGCTCGTTGCTGTTTTCTGTTCGATCGTGCTGGCGTTTAACCGGCAACGAATCACGACTGTTGTCACAACGTTGATCGGAAAAAAGAAAGCTTAGTTGCTGCTGACGTTTGTCAGTGCCGTGTTGAGTATTTCCTGAACCGAAGCCTGATCTTTCAGCGCGTCTTTTATCCCGCTGATCAGAAACGATGGAACGTTTTCGTTTTTGCTGATCTTGTTACGAACTTCCTGAATCATATCTAGCGTGTCCTTTTTCTTGTCGAACTCCGATAAGTTCTTTACTGCTGTTTCAAGGTTTGACCATGCAACCTGCGCAGGTGACTTTTCTATTTTCGGGAATGTTTTAAAATGCACGCAGGCATTGTATTCGTCTATGAGTTCTTTTAGGTTCGAACGGCTTAAGTCACCCGCTTCAATCTTCTTAACCACATCCGGACAATCCGCCAGGTATTGACCTACCCGTTTTTTGAATCCCAGGTTAGGAACGTCCAGCAGCGTACCATCCCGTTTAACAAAATAACGACCGTCCCAGGTTGTTTGACTTTCAAGCTGATAGGCGTACAGCGACAGGTATCCTGCTTGGATCACTTTCATGAAGCTATACCCATCCTGAAATTTGATCGTATGATAAACCTCATCATTCATTTTGAACGCGATGGCATCCAACACCTGAAAGGTTCGTTTTTTTCCTTCGTGTGGAATAAGCTGGATGTATTTCGAGTTGGCGCCGGCATACCGCACACCTGTTCCATTGAAATACTTAACCTTCCCCTGCAGGGTATCGCCTTTTATCGTAACCACATAATCCTGCGCGGAGGCCACCATGTACCCGGCTACGAAAAGTAGGATCATGAAAATCTGCAGCATCGAATTTTTTCTCATAAAAAGCAGTATGTTTTGGGGACCGAAATTTAAATAACTCCGGACATAACGCCACAAGCCGCTCGTGTATTATGTTTTATTGTTTTTCAGACGGCCGGCATCCTTTAGTGCCTTGGAGATAATCCATTCCAGTTGGCCGTTTGTGCTTCGGAATTCATCGGCCGCCCACTTCTCGACCGCTTTTAACAAGTCGGCATCAAGACGAAGGGCAAATGGTTTCTTTTCCGCCATTTTTAAACGTTTTCGCTGTTCGACATAAGTCTGCGCATGGCGCGTTCCAATTCTTCTTTGTTTCCGGTACTCATCATGATGGTTTTACCGTCTGTGAGTGTTAAGGTGAGGATGTGATCCGGTTTGATCACCATGCGCACCGTCTTCCGCAACACATCATTCCGATAGCCAAGTCCGCGGCCATTCCACAGTGAGTATTTTTCGATCGTGTAATTCACAATATCATGCCGGGTTAGTGTTTTCCCATTCGCAAAATATTTGAAAAACCGGTACCGGAATTCGTCTGTGGTGATTTCGATCGACACGCACAGCGATGAGATAACCCATATGGTTAGGCCTTCTATCACAATCACGCCAACCGTGAAGCCCGTGAGCAGTGTGTTGCTCATGGGCTTGTTGCCCCAGGGTTCACCCAGCACGATCTGCTGATAAAATCCATACATCATGAGCAGCGAAGTTCCCATGGCAACCGGTAGCACGATCCACCAGATCCATACCGTTTGCCGGAAACTTTGCTGTTCGGAAAAAATAACGCGGCTCATTAGTGATTCAGGGTTCCGGTGTTCACCACAGGGCTTACATCTTTGTCGGAGCACAGCACAACCATCAGGTTGCTCACCATCGCGGCTTTACGTTCTCCATCCAACTCGATGATGTTTTGTTTTGACAAATGGTCGAGCGCCATCTGCACCATGCTCACAGCACCTTCCACAATCTTAAAGCGGGCTGAAACAACCGCTGCGGCCTGCTGCCTTCTCAACATCGCGCTGGCAATCTCCGGAGCGTAGGCCAGGTATCCAATACGGGCTTCGATCACCTGAATACCGGCAATTTCCAGCCTCTTGCGCAGATTTTCTTCGAGGGCCTGGTTTACTTCTTCGTGGCCGGAGCGAAGCGTAACTTCTGAATCTTCTTCAAAATTGTCGTATGCATATTCACCCGCCAGTTTACGCACGGCTGAATCACTTTGCACTTTTACGAAGTTCTCATAGTTGTCGACATCAAACGCTGCCTTGAATGTATCCTGTACCTGCCAAACCAGAATTACTCCGATTTGAATCGGGTTACCGACTTTGTCGTTCACTTTAATTTTTTCACTGTCGAAGTTTCGTGCGCGAAGCGAGATAGGCTTCTTCACAAAAAAAGGATTAACCCAATAGAAGCCATTTTTTTTAACCGTTCCCTGGTACGCTCCGAAAAGCACCAATACAACCGAAGAGTTCGGATTAAGGAAGAAGAAACCCGGCATCAGCACAAAGCCAATCACCAGCGGCCATATAAAAATCGGACTTCGGCCCACAATCAGACCTAATGTGCCTAAGAGGAGCATTGATAACACAACGGTTAACATCAGATAACCGGACATGGGACTGGAGGTTTTTTCCTGTTTCATACAGTTGATATTAAAATGATATTACAAATATATTATTTTGAATAGATAACGCAAAACCGGCCGGCCGGGTTACAAACTTGGAAATCGCCCTTCGATCCTTATTTTTGGGGCCTCTAAATCTGCTTATGATTCAATACAACCCCAAAACCTGGCTTTCAATCATTTTCCATTCCTACAGCAGGTTTGTGGTTAAAACCATGATGCCCGCCCTGATCTTCATGGGCATTTTTACCACGCTTGTTTGCGTGGTTATGCTGGATGTATTTGGATTCAACAAAACACATTTTCAGAATACCACCGCCCTTCACTCACTGCTGGGTATTGTGCTGGGTTTGTTTTTGGTATTTCGAACCAACTCTGCGTACGATCGCTGGTGGGAGGGAAGGAAACTCTGGGGCAGCATGGTCAACAGCACGCGCAACTATGCGTTAAAGCTGAGTGCTTATCTGCCGAAAGGCGACCTGGAAACCCGCACATGGTTCTCACAAATGATCCCCAACTTTGTGGTGGCGTCAAAAGAGCACCTTCGCCAGGGTGTACAGCTTTCGGAACTTGAGGCGGCCGAGCCCGGTTTCCCGGAATCAATGAAAGAAATCGCGCATAAACCAAACCGCATAGCCGGGATGTTGTACAACAAGGTTAACAGCCTGTACGTTTCCGGGAAGCTCACGGGCGATCAGTTCCGGGTACTCGACAAAGAGATGAAAGATTTCATCGACATCATCGGGGCTTGTGAGCGAATCAAGAATACCCCCATTCCGTATTCGTACGCGATGTTCATCAAGAAATTTATTTTCATTTACGTCATTACGCTGCCGTTCGGTTTTGTCACAAGCTTCGAATACATCACAATTCCCACCACGTTGCTGATTACGTTTGTGTTGCTGAGTGTTGAGCTCATTGCCGAAGAAATTGAAGATCCGTTTGGTCGCGATATCAATGACCTTCCTACCGACCACCTGGCGAGCCGGATCAAGGAGAACATTCGGGAGATTTTGTTGTAGTACGTTCAGCCGATAATGGCTGAAACAATAAAATAGACGATGATGGCCAGGATCAATACCCCGTACATGATCAGGTCAACCCGAACATAAGGTTTATACTCCTGGTATAATTCGCGCAGCTTTCTGAACATTGGCGGTAATCCTGCACAATATTACATTCAAAAATTTAGGTCAGCTATTGTTTTACCGGAAACAGAATTGAATATTTCATCTTTACTTCCTTTGAAATATACTTTTTCGATACTGATATTCTGCCTGGTGGTGGGTTTGCGGGCTTACGGGCAGGAGGTTCTGGAGAATAATCCGCCTTCCGTAAGGTTTTATAAAATCAATACCCCCCATTTTAAGGTACTGTATCCGAAGAATTTTGAACAAGAGGCCCAGCGCGTAGCCGCTACCCTGGAGCACGCGTATCAGCCCGAGTCGCGAACCATGCAAACGCAGCCTCGCAAAATCTCGGTTGTTCTTCAAAATCAGTCTTCTATCTCCAACGGCTTCGTTACGCTCACCCCGAGGCGGTCAGAATTTTATACGATGCCTGCGCAGGATTATAACTTTCTCGGAACAAATGATTGGCTTGATCAACTTGTTTCGCACGAGTTCAGGCACGTTGTACAATACCAGCGCGCGAACACCGGTTTCAACCGGCTGTTGTATTACGCATTTGGTCCGGCAACATTGGCCGCGATGGCAACCACGTCGGTACCGCAATGGGTTTGGGAGGGCGATGCCGTAGCCACGGAAACAGCGTTCACGCACAGCGGCAGGGGCCGCATTCCGAATTTCGGTTTGCTGATGCGAACCAACCTGCTGGAGGGAAGAGTTTTCAACTACAACAAACAATACCTGCGTTCATACAAACACAACATTCCCGACCATTACGTGCTCGGTTACCATATGGTAGGCTATCTGCGCAAGCGTACGGGCGATCCGGATGTTTGGGGAAAGGTGATGAAGCGCACGGCAAATGCATCGTTTCTTCCTTTCCGGTTCTCCGGATCGGTTAAAAAAATTGCAGGGCTAACCTTGCCGGAACTCTATCGTGCAACGGCAGAAGATTTAAACAAAATGTATGATGAGCAACTCCGGAATGTTCAGCTCACTGCGTTTGACATCGTGTCGAAGCGAAAATCAACTGCCTATACCAGCTACATGTATCCGCAGGCGCTGTCGGACGGAAGCGTCATCGCCATGAAAAATGGAATCGGAGATTTTACGCAGTTTGTCGTACTCCGGAACGGAAAAGAAGAGGCGTCATTTATTCCGGGCGTCATAAACGATGCCGGGATGCTGTCGGCAGCCGGCAGCAAAGTTGTTTGGAGCGAATTCGGGTTTGACCCGCGCTGGCGCGTAAAGAATTACTCGCTGATTAAATCGTATGACATCAATACCAAACAGTACAAGATACTGACGCACAATACCCGATACTCCGGTGCCGCGCTCGCGCCCGATGGATCAAAGATTGTAACGATTGAGACTACCGCCGACTACAAAATTTCTGTTGTCGTGATCGACAGTGAGCAAGGCAACGTGCTCAAAAAGTTTGAAAACCCGCGCAACGATTTTTATTCGATGGCCCGCTGGTCACAGGACGGTAAGAAAATTGTGGTGCTGAAAACGCACAATAACATGCGAAGCGTTGTTGCGATTGATTACGAAACCAGACAAGAGACAACCATCATCACCGGGTCGGAAGAAAACATCGGTCACCCCGTTCTTGCCGGGAAATACCTGCTCTTTAATTCACCCGTGTCGGGCATCGATAACATCTATGCATATGACATCGAAAGCGATGTACGGTTCGAAGTCACTTCGGCAAAATACGGAGCGTATAACCCTGCTGTATCACCCGATGGTAAAACGATCTATTACGACAATCAATCGCGCGATGGGTTGGATGTTGTTTCTGTTCCGTTTGAACCTTCCGCGTGGAAGCAGGTTGCGGCATATAATCTTCCGAAAGAATACTACAGTTACCTGAGTGAGCAGGAGGGAAGACCAGGATTGTTCGATAGCATTCCGGAAAAAACGTTTTCATCCAGCCGGTATTCAAAGATTTCAGGAATCCTGAATCCATACAGTTGGGGAGCATATTTCAATTCGTCCTTCACGCGGGCCGATATTGGCATTTCATCACAAGATGTACTCAGCACAACGGCAATCAAGGCCGGCTACTTGTTTGATATCAACGAGCGCACAGGTGCATGGCATGTTGGCGCAAGTTATCAGGGCTTGTATCCGATAATCGATGTTGATTTTAAGTATGCTAACCGTTCGGCCCATGAAGGGTTGATAACTTACCGTACGGAAACCGACACGCTCACGGAAAAACTTGATCTGACCTGGAAGGAGGCAACCGTTGAAGCGGGGCTGCGTGTGCCCTTGATCGGAACCCGTTCGCGGTATTATACAGCACTTACGGTTGGTAATTATTTCGGATACACCCGTGTTTCCGAATTTGAGAACAGTATTGACGGAGGTGGCAGGCTCTTTCCTTCATCGCTTCCGCAGTTCTTTCTTCGAGATTATCTCGACAACGGAACATTGTTGTACAACAGGTTTTCGTTTTCCGCATCACGTCTTTTAAAACAGAGTAGACGCGACATTAACAGCCGGTGGGGTCAGCTTATTGTGCTGGACTGGTATAGCACGCCGTATGGCGGAGACTTTTCTGCAGATCAATTCTCTGCTTACGGTCAGATGTTTTTTCCAGGGCTGTTCAAACATCATTCACTTTGGGGTTACGGAGGATTTCAAAAAACTGAGCTGGCGGCTGTGAGTGTTTCCACTGGCGAAGGCCTTAATAACTATGTGTTCAACAACCGTGTTCCGTTGCCACGTGGTCATAGCGTGAGCTTATTCCGGAATTTTTATACAGCTTCAGTGAACTATACTTTACCGCTCTGGTATCCTGATGCCGCCATTGGGGCTGTGTTAAACATTCAGCGCTTTCGCGGAAACGTTTTTTACGACTACGGATTTGGTAGAGGAACTTCATTCAAGTCCAACCTTACACAAAGCTATGCTTCCGTGGGCGGAGAGGTGAGAATGGATTTCAATGTGATGCGTTTTCTGCCGCAGCTAAACGTTGGTTTACGCTATGCTTACGGGCTTAAACCGGCTGTTACCAAGTTCGAAATCCTGATCGGACTGGTGAATTTTTAAAACTTTTTGAAGCCTTGAATTTCGGGCTTTTTAACCCTATTTTTGACCCCTACATTTACAAAAACAGCTAAAACAGCATGGCGGAAATAGTCAGAATGCCCAAGATGAGCGATACGATGACGGAAGGTGTGATCGCAAAATGGCATAAGAAGGTGGGTGATACCGTGAAGGCAGGCGAACTGATGGCGGAGATTGAAACTGACAAAGCTACCATGGACTACGAATCCTTCAACGAAGGTGTTGTTCTTCATCTCGGTGCAACCGAGGGTCAGGCTGTAAAAGTTAATGATGTATTGGCCGTTGTCGGAAAGAAAGGCGAAGATTTCAAAGCGCTGCTCGACGGAGCCGGATCTGCGACTGCATCAACGGAAGCTAAGAAGGAAGAACCGAAGAAGGAATCAAACGGAGCGGCCAAGGCGCAGGAGTCAATCGACACCTCGGGCATAAAAGCTAAAATCGTTCAGATGCCGAAGATGAGCGACACCATGACCGAAGGTGTTATCGCTGCGTGGCACAAGAAAATTGGCGATACGGTTAAATCAGGCGACCTCATGGCGGAGATCGAAACCGATAAGGCTACGATGGAGTATGAATCGTACGATAACGGTACACTGCTTTACATCGGTGCTGAAAAAGGCCAGTCGGTTGCGGTTAACGGAGTACTTGCCATCGTAGGTGATAAAGATGCCGACTGGAAAACGTTGCTGAAAGCAGCGCAGTCGGGTGGATCTGCTACCGCTGCTGCACCAGCCGCGGAACAAAAAGCCGAGCAGAAAACTGAATCAGCAGCTCCAGCAAAAGAAGAGGAAGCCGATCACTCCGCGAATGGAAGAGTGAAAGCGTCACCGCTGGCTAAGAAAATTGCCCGCGATAAAGGATACGATATCTCCAAGATCACCGGAACAGGCGATAACGGCCGCGTGACCAAAAATGATGTGGAAAATTATAAACCATCCGCGGAAGCGAAACCTGCATCGAAAGACGGTAAAGGCGCAGCACCCGTTGTTCTTCCACAGGTCGTAGGTAAAGAGAGCTTCGAAGAAGTAGCCGTATCGCAAATGCGCAAGGTTATTGCGAAGCGCCTTTCTGAAAGTATGTTCACCGCTCCGCACTTCTATGTGACCATGGAAATCAACATGGACAAGGCTGTGGAAGCGCGCAAGAGCATCAATGAAATCTCACCGGTTAAAGTATCGTTTAACGACATCGTGCTGAAAGCAGTGGCTGCTGCACTTCGTCAGCATCCGGATATCAACTCAAGCTGGCAGGGCGACAAGATTCGGAAGAATCACCACATTCACATCGGTGTTGCCGTAGCCGTGAAAGATGGTTTGCTGGTTCCGGTTGTTCGTTTTGCAGATAACAAATCACTGTCGCACATTTCGGCAGAGGTGAAAGACCTGGCACAAAAAGCACAGGATAAAAAGCTTCAGCCAGCCGATTGGGAAGGAAGCACGTTTACCATTTCAAACCTGGGAATGTTTGGCGTGGAAGAATTCACCGCTATCATCAATACTCCGGATGCCTGTATCCTCGCAGTAGGCGGCATCAAGGAAACTGCGATTGTGAAGAATGGTCAGCTGGCCGTTGGTAATGTCATGAAAGTTACGTTATCGTGCGACCACCGCGTAGTGGATGGCGCCACAGGTGCAGCCTTTCTCAAAACGCTGAAAGGCTTACTGGAAGATCCTGTAAGAATTTTGATTTAACGAATTTAATGCCGGACAAGCTCCGGCTTCTTTTTTTATGAAGATACGTTCAACAACCGTTCTGGCTGTCAAACATAACGGGCAGGTGGCCATCGGTGCCGATGGTCAGGCCACCATGGGCAACTATATCGCCAAAAGCAACGTCAAAAAAATCCGCAAGCTTCAGGATGGAAAAGTAGTAACGGGCTTTGCAGGCTCGACAGCCGATGCCTTTACGCTCCTCGATCGCTTTGAAGAAAAGCTGAACAGCTATGGCGGAAATATGAAACGTGCGGCCATCGAACTGGCGAAAGACTGGCGCATGGATCGATACCTGAGAAGACTGGAAGCAATGCTGATTGCCGCGAACAAAGAGGAGGTGCTGATCTTGTCCGGAACGGGCGATGTACTCGAACCCGATAACGAAGTAGCAGCCATTGGCTCCGGAGCAATGTATGCGCAATCGGCAGCGATTGCCTTAAAAAAACATGCCCCGCATTTGTCAGCGGAAGAAATCGTTCGCGAGAGTCTCAACATCGCGGCAGACATTTGTATTTACACCAACCACAACCTGGTGGTTGAAAAACTTTAATACCTTAACCTAAGCCATCCATGAGAAAAATTGTTTCACTGGCAATATGCCTTGCTGTATTAACTGCGTTTAACGGATATTCCCAAACCGAAGCGCAGACTCCCGTAGTGTATCAGGGTTCCGCTGAAAAAGTACACGATCTGGTTCATACAAAACTTGAAGCGCGTTTCGATTATGCGAAATCGCAAATGCTCGGCAAAGTGTGGATCACCCTAAAACCACATTTTTATACCACTGACTCTCTGGTGCTTGACGCAAAAGGTATGGACCTCCGTGCTGTTCAGCTTGTGGCAGGCACGAATGTTCCGTTGAAGTATTCGTATGACGGCTGGGTAATCAAAATTAAACTCGACAAGCAATACACACGAAACGATACGTACACGATTTATATCGACTACACCGCGAAACCCAACGAACTGAAAGTAAAGGGCAGTGCCGCAATCAACGATGCCAAAGGGCTGTACTTCATCAATCCGACCGGAGCCGAAAAAAACAAGCCTACGCAAATCTGGACACAGGGCGAAACGGAAGCCACGTCTGCGTGGTGCCCTACCATCGATAAACCGAATCAGAAAACAACCAGCGAAATTCTGATGATCGTTCCGGATAAGTACGTTACGTTGAGTAACGGAAAACTGGTTAGTCAGAAAAAAAATGCTGACGGAACCCGCACCGACCACTGGAAAATGGAATTGCCACACGCACCCTATTTGTTTTTTATGGGCGTGGGTGATTATGCAATCGTAAAAGATACCTACAACGGCATGGAAGTGAATTACTATGTCGAGAAAGAATATGCATCGTTAGCGAAGAAGATTTTCGGAGATACCCCTGCCATGATTGCGTACTTCGAAAAAATAACCGGTGTAAAATACCCATGGGTGAAGTACGCACAAATGACGGCCCGTGATTATGTAAGCGGTGCGATGGAAAACACAACAGCTACCCTGCATCAGGAAGGCGCGCAACAGGATGCGCGTGAACTCGTAGACGAGAACTCATGGGAAGGAACCATCGCTCACGAGTTGTTCCATCAGTGGTTTGGTGATTATGTAACGGCTGAGAGTTGGAGTAACCTCACGGTAAACGAGTCATTTGCCGACTATAGCGAATACCTGTGGTACGAACATAAATATGGCGTTGACGAGGCGGGTGCCGAAAACTTCACGCAAATGCAATCGTACCTGGGCCAGCCGGAAGAAAGCGAAAAAGATTTGGTTCGTTTCTATTATGACGATAAAGAGGAGATGTTCGACCTGGTAAGCTACCAGAAAGGCGGTCGCATCCTCCACATGTTACGGCAAGCCGTAGGCGACAGTGCGTTCTTTAAAGGAATTAATAAATACCTGACCGACAATAAGTTTGGTACAGGTGAAGCACATCAGCTCAGACTGGCCATGGAGGCAGTTACCGGCCGTGACCTGAACTGGTTTTTCAATCAATGGTATTTCGGATATGGCCATCCGGTGGTAGACATTACCTATGCCTATGATGACGCGGCTAAGAAAGTAAGCGTGACGATCAACCAGATGCAGGGCGAAGACAACCTCTTCGAACTTCCGCTGGATATTGATGTGTATACCGGTGACCAAAAAATCCGGTATTCGGTTTGGCTGAACGAAAAGTCCGAAACTTTTACGTTCCCGTATACAACACGGCCCGATCTGGTCAATGTTGATGCGAACAAGTTTACGCTTTGGCAGAAAACGGATAATAAAACATTGGATAACTACATCCACCAATACAAATATGCCGGTAATTATGTCGACCGGAGAGAAGCCTTTATTGCTGCAATGAAGCAGGCGAATAATCCGAAAGCGATCGAATTGCTAAAACTCGCACTGAACGATAAGTCGAACCGCATGCGGAGAGGAAACCTTTCCAGAATTAATCCGGCCGATCAAAATCTGATGGCTGCACTGGAACCCGGTATCGTAAACCTTGCGCGTAACGACAAGGCAAAACTGGTAAGGGCACAGGCGATCAGCCTGCTGGCCAATTTGAAGAAGCCTGAATACCTCGACTTGTTTAAAGCAGGATTGACCGATTCATCGTACAGTGTTGCCGGAGCATCGCTGTATGGGTTATCGCAACTGGATAAAAACCTTGGCGTGGCAGAAGCAAAAAAGCTGGCGGCAAAGCCCAATAAAGGTTCGTTGACGGAGGCAATCGCCAAAGTGTACATGCTTTCCGGATCGGAAGAGTTGTTCGCACGTGTTTCTGAAGATTTTAAGAAGATGCAGTGGTGGGAACAACTCGGTCAGGTGGAAGACTTCGCTACCTACCTGTCGGAACTGAAGAGTGCCGATAAAATTAAAAAAGGTGTTGACCTGATTGTGACCGGTAGCAAATCAATTCCGGAACAATACCACAGCCAGACCAATGTGATGATCAACAAGGCAATTCAGATTGTGATCGACAAAAAGTCGGGCGACAAAAAACTTAAAACTGAACTGGAAAAGAAACTTCTCAAGTAGTTTCGTCCGCATCTGCCGGAACAGGCGTCTCGATAACAGGCGCTTGTTCCAGCGGTGTATCTTCCAGCAAAATCACAAACGGTTTCAGGTGCCTTGAATAGGCCAGCAACACGCGGATCACTCCGGTTATCGGTACAGCCAAAATCATCCCCGCGATTCCTAAAATTTTGCCGCCAATCAGCAACGCAATAATCGCAGCCAGCGCGTTGATGCTGACTTTCGACCCGGTAATCCGGGGCGTGATAAAATTGCCTTCCAAAAACTGAACGGTTGAGAAAATGGCTACCACACCCACGGCATACCACGCGCTATCTTTCGTGAGCAATGCAAACACTGCGGGCAGAAGGGCCGCGATGAAAATACCCACGTAGGGGATGATAATCAGAATGCCGGAAAGGGCTCCGAAGAAGAATGCGTGATCGATCCCGAGGATGAGCAGGCCAATGGTGTTGGCGGTTCCCACAATCAACGTCACGATCAGCAACCCTGAAATGTATCCTTTCAGAACGGTGTCAATTTCCTTTTTCCATTTTAATTCTTCCTGCTGCGGCAAAAGCGCCAGGAAAAACTTTTTGAACCTGTCGCGATAGATCAGGAACAGGAAGATGTAAATGGGAATCTGCACGATCAGCGACAGCGTGTTCGTGGTCGACACGAGAAAATTAGTGACATACCCGGTAACACTTTTCAGTGAATCTTTAATCATCCCGGTTTGATCATCCTCGGTGAAGCCCAGCGTAGTTTGTATTTGCATGCTCACGTTGTCTACCAGCGTGCGATAACGACTTTCCAGGTTTGGTAAGTCGCCGATGAGGGATGTCAGCTGATTGCCGATAATCCACATAATGCCGACAAAGGCAATCAGCGAAATGCTGAGCACGACTACCACAGCAAGTGTCGGGGAAAGCTTTTTTTCGAACCATTGTACCACCGGCAAAAACACAATCGACAGGAATGCAGCGATCAGTAATGGGATTACAATATCGGCAGCAAACACGGTTGCCAGGATAGATAACGCAATGATCATGAACAACTTGTAGATGTAGTCAAGTCGGTCGAACGGTTTTGAAACTTCCATGCTTAAACCTACTTTAGGGGCTCCTATAAAAGTACAATTAATATGAAAAATTACGGCATTGTTTTCCTCCTTATGCTGATGATAGGCTCGGTTCAGGCCCAGGGTTTATTCTCGAATAAAAAGTACACGCGGCAGGATACGCTGCGCGGTTCCATTACGAAAGAACGCGCCTGGTGGGACTTGCAGAAATATGAACTCTCGGTTTCAGTTAACCCGGCAGCCAAATCCATCAAAGGAAGCAATGTGGTTCACTACAAAGTACTCGAAGAAAATACCGTGATGCAGATCGACCTTCAGGCTCCGATGAACATCGACAAGATAACACAGGATGGTCAGGTGCTGAACGTGAAGCATGATGGTAACGCGCATTTCATAACACTTACCAAAAAGCAGGTTCCCGGAACACTCGCCACCCTTACCATTGAATTCTCCGGTAACCCAACGGTCGCCAAAAATGCTCCGTGGGATGGTGGCTTTTCATGGGGGAAAGATTCAAACGGGAAAGATTTTATCGCAACCTCGTGCCAGGGAATCGGTGCAAGCTTGTGGTGGCCGTGCAAAGACCACATGTATGACGAGCCGGATGCCGGCATGACAATCAACCTGAATGTTCCGGGCGATTTGATCGGTGTTTCTAACGGCCGTCTGAAAAAACAGAAAGTTGAAAAAGACAAAACCAAAACCTTTACGTGGGTGGTGGTGAACCCGATCAACAACTACGGAGTGAACGTGAACATTGGCGACTATGTCAACTTCACTGAAAAATACGAAGGCGAGGGAGGCTTGCTCGACATGGACTTCTGGGTGCTGAAAAACGACCTCGAGAAGGCAAAAGTACACTTCAAGGATGCTGCCCGTACAATGGAAGCCTTTGAATACTGGTTCGGCCCGTATCCGTTTTACAAAGACAGCTACAAGCTCGTACAGGTACCATACCTGGGAATGGAGCACCAAAGTTCCGTAACGTATGGCAACCAGTTCAGAAAAGGTTATCTGGGCATGGACCTCAGCGGAACCGGCTGGGGATTAAAGTGGGACTACATCATCGTGCACGAATCAGGCCACGAGTGGTTCGCCAACAACATCACGTACAAAGACATTGCCGACATGTGGATTCACGAAGGCTTTACCATGTATTCGGAGTGCTTGTTCGTGGAGAAGTTTTATGGCAAAGAGGCAGGGGCGGAGTATAGCCGCGGGGTGCGCTTTGGCATTGCCAACCAGGCACCGATCATCGGGAACTATGGCGTGAACTCGGAAGGGTCGGGCGACATGTACAACAAAGGTAACGCGATGCTGCACACGCTCCGTCAGTGGGTAAACAACGATGAGTACTGGCGCGCCATGCTTCGCGGACTAAACAAGGAATTCTATCACCAGGTGGTAACTACCAAGCAGGTGGAAGATTACATGGCCAAAAGCCTGAACCTGAACCTGTCTAAATTCTTCGACCAGTATCTTCGCGATACCCGCATTCCAACATTTGAATACGAGGTGAAAGACGGAACATTAAGCTACCGCTGGGCGAATTGTGTGCGCGGCTTTGATATGGCGGTTAAGGTCTGGATTGACGGAAAAGAAAAAGTACTGAAAGCAACTACACGTCCGCAGGAACTGAAGCTGGAAACGAAAACGGCCACCCTGAAAGTGGATCCGAACTATTACGTGTATTCGTTTAATGCGGCAGGCAACTAATTTCAACGTTCAGGGTTTCAGATCGATCCCGGTCTGAGACCCTGAATGTTAAACGACTAACTGCGGTCGATTGCTTCCAGGATAACCGCGCACGATTCGCGAATCTCATCTTCCGAGATGGTAAGCGGAGGGGCAATGCGAAAACTGTATGGATGCGATAGAAACCAGTAGCAGATCACGCCCTTCTGCTTCGCGTATTCCACAATCCGGTTAACGCGCTCCGCAGAATCAAAATCAACTGCGAACATCAACCCGAATCTTCTTACCTCGCGAATATGCTGGTGTTGAAGCAGTGTTTCAAAAAGTTTGCCTTTTTGTTCGACTGTCGAAAGCAGGTTTTCATTCTCGATCACTTCCAACGTGGCGAGTGCTGATGCACAGCAAACCGGGTTTCCGCCAAACGTGGTGATGTGACCTAACATCGGGTCATGCGTAAGCATGCGCATAATTTTCTTGTCGGCAATAAATGCTCCGATGGGCAATCCGCCTCCAAACGCTTTTGCGGTAGTCAGGATGTCCGGAACAATATCGAACTGCTCAAAGGCGAACAACGTGCCCGTACGCCCCATGCCGCATTGAATTTCGTCCAGAATCAGAAGCGTTCCGGTTTCATCGCAGCGTTTCCGCAAAGCCTTCATGTACTGCTTCGAAGGAATCCGGACTCCGGCATCACCCTGAATGGTTTCGATGATAACGCAGGCCGTGGCGTTTGTGATCTGCTCCAAATCTTTTTCAACCCCGAAGTCTATAAACTTCACGTCCGGCAGCAACGGTCTGAAGGCTTGCTTCTTCACCTCGTTACCGGAAACACTGAGCGACCCATGCGTGCTTCCGTGATACGACTTCCGGCAGGAGATGATTTCCGTTCGGCCGGTCACGCGCTTGGCCAGCTTTAATGCGCCTTCATTGGCTTCAGTGCCGGAGTTTACAAAGTACACGCAGTTCAGCGAAGGGGGCAGCAGGCTGGTGAGCTTTTCAGCTAATCGGTTTGAACTGGATTGAATGTACTCGCCAAACACCATCACGTGAAGGTGCTTGTCGAGCTGATTTTTAATGGCGTTGATAACGTGCGGATGACGATGGCCGATGTTGCTCACCCCGATACCCGAGATAAGGTCGGTATAGCGCTTCCCTTCCGGGGAATAGAGGTAAATGCCTTCGGCCCGTTCGATGGAGATCAGAAAAGGCGCATCGTTGGTCTGCGCAAGTTTGTTCAGAAAAATCTCCGGACTGAATTCCATGGCCGCAAAACTATAAAGAGTTCGGCACAGCCGGAAATAAAAACGGCCCCGGGGAACCGGGACCGTTTTAAACAACCAATTTTAAATTATAAAAAAATACAACCCCTTGTATTTTCAATTGTTGAGTACGGACGCCTTGGTGGAAAGGCTGTCTTGCTTGCTCTCGGTCGCCATGGAAATGAGGATGCATGCGGCAATGATTACGACCAGGATGATTACCTGCTTGAAGCGTGATGCCATTCCCATATTTCCCATTTCTCTGTGCATACCGTAAATGATAAGCGTATCGTACAGCACAAAGATGCGGTATGGAAATAGCGGATTCTACCCAAATGTGCCTCAAATCCTACATCCGTGAGGTTGTCGCCCGGATTGGCGACTATGCCGGGGCGCTATTTCTTGCCTTTTTCAAAATTGGCGACCAACGTGATGAAATCGTTGATGAGATCGTTTGGAACGGTTACCGACAGGTGATATTGCTGAATTTTCCATCCTTTCGGTGTTTTCTCTAGAATACCACTTCCCCGGCAAACTCCCATCCACGTGGTTAAAAGTTCTGAAAACCATACAAACCTGCCGCCATTACTTACATGAACCGATCGGTTGTATGCCTTGAAATCCCAGGCTTTTCCGCGGTCGAAGTAAGGTTTCGCGAACGCCAGAAACTGCTGCTTCGTCCACCGCTCGGTAGCATCGGTGCCAATAAAGATGCCCTCATCCGCAATCATCCCAAAGTAAGTGTTGCCATCGGCTTTGGTTGCCGCCAGATGCCAGTTGTCGATAAACGTATGGATGGCCGTGGTGTCGGTTTGTGAAAACGCTGGCGTGGCAGCGAGCAGGAGCAGGGCAAACAGGATTCTTTTCATAGTCTATTGACAGTATTTAGCTTGTAATTCTTCAATTCCGGTGGCACCCAGGTCTTTTGCTTTCCGCAGATCGGCACATGCGCTGCGATACTTTCGCTGCAAACCGTTGAGCACTGCGCGCGACCGATAACCCTCACCCCGGTTGGGCCGGAGGTAAATCGCCAGTTCCAGATCGGGCGCTGCTTCCGTAAAGTCGTTCAGCGAAATTTCGGTATCCGCTTTCAGAAGAAAAATTTCATAATACCGGTCGGGAATATCTTTTGGATCAAGCATCACCATAAAAGCCTCTCCGTAAATATCGGTCATGTTGTTGCGAAAGGCTTTCTCGCCCAGATCAAGATAAAACATGGCCTCCTGCTTGTTGTTGAGATGATTGAGGTTGAGCGTAGCGATCCGATAAATCAACTCGAGGCTCCAGGGGTTTTCGCTGTGCAGTTGCTTGAGCGATTGCAAGGCATCCGTGTACTGCCCAAGGTTATACTGGCAGACGTAGATTCGCTCGAGCGTCTCCGATTGTCCGCGCTCCTGGTATTTTTTGTAATACTGAAAGTAGTAAAGCGCGCGTTCATAATCCCGCTTCGAAAAATTCAGTTCGCCCATACGGCCGGTTTCTTCGATCAGGCTGTCGCGCGTGTCGCGGAAAACAAATTCCATCGGAGCGTTCTTCGTAAGCAGTCCGATTTTGCCGATCGCTTCGTCAATCTTGCCGGCCCCGAATAATGCGGTCACTTCCCGCGCCTTCAGCACATTCTCATGATGAATGCGGGCTTCATACCGGTCGAAGAAAAAGCTCGCCAGGTGTACAATGCCAAAGGAGATTCCGGAGAGCACGATAAAAACCAGAAACGCGAGCCCTTGCACTTTGAAGTAACTGCCGGTGATGGTATACGTTTTTTCGGTTTTGGGTGCATACTGCCTGCGGGCGTGGTACTGCCTGCGTCTCATTTCACGGGCGTATTCTTCCGCTGCGTGCGTGGCCGACTGCGTTTCGTAGGTATAAAAACGTGAGTCGTAACGTGATTTCTTCACCGGATCGGAGAGCACGTGATAGGCTTCGTTCACCTGTTTGAAGACCTCTTCCGCGATGGGGTTGTTCGGATTCCTGTCCGGGTGGTACTGCATGGCCAGCCGCTTAAAGGCCGCACGGATTTGTGCGGAGGTCGCAGTTTGGGGCAAGCCAAGGATGTGGTAGTAGTCCTGCACGGGGTCGTATTCTTCCTCAAACGAAGTTACGGGATTTTAGTATACGCCAGTCAACTCTTCATCACCCGTCATGCTGAGGGTCTTCATGACCCGAAGCATCCCCCGTTCGAAGATCGCTTTTGTGTGCCAACCCGCGCAGCGGGGCGCGAAGAATCCCCTGTTCGAAAATGTTCTGCGTAGTTCTCACACCTTAGTCAACGTCATGCTGAGGGTCTTCGACCCGAAGCATCCCCCATTCGAAGCATCCCCCATTCGAAGCATCCCCCATTCGAAGAATGCACCGCGTCACTAGCCCCTATAAAAAACAAAACCCCGCGAGAACTCGCAGGGCTTCGTTTACAATAAACAATTTAAACTAGTTCTTACTTGATTTTGGCGATCTCCTGAACGAGGTCGATCAGCTTGTTGGAATAACCCCACTCGTTGTCGTACCACGATACCACTTTCACGAAGTTATCGTTCAGTGCGATACCGGCTTTGGCATCGAAAATAGACGTGCGTGCATCGCCCAGGAAGTCGTTCGATACAACATCATCTTCGGTATACCCGAGAATGCCTTTCAGTTCGCCTTCAGAAGCTTCTTTCATGGCAGCTTTGATCTGCTCATACGAAGCGGGTTTCTCCAACCGAACGGTCAGGTCAACCACCGATACGTCAGCTACCGGAACCCGGAACGACATACCCGTTAATTTACCTTTCAGTTCAGGAAGCACGAGGCCTACCGCCTTGGCGGCACCGGTAGAAGAAGGAATAATGTTCTGGTAAGCACCCCGGCCACCGCGCCAGTCTTTTGCCGACGGGCTGTCAACTGTTTTTTGGGTTGCTGTTACCGCGTGTACGGTGCTCATCAGGCCTTCGAGGATACCGAACTTGTCGTTCAATACCTTGGCCAGTGGAGCGAGGCAGTTGGTCGTACACGAAGCGTTCGATACGATCGTGTGCTGTGCCGTTAATTTCTTGTGGTTTACACCCATCACGAAGGTAGGGGTGTCGTCCTTGGCAGGAGCCGACATCACAACTTTCTTCGCTCCGGCGGTGATGTGCTTTTGCGCATCGGCCTGGGTGAGGAACAGACCCGTAGATTCAATCACGATTTCCGCTCCAACTTCATTCCACTTCAGGTTAGCAGGATCTTTTTCGGCTGTAACGCGGATGGTTTTTCCGTTTACCACCAGATTTCCGCCCTTCGCCTCAACCGTACCGTCAAATTTCCCATGCGTAGAGTCGTACTTCAGCATGTACGCCATGTATTCCGGGTCAACGAGGTCGTTGATGCCCACAATTTCAACATCTTTACGATTGATGGCAGCCCTGAAAGCCAGGCGGCCAATCCGGCCGAAACCGTTAATTCCTACTTTAGTCATTCTGATTGAATTAGGTGAATTTTTACCGCGACAAAAATATGATTCGCTGCACCTAAAACCAATTAAAGCGGCTTTCGGTTCAGTATTTTTTACCGGCTACGTTTGCAAATCCCCTTTGAGGATTTATCTTTGCGACTCAATTTTCCGACCACCTCGCAAAAAGGCACCGGAAAGGCGAAAGACGGTCTGTTCGTCTAGGGGTTAGGACACCAGATTTTCATTCTGGTAACACGGGTTCGATTCCCGTACAGACTACAGATTAAGGGACGCAAGCGATTGTGATCCCTTTTTTTATTTGGTTTTGATTACCAATGGCATCCACCGCAATCCGCACCGGATTTTAGTGTAACAATTTCTACCTTTAACCAGGTATTAAATATTTCTTTCCCCAGAATGGAGATATCCATGAACATGCTGATGTTCATCTCGGCTCTCGGCATACTTCAGGCCGCGGTGCTGTCGGGTGTTGTCTATTTTCATCCCCGAAGCGATCACTCCGTCAGCAGATTTTTGGCGCTGCATATCTTCTTTTTTTGTATTCCAATGTGTACACCGCTTGTTCAGCAATTTGTTTCCTGGCAGGCCATGTTTTTTATGGACCCGTTTCCTATGCTCAACGGCCCTATGCTATACCTGTATGTAAGAAGCTTTAAGGAAGATATCACGTGGCGGAAAGCCTGGCCACATTTAATCCTGTTCTTTATTTACGGAGTTATTGATACGCAATTGTTTTTTCATTTTACAGAAGTGTATCCACCCGGACATGCGGTGCCGGAAGAGGTTGTGCATAATCCAATGTCAATCTTGCGTGTATGTATCAGGCTTGTGCAGCTTGTGGTTTACTATTTTTTAGCGTTGAATGCGTTGAATACATACCAGCGCTCTATCCAGCAGTTATTTTCAGAAACCAGTAAGATCAGTCTGGCATGGGTACGGTGGCATATCAAGGGATATTTAATTCTTGTATTCGCCATGGTTGGATTATATTTTATAATACTCCAAATGCCGGAATATTTTGCGATGATTCTCCTGATCAATACTTCTTTGGTTACTCCTTACATATATATCATAACATTTAGGGGAGTGACACAATCAACGTTATGGCAATTTCAGGGCTTGAAAAAGGAAGAGGTGGAGGAAAAGCTTCATCAGGCAGAAGAACTTGAAAGACTGGTGCATGAACCTAAAAGCCAAAAGATTCCATCACTCGGAACGGAACGTACAAATGATATTGTTGCGCGTACCACAGCCTTAATGGAAGAAGGCCGGATATACCTGCGAACTGATCTCACGTTGCAAAATCTGGCTGATCAATTACATACTCCTGCGTACCAGGTGTCGCAGGCTATCAATGAGGGAATGGGCAAGACTTTTTACGACCTGGTGAATGGTTATCGCATCGAAGAAGCTAAGCGCTTGTTGCTTGATCCTAAAACAAAGAACACAAAAATTATTGCAGTCGGTCTTGACTCAGGCTTTAATTCCAAAACAACATTTAATACCGTGTTTAAAAAGTTTACGGGTTATACACCAACCGATTTTCGCGAGCTGCATGATAAAGAATTGGTGCACGTTCAGTAAGCCCAAATAACGTTCTGTTCATTTTCCTTTCTATTTACTAACACTCGTTTGTGCCGTCTTGGAAATCCGAACCTGTAACACGTTCGGATTAGCCAAACCGAACGCTTTTGCCACATCCTGCACGGATTTGCCCCGTAACTATGCACAAAAGTTATAACCCAAAGCAAAAGAACATGAAACATTTCATTACCAAAACAATTCGGGCAGGAGTTTTAATGATGGGCATGGTGCTCTGCGCTCCCGCGCACGCACAAACCTATTCATTGGATGAGTGTATCCGGGTGGCGCTGGAGAACAACCAAAATTTAAAGAACAGCAAGCTCAACATTCAGGCTGCAGCCTACAATGTGAAAGAAGTAAAAAGCGCCTTGCTTCCCACGATCAATGTAACCGGGCAAACCGTGTATTATCAGAACATCCCTTCACAATATGCTCCGGCAAGCGCGTTCGGTGGGTCGGAAGGTGAGTATCAAAAGCTGACGCTGGGCGTGGCACAAACAACTTCCGCGAATATCCAGATGACGCAGAACCTGTATAATCATGCAGCAATCACCGGATTGAAAGCTGCGAGGGTTTATCAGGAAGCATCTGTTTTGAAAGCTGATCTGACGCGTGAAGATCTTGTTTATTCAGTAATGGCCACTTACTACAGCATTCAGGTGCTGAGTGAGAACCTCGGAAGAATATGGGAGAACATTTTAAATCTTGAAAAGACAACAGAACTGAACAAGGCTTTAATGGACAACGATCTTGTTTCCGCGAACACCCATAGCCGGATGCAAATCAACCTCGAAAACCTGCGTAACCAATATGAGAATCAAAAGCTGATGCAGGAGCAGAATATCACATTGCTGAAACTGCTCATGAACGTAGACATCCAGTCTGGTATAACCGTTGAGCCTTTCGAGTATTCAACAACACTTGCAACCGCTGAAGCGGGCGATATTGGTCAGCGCACGGATATCAAACTCCAGCATGTCAATATCAGGCTGGCCCAGTTTGATAAGAAGGTAATTTCGGCTGGCTACTATCCTGTGCTCACGAACACATTTTCATATGGCTACACAAGCTATTACGATTCATTTGCACCGTTTAAGCAAATTAACAACGACTGGATCAAGAGCAGTTACATGGCGCTGACATTGAGGATTCCGGTTTTCGATGGATTTCAGAAAAAGAATCAACTCCACCAGAAGGAATTGGCTATCCAGCAAAACCTGAATTCTTTGGAGGCAATGAAACGCAATGCGGATAAGGAAGTGGAAGATGCCTTACAGAATTATTTCATCAATAGGAATCTTCTAACCAACACAAAAAGAAGCCTCGACCTCGCGGAGAAATTGTTTGCGAGTTCGCGCAGCGAGTACGAGAGCGGAATAACTTCTGTAACGGAGTTATTGAATGCGCAGAATGATTTATCCAATGCGCGGACTAACTATAGCACCGCCTTACTCAACGTGAAGCTGGCTGAACTTGCTCTGAAAAAAGCAAACGGAAAGTTGCTCACGCAATCTGAATCGAAAATTTAAAATCAATTTAATACCCAACAAAATACCAGAAATGAAAACTAAAGTAATTATTATCGGAGTTGTTATAGCGGTACTTATAACTGTAACCTTTACATTAAAAAGCAACAAGCGTACGGTTGAGGCAAATGTCTATCGTCCGGATGTAAACAAGAGAGTGCTCGTGCAGGCGCAGACAGCGCAACTGAGAAAGCTGATCCCTGAATTTTCCTACACCGGATCCTTTGCACCGTTCCGGGAAGTTATACTGATCCCGCAGGTAAACGGTGAAGTTGAATCCGTTTACTTCAACGAAGGCGATCAGGTGAAGGAAGGAAGCACACTACTCCAGATCGATGACGATTTGCTTCAAGCACAGTACGTATCTGCAGAAGCGAACTATTTTAATGCCAAGCAAAGCCTTGCGCGTCATGAAAGTGCATCTGCAAGCGGAGCTGTGAGCAATATGCAGTTGGATAACCTTAAACTTAATGTCACTACAGCTGCTTCTTACCTTGAGCAACTTGCCAAGCAGATTCGACTCAATAAGATCGTTGCCCCTTTCAGTGGCACAATGACACTCAAATCAGTAGAACCTGGTTCTGTAGTTGGAGGCTCAGCCGTGGCTCGAATCACCGATCTCACGCAGCTAAAGCTTGAACTTTCTGTTCCGGAAAAGGAGATTGTGATGTTTCATGAAAATGAAACCGCGATGATTAGTTCCGATATCTATCCAGGTAAAACGTTTACCGGCAAGATTGAATACGTTTCTGATCGGGCCGATGAAGCACATAACTACGTTGTTCGCGTTTTGATTAAGAACAATAGTTCAACGCTGCTGAAAGCCGGAATGTATGGAACAGCATCTCTCAAAGGCACCGAAAAGCAGGCCTTAATGATCCCAAGGGCTGCGTTGCTGGGATCAGCGAAGAATCCGCAAGTGTTTGCGATAGAGAATGGAACTGCCGTATTGAAGAACATCCGTACCGGCTTTGCTGAAAATGAATCTGTCGAAATCCTGGAAGGGTTGAAGGCTGGAGAAGTTGTTGTGCTTACAGGTCACATTAATTTATCATCCGGCTCGAAAGTAGAGATTGTAAAATAAATTCTTAACCGGGTAAAAATATAATTATGAACTTAACAGAAATATCCATCAAGCGGCCATCCATCATCATTGTGATCTTCACGATTCTGATGCTGGGAGGAGCATATTGCTACACCACCCTGCGGTATGAATTGCTTCCGCCCATGGAGGTGCCAACGCTTGTAATCAATACACCGTACCCCGGGGCAGCACCAAGTGAAGTTGAACAATCGGTAACAAAAAAAATTGAAGATGTTGTTTCAGGTCTCGACCGTGTGAAGAGCGTACTCTCACAATCGTATGAAGGCGTCTCGGTTATTGTTGTTGAATTCAGTATCGGAACCGACACGGAGTCAAAACAACAGGAGGCACAGCGATTGATTAACAACATTCTGAACACATTGCCGGAAGATGTTGAATCTCCTGCGATCTCAAAAGTATCGCCAAGCGATCAGCCAATTCTTGATCTGATGGTCGTATCCACAGCCGGAGCATTGGAGACATATGATCTTGTTGAAAATGAAATTCTTCCCCAGATCCAGCAAGTTGAAGGGATCGGGGAGACCCGATTGATCGGTGGCCAGAAACGTGAGATTCGCGTGAACGTGGATAAAGACCGGCTTGCTTTCTACAATCTTTCATTGTTGCAGGTAACACAAGCGATCAACCTGGCCAACCTCGATTTCCCAACCGGGAAAGTGAAAGACCGCGAAGCGCAGATTACTGTTCGTCTTGCAGGCAAGTTTACTTCAATTGAACAAATTGAAAACCTGATTGTAACCTCCAACAACGAAAGTCCGGTGCGTGTGCGGGATGTAGCCAGTGTAATCGATGGTGCCGGTGAGCAGCAATCCATCAGCCGCTTTAACGGCCAGGAGGGGATCGGGATCAGCATCAAGAAGCAGAGCGAAGCTAACGCAGTAAAAATAAGTGAAGAGCTCCGTACAAAGATTGCGGCTATTGAAAAGCACTATGAAAGCAAAGGCATGAAGATCATTATAGCTGACGACACTTCTGAATTTACACTGGAGGCAGCGAATGCAGTAACGCATGACCTGGTGATTGCTGTAATCCTTGTGGCTGCAGTAATGTTGTTGTTTTTGCATAGCATTCGTGATTCATTGATCGTGCTTGTAGCAATTCCAGCTTCCTTATTGTCAACGTTCATTGCCATGTACATTTTCGGTTATTCCCTGAACCTCATGACCTTGTTAGCGATGTCATTGGTGATTGGAATTCTCGTGGATGACTCTATCGTGGTGTTGGAGAACATTCACCGTCATCTGCACATGGGCAAAGACCGGATTAAAGCAACCATCGATGGCCGCAAGGAAATCGGGTTCTCTGCCATGGCCATTACAATGGTTGACCTTGTGGTATTCCTTCCCATCGCCTTGATCAATACGGTAGTAGGTGATGTGTTGCGTCAGTATTCCGTAACGATTGTTGTTTCTACGTTAATGAGCTTGTTCGTTTGCTATACCATTACACCCTGGTTGGCTTCACGCTTTGGAAAGGTAACGCACTTAAATCCTGCTAATCCATTTCACAGATTCTTACTGTATTTCGAATCGCTGGTTGAAGGCATTATAAACTGGTATACCCGCCAGCTCACCTGGACGCTTAAGCATAAACTGGTTACCGGTGTTGCTGTAATCGGAGTGTTCATCGTAACCGGAATAATAATGAGCATGGGAATTCTAGGACAAGAAATGGTTGCTTCCGGTGATCGTGGTAAGCTGTTGTTAAAGTTGCAATACGACAAGAGCACTTCGTTAACAGAGAATAACATCAGGACTCTGGAGATCGAAAACTATTTGCGCTCGCTGCCGGAAGTGAAGACCGTTTTCTCAAATGTTGGGGGCTCCAGTACATCGGGTGTTACAGCTTCCATCGGTAGCGAGAACAACACCGAGCTTTCGGTAGGCCTAGTGACCACCGGTGAACGTTCGTTAACCTCTTCAGAACTGATGTTGAAGATTCGGCAGGAGCTTGAAACAAGCTATGCCGGGTTGGAGGTAAACTCTGTGGTTGTCGGGATTACAAAATCGGAAGAACCGATTCAGCTTGTACTCAACAGCGAGAACAACGAAGACCTGATGTTGGCTAAAATAAAATTGGAGACAATGATCAAAAGCATACCAGGCGCCAATGATGTGTCGGTTAGCGTGGAAGACGGAAATCCGGAGCTTACGATCTCACTCGATCGTGAAAAGATGGCGCGTTTGGGTCTTAGTGTGTCCGATGTTGGAAGCGTTTTACAAAATGCCTATGCCGGAAATACAGATGCCAAGTACCGTACGGGAAATTACGAATACGATATCAATGTGAAACTTGATGAGTTTGACCGCAATAACCCCGATGATGTTGAAAATATCAGCTTTATGAATAACAAGGGTGACCAGATCATGCTCACACAGTTCGCAACAATTGCGCAAAGCAGCGGACCGTCTATGCTTGAACGTAAGAATCGGAGAACATCAGTAACAATCAAGAGCAATGTGCTGGGAATTACTTCCGGAACGCTTGCCGAAAGCATCAATAAAGCAGTAGCTGTAGACCCATTACCCGCTTCGGTTGAAATGAAGTGGACGGGGGATATCGAACGCCAGGATGATTCCTTCAGGGCGTTGGCACTGGCACTCGCAACTGCAATCGTGCTTGTGTATCTGGTTATGGTAGTACTGTATGACAGTTTCATCTATCCGTTCGTGGTGCTCTTCTCCGTTCCCGTTGCATTAATCGGTGCGTTGATCGCTCTGAACCTCGCGATGAGTACACTCAGCATTTTTACGATGCTTGGGATTATCATGCTGATCGGGTTGGTGTTGAAAAATGGAATTTTGCTGGTTGATTTTACCAATCAGCGCAAACTGGAAGGCAGGACAACATTCGAAGCTTTGATTGATGCTGGCCAGTCACGCCTTCGTCCAATCCTGATGACCACCATCGCCATGGTGATTGGAATGCTTCCAATTGCACTGGCTCAGGGTGCCGGTTCGGAATGGAAAAACGGCCTGGCCATCGTTATGATTGGAGGACTCTTGTCTTCGCTTATGCTAACCATCTTTGTGGTACCGATGGTGTATTATATGGTGGATCGTGTGAAAGAGAAGTTCGGTAAAGCGGAGAAGGTGCTTGAAAAATCGTTACCTGTTCATACCGAAGAACATACGGTAACAATTTTATAACCAAATCTTAAGCGACTTTGAAGTTCGTGTTATGCGCAGCTACAACAAAAAAGATATTAAGTGGATAAGCGTCAATGCAATTACGTGGAGCTTATCAAAGCAGCTTTTTCTGGCCATTCAATTGTGGGGAGTTGGGCGGGCAAACACCGCCCAGCTTCCGGCCAGTCTGCTCTTCACGGTAATTGCATTAACTGGTTTGCTTGAGGGTACTGTATTCGGTTGTCTGGATGTTATACTGGACCGAGTGTTTAAAAAAATCCGGTTTACCGGGCGCGTCATTATTAATGTGTGTATAAATCTTGGTGTGGGCTTATTGTTGACGACACTCTTGTTGCCTCCTATGGTTGGCTCTGTGGTTATTAACGAGGTTGCAGCTTTGTCAACGTTACTTGTCACATCCAATGTACTGATTATTGCCATTTACATGTTGCTGGTAACGTTTCTGCTTCAGTTCTCAAAAGTGGCTGCAATGTGGATCCAAACCCATGATATCAGGCAATTGTTCTCAAGCGATGAACAGGTTGAAGAGGATCGCATATTCATGTTCCTGGATATGAAGTCTTCAACTTCTCATGCAGAAAGTCTTGGCCCGGCCCGGTACAGTATGCTCATCCGGGATTGCTTCAGTGATATGAGTGAAGCTGCAGGCCGTAACAAGGCTGAACTTTATCAGTATGTCGGAGATGAGGTGGTTTTTACTTGGAAGACTTCAGATGAAAACATTGAGCGATCAATTCAGTTATATTTTGAGTTCAAAGAAGCATTGAACAACAGATCAATGTACTACATGAAGCATTATGGAATTATTCCTGAATTCAAAGCGGGCATTCATCAGGGTAAGGTAATTCGTGCATGTGTAAGTTCCATCCGAAAGGCAACTGCCTATCACGGAGATGCAATTAATACTGCTTCACGCATTCAGGATAAGTGTAATGCGCTAAGTTGCGGATTGTTGATCTCCTCAGGATTGAGAAAGGCATTGCCTGAGTACTATAAAACGTTCAGAAAGGGACATTTTCAGCTTCGAGGCAAACATGAAGTAATTGAACTTTTCACAGTGAAAAGAACAGAACCTGAATCGATAATACCACTACAGTCGATTATGGCTGGTAACAGAACCTTCAGAGTTTGGCTGAATATGTTTTAGAGTGTAGTCCGTCTACAAAAAACGGAATCTTAGCAAATCTTCCATAAAATGGTTCGATATTCGACCCTCTAACCCTACACTCAAGAGCCTTGTAATTATCAGTATATCAGATAGTTGCAAGGCCTTTTTATTTTCGACATCCGCACGCAAGCAACGCATCATTTTTTATTGTGAAGAAGAGATTCGTATACTTGAGCACCTTTTCATTAATAGGGCGGGGAAGGGGATTCGAACCCCTATCTTCAGGTGTTCCGGGCTGCTAACCAAGAAAAGCACCGTACGATACTCTATCCATTGAGCTACCCCCGCCTGTTAATCACTTATAAAATGTGCTCTCATCCGCTTGGTGACACTCTTTACCTTTCTCATGTTCCACCTTCGTACAGAGTTGTGTTGAGTTAATTGGTAGTTTTCCATAGCTTCAATGGGTGTTAATTCGTTTTCGATTACTTCACAAATGTATGTACTAATACATCACAAAAATTAATGGTAGAACTACGTAGGATTATATTCCCTAAAGATCCCGGTCTTTATTAAAAAAGTTGACTGAAATGGACTTTAGTGCTATTTAGTGCTACCGTATGCAGTCCCGTAAATCCATTCAGAACCTCGATTGTTAACGGCTTATGAAGTGTTCGAAATTTCCGTTTTCTATAGAATCTTCGGTGTAAATGTCGAACTCTTAAGCTCTTTTTTCAGCGCAGCAGCGGGAGCTTCATTATAGTATTGTTTTGCATTTTGGAAAATTGAAACCACGGACTTCACATAGCTAATTTTATTGCAATCAACATCTTTCTGATTTTCCAGTACGGCCTTTAGTTTTCTATGGCTAGCTCAAATGCTTCCGCAATCAGTGGAGTTTCCTCATTCTTCACCCGTATTGGTTTATTTTCGTTGTCGCACGCCCGCCAGCTGGGCGGATGGGCTTATTTTCTTTGAAACAACGGAAGCTTTCCGATCAGTTTGGTCAGGCCGAAACCTATAGCCACGAGAATAGCATACACAAATAAGTCGCTCACCAAACCGCTGGCAAAGGCACCGATTATTTCACCTCTCATACCATAGTCGCGATGAAAACTTGTGACAATAATCAACACTCGTTCGATAAGCCCGATGAAAAGAAATACACAAGCAAAGCAGGCTCGTATCCATCTGTTCCTGCGAATCGCTGATAGCCATAGCAATTGAGGAACAATGGTAAAAACTATAAAACGAAAATATTCAAAAGGAGTTTGTAAGCCCTCGTTGTATGTTGGCATCGCTAAACCTCCAACCACGATTTCAGATAAACCAAGCAGAATAATCAGGCCGCAACTTGTTTGGTCAATCGCTTGAGCTACAGGACTCGGTGTAGCGCGAATAGGATCCAACCCTGAATTAGAAGTATCCAGATCGTCCAATAACGTTTTGGTTGTTGTCCGCCTGGAGTGAGAAAAAATCCAGACAAACGTCCACAACGAAAATCCAATGAAAATCGATTTAAGTAATAAAGTTAGTAGAGCGAAGTTTGACCATTCATTCACGCTGTTAAGATAATTGAAAAATGTGGGTCAATGAATCACAGAGCTGCGCATCTTTTGTTTGACGTTAAAATATAGATAACTGAATTGATGATAAGCTGTGGGTTAGTTACCATTGATATTCTTGCAGATCACACGCGGAAGGCGGACTCAGGGCTGGCGATACCGTGAAGGACGTCAAAGAAAGCAACACGGGAATCTACCTAGTTGCCATTTTGAAATCCATTACTAAACAAAATCGTGTAAAAAAGCATCAGAACTGATTTGACACTGCCAATGTAATTCTAGCGTGCATTACAGCACCAAGTTCTCAAGTGTAGCCTGAGTGGGTTAGATGATGCACAGGTAAAAAATTAACAGTACACGCAGAAACAATTTTATCAGTCGTGTGTTATAGCTAATTTATGCGTATGACGTTTACATTGTCTGACATATTAGCCTGGGAGCAGAAGTACAGAATCCGGCTTATCAATTCAATTTCCGGGTATAAAGCGGCTCACCTTATCGGTACGCAAAATGGTGCCGGGCAGCAAAACCTCGCGATTTTCAATTCCATCGTTCATGTAGGCGCATCACCACCCCTGATCGGATTTATCATGCGTCCTGTTACGGTAGAACGGCATACGTATTCCAACATTCTGGAAACCGGATGCTACACCATCAATCACGTGCACAAGTCGTTTGTGAAAAATGCACATTATACATCGGCTGCTTTTTCACGCGGAGAGTCTGAATTTGAGAAGTGTAACCTCACGCCCCAGCATGCACATGATTTTCCCGCGCCCTTTGTGCAGGAAAGTAAAATCAAGTTCGGCTTAACATTGAAAGAAGACATCCTGATTAAAGAGAACGGTGCCCGGCTAATCGTTGGGCAAATCGAACATATTTTAATTGATGATGCGGTTGTTGAAGCGGATGGGCAGTTGGACCTTGAAGTGGCGCATGATGTGTGCGTGACCGGCCTGAACCAGTATTCGTCTGTTTCGAAGTTGAAAAAATTCGATGCGGCATACGTGGAAAGCGTGCCGGATTTTAACGTAAAAGAGCGGTCGGACAGTGTGGTGTTTGACAAAGAATCGCAGTCATACCCGGCAAGCCTTCTGCCGTACGGAACAAACATCGGGGCTCCCAAAATTACCGAGACCGGGGTGGTGGCCTGGAAGAATACAAGCATTGCCAACTTCAATCACACGTTCAGCAATAAGATTGAATCGCTGAAGAAGAATTATCAGCAATTGATCAACGAGTATCAGTTGAATGAAATGATTTATCACGCGAAAATTAATTTTGAACCCATCGTGGGGCACGTGTACCACCTGTATGTGGATAAAAATCAGGACGAACGATTTTTGTCCCTGATTCCACCCTCCAGTTGGAAGGCGGAGCATCTCGGTTCGTTCCGCTTAAATCATGAAAAGATTTGGGAACTGGTAGCGGAGGGCAATGGGTAGCATGTTAACGTTTCGTCAACCACGAATTCAACCTGTTTTTTTATTCCCCCGAAAGTTCCCGCTCCAATGTCTCCAGCGGTTTGCCTTTGGTTTCTGGTAAACGGAAAAAGATGAACAGAAAATAAATCAGGCATAAGCCGCCATAGATCAGGAACGTGCCCGATTCGCCAGCAGCTTTGGCCAGCACGGGAAAGGTAAAGGATGTTACAAAGCACGCAATCCACAGCGAGAGCGTGGCAACAGAGATTCCCAATGCCCGGATCTTGTTGGGGAAAATCTCGGCAATGTACGTCCACGTTACCGGGCCGATGGTAGCAGCATAAACAGCACAGAAAATCAGAATGATGCTGAGCAGTAAATAGCCGTCAGCGTTGGGATTAAAGGTGAAGGCGATCAATGCCCAGCACACCGTCATCAAAAAGCTTCCGCTCAGTAAGAGTAAACGCCTTCCGACCTTGTCGATGGTAACAATGGCTACGAACGTAAATACACAGTTGATGATTCCGATCGCGAGGGTTTGAAACAAGGCGTCTCCGGTTTCCAGTCCGGCATTTTTAAAAATCAGCGGAGCGTAGTATAACAACGAGTTGTAGCCGGTTACTTGCGAGAATACAGCCACCAGTACACCCAGCGTAACCGGAAGAAAGTATCGTTTTTCCAGCAATACAGAAAGCTTCACCTGTTCCTGGTGTGTGTTAAAACTTTGCCGGATGGACGCAAGTTCTTTTTCGCCATACACCTGCCCGCCGATCTTTGTCAGCACATGCCGCGCATCTTCTATCCGGTTTTTCGAGATCAGCCACCTCGGACTCTCCGGCACCACAAACAGCGCCACGAAAAACAGCATCGCGGGTATCGCCTGAACGCTGAACATCCATCGCCACGCATCTGCACCGCTGTCGGCCAGCAGGAAGTTGCTCATGAAGGCGAGTAGAATCCCCAGGGTAATGGCAAGTTGATACAACGATACGAGGCGGCCTCGTACGTGTGCCGGTGAAATCTCTGAAATGTACATGGGTGAAATCACGGCAGCCATGCCCACCGCCACGCCACCGAGTATGCGAAAGGCAACAAACAAATCGAAACGGTATGAAAATCCGGTTGCTACGGCCGTTACAGAAAACAGCAGCGCACAAAAGATAAGGGTTACTTTTCGTCCGTAGTGCTCACTCAGGCGTCCGGAGATCACCGCCCCGATAGCACACCCAAGCAGGATAGAGCTCACAGCCCATCCGAGCGTTACATCGGTTAAGTTGAAATACGGTTCAATGAACGGGATCGTTCCGGAGATTACTGCGGTATCAAAACCAAACAGCAATCCGCCCAGCGCAGCAACCACGTTTGCCGTCAGAAGATACCGTTTGTTGAGTTCGATGCTGTCGGCCGATGAAGGCTCGGGCGCAGAATAAGCAATTGCCATAGTAAGTTAATAATGCACGGTTACTTCAGCGCAACGTCATTCTGCTTTTGCAGAAAGTCTGACTTCGCAGAAAGCTTGCTTCCTTTTCCGGCCAGAATCGAAGAATCATCCACCATGGTGATCGGAGTGATGCTGGATACATTCTCATCAAACGCAGGCTTGTTAAAAGAAAGATTATAGGCTGAGATCATCGACCATCGGGCGCGGTCAGAGTTATTCGCTTCCGACCGATGCAGAATGTTACTATGGAAAAACAGCACATCGCCCGGCTTGAGCTCTACGTAAACCAGATCCATTCGTTCCAGGCAGGCATTTACATACTCTATTTTCGCGCCCACCTGTTCTCCGGCGAATCCGTGTTCTACGCGCCCAAGTTTGTGTGAACCTTTAATCACCTGTAAGCATCCGTTTTCAATCGTAGCCTCCGACAGGGCGACCATCACGCTGATCATCGCATCCGGAAAAAGAAATCCGCTCTTATACCAATAGCCATAATCCTGATGCCATTCCCAGGCTCCGCCCACGCGCGGCTCTTTCTGCATCAGCTTCGAATGGTAATGACATACATCTTTTCCGCCCAGCAGGGTTTGTACCCCTTGTACCACGCGCTTGCTCCGCGCAAGCAAACCGTAAATGTCATCGCCCGGGTTATACCAAAGCGTGAGCTTGGTTTTCTTGCCGGTCTGGTCGTTCAGGTCAAACGCATTTTTGCTGACGAGTTCATCTTCCAGTGCAGTTTTATACAGCAGATCGGTTTCGGGTTGCGTAAACATTCCGCGAACGATCGTATAACCGTTTTGATTATAGTCCTCGAGGTGCTTGTTTGTAAGGGTTTGATGGCTCATGGCAACGGATTTTAGATCTAAAAAAGTCAGACACGTTGGATAAAGTTAAGATTTTAACCGAAAAGGTAAAGTGGTTTTTAACGCGTTTGTGATTTCCTCACAACGACCGGTAATCTTTGTTTGTATGGGAATTTTGAGCGCGCGAATCAAAAGATATTGAGATACTAAACCTCCACGTCATAGCCTAACTCACTGGTTTACAATATTTACCGAATTGTCGGTTATTGTATTGAACCTATTTTCTTCTATTTTTGATTTCCCGAGCCTTCGATCGAGTTCTAACCTTTGCCAGAGTAACATCTATGAGCATATTGCTTTGAAAAAGCTCCTCCCATATCTGGTCGTGGCAGCCCTTGTTCTGGTTGCAATTTCCTGCAATAAAAAAGGTGGCGGAAATAGCGAAGCGGATTTGAAAAGTCCCGAAATCACATCCCTGAAAGTATCACTCGATTCCATCGACATCCTGTGCCAGGACCCGGCATCGATAAAAATTGCCAGCCGCGTGTATGAAAAAGTGAAGGCCAATGAAGGAAGTCCGCTGCGCATTCGTACACTTCGGGCGGTATCAACCGCGTTACTGTCAAGATCGTTTCCCACCCGGGCGCAACTGGATTCTGCAGTCTCGTTTGCACACGAAAGTGCTGATCTGGCATTGGCGGAAAATGATTCCATCGAGTGGGCACTCAACCAGATTCAAATCGGCCGCTACCATTATCTCCGAAGTTATTGGCTTTCAGAATATGACGGATCTGCCAGGGCATCAGACGCTTTCTTGCCGGCAATTCACTTTTTGGAAAAAAGAAATGTAAATGAAGGGGTTTCATTTGCCTATTACTGGCTCGCAAGTTCCATGCGGAAGGGAAAAGATTACTTAATAAAGGTACTTGACTATAAATTGCGCGCACTCCACTATAACGACTCTGCAAAATTTCCGGTACTCAGAGCTAAAATCTGTAATTCATTGGCGGTAACCTACAACGACTATACGAATGATTTGAACAAAGGAAAGCCCTACCTGCTGCGCGCGAAAACAATACTTGAAAAGTCGACCGACAGGTTTACGCTATCCATTGTATTGGGAAATCTGGGTAACGTCTTTGAACGGCAGGGTAACATCGACCAAAGCTTGTACTATTATCGGGCGGCAGCTAACGTGGCACACGCGGCAGAACTCTGGCAGCGCGAAGCCGACGCGCATCACCAAATTACCAAGCTGTACCAATACCTGGGTAAGTACGACTCAGCAATGGTTTATCATCAAAAGACTATTGAAACCATCAAAAAGAAGGACACATATTCACCTGACGTAGTGAACAGATGGAAGATCGAGGTGGCTAAAAGTTATATTGAAACGGGTCATCGTGATATTGCGCTGCAGTTGGTGAAAGCACTGGAGGAATCGCTGGCTCACAAAACTGCCGAAGCTGCCGAGTTAAATGATATCTCCGAATCACTGGAACATCTTATTGCGATGTATCAGGTTCTGGGCGATTATAAAAACCTGTCAATAGCGCAAGGTCGGATGATCCAATTTCGCGACACGCTATACGCCCGGGATCAAATGGTTGAGGTGGGCCGGGTTGAGAGTGCATACGAAATAAAATTAAAGGATAGGGAATTGAAGGTGCTTCAGTTATCCGTTGAGCTTCAGGCGGAAGAAGCAAAAGTGGCACGCTACATTCTTGCCTTATTGGGTGTAGTTGTCTTGATTACAACAATCGGCCTCATACTCGTACTTCGGTTGTTGAAACAAAAAAACAGGCTCTACAAAGCACTTGGCGAGCGAAACGAAACAATTGAAAAACAACGACAGGAATTGGAACGTAGTCTGAATGACCTTCAACGTGCCCAGGCGCATATGTTAACAACCGAGAAAATGGTTATGCTCGGCCAGTTCACCGCGGGCGTAGCGCATGAATTGAATAATCCGTTGAATTTTGTATCCGGTGGAGTCTCTGTTTTGGATGATGTCATTCGGAATTCTTTTTTGAAGGAGGGCACTACGAAAGAGGAAATGGAGGAAGTTTCAGCAGACTTGCATTCGGTATTGAGAAATATTAACAATGGCGTAGACCGCATGACCTCCATTGTAGAGAGTCTTCAGATCTTTTCCAATCCACGGGAAGAACTTACCGATAATTCAGAGTCAGACCTGGCGGACTGCCTGGATGCATCGCTGCTGTTGATAAAGTCCAAGCTTCAGGTCGATAAAATCCGGGTTACTAAGTCGTATGCACCTATTAAAGTCCGGGGTCATTCGGGGCGAATAAGTCAGGTGTTTATCAATTTGATCGACAATGCGATCCATGCACTGCTAAGCACAGGAGAAAAAGAACGGCATTTAACGATCAGCACCACAACCACCGACGACTACGTACATGTGAATTTTGAAGATAATGGTGTCGGTATTCCGGATGAGATCAAGAGTGATATTTTCAACGCTTTCTTTACCACGAAAGAAACAGGGCAGGGTACCGGGCTTGGATTATTTATCTGCTATAACATCATAAAAGAATTGAGCGGTAAAATCACATTCACGAGCGAAGTGGGTCGGGGTACAACATTTACCGTGACCCTGCTGCGCTCAAAATTCTGATGTCGCTCGTGTAATCTGTTCCATTAGCGGTGTTTAGCTTTGCTGTACTTTTTGGGCAGCTTCCTGCTTTTTGTTCGATACTGTTTACTCTTCGGCCGGTAGGGGTTATACCATTGATGTATTTTGGAAGAAGATCCACGACCATTCCCGGAGCGATAGCGTGGATTGTAAGACGCACTGGGGATCAGGTTGTAAGACAGGAATATTTCGTGGCTGCCTGAGTTGTATTGTCCAAGCGTGGTGGTTCCAACCGTATACGCGTATCCAAATTGAAGTTTGTAAGTGACCTGAATTTGCGTCAGTAACTTAATGCCGTCTTTTGCCCGATACGAAAGGCCTGCGTGGTATTTACTGTAAATCGATGTCCAGACGTTAAGATCCAGGAATACATCATTTCCCCTTACTTGCTTGAGAACAAAGGACGGCGTCAGAGAAATATTATCATTTAAATCGAACGAATACCCTGCATAGGCAAAGTAATGAAGGTACTGGTTTGCATTGAATCCGCGGGAAGACGGAGGTATCGATCCGATATCGGTGTAGTCGTTTGCATTAAAGATTGATGGGACGCTCATGCCGACATTAAATTTCCCGAAGGTGTAATTAATTCCGAAGCCAAGGTTGGGAAGGGTACGGGTTTCGGTGGAAGAGAAAGAAGGATCGCGATCAATCGTATTCACAGACGCATAATCCGCTTTGTATGTATTCAGTGAAGGCGAGAAGCCAACCGAGAGAATACTGGAATTGCGCCCTCGGGGTGCAAAATGGAAGTGCCTTGCAATGACGGCTCCAACGTGTGTGTTATTCATTACCCCAAACTTCTCCGTAATCAGGACCAAACCGATTCCATTTTTTTCGCTACCCAGCGGTGCATCAATCGTTAAACTTCCGGTTAATGGGGATCCCTGGATTCCTTCCCATTGTTTCCGGCTAACGACTTTGAAATTGATGCCATCGTTCGTTCCGGCTACAGCCGGATTAATCAGCAACTTGTTAAAGTTGTACATGGATGACAGCGCTTCATTCTGGGCCATACTTGCATGCGTTGACAGTGCAAGGACGAATGATAACAGGATGTAATTGAGCGGGGCGTATATTGTTTTCATAGTGCCCACCTATTTGCAATTAGTAATCCAGCAACAAACACCGCTCAACAGGTACAAATCGAGCGATTTTGTAAACTGTTGACAGGATTTTCATGATATGAAGTGAAAACGACTCACGGTATATCGTGTATTTCGCGACAACAGGTTACGAGTTTACGCAAACTGTCCTGGCCGAAAGGTTTGATAACAATTTCATCGACCAGGTTCTCGCTAAGGATAGCATGATACAGGTTTTTTGAAAAATATTCTGTGGTAATGATAAGCTTCAGGCTTGGGGCATGCGTCCGGACGAAGCGAAGTACATCCATTAATGTAGGCCGCTCTTCCCAAATGTACTTGGTGTCAATTATCACCCAGTGCAGGTTTTCCAGTATGTTTCGGCCTGATGATGATGTCAGATCATCGTGAAAATCGGTTAAACGTGCCACCACGTTAATGGTAAATCGCTGCTCGGGGACCAGGAGCTCAAGCGACCTTTGTAGAATAAAAGCGGATATCGAATCACTGTCAACGATCACAATATTTCTGTCCATAGCGAATTTTTACCAACCCCCTTATTGTAGGATGTCAACGTTACTTTAGAACGGCAATCCAAAGTCCGGGCCACCGGTAAATGTCGCTTTACGCCGGATTTGGCGGGAAGGGCAGCGTGGAAATACGATATGCGGAAGGCGTTGTTCACGAGATTTCATAACTGGCCACCTATCCCGGAGTTAAACGTATCATAAGTAGTAAAGCCCGGCAGATCTGGACAGTTGCATGCTAATTGATTGTACGTGGAGCCTGATTGCGCGCAACTTCCATGATTTCAAAATCGCTTCGCATTAAAACTCAGACGACTCAAAAATCCCAGGGCTCGTCAGCGCGGTGCACTGACTGGAGAAGGAAGCGAAAATCCCGACAGGTAGGTAATTATTACGAAATATCGTGAGGGCATTTGGCTAAAATCTGTGCTTTTTTTTACAGCACGTTATTCGAAACCCCTAATCCGCCCTAAAGACGAGGTTAATCTTTTGGATTGAACTTTGAAAACCAACGTGGCAAAATCAACACGTTATGGCGATCAAGCGCATCCTGTTTTTGCTTTTTCTGAGTTATGTTATTTCAACGAGCGTCTTTGCTCAACGGTACTGGGTGGCGTCATCTTCCGGTAACTGGAATAACTCATCCAACTGGTCGACTTCGTCCGGAGGCAGCGGTGGTGCATCCGTTCCAGGCGCATCGGATGTGGTAATCTTTAACGGAGCATCCGGAAAAAACGGTACCTGCAACATCACTACCGATATAACGGTTGCCGGGTTGTCCCTGATCGGCTACACCGGTCAGATCAATGTATCGTCTTCCGATGTGACGATCGCGGGTGCAGCTACTTTTAACACGGGACAGATCACCGCGGTTGGTGTCGGCTCCACTCTTACCGTCAACACCTCGGCAGCAACAAATTTTGCCGGTACAATTTTTTCAATCCCGACAACAGTCACTACGGGCGGACTCAATCTGAACGGCAGTACCTTCAACAACACCCTTACTATTACGCGAACAGGTTTAGTTTCAACCTCACTTTCGCAAGGGGGCAACACATTCAACGGAGCAACGTCTTTCACGAACACAGGAGCGGCGATGCAGCTTGCCGTGGTGAATCCTGACAGATATAACGGCAATGCCACGTTTTCGAATACCGGCTCGAGCTTTATCACCGTAGGCGTCAACTCCACGGGCAATCAGTTCAACGGGAATATCATTGTGAATAGTACCGCCGGATCCGGGATACAGTTTAACAACGCATCGGGAAGCAGTACGTTAGCATCTGGAAAAACTATTACAGTCGGCCCGCTTGGATTCTCCACCGGTACTTTATCACTCAAAGGCTTCACCCAGACAGGTTCTACACCAACCACGTTGACGTTGACGGGATCTGCAGTTGTCTCAATTGGCGGGGGCTCTGTTTTTAATGGTAACGTTTCAATTTTAGCGCCTGCCGTGTTGTTAAATGGCGCGCAATACAACGGTACACTGTCCATTGAAAAAACTGGGACAATAGGCACGGCAGGAAATGGAGGAAACACATTTAACGGTGCAGTAACAATAAAAAATTCTAGTGCTCTGGTCTTCGCAACTGGAAATGGTTCTCCTGACATTTTCAATGCAGATGTTTCTCTTATCAGCGCTGCTCCGGGCGGTACGATTAATTTGGCCTTCAACAGCACGGGAACCCAGTTTAAGGGAAACATTATTGTCGAGTCTACCTCGGGAGCCGGAATTGTGATAGGTGCGGGTTCATCAACACTAGCTGCAGGTAAAGCCATTCAGGTAGGACCTGCGGGATTTTCTTCAGGTGCCCTCACCCTAAGTAATTTTACACAATTGGGAACAACTCCCTTCAATCTAACATTGACAGGAACCACGAGCCTATTTTTTCAGAATGGATGTGTTTTTGGCGGGAGCGTTTCATTTATTTCACCTGCAATCTTTCTCAATGGAGCGACATTTAACAGCACGGCTTATTTTGAAAGAACCGGTAGCGTTTATAGTGCAGGTGCCGGCGGAAATATATTCAATGGCCTCACGACCATCAAAAACTCGGGTGATCAGAATTTTGCGCTGGGCAATGCAACCGCCGATATTTTCAACAAGGACGTGAGGTTGATCAACAGCGGAACATCTTCTCTCTTTGTAGCACTGGGTGGTACAGGCCATCAGTTCAACGGCAACATTAGTATCGAATCATCTTCAACCGGTAGCATTCAGGTTGGACCCGGCGCGTCTGTTCTTGCTTCAGGAAAAATGATACAAGTAGGGCCGGGAGGGTTTTCGACAGGAGGTTTTTATTTGTACAACTTTACTCAAACGGGCACTACACCTGTAAATCTAACACTTCCGGGAAGCGCTGTGCTCGTTCCCGGCACGGGCACAGTTTTTAATGGACCCGTCTCATTTGTAGTGCCAAGTATTCATCTCAATGGAGCAACGTATAACAACTCGGCTTATATCGAGAGCACGGAATCGCAATTCAGCAGCGGATCTGGCGGTGACACATTTAACGGTGCAACTATTATCAAAAATTCCGGGACTAATGTTCTGTCGCTCGGCCAAACAACTCCTGAAATTTTTAATGGCGATGTTACGCTGGTTAGTGCTGCGTCAAATGCTTCCGGGGTAGTTGTAGGAAAGGCGAATGGAACCCAGTTCAATGGCGACATTATCCTTGAATCAATAACGGGATCCGGAATTCAGATTGGCGGCGGATCTTCAACCTTGGCTTCGGGTAAAACGATAAAAGTCGGGCCTGCAGGATTTTCGGTCGGGACGTTTTCTGTCGCCGGGCTTACGCAACTCGGCACGGTGCCCGTAAACCTCACACTTACCGGAACAGCCGCTATTACCCCGGGAACAGGATCAGTTTTCAACGCACCTGTTTCATTTGTAGCGCCAAATGTTCACCTTAATGGCGCGACTTATAATAATTCAGCCTACATCGAGAGTACAGTTTCACAATTTAGCGGTGGTACAGGTGGCGACACATTTAATGCAGCGACAACACTCAAAAATACGGGAGCAAGCAACTTTACCCTGGGACAAACTTCACCGGAAATTTTTAACGGGAATGTCACACTCGTCAGTGCCGGGTCAACGGGTGCTGCCTTAGCCGTGGGTAACAAGAGCGGGACGCAATTCAATGGCAACATAATCGTTGAATCCACATCGGGCGATGGTGTAATCATTGGCGGTGGATCATCAACGTTAGCGTCAGGAAAAACGATATCAGCCGGAGCAGCCGGATTTTCTGTTGGAGTGCTGTATCTGTATAATTTCACACAATTGGGGGCCACTCCGGTTAATCTGACGCTTACCGGAACAACCCGCATAAGTGTGGAACCAGGTTGTGTTTTCAATGCAGATGTTGTATTTACAGCTCCTGCCATTACCCTGTATAGCTCAACATTTAACGGCAATGCCTACTTCGAGAAGACCGGAGCATCGACCGAATACAGTCCGGGCGGAAATTCGTTTAAAGGTGTTACAACGGTTAAAAATTCCGGAGCGGGTTCATTCATATTGGGTCTCCTTAACGGTGATCGGTTTTATCAAAATGCAATCTTTAATAATGCAGGCGCGGGTTCGATCTTCCCAGCCTATAACACAGGGGATAATATTTTCGATGGCGATATTGAAGTGCAGTCAACGGCTGGCGGTGGAATTCGGTTTTGCGGCTCTTCCAGCGCAACGGCCGTATTAAATTCCGGAAAAATTTTCGTGGGTCCGGGCGGATTCACAGCGGGTAGTTTAGTACTGCAACGGTTTACTCAGCTTGGTAGTCAAAGCATCACCTTGACCTTAACCAATAACGCCAACTTGACAGTCGGGCCAACAACAAGCTTTGCAGCTGATGTGACAATTACTTCACCGGGCGTATTCCTGAATGGTGCAACGTTTAAAGCGAACACGATAATCAATAAAAACGGATCACAAGTAACGCGTGGAACGGGAAATAACATTTTTGACGGAACACTGGCGATCAATAACAGTGGAATGGGCTCTATTCAAACGAATGGTTCAAACACCTTTAATGATGCGGTAACGCTTACTAATTCATCAGCCGGGAACATTGCTTTGGAACTCGTAACCGGCAGTACGTACAATAAAACGCTTGTATTGATCAATCAGCTTGGCCTCATACACGTGGCTTATGCCGGTTCAACCGTCCTCAATGACGATATTACAGTTAATTCAACAGGCGGGTCAGGAATTTACTTTGGTTTTTCTGCCGGTTCGTCTTCGGTATTGACGTCGGGAAAAACGATTAACATTGGTCCATCGGGATTCACCACGGGTGAGTTGCTGCTGGCACGCTTCACACAAGTCGGTAATACGAATCAAGCGTTAACGCTCGGAAATAATGCAGGTCTTAGAACAGGGCCGTCAACAAACTGGAACGGTAACGTCAACTTCTCTGCGGGAAGGTTATACCTGGACGGCACTACTTTTTTTGGAACAGCGGTTCTTTCAAAAACAGGTCCGGGATCAGATCCATCTGTCGGCAGCAATACTTTTTCAGGTGACGCTACATTTAATGTGACCTCGGCTATGCTGTTGCTGGCCAACTCCACAGGAGACACGTTTCAGGGAAATGTTATTTTCAATATTTCTAATTCTGCTAAAATTTACCCGGCTTACAATGGGAACTCGACATTTTCGGGAAATATTACTGCACAGAATGTTGATGGTTCAGCGGTCGATTTGAATTTTGGATCCAGTGCGATAGGAAGTACAGGCACCACAACGTTGAATGGCTCTTCGGATCAAGCAATAACGTCCAATTTTACGCCCACCTTCTCGCGCTTGATTTTGGATAAGACCTCTGGAGTGGTAAATCTGAACACGCCTGTTAACATTAGCGTTTATGCGACCTTTACTTCGGGTATCGTTAATTCGTCCAGTGTTAACTACGTGAACTTTGCCAATGGTTCCATTGCCAATGGAGGGTCGGATGTCAGTTTTGTAAATGGGCCCGTTCGCAAAACAGGCAACAGTACATTTACATTTCCTATCGGAAGCTCATCAGGCGGTTCAAGTGTGTTTAGGTCAGTAGCAATGTCAGCACCGAGTGCTGCTACCGAAGTCTTTATTGCTCAATATTTCAGATTGCCACAGACGTTTGGAGGAGTGAGTACCTACCAGTCCCCGATCGTGGCTGTAAGTGGCTGTGAGTACTTTTCATTTACGAGATCAAGTGGATCGTCCAGCCCAAAACTTACAATCAGTTGGCGCAGGAGCGACTGTGCCTCTGACTTATTCACCAGTGATCAAACGAAGCACGTGGTTTCGCGATGGACGGGTTCAAACTGGATAAGCGAGGGCAATTCTGGCACTACCGGAAATGCGACAGCTGGTACGGTAACTTCTAACGCAGTTACCGGGTTCGGGAACTTTGTAATTGGCTATACCGGAATATTATCGAATAGTCTGACATTTACAGCCTGCTCAGGGGCGTCAGTAGGATTTTTTCCTGCAAGTGATGTGCTCAACGCCACCTATACCTGGAGTCGTAATGCGGTAGCGGGCGTGGCGCCCGGTGCAACAAGCGGTACAGGACACATCAGTGAAGTACTGACGAATTCAACATCCAGTCCAATCATTGTCACGTATCAGGTTGTTACATCGTCAGCTACGGCGAGCTCGGCACCTGAAACTTTAACCGTTACGCTTAATCCGTCACCCGTACTCACCTCTGCGCTCACCGGGCCGCCCATTTGCAGTGCTTCATCCTTTGTTTATAATCCAACAAGTTCATTGCCGGGCACCACGTTTACATGGAACCGCCCGGTAGTAAGTGGCATTAGTCAATCGGCCAACAGCGGAACAAATTCTGTAAATGAACAACTTAGCAATACCACGACCGATCCGGTATCCGTGAGTTACAACTATACCTTGTCTGCCAATGGCTGCGATGTTCCGCAGGCAGTTACTGTGGTGGTTAAGCCCTCACCGCAACTCAATACATCATTAACTCCACCTGGTATTTGCAGCGCCACGGCGTTTGCCTACACGTTATCAAGCGCCACAGCGGGTGCCACGTTTACCTGGACGAGGTCTTCTGTAACAGGAATTATACAAACTGCCAGCAGCGGAACGACTTCGATTAACGAACCGTTAACAAACTCGACAGCGTTTCCAATTACTGTTCCGTATGTTGTTGTTACCAGCGCGAATGGTTGCAATAATGGTCCGGTAGGTCAAACGGTATCGGTTGTGGTTAATCCAACTCCTCAGTTAACAAGCGCGTTAAATCCTGCCGCAGTTTGCAGCAACAACGTTTTTGCCTATACGCCCACCAGTTTAACGTCAGGAACAACGTATGCGTGGAGCCGTTCTTCGATTGCGGGTATTAGCCAATCGTCATCCAGTGGAACAGGCTCTGTGAGCGAACCCTTAACCAACACAACGACTAATGCGGTAAGTGTTTCCTACGATTTCACCCTTTCGGCTAACGGATGTACAAACGATCAGGTTGTTACCGTTTCTATCAATCCTACGCCTGTGTTGACCAGCGTTGTCACTCCGGCAGCGATTTGTAGTTCGACAACCTTTTCATACACACCGGCAAGTTCTCTTTCCGGAACAACCTATTCCTGGAGTCGGGCGGCTGTGACCGGTATCAGCCAATCGGCCGGAACGGGTACAGGACCGATTAATGAGCAGATTACGAATACTACTGCCGCTCCGGTTTCAGTGGTTTATAGTTATAATCTCACCGCGAACGGGTGTAGTGCCCCTGGCTCAGTAACAGTTCTCGTTAATCCGACACCGCAGCTGAATACTTCATTATCGCCTGCTGCGATTTGCAGCGGTTCATCCTTTGGCTATAGTTTTTCTAGCGCCACAGCAGGAGCTGCCTTCACCTGGAGTCGTGCCACGATCAGTGGTATAAATGAAGGACCAAGCAACGGAACGTCATCCATTAATGAACTTTTGACAAACTCAACTGCATCACCCGTTACGGTTCCCTATTTGGTTGTCACCAGTGCGAACGGTTGTAATAACGCTCCGGCTGGCCAAACGGTGTCCGTTGTGGTTAACCCAACGCCACAATTGAGCAGTTCGCTTAACGCTTCACCGACTTGCAGTAATAATACGTTCACGTATGCGCCAACAAGTTTAACTTCAGGAACAACATATTCCTGGAGCCGTGCTTCTGTGTTGGGCATCAGTCAAACCGGTTCAGCGGGAACAGGGTCAGTTAGTGAACAGTTAACAAATACGACAACCAGCCCGGTTAGTGTGGCGTACAATTTTACCCTGGGAGCTAACGGTTGTAGTAATGTGCAGAACGTAACGACAATCGTAAACCCAACCCCCATATTATCAAGTGTTATTAGTCCTGCGGCAATTTGCAGCACCACAACATTTACCTATTCACCTACCAGCGCAGTTTCGGGAACTGCGTTTTCGTGGAACCGATCTGCTATTACAGGAATAAATGAATCGGCCGGATCGGGAACTGGCTCTGTGAGTGAGCAGCTCACGAATACCACAACCAGCCCGGTATCGGTAATTTATAACTATACACTTACAGCGAACAGTTGCAGTAATCCTCAGTCTGTTACCGTGGTTGTCAATCCGATACCTCAGCTTAATACTTCATTGACGCCTCCGGCAATATGCAGTACGGCATCATTTGTCTATTCTCTTTCAAGCGCTACCGCGGGATCAACATTTGCGTGGAGCAGACCGTCGGTAACCGGCATCAGTGAATCGGCTAGCAACGGCATCTCAAGTATAAATGAGCAGCTAACCAATTCCACTGCTGGTGCTGTTACGGTACCGTATGTCGTGATCACAAGTGCGAATGGTTGTAATAATGGCCCTTCAGGTCAAACAGTATCAGTTGTTGTTAATCCAACTCCACAATTAAGCAGTACGTCAACACCGTCTCCGGTGTGCAGTAACAGCTCCTTTACGTATGCACCGGCAAGTCTGACGTCCGGAACAACTTTTTCATGGGTCCGTCCTGCAGTTTCGGGGGTTAGTCAGTCAGCGGGAACAGGCATCGGCTCGATCAACGAGCAACTTAATAACACTACTTCCGACCCGGTATTGGTAGTATATAACTTTACACTTTCTGCCAACAGTTGCTCCGCTCCTGAGAGCGTTACCGTAGTTGTAAATCCCACGCCACAATTAAGTAGTTCGCTCACGCCCGCAGCAATTTGCAGCAGCGCTTCGTTTGCATACAATTTTTCCAGTTCAACGATTGGTGCATCGTATTCCTGGATGCGTGCTTCTGTGACGGGGATAAATGAAGCAGCCGCTGCCGGTTCGGGGTCCATCAATGAACAGTTGACTAATTCAACTCCCGCTCCGGTTACTGCGCGGTACACTGTTATTACTGCTGCAAATGGTTGTAGTAATGGACCTTCCGGTCAAACGGTTTCCGTTGTTGTTAACCCGACACCGCAGTTGAGCGGTGGTTTGAATGCAGGGGCGATATGCAGCACAAACACATTCGGATATACGCCCACGAGCGCAACATCGGGAACAAGCTTTTCGTGGAGTCGCGCCTCATTGACTGGAATCAGTCAACCGTCCTCCAATGGACCTGGTGCAATCAGCGAGTCATTGACGAACACGACCAACACCCCTATAGTTGTATCGTACGACTTTGCATTGCTCGCGAATGGATGTACGAATGACCAAATTGTAACCGTAACGGTGAATCCTACACCCGTATTGACGAGTTTGACTTCCGCGGCAGCAATTTGCAGTTCGACTACGTTCGCATATTCACCGGCCAGTTCGTTATCGGGTACTACATATTCCTGGAGCAGACCGTCTGTGGCGGGTATCAGCGAGTCGGCCGCTTCAGGTACCGGTTCGGTCAACGAACAACTCAGCAATGTAACGCCTGAGCCTGTGTCTGTTACGTATAATTATAACATGAGTGCGAACGGCTGCGGTGCCTCTCAGTCTGTAACTGTGGTTGTTAACCCCACGCCACAAATAAGCACATCATTAACGCCTCCTGCTATTTGTAGCGGATCAATATTCGGATATACCTTTTCAAGCGAGACAACGGGTGCATCATATTCGTGGAGCAGAGGTTCGTTGCCGGGAATAAACGAAGGTCCAAGCAATGGTACGGCATCCGTAGGTGAGTTATTGACTAACGCGACATCAAATCCCATAACTGTTCCGTACACAGTTATCACGAGCGCAAATGGTTGTAACAATGGCCCGTTGGGCCAGACGGTTTCGGTCACTGTCAATCCAACGCCCCAACTGATTAGCGCGTTAACGACTGCCGCGATTTGCAGCAACAACACGTTTACTTACACGCCTTCGAGCGCAACATCGGGCACAACCTATTTCTGGAGCCGGGCCAGCGTAACAGGAATCAGTCAATCTGCTTCGTCCGGAACAGGTTCGGTAGGGGAACAATTGACCAATACAACAAGCAGCGCTGTTAACGTGACCTACAGTTTTACATTAGGAGCAAATGGATGCACCAATCAGCAAAATGTTACGACAACCGTAAACCCGACTCCGGTGTTATCAAGTCTGCTTAATCCGACTGCGATTTGCGGCAATACAACGTTTGCTTATACACCCACAACATCTGTTTCTGGGACCACATTTGCCTGGACAAGACCAGCGGTTATTGGTATTGGCGAAGCTAGCGGAAGTGGTACAGGCCCTGTGAATGAACAACTCACTAACACAACGCCTAATCCGGTATCGGTAATCTATAACTACACGTTGACAGCAAACGGTTGTAGTAATCCTCAAACGGTTACTGTTTTAGTAAATCCGATACCACAACTCAGCTCATCCCTGACTGCCCAGCCAATTTGTAGCGGATCGCCAGTGATGTATACTTTCGGCAGCGCAACGCCGGGTGCTACGTATGCCTGGAGCAGGGCATCTGTTGCGGGAATAAGTGAAGCAGCCAGCAACGGTACAACCTCTATCAACGAACAATTAACCAATTCAACAGCGGCAGCAATTACGGTCTCATACGTGGTGATCAGCAGTGCCAACGGTTGTAACAATGGTCCGGCAGGCGAGGTTGTGTCTGTTGTTGTTAACCCAACGCCTCAATTGAGCAGTGCGCTGAATCCCGCTCCCATTTGTAGCGCGACCACGTTTAACTATACACCGTCTGCGTTACCGCCGGGTACTACCTATTCCTGGATTCGTCCGAATACCCCTGGAATAAAGGAAGGGTTATCAAGCAGTTCAGGGCCCATCAGCGAGGTTCTTACTAACCAGACGACTCACACGTTGGATGTTACCTACAATTTTGTGTTGTTGGCAAACGGATGTTCCAAGAATCAATCGATTATCGTAACGGTAAACCCTAATCCGGTTCTCAATTCAGCGCTGACACAAGCAATATGCTCCGGAGACCTTCTCCAAAGTTCATTAACGAGTGAGACAACGGGTTCTTCGTTTAATTGGTCAAGGAGCATTGTAGCAGGCATTTCACAAGCTGCAAACAGCGGAGCAGGCTCGCAGATAGCCGAAGTGTTGACAAATTCAACACCTCAATCTGTGAATGTTCCGTACATCGTGACCACCTCGGTAAACGGGTGCTCGAACGCGGGTGAGTTGCTCGTGGTAACGGTTAAACCACGGCCTACAGTTTCATCCGTCCTTTCAGATGTTATTTGTAGTGGAGGAACCTTCAACTACACACCAACAAGTCTAACCGGGAATACCACATTTGCATGGAGTCGTGGAGCAAAATCCGGTATTACCCCGTTGACCTCAAGTGGCCAGGGCGATATTTCAGAGACACTCACTAACGCTACCGGCAGCGCGATACTCGTAAACTACAGCATCGTACCAACCTATAGCGGATGTGAAGGGACAACTGCTTCGTTTGATCTGAGGGTAGGGGCGATTCCAAAAGTGACAATCACAGCTCCGCCTACGGTGTGTCCGGATCAAAAAGGCGACTTAACTCAGCCATCGATAACCGCTGGTTCTGACCCTGGTCTTCAATTCTCATACTTTAGGGATTTCAATTTGAGTACACCCGTCCCTGATCCAACTGCCGTTACGGATGAGGGTACGTATTACATCGTTGGCACGAATAGCGATGGTTGCGTAAAATCTGAAGCTGTTACCGTAACGTTTAAAGTTGTTGGCGAGCTTACATCAAGCCGCTTATTACCGGAAACCTGCAGCCCAGCGACACTCGATTACACGCTGACTGCATCAGTTCCCGGCTCAACCTTTTCTTGGACAAGACTTGAAAACAATCTAATTCTGGAAAGTCCAACCACCGGGTCCGATAATATCCATGAGGAAACGCTGACCAACACCGGCCAGTCAACCGCAGTAGTAGAGTATAGGGTTGTGATTACCAACGGCCAGTGCAGTAATCTGGGCGATATTGTCAGGTTGCCAATTTTGCCAATCCCGGTTCTGAGCAGTTCACTGGATGCCGGAAGCGTATCCAATGGTGATCAATTTATATACGAACCCGAGAGTTTGGTTTCCGGTTCTGACTTTGATTGGTCCCGTGCGTTGGTGCCAGGGATTCTGGAAGCCGGCAACAGCGGACAGGGAACGATTCGTGAGTTCCTGCATAACACAACAGCATCTCCGATAGAAGTACTGTACAGTATCACTACACGAGCTAATGGTTGCGTGGGGCCGGAAGAATTTGTGCGATTGATTGTTGGACCTTATGAAACTGTGAAAATACCGGAAGGTTTTTCGCCGAACGGTGACGGAGTCAACGATACATTTGAAATTATAAACACTTCCGGCCTTTCTTCTGAAGTCAAGATTTTCGACCGATGGGGCAAGTTGTTGTACTCGAATGACAATTATCAAAACGATTGGGCTGCGGCCACTCTTCCTGACGGAACCTACTACAGCGTAGTGAAGGTTGGGAAGATTCTGAAAAAGCAGGCCCTGACGATTCATCGTTAAGAAATAATCACGTTCAATTGTCGCATCCATGGTACATAAACTGCCGCTAAAAATTCTGATTGCAGCTTGCATTTTGCTGGTGGCTATGGCGACATGCAACCGTAGCGATTCAGAAGATCAAAAGGGACACGGAAAAAAAACTTCGCTGGAGATTTCGCTGGACTCAGCTGAGATCATGTTCCTTTCTCCAAAGGCTGAGAAAATTGTAAGCCGTATTCGTGATAACGTTCTTTTCGAAAAAGACCTCCGAGTAAGAGCAAGAGCCTTGCGAATTTTTTCCATGGTGCTTTTGTCTAAGGTCGATAATAGCGCAAAAGATCTGGACTCTGCTGCATTGTATGCAATAAAGTCTCGAGAATTGGCCTTAGCCAATAACGATTCAGTTGAGTGGGCTTTAAGCACAGTTCAGTTGGAAAGGCATTACACCCTGAGTCGACAGCGTTTTGGGAATGACAGGAGAATTGGCGTTAGTGCAGAGCTCGAGGCAGCCTTGCAACAGCTTGAAAAACATGAGGTAAATGACGGTCTAAGCCTTGCGTATCGGACTTTGGCAATTAAACTGGACCTTGACAGTGCTGCGCCCTTAAAAGTATTGAGATATGAACTTCTGTCGTTGCAATTTAATGACTCAATGAAATATCCTGTTTTAAGAGCAAGAATATGTAATGATATCGCGGTTACATATGTTGCCTATTTCAGACAGCCTAAATTGGCAGAGAGATTTTTTTTGCGGGCTATTGAAATTTTAAAGAATTCAGATGACTACGATACGTATTCAATCGCTCTCAACAACTTAGCAGTAAATAATACAGCTGGTGATCAGCGCTCGCTTTACTATAGTCGACTCGCTGCCCGGGTAGCCGCAAAGGGAAACCTGCCCCAAAGGGTATCAAGCGCTTACTTCATGATGGCGTTAAAATTTCAGTCCATGGGGCTTTACGATTCTGCACTTTTCTATCAACATAAGAGTTCTGAAACATTGCCCAAGGATATGATACGGTACGATTATGAGATCACGTATCGTGATGCGGCTATGGCCAAGAGCTACCTGGGTATTGGTAAAGTTGATAAGGCTGCACGCCTTACCGACCTGTATGCTAAAATAATTGGAGAGGAAAATGCACCCGGTGGAGCCGACTTGAATTCGGAACTGGCAACACTGGCGGGTCTGTATCAGGCGCTGGGTGATTACGAGAAGTTAGCCCGAACGCAAACCAGGCTTTTAGCATTGCGTGATTCGATTTTCTCGAAAGACCGGCTGATCGCGGTTGGTCGGGTCGAGGGCCAATATGATTTGGAGCTAAAAAATAAAGAGTTGAAGGTTTTGCAGATGTCGAATGAACTGAATGCAGCACAAGCTGACCGGGAAATGTGGGTTCGTTTTTTATTGATCACAACAGCGATCATTACCACGTTTGGACTGCTGATCGTTGTAAAGCTGCTTACACAGCAAAGCCGTTTAAATGATTCGTTGGCCAAGCAAAATGCAACGATTGAGCGGCAGAAGCTCGAACTCGAGAATAGCATTCAGGATCTCCACCGGGCACAGGCGCACGTTTTAAATTCCGAAAAGATGGCGATGCTGGGGCAGTTCACCGCAGGGGTTGCTCATGAGCTAAACAATCCATTGAATTTTATTTCAGGTGGTGTTTCTGTGCTGGAAGAAGCTGCTGGAAGCGCGTCAACGGAAGAAGTTCAGATATTAAAAAACATACGAAATGGTGTTGATCGTGCGATAGCGATCGTGAACAGCCTGAGGGTTTTTTCTAACCCCCGATCCGAGATAGGTTCCGATTCGCAGTCTGATCTAACGGAGTGTATCAACGCTTCTTTGTTGGTACTGCAGTCAAAGATTAAACGTGAAGGAGTTAAGGTGGTGACTGACTTTACTGAATGCATCGTTACAGGTCACTCGGGTCAGTTGTGTCAGGTGTTTATCAATCTGATCGACAATGCTATCCACGCGGTGAGGGATTTGCCGAAAGGAAGAAAGACAATTGAAATCAGGTCGAGAACGAATCGGTCAAATGCATTCGTGGAATTCCACGACTCGGGGGTAGGAATTCCGGATTCAATCCAGGCGAATCTTTTCCAGGCGTTTTTCACAACAAAACCTGCCGGGCAGGGAATAGGACTTGGTTTATTCATTTGTGACACAATTTTGCGGGGGATTGGAGGGACAATTACGGTAAGCAGTCAGGTTGATCAGGGTTCAACTTTTACAGTCCAGTTTATATGCCCAAAATGACAGGTTTTCTTACTAACTTGTACACTGCTATTAGACTGTACAACTCCACTCAAAATCCCCGAGGAAGGTATAGTCAAACTCATTACGTACATACGCAAGTAGTTACCGGTAGAGTTTTAACATTAAGAGTATGAAATCTCGAGAATATTGGCTCCGTTCCCGAACGTGAGTTAAAAGCAACCCCGCCAAAAATATAGCCCCCAACAACCAATGGAAAATCGATTTAAATTACTGTATGTCGATGACGAGGTCGACAATTTATCGGTCTTTAAGGCCGCCTTTAGTAAAGAGTTTGATGTCGTAACAATGGAGTCGCCTCTCGAGGCGAAAGAACTTTGTGATAAAGTCAAATTCGAAATCATCGTTGTAGATCAACGCATGCCTGAATTGACAGGTATTGAATTTCTGAATCAAATTAGAGATTCTCAAAAAGAATCTGTTAAGATTTTGTTGACCGGCTATTCCGAGTATCAGGTCGCTATTGACGCGATAAATAAGTGTAAAGTTTTTTACTATTGCACAAAGCCCTGGAAGAAGAATGATCTTAAAATTGTTCTCCTTAAGGCAATGGATTTTTTTGAACTCAACCGGAATAATCAATATCTGGTTGAAAAGCTTACGGTTACGCTCAAGGAACTGGAAGTATTTCTTTACCGGGCATCGCACGATCTTCGCTCTCCCATCACGACACAGATTGGTCTGTTGAAACTATTGCAGGAGGAAGTGGTCGGGAACGCGCGTAATTACCTTGACAAGATTGAAGAAACGATCTTCAAGCTGGAGCAAACTGCAGAGAAAATCTCTGAGTTAAGTCGCATGGGTTACGACTTCCTTAGTGGTAATCTCTCCGTGAATGTTTCAGATATTGTGAAAGATGTGCTTACGGAATACGATGATCAACTAAGAAGTCAGCGTATAGAAGTTGCTCTAAACGATCAGACCAAGCTTGAATTTTTAGTGCAACGCGAGCCGATGATGACCGTGCTTCGTCAGATCATCGACAATGCCGTACAATTTGTTCGTCCACAAGAGCTCAATAAACGAATTGAAATTGATCTTACTCCCAATTCAGAGAACACGCAAATAAACATTAGAATTTCAGACAATGGTTCCGGTATTGAACAACGGCACATGGATCGGATTTTTGATCCTTTCTTTCGGGGCACAGCACTGTCAAAGGGAAATGGGTTAGGTTTGTACATTGTTAAGAAGGTTTGTGATCTGCTCAAGTGGGACATTTCGTTTTACAGTAACGGCGAAGACCGTACGGTAGTCAATATCCTGGCGACAAATTCAACTGTTTTGTTATGATAGAGAAGAAGGCAACCATCTTGTTTATTGATGATGAGCCCGAGAATCTGTCAACTTTTCAAGCTCAATTCCGTCATCATTTCAATATTATAGTAGCGGACTCGACCAAACTCGGGTTGTATTATTTGCGTCAGACTGACGTTACAGCGATTATCTGTGACCATAAAATGCCGGAACAAACCGGTTTGGACTTCTTTTCGAATATTTTGGAAGAATTTCCGGATGTAGCACGGATCATGCTCACGGGTTATGCGGATAAAGACTTGTTGATGAAATCCATCAACGTAGCGAAGATTGAGTTCTTTCTGACAAAGCCCTGGAATAAAGACGAACTGCTTAGAACCATCAATCTCGCGATTCTGGCTGCAGAACTGAAGCGTAGAAATCAGCAATTAATCGCAGACCTGGAAGAGAAAAACAACGAGCTCACTAAGGCTAATGAGAAGATATTAACCCTGAAGGCTAAACTTCAGGATGAGAATGAGTACTTAAAACGAGAGATTGCTGACGAATTTAATTCAAATATCATAGGGTCAAGTGATGTTGTATCTGCGCTGAAAGACAAGATTAGTCGCGTGGGGCCAACAGATTCTACCGTATTGATTTTGGGTGAAACGGGTGTGGGTAAGGAACTGGTTGCCCGGTCGATTCACCGAATAAGCAGACGTAGCGGTAAAACGTTTGTTAAAATTAACTGCGCTGCCATGCAACCCTCGCTGATTGAGAGCGAATTGTTTGGATATGAAAAAGGATCGTTCACCGGTGCACAAACGAGTAAACTCGGATTGTTTCAGGTGGCGAATGAAGGGACGATATTTTTAGATGAGATTGGGGAGACTCCCATTGAGTTTCAGTCAAAATTACTACGAGTTCTTCAGGACGGAGAGTTCTATCGGGTAGGAGGGGTAACCCCTATTAAAGTCGATGTTCGGGTAATAGCCGCGACCAACCGAAATCTGGAGGCAGAAGTTGAGCGAGGGAAGTTTCGCAGAGATTTGTTTTATCGGTTGAACATATTCCCAATCATGGTGCCGCCCTTGCGCGA
>JAEUUJ010000048.1 GCA_016786495.1 Cyclobacteriaceae bacterium
AAGGAAATCATCCCGTTTCTGGAGAACGAATGGGAAACGAATTTCAACCCCTCCGTTCAACGCAGGATTGAAGAACTTATTCACGACCTCCAGTACGAACTCCTCAAAGACCGCATCCGCGAATGGTACGAAAGCAAAGACCAGGATTTGTTAACAGGATTGTGGTTGGTAGCGACTTATCAATATCCCGATCTTGAACTGGAAAAAATCCGGCAGGATTTGGAGCAGATCTATTACGATGCGTGGCTTGAGTTTAAGCCCGATCTGTATCCGTACGACCAGGTGAAAATTTTAAACAGCGTGTTGTTCAACAAGCTGAAATTTGGAGCGAACACCAAAAACTTTCATTCACCCGGCAACTCAATGATTAATATTGTGCTCGAAACCCATAAGGGCAATCCGATCACCTTATGCATCATTTACATGCTGGTAGCGCAGAAGCTCAAGATGCCGGTGTATGGAGTTAACCTTCCTAATCTTTTTATTGTCACGTACAAGGAAGAGAAGAATCAGTTTTACATCAATGCATTCAACAAAGGCTTGATTTTTACCCGTCAGGATATCGAGAATTATATCCATGAGTTACGTCTGACGCCACAACCTACTTTTTTTGAGCCCTGCTCAAACCTGGAAATCATCCGCAGGGTATTTCGTAACCTGATCATGTCGTTCGACAAGATGGGCGAGCATGCCAAAGCGGAAGAAGTTAAAGAGCTGCTGCTGATTATTGCAGATGGGGCTGATTTGGGAGTTTAAACCTGGTCGATGAACTCTTTCCTTAAACTGAAGCACTGGCAGGTATTTGTCGTGCTTATGGCCACTCCTGTGCTGGTGATGTTTGTTGCAACCAGCGTTCTGAAAGGTATGTCTGCCGCGCGGATCGTTTCCCTTGTCAACATCACGTTGCAATTTGGTTGGCTTTTCCCTACGGCCTATGCTCTGCAGCGGAAAGTTTTGGCACACGCCAAAAACGACAGGTTTTTTTTCAAAGCTTCGATTATTGTAATGTCTGTCTTTACTGTAATCTCAATAGTGAACTTGATGGGTTTCAACAACAGTAGATACTTTACCGCATTGATGATGCCTTCGGCAATTTGTGTTATGTATTTAGCTTACTTTGCGGCAAAGTCTCTTAGAATCGCAGAGCTTCAGCGTAATGTAGTATTTGACGATTTCAGGGACGAGTTTTTTATGCTACTATTTTTGCCCGTTGGGATTTGGTATATCCAGCCACGGTTTAACGCGATAGCCGTGCGTGATGTTCAAGGCTGACTACTTCCTGATTGTACAACCCACCGGTCTTACGTCTGCGACATCAATCTTTTGTCCAGCCAGTAACTTTGCTACAGCATCTTTCAGGTATGATACTTTAACTTCTTTTTCGGACTGAGCATTGTCGTCAATCGCTCCGCGGTAAACCACTTTAAATTGCCCGTCGACTTTTTGAAGTAAAAAACCTTCGGGACTTTTTCTCGGATTCAGGCTGCTGAGCAACTTCTGATCTTTATCCGCGAGATACGGAACGGGAAGTTTACACTGATCGGCATAGTTTTTCATCTGGTCGACCGACTCGGTATCTTCTTTGCCGGAGTTCACCAGGAGCACGGGAATTTTACTGTTGTACTGATTGGCCAGCGCTTTGATGCGATTCAGGTAGTAGCCGTCATACGGGCAACTGTTACTTGTAAAGATGATCACAACTCCCGGAGATGATGCATAGCTTTCAAGCGAGACATCTTTACCGTCAACCGCATTCGTTAACGAAAAATTCTGAAGCGTTTGGGCAATGGAACCGGTGCTGATCAGCACAAGAACGAACATAAGATTTTTCATAACCTTATTGATTAAATACAACGGTGAAACCTGAATGAACCTCATAGTATAAAGGTATGGCCGTTTCGGTATTGTTTACAATAATCCTGCCGGTAATATTCCCGTTGTTTTTACGCTCAAACGGGCTGATCACCAGGTTTTCGGCAAAGGTCAAATCTTTTTTACCATAGATTTTAACAAGCGCTTCCTTGGCACACCAATAAATGCAATGCTTGGTTTCATCGGTGCCGGCATCCTGCAATTCCCGGGGATGCATAATTCGCGGAGCAATTTTCAACAGTTTGCCTTTGATCTGTTCTACATCAATCCCCGCGGATTTCGATTTGTGAATCAACGCTCCAACATACGGATACGAATGACTCAGCGAAAGCTGATACGTGCTGTTCTTAAAGAATGGTTTCCCAAATTCATCTTTAATAATCCCTTCAAACGAGCCGCCAAGTTTCTCCAACAGTGTTTTGGCAAGCACACGGCCTACGCAAAACTCCAGCCGTTTTTGTTCATGCTTGATGTTATCGGGGATTACCTCAAAATCCTGAATCTGAGCGATCAGGGTTTCTTCTGTTTCACGAATATGCCAAAGGCCCCATGCGTATTCTGCTGACGATTCTAATTTCTCAAGGGGCATGGATTATCCGGGTTTATGTTTCAATTTTGTAAAAAATGCACACAATCCAATAGATGGGTCAAGTTAACATCGTCAGGCTAAACGTTTTTACGGGTCATCGCGACTGTGTGTATACCCTGCAGCCTGCTGACCGTGCGAACATTTTTTTCAGCGGAGCGGGTGATGGAATGGTGGTTCAATGGGACATCACTAGCCCTGACGAAGGCCAGTTGATCGCCAAGCTCCCGAATTCGGTTTATGCTTTGCACTACCAGCTGGAGAGCAATCTTCTTTTTGCCGGCCATAATTATGACGGCATTCATTTGCTTGACTGGGAGAATAAAAAGGAGATCGGGTCGTTACATTTTACCAAGGCAGCCATTTTCGATATTCAATCGTATGGAAACAGAATTTTTGTTGCCTGCGGTGATGGCAGCATCGTGTGTGTGGACCGTGAACGACTGGCCTTGATCGAAACAAAGAAACATTCGGAAAACAAAGCACGTACAATTGCTGTTCATGCAAAGCGCGGCGAATTGGCCGTGGGCTATAGCGATCATTTCATACGGGTATTCGACCTTGATTCGCTTTCGCTGAAGCATGAGTGGAGGGCCCATCAGAATTCTGTTTTTACCCTTCGGTATTCTCCGGACGGAAATTACTTGTTTAGCGGCTCCCGGGATGCGCGGCTAAAAGTGTGGGATGTTCAGGCAGGATATTTGCAAGCTGCCGAGGTAGTGGCGCACATGTACGCAATAAATCACCTTGAATTTAGCCCGGATGGGAAACATTTCGTAACTTGTAGCATGGATAAGTCCATCAAGGTGTGGGACACCGAGGCCTTGCAGCTTTTGAAGGTAATCGACAAAGCAAGGCATGCCGGACACGGCACTTCGGTTAACAAACTCCTGTGGACGTCTTTTGAGTCACGACTTTTGAGTGCCAGCGATGACCGGACTATTTCCGGCTGGCAAATTTTTTAAACTTCCGGCTCGCATATGCGGGTCATTTTTTAAACGTTCTAAAGTAAAGACTATGAAAATTACACCGCTTGAAATCCGTCAGAAAGCTTTTGAGAAAAACTTTCGTGGATACAACCAGGACGAAGTAAACGCTTTTCTCCAAACGTTATCGCAGGAGTGGGAGCGCATTTACGATGAGAATAAAGAACTCCGTATCAAACTCGAAGCCACCGAACGCGAAGTGTTGAAGCTTCGCGAAGTGGAGAGCTCGCTGTACAAGACGCTGAAGACAGCAGAAGATACCGGTGCTAACGTGATTGAGCAGGCACGCCAGGCGGCAGAACTGAACATGCGCGAATCGCAGCTCAAGGCTGAAGCAATCTTGAACGAAGCAAAGGTAAAAGCCCGCAACGTGATTGAAGAATCGGAAGCACGTTCGAAGAATACCGTTACGGAAATGGAAGAGCGCTTGAAAACGCTTGTGGAAAATTATAAGAAACTGGAAAGCACGCGCGATGATTTGTTGCAGGATCTGAAGCGCATTTCACAAGACACCATCGAACGTGTTGAGCGGATCAAAAATGCTACGAAGAATTTTGATGCCGATAAGTACGCCAACGAAGCAAAGGCCGGCCTTCATAAGACCATTTCTCCAAATGCCGCGGTTTCAACACCCGCACCGGTTGAGAGCAAGCCAACACCGGCCCCGATTGTACTGGAGTCTGGTGAGGAGTTCGTGGTAGAGCAGCAGACCGTGGTTGAAACAACAACCCGAAAAGTAAAGTCCTTTTTTGACGAAATTGAATGAGCGGCCGTATCGCGCTGGAAGGGTTAGAGTTTCATGCCTTTCATGGCGTGTACCCGCATGAACGCGAATCGGGAAACTGGTTTGAAGTGGATGTTACGGTTGATGCTGATTTCTCGCACGCTGCTAAAACCGATGAGCTGGCCGGAACGGTCGACTACGAAGCCATCTACCGTGTAGTGAAAGAGGAGATGGATAAACCTTCAAAACTCTTGGAAACGGTAGGCGAGAATATCGTGGAGGAAATTCTGACCCGTTTTACAAAAGTCACGAGTGTTGAACTAAAAATCTCCAAGATCAATCCGCCTATTGGCGGAAAGGCAAAGAAGGCAACGATTTATCTGAGTAAGAAGCGATAGTTACGCGGGCTGATCAGCTTTTTCTTTTTCGTTGGGATCAACAAACATGAATCCCCGCGCATCGGCTCCTTCATAAAAATCGACTTCTTTTCCGATGATGTACATGGTGTGCTTCTTTTCCACCAGCACCGGGATGCCGTTTTCGGAGTAAGAAAGGTCAGATTCTTTCTGCTTATCGAACCCGATAATAAGGGATACACCGCCACAACCGCCACCGCGAATCCCCACACGCAGCGAGTAATCAGCCGGAATGTTCTTGGTGGTCATGATTTTGCGAATCTCTTCCGCAGCTTTGGCTGAAATGGTAACGGGTTTTATCGGTGAAAACATTGTGGAGATTCGCGTTGATGGCCTAAAATTATCTAAATTTCAAACACAAAAAGAACCTGAATAATTCCTATGGATGCTGCTGTTGACCTTGCCAAAATTTTACTTCCGGCTTTGCTTGTGCTGTACGCGGCCTATTTGCTCATCCGGTCGTTCCTGGCGAAGGAAATTGAACTGAAGAAACTTGAAATCCGCGGACGAAGTATTGAAACCGTTCTGCCCTTGCGCCTGCAGGCATACGAGCGGATGTGTCTTTTCCTTGAGCGAATCAGTCCGCAAAACATGCTCGTTCGCCTGAACGTGGGCCTGATCCCGTTCAAGGAGTTTCAGCAGATGTTGCTGAACGAAATCCGTAATGAATATAACCACAATGTTTCCCAACAGGTTTTTATGACCGAAGGCGTGTGGGAAAATATCAAAAATGCGAAAGAGGATCTCGTGTTAACCATCAACGATGCCGCGTCTGAAATGACTCCCGATTCCTCAAGTCTCGATTTGTCGAAGAAAATCTTTGAACGCTACATCAACAAACCCATTGATCCGGTTGCGCATGCACTCACCGAGCTTAAGCGCGAAATACAAATAACGTTTTGAAAAATCCCTTCTTCGATCTGGCCCTGGCAAAAGCCGCGCGACTAACCGGTAAACCCGGACGAATCGCGTTGTTACTTTCAAAGCTTGGAGCCCGGCTGGCGAAGATCGATTGGAAGTCCGTTTCGGTGGCAACCGCCAAAGAAAAACTGTCGGTGTTTTCGCGACTTGCTTCAGCATATATATCCGGTAACTACCGCGATATTTCCTGGAAGTCGCTGATGATCGTGCTGGCCGCGATCATTTACTTTTTGAACCCGATCGACTTAATTCCTGACTTTATTCCCGTGCTTGGGTTGACCGATGACTTCAGCGTGCTGCTTTGGGTGTACAACACGGTTACCCATGAAATAGATAAGTTCTTAACGTGGGAACGTGCTAATCTTTCTGCTGTATGAAAATAGCCCTTGTTGCCGGCTCAACCGGTTTGATCGGAAACCAGCTTATTGATCTTTTGTTAAGCGACAATTATTACGATGTGGTTAAGGCCGTGAGCCGGACACCGCTTGAAATGAAACACGGAAAGCTTCAAAACATCGTGCTGGATTTTAATCGCATGGCTGAGTACGCAGAACAGTTAAAGGCCGATGATGTGTTTTGCTGTCTGGGTACAACCATCAAGAAAGTAAAAACCCGGGAGAAATTTCGTCAGGTAGACTTCGACTATCCGCTTGCACTGGCAAAACTCTCCAACGCAAACGGTGCGAAACAATACCTGTTGGTTTCTGCATTAGGGGCTGATAAAAAATCATCGATATTTTATAATCAGGTTAAGGGCGAGGTAGAGGAAGCGATCGAGGAAGTCGGGTTTACTTCGTACCATATTTTCCGTCCGTCACTGTTAATGGGCGACCGGCAGGAGGATCGTTCGGGAGAAGAGGCTGCGAAGGTGTTTTTTAAGTATCTGGGATTTCTTGTTCCGAAAAAATACAAAGGTATTGATTCGATCAAAGTGGCGCGGGCTATGCAGGCTTTTGCCAAACAACTCGCGCCCGGCCGGCATGTTCATGAGTCGGCCGAATTGCAGCAGTATTAAACCCAATCTTAATCTATGAGAAGTTTGTATGCGCTCCTGGCCGTTGCCGGCTTCATTGTTCCAAACGTCTTAGTTTTTCAGGAATCGGTTGAAACCGGAAACATTTTGCTGTGGCTTGATCCGGCCGCTACCCTTGGTGGCATGTTCGGTAATCGCATTGCGGCAGCTTTTGTTACGGATTTACTGTGCGTGGTACTTGTAGCGTTAGTCTGGATTGTCATTGAGTCGAAGCGACTGAACATGAAGAACAGCTGGGTTTACATCGTGCTCACGTTGTTGTTCGGATTGGCCGGACCGTTACCCTTGTTTCTGTATCAGCGCGAAAAAGTGTTAGGCAAATAATTTTTACATATGAAAAATAGAATTTATCTGGTAGTACTGGTTGCGATGGTTGCCTGTACCGGAAAGCCGAAGGAAGAAATTTCAGATGCCGGGAAAACGGTTATTGCGTTCGGATCGTGCGCGCATCAATACGACCCACAGCCTATTCTTACCGATGTGGCAGCGCTGAAACCCGATGCGTTCATCTATCTGGGCGACAACATCTATAGCGACACGTATTCCATGGATACACTCCGCAAGAATTACCAGGTTCTTGGCGCAAAGCCTGAATTTCAGGCGTTGAAAGGTGCAACCAAAATCTATGCGGTGTGGGATGATCACGACTTTGGCTGGAATGATTCCGGAAGGCATTATCCGTTTAAAAACGAATCGAAGCAGATTTTTCTGGACTTCTTTGGTGATCAGGGCGATTCAACCATCCGCCAGCATGAAGGAATCTATCATACAGTCTGGATGGAAAAGGATGGAAAAAGGATCCAGATTATTTTCCCGGATTTGAGAACGTTCCGCGACAAGCTTCTTCCGTATAACGGCAATCGCAATGGACAAAAAGGGTACGCGTATGAGCTCGACTACTCGCCATACACAACATCTGACTCAACTATGCTGGGCGAGGTGCAATGGAAATGGCTGGAAGAACAATTGAACCAACCGGCTGATGTGCGCATTGTAGCTTCCAGTACGCAATTCTCGATCACGCACAACGGTTATGAAGCCTGGGCTAACTTTCCCCACGAGCAACAACGCTTCATTGAACTGTTGAAGAAGACAAAAGCGAACGGTGTATTCTTCATTTCAGGCGATGTGCATTATGCGGAACTCTCAAAGCTGAATGTGCCGGAAGGTTATCCGTTGTATGATGCTACGTCAAGCGGAATCACATCCACGTGGGAGTTTGCCACACCGAATGACAATCGTATAGCCGGCCCCGTGATGGAAAATAATTACGGGTTGGTAGTCATCGATTGGTCGAAAGTCGATCCGGAAATCACCCTGCAGATTCACGATAAGGAAAAGAAAAAGCGAATCGACAAAACGATTACACTCAGCGAACTTAAATTTTAGGTTACAGCAGATAGCCTGGAACCTGCACTCCGCCCTTGAGTTTTGGGTCGGGAATCAGCGGCTTGCGTTCAAGCTTTAACGGAACAACACCTGCCCAGATGTTCAGGTCGTAATCTTCATCGTCATCGTTCGGGCCACCGGTGCGAATTTTCGCGGAAGCTTCTTCGAGCTTAAACTTCAACACCATGGTTTTCTTCCATTCGCTGTCGTTTGGCTGTCGGATATCATTCCAACGACCCGGCTGCATTTTGTTGGTGAAAACTTCCAGCGCAGTGTAAAGCTCTGCTTGATCAGTAACCAGTTCGGTGTTGCTGAAGATGACCACCGACCGGTAGTTGACCGAATGATGAAAGGCTGATCGTGCGAGCACGAGCCCATCGATGTGCGTTACACCGATCGACACGGGTAATTTCTTATCCGCCAGTTCACGCATGTAGAAGCTTCCTACCGAGCCGTGGATATACAACAGATCATCCATCCGGCAAAAACCTGTCGGGATTTGAAACGGCTGGCCCTCCAGCACAAACGCCACGGTACAAACCAAGGCATCATCCAGGATGGAATAAACGGTGTCTTTGTCGTACGAGCCGCGTTTAGCCAGTCGGGTAATCGTGGTTCGATCGGTTTTTTGGAATTTAGCCACGGTTCGCGAATTAGAGAATATGGTTCCAACCGTGTACATCGGCTTCGATGCCGGTACGCATATCGTTCAGTTTTTTCTTCAGGCGCATCATCAGCGCTGAATCGGTTACGGCCGGCAGATGCAGATCTTTGCCGTGAATGTTGATGGTAGCAACAGGAGAAACAACGGCTGCCGTTCCTGCACCAAATGCTTCGGTTAGCTTTCCGTTTTGGATGGATTTCTCAATTTCTTCAATGCTTACCTTTCTTTCCTCTACCGTAATGCCCATGTCTTTTGCAAGTTGGATCAGGGTGCTGCGCGTAATTCCATCCAGGATTGATGAGGATAACTGCGGGGTCACCAGTTTACCATCCATGACAAACATGATGTTCATCGCTCCGGATTCATCAATATATTTATGCTCTTTCGCATCCGTCCAGATAACCTGATCGAAGCCCTGTTCGCGTGCAAGTTGAGTCGGATAAAATGCTCCACCATAGTTACCCGCACATTTAGCAAAGCCTGTTCCGCCTTCGGCCGCACGAACATATTCGAGTTCAACTTTTAACCGAACCGGTTTGGAGAAATAAGGCCCCACGGGACTTGTCATGATCACGAACAGGTATTGATCGGAAACTTTAACACCCAACCGGTTTTCCGATGCGAACACCACCGGGCGGATGTAGAGTGAACAACCCTCTGAACCGGGAACCCACTTTTCATCACACTTTACAATAGCTTCCAGGCTTGACGTAAAAAGTTCTTCGCTCATACCCGGCATGCACATTCGATCCAGTGACTTAAGCATGCGCTGATAGTGTCGCTGTACGCGGAAGATGTTGATCTTTCCGTCTTTCATCCGGAACGCTTTCATTCCCTCAAAAATTGCCTGACCATAGTGCAGTGACAGCATAGCGGGTGTCATCGGTAAATTCCCGAATGGCATAATTTTCGGCTCGCTCCATTGCCCTTTATCATATTGGGCTACCAGCATGTGGTCGGAAATGTACGTGCCGAATCCCAGGTTGTCGAAATCAACTTCTTTCAGACGTGAGTTTTTTGTTTGTTCAACAGCGATGGAAGCAGTGCTTGTATTCATAGGAGGGAAGTTTTGCTCAAGATAGAAATATTTTCATTGATGCGAACGGGATAGTGATCGTCACGTTCAGACCGGTGTTCGTTGTAAATTCAAACATGTATGCAGCAAACCAATTCATTCGTTTCAGGGTGCTACACGTTTTCCAACGATGATCAGGCTGCGTTCTACGCCATCCAATATCGCCACGTTCGGGAATAACGCCCACTGCTCAAAGCCAAAACTTTTGAACAGTTTTAAACTCGGCTCGTTGTGCGCGAAAATATATCCCAGCAATGACTTAACTCCGAATGCCGGAGCCTGATCAATAATCGTTTTTAAAATTTCTTTTCCGTACCCCTTTCCGCGTGCTGCTTCATCCAGATAGATGCTCACCTCTGCGGTGTGATTATAGGCTGGCCTTCCATAAAAGGATTCGAGGCTTACCCAACCAATGATTGTATCACCATCAGAAATGATATACAAGGGACGTTTTTGCGGATTGTGATTATGGTACCACGCGCGCCTGCTCTCGACAGAAACGGGTTCCGTGTCGGCTGTAACCATCCTGCCGGGAATAACCGAGTTATAGATCGCCACGATTGTAGGGAGATCCTGTTCAGTTGCGTGTCGGAAAGTTAATGCAGCCATTATAAATTCTTTTTTAACAGGTAGTCCGTTTGCGGATCGTTTCCGACCATAAACACATGGGAGCTGAACTTTTCGAAGCCGAAGTTCTTGTAGAAGCCTTGCGCATGCAGGTTGTGCTCCCAAACGCCCAGCCAGATAATCTCACAACCTTTTGCCTTCGCTTCATTCAGGCAATGGTTCATCAACGCCTTGCCAATGCCCCGCCCGATATATTTGTTCAGCGCATATAAGCGATGCAGCTCAAGCAGGTTCTTTCCGGGAAACTGCTCGTTTACTTCGGTCGACCTGCGTATCCGCGCATAGCCAGCCGGTTCTCCATGACTGTAGGCTATATAGAAAATGCTTCCCGGTTCGGACAGGTCCGTCAACAACTGGTCTTCCGTGAAAGCTTCGTCAATGTATGTTTTGAAGTCGTCCGGGTTATTGTCCTTTTCAAATGCTTCGCAAAACGATTGCAATCCAATCCGCGTAAGCAGAGCGGCATCGGAAACATTGGCCTGACGGATAACGAGATCGCTCATGGTTGGGCAACCGCTGTTGGATTATGATGAACCGGAAAGTTAACCGATCGGGCAATAAAGCACAATTTATTGGCCTCGTGGTGGAGTGCATTTGCTTTCGCGATCATGCTTTCGTGCTGCACCGTTACCACCGGATTGAGTGTGGCTTCTGAAAACTGGCCGCTGCCATCGCGCTCTTCGTTCATGACGGCTGTTGCGTGATCCACATAATTCGTCACAATCACGCTGTTCACCGCGCAAAGATGCAGGTACCAAAGCATGTGGCAGGAGGAAATCGCATCGAGCAATAAATCTTCGGGACTATACCGCGATTTATCGCCCCGAAATGACGGGTCGGACGAACCTTCAATATCTTTTTTTCCTGCGGCAGAAATAATGTGATCCCGGCTGTACGCTTTGTAGCCGGAAGTTCCGGTTCCCTGATTACCCGTCCACGTGACGGTCGCCTGATAATGATGCTGCTTCATGACAGGGACAATTCCATTTTGATGTTACCCCGGGCATATAACCCGTCATTGTGAATTTCAATAAAGCCCAGTTTGCGATACAGGGCAATGGCCGGCACCTGGCGCGTATTGGAATACAGAATGATTTTTGTTGCGCCCAGCGCTTTGGATTTCCCGATCGCTGCTTCTGCTAATGCCTGCCCGATTTTGAGGCCGCGGAATTTCTTATCCACTGCCATTTTGGTGAATTCAAACAACCCGGGTTGAAGATAGCGGAGTCCAACAGTGCCTGCTATTTCCTGATTAACCGTTGCCATCAGGATTGCTCCGCCCGGTGCAAGAATGTATTGGTCTGGATTTTTAAGCACGTTAATGTCGAGCGGTTCGAGAGTAAAAAATTCTTCGATCCACTCGCGGTTAAATTTTTCGAACCACGGCTGATGTTCGGGCCGGTAGTCGACAATGGTAAGTTCCATCACATCCATATTCCTCGTTCCGTCTTTATATTTTCAGCTTTAAGAAATCCACCATCAACAATAAAGAGTTTTGCCCCCGTTGAGGTATAGCTGCGGTGTACGCTGGCATCGTCTGACACCTGATAACTCATTCCTTTTTTCAACAGAAATGTCTCACCCGATTGCAATTCGGTGAACAACTCGCCCTCCAGGCAAAAAAGAATATGACCTTTTTTACACCAATGATCGGCTTTGTAGCCCGCGGAATAATCAACCGTGCGCACCCGCAGGTCGCCCCACTGCAACGTACGCCAGTACGCAGTACCGGTTTCGCCCGCATATCGGGTTTCGCTGATTTCGGACCAGTCGGTCGTATTGAAATGGATCAGGTTGTGGTTCATTTGGTGAACTGAGCTTTCCATAAGTTCCTGAGTTGGTATCCACGGTTCACCACATAAATTCCGGCTATGGTGATCAGTATTGCAATGCCCATGCGCACGGTAAGTTTTTCATCCAGTACCAACCAGCCGAGTAACACGGCCACCAGGGGGTTGATATACGCATACATCGATACGATGGTCATGGGAAGCTTGCGCAAGGCATACGAGTAACATGCGTATGCTACGATGGATCCGAACACGATCAGGTAGAGCATCGACCAGCCCGCCTCGGGCGACCAGCTTACATGGCTTAGATCGTCAAAAAGTAGACTTGCGGGGAACATAAACACGCCTCCGAAGAACATCTGCAAACCTGCATTCAAAAACGGATTGGTGTTGGCGTTGTGTTTCTTGATCCAGATACTTCCGCTGGCCCAGCTCACCACAGCGCCAAACGTGGTAAGGATGCCAAGCGTGTAGCCCAACGTTGAGAAGTCGCTGAGGTGTTCACCAAATATCATCACGATGCCGACAAGGCCAAGAGCAACACCAGCAATGATCGGGAAATTAGGTTTCTCTTCGCGGTTAACAGAAATGTTGATCAGGATAACCACCAGCGGCATCAGGGAACAGATAATGGCTGCAATGCTGCTCGGGATGTGCATTTCTCCCCAGGCAACAAGGCCGTTTCCAAGCGTAATCAAAAAGAATCCGCCAATAGCTTGTTTAATAAGTTGATCGAGTGGTGGAAATTTTACCTTTGAAACCGTAAGCATGAACCCAGTCAGGATAATGCCCGCAATCGTCTGCCGGATGCCGGAAAACAAAAAAGGCGGAAAGTGTAAAACGGCAATGCGCAGGGCGAGGTAAGTGGTACCCCAAATCAGGCACACGGCCGCCAAAGCGAAGTAAGGAAGATAAGGATTGCGGCTGCTCATGGCATCAAAGGGTTTGCTTAGCAAAGTTTCCTGTTAATACGTATAAAAAACAGTTTCAGTTTTATGTATTTTGACCATATCAGTTAAGGATAAATTTTTTCGAACCGACACGCTTTAATTTTCGTTAACGAACCAGTGTCGGTAGACTAAATATGCCTGTTTTCCGTCATTTGAAATGAACATAACCCCTGACATTTGAAGAGACGTTCTACTATTTTTTATCCTGAGTTTGAAAAAGAGATTGCCCGGAGCGAATATCAGCGCACCCAACTGATCATCGCCCTGTTTTTGATCGCTTTTGTGGCGATTAACGTGAATTATTTTTTCCTGAGCGACAGGATCACAGCCATTTATGGAGGTATCGAAAACTACTTCTTTGTGGTTGGATGGCTCACGTTTTTTATCCTGTATGAAGTGGTTATTCTTCGGGTGATTGCTTTCCTGCGAAAGAAATACCACCGGGTGCGCGAGACATTCAGGTTCGTCCATACACTGGTCGAGATTTCGTTTCCGAGTTTGCTGATGTTGTACATGGTCGACCTCGAACACCAGCTTCTGTTTATCGACTCACCCATTTTTTTGATGTACTTCCTGTTCATCATCATTTCGGTGCTCCACCTCGATTTCCGATTGAGTTTTTTAACCGGCTTGCTGGCTGCCGCAGAATATGCTGTCATCATTTATTACGGGTTTCAGCTGGATATCCAGACGGACAGCTACATTTCCATTCTTCCCGAGAATAGTTTTTACCTGCGCTGCGTGGTGCTCGTGATGAGTGGCCTTGCGGCTGGCTATGTTGCGCAGCAAGTGCAAAAACGAATTTACTTGTCGTATGATCTGCAACGAGCCAAGAGTGATATGGAAGTGCTGTTCGGCCAGCAGGTTTCGCGTGAAGTATTTTCCGCGCTGATCCGTGAACAAGGAAAAGCCAAAAAACAAGAGGCTACGGTGCTCGCCCTCGACATCCGAAACTTTACACCGTTCGCGGAAACCCATTCGCCTGACGAGATTATGGACTATCAGAATAAAATATTTGGTCCGATTATCGACATCATCAACCAGCATCAGGGAATCGTTAATCAGATTTTAGGCGATGGCATCATGGCCACATTCGGAACCCCGGTTGAAAACCCGCTTCATGCAGACATGGCTTTTGAGGCATCGCTGCAGATTTTGCGCAAGGTTAATCAGCTTTGCGAGGAAGGGGTGATTCCGTTAACCAAACTCGGTATGGGCGTTCATACCGGTGATGTGATTACCGGTAACATTGGCAATGAAAGCAGGAAACAGTATTCCATCAGCGGATCGGCTGTCATTATCGCTTTCCGCGTAGAGCAGTTGAATAAGCAGTTCCAGTCGGAGTTGCTAATCACGGATGCCGTAAAAAGCCGCATCACCGCGGGCCGGGTTCAAATGACGTCATTAGGCAAACAGCCCATGAAAGGGTTTGGTACCGAGGTGGAAATCTACAAAGTAGAAGCTTAAAAATTTCCGGATGGGTAGTAGTACATCAGCAGCGCGATCGTGAAGCCAATGATTGAGGCGACAAATCCGAACATAAAGATGCTGTACGACCAGCGGAGCAGTTTATACTTTCTGGCCAGCACACGCCCGTTAAAGTAAATGTCTTTGATCAGGCTTCCGTACAGGTAGTCGGCATCCTTCATCATTTCACGCATTCCCCAGTCGTAGTTGTTCAACTCCATTCCGTGGAAGTTTCCGAAGAACAACAGGTTGGTTCGTTTCTCTTTAATGTCTTCGCGCGTAAATTTTCCGGATGAAATGTTGGGTCGCGTAGCCAGGATCGCGAACACGATCGTGACTAAACATGTTGCCACCAGCATCAGGGTGGGGATCAGCAGGTTTGGAAACTCTTCCAGCTTGCGGAACAAAACCGAAATCACCACCGACAGGATAATCGAATTGATCGAGATCATAATATTCGATTTGGTGTCGGCCATGCCGCTCAGGGTAATATGATTCTCAGACGTTACGCGGAACATCGTTTCAATCCCGCGGTCCGGATTTAGTTTCTTATCGAGTTTTTTCTGGAGCTTGCTGAGTTCCTTTTCGAGGTCTTTCACGTAATGCTCGTCAACCTTCGGGTTCAGCATCTTCTTCAGTTTTTTGATGTTCTTCTTTTTTCGTTCTTCGAGCACCTGTCGACCATACAACGTAAAGTAACTGTGGCTTTTCAGGAATTTCAGGTTGTACTCACCCCACTCTTTGTCGCTCTCGAATTTGATGTTTTTAAACGTTTCAATCTCCGAACGAATCTGCTGGGCACATTCTAAAAGATCTTTCTTGGATAAGTGATAGAGGTCTGCATCACACAGCACCTGTTCGGCCAGATTTTGTGGATTCTGCGGCATGCGGGTGGCCGCAATCAGGTCCTGAACCTTTTTTATTTTATCGGCCGAAGCCCCCCAGCTTTCCAGCAGGGTGGTCGCGGTTTTAGCCGAGCGCTCTTCATGATGTTCCCGATCCTTCTCGTACCCGGTGTCGTGCAGCCAGGCAGCGATCAGCACATTCTCGAGGTCATCGTTGGAAAGTGTGCTCTGCCGGCCAATTTCTTCGGCCGCTTCCGCGACTGCGGTCGTGTGCCTGAGGTTGTGATATGTAAACGTTTCCGGGAGTCTCCGGAGCACGTCCTCGGCATACGCCCTCGATTTGCGGATTAATTCAGTTTCCATCGCTGGTTGAGAAGTTAAATATCAAAAATTGACTCGAATTAAACTATCCCATATAGGAACAGGTTTTTAATCAGGTTTGTTCACTAAGGCAAATTGCGTTACACCCTCTATCTTTAACACCATGTCGAAAGCTGCGTTCCGGCTCCTGCTCGTTCTTGCTCCCCTTCAGCTTTTTGCCCAGGAAAGTTTTAACGTTTACCTGATTGGCGATGCCGGCCTGAAATCGGTTCAGCATGCTTCCTACAAGAAGCTTTTGCAGCAACAGTTAAACGATTCGGTGCCTTCGGCCATTGTTTTTCTGGGTGATAATATCTATCCGAAAGGAATGCCCGATCCGGGCAACCGAAAACGCAAGGAAGCCGAAGAAATTCTGGAGGCTTCGCTCAACCTTGCTCCTGGATTTACGGGTCGCGTAATTTTTGTTCCGGGTAACCACGATTGGAAACGCGGACATCCGGGCGGATTGAGTTTTATCCGTAACCAGCAAGCCTGGCTGGATTCGCTTCACCGCGACAACGTTAAGCTTCTTCCGCAAAACGGTTGCCCCGGTCCGGTTGAAGTTCCCCTGGGTGAACACGTTATGCTGATTGTAATCGACACGCAATGGTGGTTGCATCCGTGGGATAAACCGGAAGGCGAAACAAGTTTGTGCGAGTGTAAAACGCAGGCCGACCTGATCATTCAACTCGATGATGCGCTGCGAAGAAATCAGCACAAACGCGTGATCATTGCCGCCCATCACCCCGTAATCACATATGGCGAGCATGGGGGCGTGTATTCGTGGAAGGATCACATTTTTCCCTTCACCGACCTGAACAAAAAATTGTATATCCCGCTGCCTGTAGTCGGATCGCTTTATCCTTTGTACCGGAAAATTTTCGGAAGCATTCAGGATACTGCTCATCCGGAGTACCGGAAGTTGAAAGAGCAGATGATGGCCTTACTGAAACAGTACCCGGGCGTCATCTATGCATCCGGGCACGATCATTCGCTCCAGCTGATCGAGAAAGACAGTGTGCATTACATCGTTAGCGGTGGCGGCTCTAAATCGGGAACGGCAAAAAAGAAAAAGTATTCGCACTATGCAGAAGAGGCCTTGGGGTATGTCCGTGTATCGGTCAATGCCACCACCGAATCGACTATTGAATACATGGCGCATGATCGCGTGAGGTTCAGCAAACAGATTCCAGCACCCACTCCTGAAAAAAACGATTCGACAGCAGTCGCGATTATCGAACGCGGAACAGTTCAGGCAAATGCGAGCGACCAGTACGGGGCAGGGAAATCGCACGAAAAATGGCTTGGCGCAAATTACCGGAGGGAGTGGGAGCAAGAGCTTGCAATACCCGTGTTTGATATCGCAAAAGAAAAAGGCGGATTAAAAATACTACAGCGCGGAGGAGGCCATCAAACAATCTCGCTGCGACTCGAAGACTCACTTGGCAGAGCCTATTCCCTGCGGTCGATTGAAAAGTATCCGGAGAGTGCACTACCCGAGCCGTTCCGGAATACGTTCGCGGAAGATATCGTACAGGATCAGATTTCGGCTGCGCATCCCTATGGCGCCCTTGTTGTTCCGTACCTCGCGCAAGGCGCAGGAATTTATCACACCAATCCGAAAGTTGTGTTCATTCCCGATGATCCTCGCCTGGGTGTATACCGAAAGGATGTTGCGAATAAACTGATGCTGTTCGAAGAACGACCCGATGGAAACGGAGCGGGCATGGAATTTTTCGGTAATGCAGAAAAGATGATCAGCTCCACCAAACTGCTTGAACAACTCGCGAAGGACAATGACAATACCGTTGATCAGAAGTTCTTTCTCCGGTCAAGACTTTTTGATTTATGGATTGGCGACTGGGACCGGCACGATGATCAATGGCGTTGGGCCGAATTTGATTCGAAGAAAGGAAAAACATACCGCCCGATTCCGCGCGACCGCGACCAGGCATTCTTTGTAAGCGAAGGGCGGATTCCAAAATTCTTAGGGCATAAGTGGTTGCTGTTCCAGTTTGAAGGATTTGATGATGACATCAACTGGCCATCGGGTTTAATGTTCAGTGGCCGTTTCATCGACCGTAAATTTCTGACAACACTCAGCCGCGAAGATTGGATCGCTGTGGCGGACGATCTTGCCGCGCACTTACCGGATTCGCTGATTGATGCATCGTTGAAGAAATGGCCTGCCGAAATTTATGTATTGCACGGTGAACGAATTGCTTCCGCGCTGAAGGCACGGAAAAAGATTTTGCGTGAGCGCGCGTTAGAACACTACGCATTTCTCGCAAAGGAAGTGACCTTAACCGGTTCCGATAAACGCGAGCGTTTTCAAATCGAACGTTTCAATACCGGAGATGTGGCGGTAGCCGTCTATAAACTGAACAAGGAAGGCGAAAAAGGTAAGCTGCTCTATGAAAGGCGTTTTCTTGCCACCGAAACAAAGGAAGTTAGGCTCTACGGTCTCGGGGGTGATGACCAGTTTGTGATTACCGGTGAGCACAACCGCAAGATAAAAGTCCGGATTATTGGTGGAGCAGGAAAGGATGAAATCAAGTCAGCGAAAGATAAGGCTGTTTTTGTGTATGACCTTCAGGATGAGATAACCTTTTCGGATGAAGCCCGGCTAAAGGACCGCACATCCGATGACCCGATCGTGAATGAGTACAACTGGAAAGACTTTAAATACAATCGAACCGCACCGTTGATTTATGCGAATTACAACATTGATGACGGAATCTTTTTAGGCGGTGGATTCATTACGATTAACCATGGCTTCAGAAAAGATCCGTTTAAGTCGAAACACTTATTCCTGGCCAGTTATGCGGCCAATACAAGTTCAGCAAACTTCCGGTACGATGGCCGGTTCACCGGAATCATCGGAAAATGGAACGGCGAAGTTGATGCCGATATCAAGTTGCCCAATTATGTGAATAACTTTTTTGGCTGGGGAAATGAATCGAAGTTTAACAAAAATATTAATGATGAACCCGGGGTACACGTGGGCAGGGCCATCAACTACTATCGGGTCCGCTTCCAGGAAATCCGGGTTGACCTGAAGCTTGCCCGCAAAGTGGGGGGCGCTGGTTTTGTGAAAATTGGGCCATCGTATCAGCGACTTGAAATCGAAAGTCCGGAAGGACAAGACCGCTACATTGTGAACGAGTATCTTCCAGCGCATCCGCTGATTGAGAACGATCGGAACTACCTCGGGTTGTTAACTTCGTGGGGAATTGATAAACGCAATCATCCGCTGCTGACCACGCGGGGAATTTCCCTCGAACAGAACTCGCGGTATATGAAAGGCTTCAATACGGACGATTTCACTTCGCACAATGCTTCTGTGTCGATCTATCAGGCATTTAAAACTCCTGCCATCGTAACGTTTGCATTTCGGGCTGGCGCGGGTATCAATACCGGTAAATATGAATTCTACCAGGCTCAAATTCTGGATGGCAAAACAGAATTGCGCGGGTTTCGGAAGACACGATTCTATGGCGACCGAAAAGTATATTTCAACAATGAAGTCCGGATTAAACTAACCAGCTTTCAGTCGTATCTATTTCCTGCATACATGGGCATTCTCGCGTTTTATGATGTGGGGCGGGTTTGGTACAAAGATCCGGCAACCCGCAACGACCCGACTGCGAATGACGGGAGGTCAAATGTATGGCATCATGGAATTGGCGGAGGCGTCTGGATCACACCATTCAACTTAACGGTGCTGTCAACAGAAGTGGGGCATTCGCAGGAGGGAACGTTGTTATACGTTCGGCTCGGATTCTTCTTCTAGCAAACGGTTATTTTCTTGTAATCAAAAGTTCACGCACTTCACCGCTGGCGTTTTTGATTTTGATTGTCACCTGTTCCTTGCGGGTGAATGTATCTGGATTAAGGATCAGTGTGCACAGATCAATCTGCTCGTAGCTCTCACCGTCAATGGTTAGAATCTGGTCGCCCTGGCTTATCTGTTTTTCCAGCGCCGGGTCCCAGACAAACCCTACAAACAATTTTCCATCGCGCGGCATCAGACTGATTGGGAAATCTCTCTTCATCAGGTTGCTGGGGTCTTTGGAAAACGGAGCGAAATAGAATTTTTGGTTTCGGTAATCAATCGTGACCACACCATACAATAAAAGATCCGCCCCGATTCGTGAGTTACTATCCACCGTGGTTTCCACGGGTACATCCGTTAGTATGCCGCCATTGATGTCAAGTTGAGGTAATAACAGGCGGTATTGCAGTGTGTCCGTGGCAGCGCCAAAGAAACCGAACGAGTTGCTGCCTACTGCTTTGGCGCGCTCAATAAAAACCTGGTGCGGTTCAAACAGGGTAAGACTTCTGAGCGACAAATCATACAGCGCGCCCATTCCCGTATCGAATAGAACCTGTTCTTTTACTTTCTTCTGATTCGCCAATCCGATCCAGATGTAAGGGCCTGCCTGTTTATCAAGATACAGGCTGGAGCTTTGTTTTTTATTAAGGGTGAGATTCTTTTTCGAATCCGTAAGCACCAGTTGTTTTGTATGGTGGTTCAATTGAATAATGGAATGCCTCAGCATATTGCTGCCGATAAATCCATCCACTCCGAAACAATCGAAGATGATATTCGGCCCGGCAACCAGCGCCCGCACATCCGAAAACGTTACATCGCCAAGCGTTAGTTCGTTCAGTGACACAATCGACAAACTGTCTGCTGCATTGTTGGCATCCGTGATGTGTAACTTTCGGATAACGGTGGGTTTTAGCTTTTGGAACAGTTCTGTGCTGATGGTCGTTGGTGCACCTGTATCCAAAATAAACCGATAGGTTTTTCCTTCAATAACAACCGGAACAATAATTTTAGTGCTGACCGTATCGTACGGAATGCGCGAACAGTAACTTTCCCGTTTTGCTTTTCCACCGAAAAAAGGTGACGAGTTCTGCGCCTCGCACACCTGTGAACTCACGCAAATTGCCAGACAGAACAGCATGTACTTCATGGCCATGCACGAGTTAGTTTATGGTGGCTTCTTCTAATTTTTTGCCTAAGCCCTGTACGGCTGAAACATTAAAGAAGCCCACAGCTTTCAGTTGACCCGGTGTAACAGCTTTGATGTTGGTTGAAACATTCGCCAGCGGGGTTGAAAATAATTCTCCAAAACCACCCGGCCTGTCGGTTTGAACAATTACCTGATTCAGGAACGTAAACGACTCGTACGTGATGGAATGGATTTCAACATACAACGAATCGCCAATCGCATAGGGCGACAGGGGCTGATCGTCTTCGTCTACGTCATTCGGGTTTACCGCACGGATCGGGGGGATGAAGGTAATGCCATCAAAACTTCCTCCCGGAGAAAAGCCTGCATCATACGCAATGTTGATCTCGCTCGGCTTGCTCAGAAGTTCCCCGTTTTTATAGGAACGAATCCAATACGTGTCACCGGTTCCATCGGGTTCGGTGGCCCAGAATTGTGCCGTGTACGAATCTTCCGGATAAAATGGACTGTCGTCTTTTTCAAAGGTGATGCTGTCAATGGCAACTGTCCGATTGATTTTTGACGTTGCTTCAAACGTCCGTCCGTTTACGGTGACGCTTAACGTGTACGTTCTGCCGGTTTCTCCAAAAACAGCTTCGCTTGTTGCTTCATCGGTAATCCAGCGATATACGCCCGGATCACCGGCATCTTCCAAAAAATCGATGCTTCCGCCATCGTAGCTCACGGTTACTACTGCACCGCTCACTCCGGACGGAGCGTTTCCGTTGAGGTACGGCTCCGATAACGTGAGCCGGATCACCTGATCTTCCGGTTTGTCGTTGATCCAGGCGTCAACCACGAGTACCGGGTCAACATCTTTCAGGTTGGGATCGATTACGTCTTCGCAGGATGTCAGAAAAATGATCGCTGCTAAAAAACCAAATAGTTTGTTTATAGATAATTTCATGATGCTCAGAATTTAAAGTTGTATGAAACAGCAGGTACAAGGGTTCCGATGATAGAAAGTTGCGTAGCCGAGCTATTGGCCTTTTGTCCCTGAACAAAGCGTTCATCTGCCTGTGAGAAGTAAATGGAGAACGGATTTCTGCGGCCGTACACATTATAAATAGAAAATACCCAATAGTCGGTGTTCTTGCGCTTTTTACCGTGCTTGTTGTACTCTTTGCCTTCCAGGCGCGCAGAAATATCAAGACGGTGGTAAGCCGGTAAACGTACGTTGTTCCGTGAGCCATCTGCATTGTACGGGATAAAAATTCCCTGCACGTAATAGCCGGAGGTTGGGAAAGTTGTTGGCGTTCCGGATGTGAGTACGAAGTTTCCGGATAATGACCAGCGTTTTGAAACATCGTAAAAGCCAATGATCTTCAGGTTGTGCAGTTGATCGTATCGGGCTGCATACCACTCACCGTTGTTGATGCCGTCAACCTGCAATTCTGTCCGGCCAAGCGTATAGCTGATCCATCCGTTGAACTTGCCTGTTTTTTTCTGAAGATAAAGTTCCAGGCCGTATGCGCGACCGTTGCCACTCAACAGATCACCTTCGAGAAACTGATTAAGCAACAGGTCGGCACCGTCGATGTAGTCAACCTGGTTTTTTGTTTTTCTGTAGTACACTTCCGCTGAGAACTCCCAGTTTTTGTTGATGTTCCAGAAGTAGCCCGCCGTGTACTGGTCGCCAATTTCCGGTAGGATGTTGTTTGAGCTCGGTGTCCAAACGTCAAGCGGATTAGAGGCGGTTGTATTTGAAATTAAATGCAGGTACTGAACCATGCGGTTGTAGCTGGCTTTGATGGAGCTTTGCTCCGATAACGAAATCTTGGTAGAGAAGCGCGGTTCAAAATAATTGTAGTGCGCAATCGACTCGCCTTTATTGTACTTCACTGCATCCACTACCGGTTTGCGAACTCCCGCAGTGGTGTCGCCAAACACGTAAGCCGTTCCCGGACCGAAATACCGGAAGTCGGAATATCGCAGTCCGTAGTCGATCGACCACGCTGAATTCACGTTAATTGAGTTATTGATAAACAATCCGGTCTCCAGGTTGTATTTCTCGGCAAGCTTCACGCGCTGTGCGTCCCCGTTGGAAACACCCAACGCATTGGCCGGGTTAAATGTGTAGTAGATTACATCGGCCCCAAAGTTCAGCTCATTATTGCTGTTGATAAAAAAGCTGAATTCAGGTTTGATGATGTAGTTAGAGATGGATGACGTCCACCGGAACTTGTCACGGTCGTCTTCACCAAACTGCAACCGGTAATTGTAGTTACTGAACACACCCGATACGTTCGCAAACAGTTTGTCGCTAAATAAGTGGTTCCAGCGCAAGGTTGCGGTCGAGTTTCCCCAGCTAAAGCCTTGTTGCTTGTCGAAGAAAAAGTTATCGCGCCCAAAATAGCCCGACAGATAAACGTGGTTACGGTCGTTGAGCTTATAGTTTGCTTTCGTGGTAAGATCATAGAAGTTTAATGCACCGCCATCTTTGAGGATCTCAACAAAAGGACGCGCGAGAATGTCGATGTACGACCGTCTTCCGGAAATAATGAACGATCCCTTTTCTTTTACGATGGGTCCTTCAAAAGAAAGCCGGCTGAAAATTGTTCCAATACCACCGGTGGCTTCATAGGTTTTGTTATTACCATCTTTCATTCGTACATCCAGGATGGAGGCAAGTCTGCCGCCATACTTGGCCGGGATAGCACCTTTATACAGCCGCGTATCTTTAACGGCATCGGGGTTGAAGGTTGAGAAAAAGCCGAGCATGTGTGACGAGTTGTACACCGGAGCTTCGTCTTGCAGAATCAGGTTCTGACCCACACTTCCACCACGCACGTTAAAACCGGCAGCGCCTTCGCCTACGGTACTTACGCCCGGCAGCGTCTGCAGACTCTTGATGACATCAACTTCGCCCAAAAAGGCTGGTATTTTCTGAATGGTTGAAATGTCGAGGTGCGAAACACTCATTTCGAGGTTTTGCGACCGGGCGTTTTCACCCTCCGATGTGATTGTTAATTCCTGAAGTTCGCGGACTTCCGAAGATAGTTCGAGGTCAAGTTGCTGGTTTTGTGTGAGCGAAATCTGTTGAATCTTTTTTTCATATCCGATGTAGCTGAACTCCATCGTATAATCTCCCGAAGGAAGGGTGAGCGAATAAAAACCGTACGCATTCGTTGATGTGCCGCTCTTGGTTTCCAATACATAAATCGTTGCGCCAATTAGCTTTTCGCCACTGGCAGAATCTTTTAAATAACCGCTTATGGTGTTTTTCGACTGGCCGAATGAAGCAATTGATGATACAACGAATAATGCTACTACGTAAAATCTGGTCATGAATGAGGATTGAATGAAGGTTAACAGGAATATGTCGACCGTACGTGTAAAATGTTACAGCAACGGTACATTAACGTGACAATTGGAAAATTGTTTACCCCTATCCGGAATTAAAAAATTCAAAACAAACAGTTCATATTTTCGTAATTTTGATCGGATCAGTTTTAAGGCTATGAAAACCCTCGTGCGCTCCGAACACAAGTACATCGATGTATCTGAACGGATTGAAAAACTTATCGAAAATGGCGTCCTCAAAGTGGGCGATAAGTTGCTTTCGGTTCGTGCATTAAGTAAAGAGCAGGGTATCAGTTTGAGTACAGCCTTTCAATCGTACTACCACCTCGAAAGCAAAGGCCTGATCGAGGCCCGGCCACAGTCGGGTTACTACGTCAAGTTCAGCCGGGAGCATATTCTTGATCTGCCGAAAGCCGGTGCTCCACCCGATGATGCAGTTCCCGTGAGCGTGGATGAGATGATCAGCAGCGTATATCACGATCTGAACTCCGAAAAACTGATTCACTTTTCACTGGGTGTTCCGTCAATTGAATTACTTCCCTCCGCCAAACTCACCAAGTCGGTCATGCAGGCCATTCGCGATTCGAAAACGAATTGCATGCAATATGAACACATTCAGGGCAACGTGGCGTTGCGCAGACAAATCGCACGACAGGCATTTAACTGGGGCGGTACGCCAACGGAGGACGAGATTGTTGTCACGGCGGGGTGTGTAGAGGCCCTGTCACTGTGCATCAAAGCAACCACGAAGCCGGGTGATGCTGTGGCAATTGAGAGCCCGACATACTTCGCCATTTTTCAGGTGATGGAAAGCCACGGATTGAAAGTGGTTGAAATTCCCACCGATCCGGTAACGGGCATTGACCTGAATTACCTCGAACAGGCGATACCTAAGTTTGATATCAAAGCGTGTTTGTTTGTGAATAATTTCAACAACCCGCTGGGCAGTTGCATGCCTGATGAGAATAAAAAGCAGTTGGTGGACATGCTTGCCAAAAAGGAAATCCCCCTAATCGAGGATGATATCTATGGTGAGATGTACTTTGGAAAGAACCGGCCCAAAACCTGCAAGACATTCGACAAGAAGGGGCTGGTGCTGCAATGTTCTTCGTTTTCGAAATCACTGGCTCCGGGCCATCGCATTGGCTGGACAATTCCCGGCCGATACAAGGAAAACGTTATCCGGTTAAAACGCATGCATACGGTATCGACTAACACGTTATCGCAAGCTGCCATTGCGCACTTCCTGAGCAATGGACGTTACGAGCTGCACCTCCGGCATTTGCGTAAAGCGCTCCACACCCAATCGTTGCGTTACATTCAGGCGATCTGTGAATATTTTCCGGATGATACCAAAATGACCCGCCCGCAAGGTGGCTTTGCGTTGTGGATCGAACTCAATAAAAAAATCAACACGTACAAGCTTCACAAAAAAGCACTGAAACATAATATTGGAATCGCCCCCGGCCAGATTTTTTCTTCGCAGGCAAGGTTTGAAAACTGTTTACGTCTGAGCTACGGAGAACCGTGGAGTGCCCGGATTGAGGATGGTATAAAAACCCTCGGTAAGCTTGTAAAGGAAATGAAATAATAAGCCCTGTTTCACACGTACAAGCAGCGTATATTTGTGGCCTTTTAACTTCTAGTCTTGCAAACACTCGTTCTTATCTTTCTTTTGGCTGTTGCGATACAGGTCGTCTACCTGATCGTTCTGATGGTATCAATTGCAAAAAAGCGGTTCAATCCGGCTGTTTCCGTACATCCGGTTTCGGTGATTGTATGTGCGCACGATGAAGAGCTAAATCTGCGAGAGCTGATACCCGCGTTACTGAAGCAGAATCATACCGCGTTTGAGGTGATTATTATTAACGATCGCTCAAATGATGGAACGTACGACCTGCTGCTCGAAGAAACGAAGAAAGATGTTCGTCTTAAGATGGTTGATGTGAAGCAAACACCCGACCATGTTAACGGAAAGAAATTCGGAATCACGCTCGGGATAAAGGCAGCCAAATACGATTGGGTTCTCCTGACCGATGCGGATTGTCGCCCCGACAGCAACGAATGGCTGCGCGTGATGAGTGAACAATTTGCGGACGACAAAAACTTTGTATTGGGTTATTCAGCCTACGAGAAACGTCCGGGTTTTTTGAATTTATTCATCCGGTTTGAAACCCTCTTTACCGCAATTCAGTATATCGGGTATGCGTTGGCCGGAAATCCATACATGGGTGTTGGCCGTAATCTGGCGTATCGTAAATCGGTTTTTTTGAACAACAAGGGTTTTGGTTCTTTCTTACCTGTAACAGGCGGTGACGATGACCTCTTTGTGAATCGCCATGCTACCGCCAAAACTACTGCGGTGGCACTCGGTGCCGATGCCTTGGTGCATTCATTTCCGAAAACAACCCTGTCGGATTTTTATCACCAGAAGGTGCGCCACCTCGCGGTGGGTAAGAAGTACCGGGCCAAACATCAGTTTTTGCTCGCCCTTTTCTTTTTTACTCACCTTGTTACCTGGTTTGTGGGAATTCCTTTGCTCTTTTTTTCCACCACCGTTATTTGGGCTGCTTCTGCACTGATTTTCAGAACTTTGCTTCTTTCGATAACCGTTCATCAGTCTGCCGAACGCTTCGGACAGAAATTTGAGTCGTGGGCCGTTCCGCTCTTAGATTTTCTTTTTGTGATTTACTATATTTCAACGGCCCCGGTGGCGTTTTTAACTAAAAAGATCCGATGGAAGAGCTGAACAGGCAATTTTCCGATAAGGCACTCGAAGACTTCGAGCTGATTGACGAAGCCGTTCAGAAGAACGATGAGAAGGCTTTTGCCAAACTCATGCAACGCTATAAACGCCCGGTATACCACATGATCCTGAAAATGGTCCGGAACGTTGATGATGCGGAAGACCTGACGATCGAATCATTTGCAAAAGCATTCCGCAGCCTGCACCGTTTTAAGAAAGACTTTACGTTCAGTACCTGGCTGTTCCGGATCGCTACCAATAATACGATCGATCACATCCGTAAGAAGAAACTTAATACCCTCAGCATCGACAACCGCTTTACCGATGATAACGGTGATGGCATCGCCATTGAGGTGGAAGATGAGAACCTAGATCCCCAGGAAGAAACTATTCGTGAGCAAAAAGCTGAGCTGATCCAGGTGTTTGTTGACAAGCTTCCGCCCAAGTATCAGAAACTGGTAAGGCTTCGGTATTTTCAGGAGTTATCGTATGAAGAAATTGCCGTTGAACTGGAAGCTCCGCTCGGAACGGTAAAGGCGCAGTTGCACCGAGCCCGCGAGCTCATGTTTGAAATGGTAAAGAACAAGCGCGATCATATTTAATTCCCTGTGCGCACCGAACTTATCCTGAAGTATTTTCCCGACCTGACAAGTCATCAAAAGCAGCAATTTGATGCGTTGTTCGATTTGTATAAAGACTGGAACGACAAAATCAATGTCATTTCCCGCAAGGATATCGATAACCTGTACACCAATCACATTCTTCATTCCCTGGGTATTGCCAAGGTGATGGCGTTCAAACCGGGAGCATCGGTGTTGGATGTCGGAACCGGAGGAGGTTTTCCCGGAATTCCGCTCGCGATTCTTTTTCCGGAAACCAATTTCCATTTAGTTGATTCGATCAACAAGAAGATCACGGTAGTGAATGAAGTTGCCAAAGGTGCAGGAGTTAAAAACGTTCGGGGTGAATGGACTCGTGCGGAGCAGGTAAAAGGGGAATATGATTTTATTGTGAGCCGTGCCGTTACCCGCATCAAAGAATTCTACGGGTGGGTTCATCAAAAAGTAAAGGAAAATTCACTTCACGATCTCGACAACGGTATTCTGTATTTGAAAGGCGGTGACCTGGATGAGGAGTTAGGCGAATTAAAACGCCCATACAGTTTGTACGACCTTTCGAATTATTTCACAGAAGAATTCTTCGAAACGAAAAAAGTTGTTTACGTTCCGATTTGATCGGAGCAGTACAGCGAGGAGCACGCTTACCTCTCTACTGAGAATTCTTTTGATAAATTGCGAGCATGGTATCAAACGTTTTTTGCTTTAACGTTTGAATGTCATCGGGCGTCAATCCCTCCACACTGATCGGTTCGCCTGCAACCACCTTGATGTTACCTGGCTTAATGTCAATTTTACCGGGAGGCATAAGGCGTCCTGCGCCAATCACAACCAACGGCACAATTGGTAACTGCGTATCAATGGCAATGCGAAACGCACCGTCTTTAAACGGCTGAAGAATTTCTTTTGTCCGGTTTTGTGTGCCTTCCGCAAAAACGAGAATGGAGATGCCGCCTGTCAGAATTTCGCGCAGCTTTTCGATGCTTTGTTTTCTGCTTTGCGCGTTCGAGCGATCAACTACTACCGTTGCCGCCTTTACGATGAACCCGAACACCGGAATCTTCAGCAGTTCTTTTTTAGCAATCGGCCTGAACTCACCGGGGATCAACAAACGGATACCCGGAATATCCAGGAATGACGTGTGGTTACTGACGTAGATGTAAGATGTTTTCGGTTGGATGTGCTCCCGTCCTTTCAGGTCGTACCGGATAAACGTGAGCATGCTGAAGATCCACGACCAGAGCCAAAGAAAGGAATACCCGATCCAGGAAAATCTGCGCCCCAGTAAAAATGGAATCATGATGCCGGGAAGCAGCACGATCATAAAAACCGAAAAAACAATCAGAACCCAAAGGGTGTATAGTTTAACCAGAATTTTCACGCCAAAATGCTTAAAAAATTACGTTTTAATTTCCGGCTATTCATCCGCTGTTCGTTGACTAAGAGCGGTAATTGCCATACTTTAGATGCCGCAAATTAAACCAATCTGTTATGAAAAAATTCATCTATTTTCTTTTTGTTCTGGCGGTCGTTGCCCCACAATTCGCTCAGGCACAGGATGAGAAAACTCCCAAGCGTCCCGAAAATATTGATGTTTCCGACTTCGATTCTTTCAAAAACAATGCATTTGATATTCTCGATCAGTCGGCGAAACTGAAAGCTGATGCAACGAAAGTTGATACCGATGTAAAGGCGTATGCCGCAACGATTTCGAATGCGAATTTGGACAAGCTGAAGGCTGATTATGCTGCCCTTCGCGGAATCTCTAAGTCATCAAAAGAACTGAACACCAAAATCGGTGAATTGGATACCCAGGGTAAGGCGTTGCTCGGAAGCGCCAAAAGCGTAAGCCCGCGCACCAAGTCGCCTGCCGCAACCAGCATCACAAACAAGTCAATCAAGGGCCTGGATGCATCCCGCAAAAACCTGGATGCGGTCGCCACACTGGTGGGCGGCAATACCAAGCTGCTGGCCGATGAATTGAAGAAACGCGGCCAAACCGTGGAAGAAGATTAACGGAATCCGTATTTTTAACGTGCAAAAGGTTGAATCTAGGTTCAACCTTTTTCATTTCTAACAAGTTTCAGGTAATACTATGCAGCGTATCAACATACTCTTCTTTTTGCTCGTGATTCTCAACACTCAGGCAAATGCTCAGAAGTGGATCGATCAACTTGGAAAGGCCGTTAAACAAGCGGGCAGCGAGCAAGCAGCGGAGGGTAATTTGTCGATGGACTCGCTCGATTTTCAATTTGCGATTTCCGTGAATGAGAATGCCGGGTTCTTCGATGTGAAGCAGAAAGGTGAGGGGGAGAACAAAACCATGAACTTTCTATTCGGTGCAGATAAACCTCAAACCCCGCAGGATATCGCCCGCGAAAAACTAAAAACCGGTACAGGCTTTTACGATGGTATCTGGAAAAACTATAAGCTGGCCGAAATATATTTCGATAGTGCCCGGCTGTACCTGGAGTCACAATCCATGACCAATGAGATTTTATACCTGCGTGCACTGTCGAGTCTTGCACTTGTCAATCTTACGCAAGCAAAAAACACCAAAGCAGCAGAATACCTCGCCTCGTCACTGGAAATGAGTGAGAGCACCGTCGGTAAAAGGAGTGCTGCGTATATCGCCAACCTGAATAACCTGGCTAAACTTCATCAGGCACTCGGAAAGTATAACGAAGCGGAAACTGAATTTAGTGAAGCACTCGCGCTGAGCGATCAGTTTTTTGGTGACGGTATGCAGAAGGCAATTCTGCTGAACAACAAAGCGATGCTGTTTCAGACGGTAGGCCGCTATGATGAAGCTGCTGAGTTGATGAAAGAAGCGATGAAGGCTTCCTCAAAAGGACCGAAGAAAACATTCCAGTCGTTCGATAACCGCAAGTTCAAAATCAATCTTGCATTTATATACCAATTGTCCGGAAAGCTAACCGAAGCTGAAACTGCTTTTCAGGAAATCAAGAAGGTATTTGAAGATCGAAAGCAAACGGGTAATGCCGAATATGCCGGGTTACTTAACCAGATGGGTATACTGTACATTCAGATGGGGAAGCCCGAGAAAGTGGAGGAACTTTTGAAAAAGTCGAAGGCTGTTTACAAGGAACGCTTTACCGAAGAAAACACGTACTACGCCAAGGTTACCAACGACCTCGGTAACTTCTATCGGATGCAGGCCCGGTACGAAGATGCCGAGAAGCAACTCAACAAAGCGCTGCATATCCGGGAAACACTGCTCGGAACAAAACACCCCGACTACGTACGGACGCAGGAGAATCTGGCCATCCTGTATTGGAAAACCGGGAAGCTTGAACAGGCTTATATGATGTACCGTGAGGTAATGGATAAAACCATCGACTTCATTAACCAGTACTTCCCACCGATGAGCGAGGCAGAGAAAACAAGCTACTGGGATATTACTGCACCCCGCTTCCAGCGCTTTTACAATTTCGCCATCGAAGCAAGCGCTACCATGAAGTATGTCGCGCAGGATTTTTATGACTACAACCTGGCAACAAAAGCACTATTGTTAAATGCCACCAACAAGGTTAAAGACGGAATTCTGAAAAGTAAAAACGAGGATCTGATTAAAGAGTACTTGTCGTGGCTGGATCAGAAAGAACAACTTGCCCGACTCTATACACTGTCGAAGGAGGAGTTGAAGCAGCAGAAGATCAACCTCTCGGAGCTTGAACGTGCAGCCAATGCCACGGAAAAATCTCTCTCCAGTAAATCGGCTGAGTTCTCGGCCGGTTATTCGACTCAAAAAAGCAGTTATAAACAAATCCTGGCCCTGCTGAACGATACAGAGGCTGTGGTTGATATCATTCGCGTACGCGGATTTGCTCAGGATTTTACGAGCGATTCACGATACGTGGCACTCATCCTCAAAAAAGGTTCCGAAATGCCCCAACTGGTAATGATGGAGAACGGAGCAGAGTTGGAAAAGAAGTATGCGAAGTTTTACCGCAATGCTGTTCAGCAAAAAGTTACAGACGATTATTCGTATGAACAGTATTGGACGAAAATTGAAAAGGAGCTTGCCGGAAAAAAATTGATTTACATCTCCCCCGATGGCGTGTATAATCAGATGAATCTGAACACGCTCAAGCGGCCGGATCAGGACTACGTGGTTAATCGCTACGACCTCGTGATTATTGGTAACTCAAAAGACCTGATCGCACTAAAAGCGAGAAAAACTTCTGTACCGAAAAAGAATGCGTTTCTGTTGGGCTTCCCCGACTACGGAACCCTGGACATTGTATCGTTGCCGGGAACAAAGGTTGAAATTGACGGAGTAGCCAAAGTTTTGAAAACATCCGGATATCAGATTACGCAGGTGATGGCGAAAGATGCCACCGAAAAGAATATCAAGTCGGTGAAAGCTCCTTCGCTTGTTCATATCGCAACCCACGGATATTTTCTTCAGGATGCCGGTGAAGGCGAAGGGTCTGTATTTGGGGTGAATGCCGAAAGCGCATCGCGGAACCCACTTCTTCGGTCGGGATTGATTCTCGCAGGCGCAGGCAAATCCATCACCGGTGGCGGTTCGGATATTACCAGCAACGACAATGGCATTCTTACGGCCTACGAAGCCATGAACCTGGATCTTGAGGGTACCAACCTGGTGATCCTGAGCGCCTGTGAAACCGGCCTTGGCGACATTAAATCAGGGGAGGGTGTTTACGGCCTCCAGCGCGCTTTTCAGGTGGCAGGGGCCGAGGCATTGATTATGAGTTTGTGGAAGGTAGACGATGCCGCCACGCAGATGCTGATGACCAATTTTTACAACAACTGGATAAAACTCGGCAACAAGCAAAAAGCATTTAAGCAGGCGCAACTTCAGTTAATGGCCAAGTATAAAGAACCCTATTACTGGGGGGCTTTCGTGATGATGGGCCTGTAAGCGAACGGATATTTGATACTCGGGCAGCAAGCCAAAACGGGGGCTTGGCGTCTTGTTTTGAGCCGGAAAAGTCGTTTTTTTGCTGCTACTCTGGCGGCCCTGACTGAGTAGCTAATCGGATACCGCGACTGGCGTTAATTCCGGAGCAGGCGGGGCATCCGCGTTGAACAAAGTCATGGCGGCAGTCGTTTTTTATAGCGTTGGCAGGCAGGAAATCCGGCATTCCAACCAAAACCACAAAAAGCGAGTCTAACCAACTACAAATCTCCCAGAAATATGAAAACGTTAAATCTCTTCCTGCGTACAACCCGCCAACTATCAGGGTTTGCCATCGCGATAGCGCTGCTCGGGCTGCTGTCGTGCTCTGATTCTGAAAATGCCAAAGAACTTAGTCCGGCTGTAAAACAATATTTGTCCATGCGGATGGGTTCAAACAGCGCGATGGCTGAAAGCATGAGCGGGCCTGTCAACAGATCGTTTCAGGGACTGTTTGGACAGGGGCTGCGCATGAATGGCCGGTCGGACTCCGACTCCGTAGAAGTGCCGGGTGATACCACGATTATTTCTGACCCATGGGAAAGTTGTGCAGTGGTTAGCGTTACCTACAATCCCGATGGCAGCGTTACTACTGTGTACGACTATGGTACCGGTTGTGAAGAAGGAGGCGGAGATTATCGTTATATCATTCAGGGCAAGTATACCAATACCTATCGTGAGACGTATGAAGAAGACGGATCGTCTTATAAGCAGTCGTATTTGTATGCCAGCACATACGAAAATTATGGTACAACTGTTCCGGGTGTATCATCATGGTTATTGAACGGAGGCGGATCCTATCAGGGTGAATCAAGCTACAACTGGGAGACTGGAGCGTTCTCCGGATTTTATTCGTATGACGATGAAACTACTTACGAGTACGATTCAACAACCTATTTTTATCAGGCCAAAGGAAAATCTTCTTACTCAAACGAAAAATTTACGGTTGAATCGGCCGATAATAACTACACGTTTGAAGAAGACTTTTACAAGTCTAAAGTTTTGAAGCCGCTGGTACTTGACTATGCATGCTATCAACAGAAGACGGATTCTGAAAACGGAGAAAGTGCCTTACTGCTCTGGGTTTACACAGAGGGCCGCGAGCGCATCCAGTTTAAATGGGGTGAGGAAGTTGGTTCGTTTGAAATTGACTACGGCAACGGAGAGTGCGATAATATTGTAACTGTATATTACGATGGCAATGCAACCCGCATCGACTTGAGTAAAGAATGGATTTTACAATAAGAACAGGTTTTCGGGATTGAGCAGACAGGCATAGGGTGAAACCTGGTTGAGACGCACGCGAATAACGTGCGTCTCCTTTTTTGAGGTCTTATGAAACTTTTATTCCCAATTCTTTTAGCTGTTCAGCAGAAATGGTTGACGGGCTGTCGATCATCACATCACGACCGGAATTGTTTTTCGGGAAGGCGATGAAATCCCGAATGGAATCCGCACCACCAAAAATTGAACACAAACGGTCGAATCCAAATGCAATTCCTCCGTGTGGAGGCGCGCCAAACTCAAACGCATCCAGCAAAAAGCCGAACTGCTTTTTTGCTTCTTCCGGTGTGAACCCAAGATGATTGAACATCATTGATTGCGTTTCACGATCGTGAATCCGGATCGAGCCGCCACCGACTTCCGTTCCGTTGATCACCATATCGTATGCGTTGGCGCGAACATCCCCCGGTTTGGTATCCAGCAGTTTAATGTCGTCCGGCTTAGGTGATGTAAACGGATGGTGCATCGCGTGATAACGCTTCGTTTCTTCATCCCATTCGAGCAGCGGGAAATCGATTACCCACAAGGCTGAAAATTTATTCTTGTCGCGTAAGCCAAGTTTCTCACCCATCAGCAAACGCAGTTCGTTCAATTGTTTGCGAGCCGCATTCGTCTCTCCCGAAAGGATGAGTAACAAGTCGCCCGGCTGGGCATTGAATTTTGCAGCCCATGTTTTCAGATCGTCTGCTGAATAGAACTTATCCACGGATGATTTGAATGTTCCGTCTGCCTTACACTGAACATACACAAGGCCTTTTGCGCCAACCTGTGGACGTTTCACGTACTCGGTCAGTTCATCCAACTGCTTACGGGTATACTCAGCACAGCCTTTTGCGCAGATGCCCACCACCATTTCGGCAGTATCAAACACCTGAAAGTTTTTGCCGCCTGTCAGTTCTTTAATTTCAACAAACTTCATGTCGAAACGCGTATCGGGTTTATCTGACCCGTAGAGTTTCATCGCTTCATCGTATGTCATCCGTGGTACTGAAGGCATGTCAATGTTCTTGACGGTCTTAAACAAGTGACGAATCAATCCTTCAAACGTTGACAAAATATCTTCCTGTGTAATGAACGACATCTCACAGTCGATCTGAGTAAACTCCGGCTGCCGGTCGGCACGTAAATCTTCATCGCGGAAACACTTTACAATCTGATAGTACCGGTCGAAGCCCGACACCATGAGTAACTGCTTGAACGTTTGCGGAGATTGCGGAAGTGCATAAAACTCACCGTTGTTGATTCGTGATGGCACAACGAAATCGCGTGCACCTTCCGGTGTTGATTTGATCAGTACGGGTGTTTCAACTTCAATAAAGTTTTGCGAATCCAGGTACGCGCGTGTCTGCTGCGCCATTTTATGACGGAGTTGCAGGCTTTCGCGAACCGGGTTTCTGCGCAAATCGAGGTACCGGTACTTCATGCGGAGTTCGTCCCCGCCATCGGTATTGTCTTCAATTGTAAATGGCGGAGTCTTTGCCGTATTCAAAACGGTTAGCTCGGTCACCTTCAATTCAATATCACCGGTAGGAAGTTTGTCGTTCTTCGACAGGCGTTCTGCCACCACGCCCTGAGCCTGAATCACGAACTCGCGGCCTACCGCTTTCGCGGCCAGCATTAATGCTGCCGGTGTGCTTCCTTCTTCAAAAAAGAGCTGGGTGATTCCGTACCGGTCGCGCAGGTCGATCCATAAAATGCTTCCCTTGTCGCGCTGGCGTTGTACCCAGCCGGTTAGTGTAACCGTCTGGCCAACATGTGTAATTCGTAATTCCCCGCAGGTATGAGTTCGTAACATGACTTTTAGCTAATTTGGGCCTGTTTTAAATCCTTGCAGGCCTGACAAGGCGCGAATTTAACAATACTTTATGGCCTGCCGCGTACGTTAAAAAGTAAAAATCTATGCAGCAATTGCTTTTTCTGGTATTGGTTTCGATTGCGTTACCAACGGATGACCCTAAACTGGTGAAGGTGAAAATTTCCGACCAGATCAGCGTAATGCTTCCCGCGGACTTCGTTCCGATGGGCGACCTGGATTTTCAGGAGCGTTACCCCTCCGTGCGCAAGCCGATTGGCGCATACACCAACCCGGATCATGAAGTTGACTTTAGTGCGAACATCTCGGCTACAAGCTGGCCTGACGGCAACCTGGAAATGGCGCAAAAGTTTTTTAAGTCGGGCGTCATGAATATGTTCGACCGGGTGGAAATCATCAGCGAAGGCGTGCATGAGGTAAACGGAAAGAAACTGGTTTACCTGGAGTTTGAATCACGTGTGAAAGGAGATCGCTCTTCGCTTGGCAACGAAGATGCTGTGGTGCGGTACTCGTACCTGCAGTACTGGGTTCAGCCGTCACGCACGGTGGTGTTCTCGTTCAATTGTCCGGTACGATTGAAACCTGAATGGCAGGAAACCGCAGCAAAAATCATGAAAAGCATCAGGCTAAAATGATGGAGCTTTTTACGGACGAATACTTCATGCGCGAGGCATTGAAGGAAGCGAATAAAGCGCTTGAAATAGGGGAGGTGCCGGTGGGTGCGGTGGTAGTTTGCAAAAACAGAATCATCGCCCGTGCACATAATCAAACCGAAAAACTCACCGATGCTACCGCGCATGCCGAGATGCTCGCAACCACCGCCGCTGCCAATTACCTCGGATCGAAATACCTGAGCGAGTGTACGCTGTTTGTAACCCTTGAGCCTTGCGTGATGTGTGCGGGCGCGCTGCATTGGGTACAGCTGCAGAAGCTTGTGTTTGGTGCATCCGACCTGCAGCGGGGTTACTCGCTTGTGCAAACCCCGTTGCTTCATCCGCGCACGGAGGTTGTGAAGGGCGTAAAGGCCGGTGAGGCAAAAGCCCTGATTGACACGTTCTTCCGAAACATACGCGATAAAAGCAGTTGATGCGCGCTGCCGGTGTCTGATACTTTTAACTGTCGGGTGTTTTCGATACCGACATCCGGAGGTCTAAAGCCCGAAAACCCGTTTAATTCGCAGAAACTTCATTTCAAACGAATTTTCCCGTTGCCGATGGGGTTGTATATTTGACGTCCGCCATGAAACCCGTGGCGGAACACATTGTTAAACCAAAATATAAGTTTATGGCATTTACACTTCCTGCCCTTCCGTATGCAACCAATGCGCTGGAACCTCATATTGATGCAAAGACCATGGAAATCCACCATGGCAAGCATCACAACGCTTATGTAACAAACCTCAATGCCGCAGTAGCCGGTAAACCTGAAGAAAGCCTGAGCATTGAAGAAATCTGCAAAAACATTTCAACGTATCCGGTAGCCGTTCGCAACAACGGAGGCGGGCACTACAACCACAGTTTATTCTGGAGCATCATGGGCCCAAATGCAGGGGGTGCACCAACAGGCGCTTTGGCGGAAGCCATCAATGCTGCTTTTGGAAGCTTTGACGAATTTAAGACCAAGTTTGCAGCTGCTGGCACAGGTCGCTTCGGGTCGGGTTGGGCCTGGCTGATAAAAGATTCAGCTGGCAAACTGCAAATCACATCCACGCCTAACCAGGACAATCCGTTGATGGATGTTGCGGAGGTGAAGGGCACTCCGCTTTTGGGTCTTGATGTTTGGGAACACGCATACTACCTGCATTATCAAAACCGCAGACCGGATTACATCGCTGCTTTCTGGAATGTTGTGAATTGGAGTGAAGTAGCAAAAAAATTTGCTGCAAAGTAATTTCCGTTGAACTCAAATTGAAATCCTGATTTGTATGACAGATCAGGATTTTTTTGCCTCTGTTCGTGCCTAAATATCGTGAGCCGAAAAACGATATTTCGGGAGACACCCCGTCGAAGTTTGTAATTCGGCCCGTTGCAGGCGCTTTTTTATTCAATTTTCGGGCTCTTGCCTGATCTT
>JAEUUJ010000069.1 GCA_016786495.1 Cyclobacteriaceae bacterium
GACGAATCAGCAAAGCTGGCTAACTATTTGTTGGTATTCACGCGAGAGGGGAGTCTTGCCTTATCCGCGAAATTGGGCGAAAACCTCGCAGGTTTAGGGACAGATACTTTTTTCGTCCTTTCAGGATGTTTATTTTTAGTACAAAATAAGACCGATTTAGCAGCGTACAGATTATGATCAAATTTTTGGTACTGTCTGGTCTCTCATTTTTTAGTCCCGAAATCAAAAAAGATTCGATTGGATTAGAGACCATCAATGGGAAAGTTTTCATTGTTCACAAGGTTGATGCCGGTGAAACGCTTTACGCGATTTCAAAACGGTATGGCGTAACGATTGAACAAATAGTTACCCAGAATCCATCAGCCGATGCCGGACTGGAGGTCGACCAGATTTTGAAAGTCCCGTATGTACCCAGAACAGCCAGGCCTGTTGCACAAGGTAAGAAGCACGTGGTGGCCGAAAAGGAAACCCTTTTCTCCATATCCCGAGTGTACGGTGTTACGGTTGATGAACTGAAGAAATGGAATAGCCTGACCGACAATGCGCTCTCGCCAGGGCAGGAACTCGTGATAAAAGTCCCAACGACTTTACAGCCCATCAATATTGAAACTTCACCCCGTACAGCCAAGGTGACGCACACCGTTGCGGCTAAAGAAACAATGTACTCCATCACCCGCCAGTATGGAATCACGGTTGATCAGTTGCGTGAATGGAATGGCTTGCAGAATGACGAATTGAAAATCGGGCAAACATTATTTGTATCGCAACCTGTTAATACAAACCAAACAACTCCAACACAAACAATCACGCAGGTTCAAACGCAAACAAATCCGGTTACGCAGCAACCCACGCAGGTAATTGAGAAGATCAATGTTCCAATCTCAACTCCGGCAGAGAAAACCGTCACACCACCTGCAGAGAAAACAACTACGATTAAAATCTCGGAGAGCGTGAGCGGTACGGATGAAGTCCGTGAAACAGGTCTTGCTGAATTGATTGACGGTACGGAAGGAAATCGCAAATACCTCGCCTTACACCGTACGGCTCCTTCCGGAACGATTCTTAAAATCCGGAACGAGATGAATAACCGGGAAGTGTTTGTACGCGTGATGGGTAAGCTCCCGGAAACGGCACCGAACGATAAACTCGTAATCAAGATTTCAAAGTCGGCTTACGACAAGCTCGGTGCAATCGATCAGCGATTCAGAGTTGAGGTTATCTACTATAAATAATGCGGTTAGTACTGTGCGTAATTTTTTGCGTCACATCGTTTTGCGTCTGTTCACAGAACCTGGTTCCTAACCCGGGTTTTGAGGAATACGTCAAATGTCCGGGAACACACATGGTTAACCGGAACGAGTTTGCCATCCATGGTTGGGAATCACCAACCAACGGAACTCCTGATCATTTTCATAGCTGCAGCGCGGGCGAGGCTGACGTGCCCGTAAACTGGGCAGGCAATTCCAATGCGCATACCGGTAAGGGCTATGCAGGCGTGTATGTCTGGACAACAAAAAGCAACTATCGTGAGTATCTGCAAGGCGAACTTTCTGAGCCGTTGATTTCGGGCGAGAAATATACATTGGAATTTTATTTTAAGCTTGCCAACAAAGCGGTTTACGCGGTGAACAGAATCGGAATGGCGCTTTCAACAACGCGTGTGAGCACCACCGCCGACGGAGTACTGGATTTGATTCCTGTGCTCTCCGTTGAAAAAGATACGGCCATGACGGCCGAAACCGGATCGTGGGAACATGCCACACTTGAGTACGTTGCCAGGGGCGGGGAACGTTTCGTGCTGATTGGAAATTTCTTTACCAACGAAAAGACGAAGGCTACGCGATTACCTTTTCGCTACGGGATGAACCCGATGCTGAATGATAAATCCTACTATTTTATTGATGATGTGTCGGTGCAGCGTGTTGGGTCTCCAACTGAGGCAGATCCAACACTGGTTACGCAACTGAAGCCGGAGGCGATTGAAGTTAACCGTACGTATACGTTAAAGGATATCAAGTTCGAGTTCGACAGCTATGTTCTGCATCCTTCGTCTAACGATGAGCTTGCCAAGGTTGTTGAATATTTGAAGGCACATCCGGAAATCAACATCCGGGTTTCAGGCCATACCGATTTTGCCGGATCGGATGAATACAATATCACCCTCTCGCGCAACCGCGCGAAGAGCGTGGCGGATTTTCTGATCATGCGGGGTGTCGATGAGCATCGGATTGTAAGCTATGGATTCGGCAAATCAAGACCGTTATCGAACGAGAAAACGGAAGAGGCCGGAAGGCTGAATCGCAGAGTTGAGATTAAGTTTGTACCGAAGGAGTAGCCGTCCGTGATCTCCATTCGTCCAGCCGGGCATTCATCATGCTGAACCAGAGCGGAGGCAGTGTCGCGATAATAATCATGGTCGGATAGCCAAATGGCAATTGCGGACTTTCTTCGTAGTGATTCAACACCTGGTAGCGTTTGATGGCATTTACATGATGATCGGAATGGCGCTGCAATTGAAACAGGAAGAAGTTGCTCACCAGATGGCTCGCATTCCACGAATGGGCCGGATTAACGCGCTCATAACGGCCGGGTGACACTTCGGTTCGCGTAATACCGTAGTGCTCCACATAATTTACCATCTCAAGCAGTGTGAATGCCAATATGCTTTGAGAAAAAAAGAACACCGGGATTTGCCACAGAATTGTACCATGAAGAATGCTGAAGAAAGCCGTTAACGCAGCACAGAAGAGGATCGGAAATACCGCAAACCAGACCATGTTGTTTTTCCAATGAAATGCAGGCAGGTTTTTCTTTTCCAGCGACTCAGCTTCCAATTTCCACGCGTGTGCATATCCCTGAAAGACCGACCTTACCCAAAAAGCATAGAAGCTTTCATTCTTTCGGGCAGTAGCCGGGTCGGCCGGTGTTGCGACCAGCACATGGTGCCCGCGGTTGTGTTCAATATAAAAATGCATGTAACACACCGTCATCAATAGCGCTTTGCTGTAAAACCGCTCGAGTGCTGACTTTTTATGGCCCAGTTCGTGTGCTACGGTGATACCGATGCCTCCGGTTACCAGGGCCGTGCTTACCGTAAAGCCTATCCACTCCCAAAGCGTGTTGATATTGCCCGTGCCCATGACACCGCATGCCCAGATAACAAATGCGATTTGGATATACGTCCAGACGTACGTGACGAACCGGTAATAGAATTCTTCACCGATGTTCTTTTGCTGTTCCGAAGCGATGTTGGTGGTATCAAGCCCGGATTGCGAATCAATTAACGGAATGATCAAAAACGAGAAGATAATCGCCAGATAGTTCCACCATCCGTCAAGGTAGTACCCGGTGATCGCTAAGGCCGGTATGACGAAAGCGGCAAAGAAGCCAAGTTTCCTGAGGGCAGTCATACCCGAAGATACAATAATTGTGATTATTCTGCGCTGAAAAGAGCTTTCTTCACTACTGTATCGTTTTCAGTTACTTCCTTGATGGAGGTAACATGTTTTTCGATAAACCGGTTGTAGGCAGCGGCAATGGAATCGTAGTCAGCGCGATAGTTTTCTACCCGCATGTCGGCCGACCGGATCTGCTCGACAAGCTTTTGAATGGTAGTGTTGTAGGAAAAAGAAGACAATGATTCGGCCATGGAAACGAGTTCTGTAACCAGCGAATTTGATGCGAAATCGTACTCTTCCACCACATCGGTATTGCTCATTGTTTTGGGCGTATACCGGATTTTTACAAGCTGATCAATCCGTTCTTCCAGTGCACTAAGTTTTTCGGGGGTGAACTGCGTACCGATCTTCATCTCGTGAACCAGGCTTTTCATTGCCTTGATTTTCTCGTTGTCGTCACTCACCATTGTGCTCCACGTGTCGTGCAAGCTGTCTTGCAGCATCAGAAAAACTTCGGTAACGGAATCGGCATGGGTGTACCCCATTTCCTGCGGCGGGTCATTCTTGCTGCCGCACTGCATGAACAAAGCCGGCAGCAGCCCGGAAACAAAAAGAAGCACAAATGATCGAAGAGATCTCATACGCGTATAGACAATACGGGCTAAAGTAGTAAAATGTTGTTAATCGCGCTTTATTTTCGTCACCGATGTACCTAAAGTGGCTTAAATTGTTCAAATGCCTCCCGGCACGTGTTGCAATAGTGTATCGAACGACACAGGGTGGGGCCGAACGTGTTTCTTAATTCGGTATCTGTGCCATTGCAGCGCGGGCACGCGGCATGCTCCAGAACGTCCAGTTCGGTAAACAATTCGCGCGAAGGCGGAGGAGCGAGGCCAAACTTTTTCAACGCGGCTTTTCCTTTTTCAGTAATCAGATCGGAATTCCAGGCCTTGCGGAACGTCACCTCGATGGTTACCCGGTCAACGCCATGTCGGCTCAGCGTTTCATGAATATCCTGCTTCATAAAATCGAGCGCAGGGCATCCCACAAACGTGGGTGTCATTTCGATAAAAACATCGTTCGCAGTAATCTGAACATCGGTGATCACGCCCAGATCTACCAGCGACAGCACCGGGATTTCCGGGTCTTTCACTTCTTCCAGCCATGTATAAACCTGCTCGCGTGTCAGCATTGCGTTAATACGTATGATAGGTAACGTCAAATGATCCGGGCATAACCTGATTAATATGATGTTTGAGATGCCTTATATAGTCCTGCGCCAGCCACTCCAGTGTATACAATTGCTCGCTGCCTTTACCGGTATTGCAATTTTTTTGATAGTTCGATTCGGGCATGGTTTCCAGTACCGAACAGATTCTGAAGTTGATCAGCGTCCACAAAACAATCACATCGAGCGATGTCATTCCCTGGTAGCCGTTGGCGGTTACCCAGAAATTTTGATCGTACACAATGTGTGGTGGAACGCTTTCGTATTGCCCAACAATAAAACGTCTTAGATTGTTCTGGGCTGAGTCGACCAAATGTCCTACAATTTCTTTCTTGCTCCATTTTTCAGGAGCCGGCTTGTCGGAAAACGCTGCTTCCGGCAAGGCCGTAAAAGCCGCAGAATAGTGGGTGATTACTTGCCGGAGTTCGTTCGCTGCTTGTTTTACCATTCGGCTGTTGGATCGATTTTGAATACCTCGCTCATTTCATCCAGCAGGGGCTGCAGATACTCGCTGTGTTTGCCCGCACGTCCGCCTGTTACAGGCTGCAGGGTTTTCCAGTCGGGCAGGTTTAACTGCGTTTGTGCGATGATTGTTTCAACTTTTTTAACCCAGCGATCTTTTAATTCCTTCTCGCCACCGAAAATCTTCGAACTGATAAGCTCTTTTTCGTATGGCGATTCTTCAAACATGCCGAGCGCATAGGGCATCGCTAAATCCAACGACCGCTGAAGACGGGAAATGCTCTCTTCGGTGGCGCTTCCCAGTTGTTTCACCCACGTGTTCGCGTGCAGGGTATGATACCGGAGTTCGGCCCGGATTTTTTTGGAGATGTCGGCCAGAGGCTGGTAAGAGGATTCACTCAACATCTCGAATCGGATGGCCTCGGCTGTATCGTACAGGAAATGACGAATCAGACTGAAATCATATTCACCGTTAGGCAATTCAACCAGAATTGAATTATGAAACTGGTCGGAGTTGCGCATGAACGCTACGGTGTCAGGATCTTTTTCACTGAGCGTTTGCAGCATTTGGTACAACGCATAACTCTGCCCGACCTTATCCTGGGCCATCGATGAGAATGCTATATCTTCTTCGAGCAGCGGGCCAAAACCGGTCCACTCCGAATTACGATGCCCGAGAATCAATTGATCATCGGCAATTTTATAAAGCAGTTCCTTTAGTGCAGTCTCGTTCATGCGTTGTGTCGTTCTAAAAATTCTTTCAGCTTGTCGCCACCCTTATACGCGGAGGCATCGCGGAATTTCTTTTCCGGTAACGTCAGCCATAAATCTTTTTCTTCGTCGGTCGTAAACCGGATGTCTGAAGTTTTCACCGCCCAGATGTTATACACGGTTTTGTCGTTCTTAAAAACCTTCTTCGCTTCAGCCATGGCTTCCTGGGGCGAACCGGCCTGAACCGTGCCCACATGAACGTGCTGCTTGCCGCGCTTCAGCAGGTGATAAATTTCGTACGATGTTTTGTGCGTACTTTTTTCAGTTGCTTCAGAAATTAAATCGTAGGCGTTTGATGTGGCTTCTGTCAGCGGAGATACATAAACATTGCGTGTGTCGCACACGTAGAGCGAAACGCATGTAAACCTGCGGGTGAAGGTTTCTTTTGCCAGTACGAACGCCATCTCCACATCCGGTGCATGCACGATGCCTTCGTGCTGAAATGGCTTGCCTTCTTTGGGCTGAACAAAAACTTCAAAGGTGCCCAATTGATCAAGCGGAACTTTCGGTGAAATTTCACCGGGTTTTCCAACAACGGGCAACCGATTTACGCGGGGATCTAACGATTTCACGACTTCCGATTTATGACTTCAGGGTGATTCTGAAATCGGGGTTGATTAAGCGAGGGGAACAGTATATTGAGTCTGGGCTTTCTTCAAGGCCTGACGTACCCAACGGCCGCGCTCTTCGGCAATTCTTCTTACCTCCAACCGTTCTTTGTTGCATGGGCCATCTCCGTTGATTACACGTTTGAATTCTTCCCAGTCCGGTTCCGTGTATTCCCAGCGGCCAGTCTCTGTATTTTTCTTCAGGTTCTCGTCAGGGATCGTAAATCCAAGTTCCCAGATTTTCGGAACATACATGTCGAGAAACTGGTTGCGCATATCATCGTTTGACGACATCTTAACTTTCCAGCGCATGAGCACTTCGGTGTGTGCAGAAATTTTATCAGATGGACCAAAGAAGTGCATCATCGGTTTCCACCACCGGTTGATTGCCTCCTGGAACATATCGCGTTGTTTTTGCGTGCCGGTGGCGAGATAGATCACACAGTGATGTCCATATTTCAGGTGAAACGATTCTTCCGCGCAAATCCGGTCTAGCGCTCTGCAGTAGGGGCCGTAGCTTCCTTTGGCGTTAGCAAGTTGATTTACAATCGCACCGGCATCTACCAGCCAGGAGATGAAGCACGAGTCTGCCCAGGTAAAAGCCGGGTAGTTGAAAATATTCGAGTACTTTGATTTTCCCGAGATCAGATCATCAATCATCTCCTCGCGGGTCTTACCGAGTGTTTCGGCTGCACTATACAGCAATTGTCCGTGGCCCACTTCATCCTGCACTTTGGCCATAAGGGAAATCTTGCGTTTGAAACCGGGTGCCCGGGTAATCCAGGTCCCTTCCGGGAGTGCACCGATGATCTCGCTGTGGGCATGCTGTTCGATCATGCGAATCAGTTGCTTCCGATACAAAGCCGGCATCCAGTCGGTGGGTTCGATTTTCTCGCCCCGCTCAATGCGTGCCTCAAATTCCGCCAGCCTGATCGGGTCTTCCTGCGCGATGCTGTCGGTCTTGATGCCTTCAAATGTATTTCCACCTCCGTACATAATGATGCTGATTAGTCCTCAAAGATAAGGACTAACGGCTGTTAGTAAAACACGGATGGGATTAGTTTTGTTTAAGCCCGTTTACGAGCATATTGGCCAGTTGCTGACCTAATTCCTTAGGCTCAATCGAGCCTTCCGGGCTGTACCACATCGGCATCCAGTTAAGGGATGAGAACAGGGTCATCACCGCCAGTTTCGTGTCGATGTTCTTTTTGAATTCGCCGGAAGCAACACCTTGTTCGATGATGGCTTTGAATCGGTTGATATAGTTGATGCGCAGCAGCAAAAAATCCCGCAGGTGCGGATTGCTCAGGTGACGATGCTCGTTCATGAATACGGCTGAAGCGGTCAGGTCACGCGCCATTACGTTCACGTGTCCGATAATACCCATGCTCAGTTTTTCGCTGGCCGATACATTTTGCTTTTCCACCTTATCGAGCGATTCGCGGAATTCGGCTGCCATGTCGAAGCACAGCGTTTGAAGAATTTCTTCTTTCGACTTAATGTGTGAGTACAGGCTCGCTGCTTCAATTCCAAGCTTCTGGGCGAGATCGCGCATGGATGACGCTGCGTACCCCTTCTCCTTGAAGAGCTCTGCAGCACTGCGGATAACCTGTTCCTTCCTGGATAAATTCGCTACTCCGTTCATCGGCAACTATACTAACTCAAAAATATAGGAAAATAATGTCACACTGAAATATCAATTCTATATTTTGGTAATTAATAATGGCTATGAAGTACAACTCAATACCCGAATATTTTTACAAGCTGTACGGCAGGCTGTATGCACTGATCTTGCTTCCGCTGGTGTGTTTCGGATTGCTCTATTGGGAGATGAAAACCGGCACGATTGAACCAATTTCGCAGGATATTCAGCTCAATCAAATCTTGCTGCTTGCTGTAATTATTGTGTTGCTGGCAGAGTGGACCGTGTCGTTTTTTCTATTCCGAAATAAGGTCAAAAGCATACTAACGCTTGGTAGTCTCGGAGACCGCCTCGACCGGTATTACCAGTTTACACTAATTCGATTTTCATTTCTTGTTTCCGGACTGGTCCTACTGGCGGTAGGATTCTTTATCACCCGGGATCAGTACTTCTCGATACTATTTCTAGGCAGTATGGTTGGGCTGGGGGTATTGTGGCCCACCTCGGCAAAAGTGTGTGACGATCTCCGGTTGAAAGGAGATGAGCGAAAGCTTATCCTGTATAAGTTGGATAAGTTAAGTTGATCAGTCGAAGTAACTAAAACTGATTTACCAGGATCAACCCCGCGGTAACCAATGTTACTGCGATCAGCATTCCCAAAACAATCAGAAGCACCAAATCCCTGCCGAGGGGATTTACGTGGAAAATTTTTGATGAAGATTTCATAAGCCAATATGTGATAGACAACACTAAAGTACTGTGCATTGTTCTTGACGAGGCTGTTTTGTAAGAATTTTTCTGGTTTGGGTGCATTTGTGGCCTTGGGAAGCAAAACCGATGAGACGTGCAGCAGCCTTTGCAAAAAATTAAAATCTTCGTGACGTGGTTGCCGTGAATGAGTTACGAAGCGGAGGTTAAACTTGCAGATGCAGGTCGACCCACTGCAACTACGTAAAATTACGGGAACAGGGACGCTTGTATGGTTTTCCGGTTTTTGCGAACGACTCGCTTAATCTCCCCAGATTTGTTCTCCGCAGTGCGGACACTTGCGTGAACGGGGGCGATGCATCATTTCAAAAAAGCCGGAAGAGAGAATACCGGCCGGCAGTGCAAGCAAACCCACTCCGGTAATGGCGAAGAGCCCGCCCAAAACTCTGCCCAGCGCGGTTATCGGTACCATGTCGCCATACCCTACGGTAGTGAGTGTAGCAATACCCCACCACATCGTGGCCGGAATACTGCTAAACTTGTCGGGCTGAGCCTCGCGTTCCACGTAATACATCGTAGTCGAAATGATCACCAGGATAAACAAGATGAAAATGATGCTCAGAACAAGCTGTTCTCTCCGGTCGTACAGCACTTTTTTGAACATCGACAAGGCGTGCATGTAGCGGGCAACTTTGAACATTCGGAAGAGCCCCATTAACCTGAAGATTCGCAGGAACCGAAGGTCAAGCGGAAGAAAGGTCAGGTAGAACGGAAAGAAAGCCATCAGATCAATTATCGCCATGGGCGTGCCCATGAATTTCAGTCGCCCCGCAACCGGGTGTTCGTACCGTTTATTCTCCACGATTGAATAAACCCGGCATACGTATTCAATGGTAAAGAAGATTACAGAGAACAGTTCGAACTGATGAAAGAAGTGCGCGTATTGCTGGTGAAAATCTTTGATCGATTCGCAAACGATCGCCACGATGTTGAGTACGATAATGGCAATGAGCAGCAACTCAAAAATACGCTCCAGAATGCCACCTTTTTCTGTCGGTTCCAGCGTTAGATAAATCCGCCTTCGGAGGGTCATAATACAGGGATATCAGGGTGTTCAAAAATAGCAATAATTCACGGATTCAAATGTTTTCAGGCCTGCCGGGGTTTTCTTTTCCCGTTTACGGTTTACGCGTTACCTTTGTGGATTGTAGAGTAAAAAAATCAGGCGTCAATGTTTGACAATTTAAGTTTTAAGCTGGAAAAGGCCTTTCAAACGCTGAAAGGGCAGGGCAGAATTACGGAGGTAAACGTTGCTGCCACGATCAAGGAAATCCGGAAGGCATTAATTGATGCTGACGTGAACTATAAGGTGGCCAAGGAAGTCACCGATGAGATTCGCGAGAAAGCGATGGGCCAGGACGTATTAACTGCGATCTCACCCGGCCAGTTGTTGATCAAGATTACCAACGATGAGCTCACCCAGCTCATGGGTGGCCAGAGTGAAGACATAAAAATTGAAGGAAACCCGGCTGTTATTCTGATTGCCGGATTGCAAGGTTCCGGTAAAACTACCTTCTCCGGTAAACTTGCCAATTACTTAAAGAAGCAGGGCCGTTCGGTGCTGTTGACTGCGTGCGACATTTATCGTCCGGCTGCGATCAATCAGTTAAAAGTACTGGGCGAGCAGGTTGGCGTGGAGGTATATGCAGAGCCTGAGAACAAGGATGCAGTAAAGATCGCGAAAGCTGCCATCGATCATGCTAAAAAGAATAATCACCGCGTGGTGATTGTGGATACGGCAGGTCGTTTGGCGGTTGACGAGGAGATGATGAATGAAATCGCGAAGCTGAAGGAAGCCCTTAACCCATCTGAAACACTCTTTGTGGTTGACTCGATGACGGGTCAGGATGCGGTAAACACCGCGAAAGCATTCAACGACCGGTTGAACTTCAATGGTGTCGTACTCACTAAACTCGATGGTGATGCCCGTGGCGGTGCTGCGCTTTCCATCCGCAGGGTGGTTGATAAGCCGATTAAGTTCATCAGCACCGGTGAAAAGATGGAGGCGATCGACCGCTTTTATCCCGACCGGATGGCTGGCAGGATTCTCGGCATGGGTGACGTTGTCGGCCTTGTTGAAAAAGCTCAGCAAACATTCGATGAAGAAGAGGCAAGACGAATCAACGCCAAGCTTCGCAAGAATCAATTCGACTTTAACGACTTCCTCACGCAACTGGAGCAGATAAAAAAAATGGGGAACCTGAAAGACCTCATGAGTATGATCCCCGGCGTGGGAAAAGCCATGAAAGGTATTGATGTAGATGATAATTCATTTAAGCCGGTGGAGGCAATTATCCGCTCCATGACAAATCAGGAGCGTGAAAATCCAGACCTGATTAATGGTAGTCGCAAAGACCGGATCGCGAAAGGCAGTGGAACATCTGTACAGCAGGTGAACCAGTTGTTGAAGCAGTTCAACGACATGCGTAAAATGATGAAAACAATGAACAAGATGGGTGGAGCAAAACGTGCGCTGTCGTCCATGAATCCGTTTGGAAAGTAATCCGGCTATGACTTTTACCCTACCCCGAAAACTATTTTGTTTTCTATCCAGATGCAAAGCTTCATGGTTTGTTGTTTTAGCATTATTCCTGATGTCCGGCCAGCACTTAATGGCCAGGCAATCGGAAAACCGTATCCACACATTCACTAATGAAACAGCATACGCCTGGCAAAACGGTCTGACTACAGACGGAACATTTTTGTATGGTTGCAAGTATGACGGTGAGACGAATGGCAATGGCGGAATTTTTCGTATTCGTCCTGATGGCACTGACTATGAATTAATCTATGCGTTTGAGGATGGTGAGCAGGGTGCAAATCCAACCGGTTCGATTACGCTATCGGGTACAACATTGTATGGCATGACCAATTTTGGTGGCAATAACCAGGCAGGCGTTATCTATAAGGTTAAAACCGATGGCAGCGGCTACTCGAAACTTTTAGATTTCAATAACATTAATGGCGCAGTGCCCTACGGAACGCTGAATGTGTATGAGAATGTGCTTTATGGATTCTCCATGCAAAGCGGACCCTCCGGGGCCGGACTTGTTTTCAAAATCAATACCGATGGTACCGGCTTTCAGAACCTCGTCACGTTTAGCGGCACGAATGGATCGGCTCCGGTAGGTTCTTTAGTAGTTGCGAATGGTATCATTTACGGGGCAACCCTGCGGGGCGGCGTCAATGATCATGGCACAGTGTTTAAAGTTGGTGTCACGGGAACAGGTTTTACCAAGCTGTTCGATTTCAGCGGTGCTGATGGAAGTCAACCCATGGGTGGCCTGGAATTGGTTGGCTCCACGCTTTATGGAACAACATCGCAAGGTGGTGCAGAAAGCTCCGGGGTATTGTTCAAACTTAACACAGATGGAAGCGCTTTTGAAGTATTGCACCACTACGGCTCAAATGGTGGTGGAATAAATCCCAACGGGCGAATTACTGCAACCGCATTTGGGCTGTTAGGGATGACGGTAAACGGAGGTAATGGCAGTGGCGCTGTGTATAAGATTGATCCGGACGGAGAAAACTACCAATTGTTGCACAGCTTCAGTCACTTCGACGGTGAAAATCCTGAAGGTTCGTTGTTGCTTTCGGGTGAATATGTTTATGGCCATGTTGGCGGTGGTGACAGAAAGTATGGTGTGATTTTTAAAATGAAATCCACAGGAGAAAATTTTCAGGTAATTCATGAGTTTGCTCCAACCAATACCGGCTACAATCCAAAGGGTGCGCTCGCGCTGACGTCAGAATTTGGGTTTGGAATTACCTCGAAGGGCGGTGCCTTCAACCAAGGCGTTATCTATCGCGTCAATCATGACGGCTCAGGATACAAGGTTTTACATGATTTCAATGGTGTCGAGGGCAGCAATCCTGAAAGTACACTAACGCTGTCGAATAATTTGCTTTACGGAACAACAGTGATGGGCGGGGAGAGCCTTACAGGTACCTTGTTCAGAATTGATACTACGGGAGCAGGCTTCGATGTATTATATAATTTTGACTTCAACAATGGAATGTTTCCGGTTGGATCCCTGGCGGATGACGGGACGTGGCTGTACGGAATGACCGCGGCAGGAGGCCCGGATAACAAAGGTGTAGTTTACAGGTTTAACAAATCCACGCATGCAATTCAGCCATTGTTGGATTTCTCAGGGACGGATGTGTTAATACCCCGGGGTTCGATTGCCCTTGCTAATGGAAAACTATATGGCATGGCAATCGGTGGTCAGGGGGATGGAGTTGTTTTTTCCCTGAACACAGACGGTACCGGATTTACGAAGATTTCGGATCGAAGCTCAGCGCTTGCAGGCCGGTATGGCAATTCGCTACTCGTGGTTGACACAACTGTGTATGTTTCGATGTCGCAGGGAGGAAGTGAGGACTGGGGAACGCTGTTTAAAGTTGGTATTGACGGAGATGGATTCGAAAAACTGATTGATTTTACCTACGATAATGGAGCTATCCCGGAAGGTGCGCTGGTTGAAGTGGATGGTGCTATCTATGGAATGACCATGACGGGCGGACCAAACGATTCAGGCACCTGCTATAAAGTAAATTCAGATGGTTCGGGCTTTGAAATTCTGCTCGATTTCGGGAACCCGTTTGGTAGCGAAGGCGGAAGAATAAATGCTGGAGCTGCTGTAAATGCACGCGGGTCTATCAGTCAAACCGGGACCATGTTGTTTGGTGTTCTCTCTCTGGAATCGGGTCAGCAAAAAACAGGCAGTATCATAACCCTTGATCTCGGTATTGTTACGGGAGTAGAGCCTTTGCAAACACGCAATCTGGAAGCTTATCCGAATCCGGCTCACAATGTGCTTACTGTTCGTGGCGCAGCGGGCGTACATCAGATAAAAATTTTCAACTTGTTAGGCGCCAGCATCCCGGTGAATAAGATTGATGAAGGGTCCATTGATGTTAGTAATCTTGCGCCTGGCCTTTACACATTGGTGGTGGGTCCGGCGTATGTCAAGTTCTTAAAGCAGTAGCATGAACAAGAAAGGTATCCTTCGCGCTTTATTGATCGTGGTAACATTGACAGTAAATGTCGTCTGCGACCAGATATCAAAAGCAATGGTGCGAAACCGGATTGATGAGAACGAACAAATCTCCGTTGTTAATCCGTATTTCACGCTGATGCGGGTTGAAAATGAAGGTGCGTTCTTGAGTCTTGGTGATTCGCTGCCAAAAATGGCCCGGTTCATTTTATTGGCGCTGTTCCCGCTTGCTGTTCTTGGTTTTGGAATCGGGTATCTGTTTCTGAAGCGTAACATCTCAAAATCTGTACTGCTGGGTTTTGCATTTGTGATTGGCGGAGGAATGGGAAATTTATACGACCGGCTTGTGTACGGTTCAGTAACGGATTTCATGCATATGGATTTTGTAATTTTTAAAACCGGCATTTTTAACATGGCCGATGTGTCGATCATGACCGGCATCGCCATTGTGCTGCTCGGTTCATTTCTCGGCAAGCAAAACGATCGTGAATTGGTTTCCGCGCCTGCGGAAAACCCGGAAATTTAATCCGGTATCGTGCAGATTTTCAGGGAGAAGCATTTGTGATGCATGCAGGCAGATTTTTTCTGAAAATTTCCATGCAGAATTCTCAACCAATCATGCGCAACCTACGTAAACCTACTTGTTACAGGTTTTTATTGTTATATAGTTTAAATAGATGCCTCGCTCGTGCACACCGCAGAGCGGGGCATTTTTGTTTTTACGCGATTTACCGGCCTTGCATGAATTATGCCGCGGTTGCCTGAATTTCATTTGTTTTACCGGCATATATTTTCGCATATTTAACTGACAAATTACTTCAGGCATGCAGATTTTGGGACGTTCAGACCGGATTGATCTTCCGGGCCTCGGGTTGAAGAATATTCACGCCAAAATCGATACAGGAGCGTATACCAGCAGTTTGCATTGTTCGCGCGCAGAAGTTGTTAATGGAAAGCTTGAATTCGTATTGCTCGATGAGGAGCATCCTGAGTTTACAGGAATGACGTTTACGGTTGATACGTACACCGAACGTGCGATTAAGAACTCGTTTGGTGTGGCAGAAAAACGGTTCATTATCCAAACGACCATAAAAATTTTTGATCAAGAAATTATGACCGAATTCTCGCTCAGCGACCGTGACGCGCTGCGTTTCCCGATTTTACTCGGAAGAAAGGTTCTGCGCGACAGGTTTATGATTGATGTAACCAAAAAAAATCTATCTTACCGCGCTAACCGGATTCCTAAGAAAAAGAAAAAATCAACGTAATTCTTCTGTATGAATATTGCGATTCTGTCTACCGGGCCGAGACTATACTCTACCCGTAGGTTAAAAGAGGCCGGTGAGAAACGCGGGCACCGCGTGGAGATCATCGACCACATGAAGTGCGTGCTGTACATCGAGAAACAAAATCCGGTGGTACTGTATCAGGGAAGAAAGCTCGATTACTTTGATGCCATCATTCCGCGTATCGGAGCATCGGTAACGTTTTATGGTGCTGCTGTTGTTCGGCAGTTTGAAATGATGAAGGTATTTACGGCCGTTGAATCGCAAGCGCTTATCCGATCGCGCGATAAACTCAGAAGTCTGCAAATTTTATCACGTGCAGGTCTTGGTCTTCCGAAAACGATCTTCATGGATTATTCAAAAGATACTGAAGGCGTGGTGGAATCGGTGGGAGGTGCCCCGGTTGTGATTAAGCTGCTGGAGGGAACACAGGGTCTAGGTGTTGTGCTGGCTGAAAACAAGAAGGCAGCTCAATCGGTTATCGAAGCATTTCATGGATTGAAGACCCGGATCATCGTACAGGAATTTATCAAGGAGGCAAAAGGTGCCGACATCCGGGCCTTCATTGTAGATGGAGAAGTTGTCGGTGCGATGCGGAGACAAGCGAAAGAGGGCGAATTCCGGTCTAACCTGCACCGGGGCGGAACAGCAACCGTGGTCAAATTGAGTCGTGCTGAGAAACATGCCGCTATTACGGCCGCAAAGAAAATGGGTCTCGGTGTTGCCGGTGTTGATATGCTGCCGTCGAAACGCGGACCGCTTATTCTTGAAGTGAATTCATCGCCAGGCCTGGAAGGCATTGAAGGGGCGACCAAGGTTGACATTGCGGGAAGGATCTTTCAATACCTCGAAAAGAACGCGGTGAAGAAAAAGATTCAAAAAGACAAGATCAACGCTTAACTGCCGTAACCCTCCATGAAGAAAGTTGTTATTGCCGGACACGAGATTTGGCCGGGAGAATTCAGGGAAATCGATATTAACATCGCCCGGCTGCCTTCGCACACGCAGATCGATACTCCGATTTATGTGTCCCGTTCCGAGCATGATGGCCCGATCCTCGCATTAACAGCCGGTATGCATGGCGATGAGATTAACGGGATGGAGATTGTTCGCAGGATTCTCGATGAAGGCCTGCATAAAGTGAAACGCGGCACCGTTGTGTGCATGCCCATCACCAATGTCTACGGCTTCCTGAACTTTTCACGGGACGTACCGGATGGTAAAGATGTAAACCGCTCGTTTCCGGGAAGCAAGAACGGCTCGCTCGCGAGCCGCGTAGCCTACAACCTGACGCATCAGATTATTCCGTTTATCGACTATGGTGTAGACTTTCACACCGGAGGCGCGATGCGTACCAACTATCCGCAGGTTCGGGCTATGCTCAACGACAAAACGAATCAGCAATTGGCGGAAGCTTTCTCTGCTCCGTTTACGATCGACTCACCGTTCCGGCCGAATTCACTGAGAAAGGAAGCTTCTAAAAAAGGTAAAAATATCATCGTGTATGAAGCGGGCGAATCGCTGCGCTTCGATTTGCAGGGCATTGAAGAAGGTATTGCCGGAACACTTCGGCTAATGAAACACCTGAAGATGATCGATGACGCCCCTGCGCCCAAAGAAACCAACCGCATTATCTGGAGTTCGTCATGGGTTCGCGCGAAGCATGCAGGGTTGTTTCAGCCTTCGATTCGTTGTGGCCAGATGGTGCATAAAGGCGAGTCGGTCGGCACGATCACCGATCCTTTCGGAGAATTCAAGGAAGAGGTGAAGGTTCCCGAAACCGCTTATGTTATCGGCTTAAACAACAGTCCGGTTGTGAATGCAGGCGATGCACTCATGCACCTGGGCATGGATAATGTTTGCAAGCTCGAAAACAAGGGTGCTGATTAATCGCGGTCTTCCCGATCGGGATTGTACAAGTCATCAAACGTTAACGTTCCGGCTGCGCCATCGCTGCGGAATATTCTCAAATGATACAGCAGTGCCACTGCCATCAGTAAAAAGATGACAATGTATCCGATGCTGAAAAGATAGGCATTGTAGTATTGGATGAATCCCTCAAAAACAACCATGTCGTAGCCGAAGAGAATAATTGCCAAGATCACGCTGAACACAAGATACCATACACCCGTGCGTTCCTTGATAAGCGCACGAATGGTAATCACGCCACTGTGAATCAGAACCAGCGCAGCGATGATCAGGTACAAAGCAATCCACCTTGTAAAGAATACAGGCGGCATCAACAGGGTTTCGGCAATGAACGTGCCATTGGCGATGACAAAAATATACTTGATGACGTTACTGCTTTCTTTTGGAAACAGCCTGCTGAAGAACAGCACAGTGAAGATCATCATCAGGTAAAGCGTGATGTATTCGATGCGCACCATCCACGCCCAGTCGAACTGCGGAACAAAGTCAATGATCAGATAATTATTCGAAAAGACTGACCGGATTGACCAGCTAACGCAAAGCAACGCGAAATAAAGCGTTATCTTTTTCTTTTCCTGGCGCACATAATAAATAATCAGGAATGCGGCGCCGAGTACAAACAATGTCAGGCACTCGGTGAGGTTACTTTTGGTTGCGTTTTCATCATGCGCCATCAGCAACGGAGCCGAGCCGAGGTAAATCGGTTGTTTTGCGCCCGTGTTGTAGTGATGGAAATTGGCAAGCTGAAGTGTAATGTTAAGCGTATCACCCACGGCATCAAACGAAGTGACCTGGGGCATCCACTGCGGAACAGTGGTCGACTCAGTCGTTCCCGGAGTTCCATTTTCGGCAATCAGCTTTCCGTTAACAAACAACTTATAACTGCTGTACAGTTGTGGAATTTCAAACGCGAGATTTTTGGTATTGGCCGGTACTAAAACCTGTACCGCGTAGGTTCCGTATTGCACCATCTCAAAGCCTGCTTTCGACAGCACCTGCGGGAACGGGATATGCTGTCCCGGTTTCCCCGGATTAGCCAACAACTCATTCTCATAAAAAATCCAGTCACCTGCAAGCGCTACTTTGTGTGCCGACAGATTCCACTTCCGTAAATCGATTACCCCGTTCTCAACCTGTGGATGATCGCCCGACTGAGCTTGTAAAAAGCCGGAAAAAATGCACAGCAATGCCAGAATTGCTGCTTTTTGAATGGAACTGCGGATCATACAAGGGGGATAAGATGCTCCGAAACTACTATTACTTTTTCACTTTATACGCTTTCCACTTTTTGAGATCTTCGGTGGTGGCCGGCTTTAGGCTAACGGCCGCTCCGCCTCCCGGTGCCAGGTTGATGGCAAGTATAGTTTTTCCGGTCACGATTACATTCTCAATTTGATATGCCATCGGATTTTTGTCCCAGTCTGCATCCGGTTTATCGCTGTAAATTGTTGCGAGATACTTCTGGCCCGGCTTCAAAAAGGTGAGTGGCATGTTAGCGGTTCTTTTTTGTTCATCCGTAATCGCCCCGATAAACCAGGCTTCTTTTCCTTTTGCCTTGCGTGCCGTGGTAATGAAGTCTCCGGGCTCGGCTTCAAGAATTTGTGTGTCGTCCCAATCAACGGCTACGTCTTTAATGAATTCAAACGCATCGGGGAAGCGTTCATAGTTTTCAGGCAGATCGGCCGCCATCTGCAACGGACTGTATAGTGTGACGTATAACGCGAGTTGTTTGGCGAGCGTGGTATGAATCGCAAATCCATTCGGTGATTGATTATTAAACGGACGCTTGGCTACATAGTAGTCCATTTTAATCTGAAAAATTCCGGGTGTGTAGTCCATCGGTCCACCCATGATGCGGGTAAACGGCAGAATGGTTTCATGTTCCGGGGGACTTCCAATACTCCACGCGTTGAACTCATTGCCTCTTGCGGCCTCGCACGCCAGCCAGTTCGGATACGTACGATGCAGTCCGGTTGGGCGAACCGGCTCATGCGCATCCAGCATGATCTTGTATTCAGCAGTTTTTTTGGCAACCCGGTTGTAGTGGTTTACCATCCACTGCCCGTCATGCCATTCTCCGCGCGGAATAATTTTGCCTACGTAACCGGTTTTAACGGCATCATACCCATTTTCCTTCATGAATTTATAGGCGTCATCCATTCTGCGTTCGTAGTTTGTAACCGAACCTGAAGTTTCGTGGTGCATGATCAGCTTCACATTTTTTGAAGCTGCGTAACGATGAAGTTCTTTCACGTCAAAATCAGGGTAGGGGGTAGTAAAGTCAAAAACATTTTCTTTCCACTGGCCGAACCAGTCTTCCCAGCCTACGTTCCAGCCTTCGATCAGCACACCATCAAAGCCATTCTTTGCTGCGAAATCAATATATCGTTTGGTGTTGGTGGTGTTCGCAGAATGGCGCCCGTTTGGCTTCAACGACTTCCAGTCGGTGTTATCAAGGGTCAGGTTCACATCATCTGCATAATACCACGTACCGACACCTACGTGCATTTCCCACCAGATGCCGACATACTTCGTTGGCTTGATCCAGTCGGTGTCTTTGATCACGGAGGGTTCGTTCAGGTTCAAAATTGTTTTGGAGGCGAGGATGTCAGCCGCTTTATCGCTCACGATGATGGTTCTCCAAGGTGTGTGGCTGGGGGTTTGTAAATATGCTTTGTTGCCCACAGCATCCGGAGCAAGCGTGGAGGTGAGTGTCAGGTTTCCTTTGTTGATGGAAAGAATCATGGCCGGATAATTCACCAGCGCAGCTTCGTGAATGTTAATGTACAAACCATCGGCTGACTTCATCATTAACGGGGTTTGTACCGCACCGTTAATCGGATTGCGGGTAGCAATCTCGTCGGCTGAGCCAACGCGTGCCGATTTATCGGCCTTCGTGAGTGTGGTGGTTGAATAGGTGTATTCGTTTGTGTCGAAGTCCCCGGGAATCCAGAAAGCTTTATGGTCGCCTGTCATGGCGAACTGAGTAACTTCATCTTTTACAACGAAGTGCTCAAGATTGGGCTGTCGGGGAAATTCGTACCGGAAGCCAAGGCCATCATTAAAAAGCCTGAACCGGATAATCATGCTGCGTTGTTTCGGAGATGATTGTGTTAGGGTTAATGCAAGTTCGTTGTAGTTATTGCGGATCGTTTTTACCTCTCCCCAAACAGGATCCCAGGTCTCATCTTTCCGGGAGGTTTCTATTTTCTCCAGCGTAAATCCACTTGCCAGTGATTGCTGATCCTTTACTTCAATGCCTAACCGGCTTTGCTTGATAACCGGTTTGCTTTTGTAGCTGAGCTGATACATTGGCTCACCGGCCTGAGTCAGTGAAAAAGAGAACTTGAAATTACCATCAGGAGATGTTAATTCTTGCGCAAACAACTGGGCGCCGAGTGTAAGCAGGAGGAGTAGAACAACGATTATTTTTTTCATAATTCAGACAGTAAACAGGCTCCAAGATAGCCCTTTTTACTATACTCCGCATGCCCGAAAAAGATGAACTAATGGATGTATGCATCCGCAAGGCTGTACCGTTTGCACAACCGATTCTTTCGCATCTGCGAAGGTTGTGCAAGACACTCTGAGTAGGAGATGGTCAGGGTGAGGCACACCCTGCATTTTGATTTTGGAAATAGGCGGGATGCGTCCGAAACGCAAATGATCTTCCCGGCAGCAGGAAGATCATTTACATGAGTCGGTGATGAAACCGCTATTCGTTCCGCAGTGAATTTACCGGGTTACTGTTCGCGGCTTTGAGTGTTTGATAGCCTACCGTAACGATCGCAATCGCAACGCCTGCAAGCACCGTAACCACAAACAGCCAGATGCTGACGTCCATGTGATACGCAAAACCCGACAACCATCGGTTAACGGCAAACCAGGCAACCGGTGTGGCAATTACAAACGCGATCAGGATCAGGTAGATGAAATCTTTCGATAACATCACTACGATTCCGCTTACGGTTGAACCGAGTACTTTTCGAATGCTGATTTCTTTCATTCGTTGTGTAGTGGTGAACGAGGCAAGCCCGAATAAGCCGAGGCATGAAATAAAGATGGCCATCGTCATCGCGGTTTTCACCAGACGGGCTACCCGCTGCTCGGATTGATAGAAATTCTTCAGGGTTTCATCGAGGAACTCATACGAGAATTTTTCGTTCGGATATACTTTCTTCCACGCCTCTTCGATTTTTGCGATGCCTGCTTTAAATTCATCGGTTCCGTTGCCGGTTGAAAGTTTGATGTTAAAGCAGCTGAATTCTACATCGTTACCCATGATCACGGGCTCCACTTTTTTATGCAGGGATTGAATGTGAAAATCTTCGACAACGCCCACGATCGGATATTCGCGATCACTGTACCAAATTGTTTTATCGATGGCTTGTTCGGGAGAGCTGAAGCCGAGCTGCGTCATCAGCGTTTTGTTGATGAGGAATTCCCGCAGCGAGTCGGTGGGTCGCAGGTTGCGTCCACCCACAAGTTTGATGTCGTAGAATCCGATATAATCCGGATCGCCAAACTTTCGGAATGCATTAACTTTTACGATTTCACCTTTTTCAGGCTTGTACTCAACTGTATTTGAACTCCACCCGTTTTCAGACGGGGGCGAATCGCTTAAACTCATGTCAGCAATCTGCGGAACCTGCGACAGCTCATTCTTAAACACCGCTATCTTGCTTGAATTCTCCTGCCACGGAGTGTACAGGTAGATCACTGCATCTTTTTTGAAGCCAATGTCTTTGTTAAGCATGTAGTTGATTTGCCAGCCTACCGCAAGGGCACCAATAATCAGCAACTGTGCAATGGCAAACTGAAAAACGATCAACGACTTGCGCATGAATGCTGAACGTGACGTGCCTGACGTTGCGTGCGCCTGATTTTTAAGAGCAACAGCCGGAAGAAACGATGACATAATGAACGCCGGGTATAAACCGGCCAGCAAACCGATGCCGAGAATAACACAGAGCAGGAAGGGCGCCACTTCTTTCAGCGAAAGCACAACTCCTGCAGGCACGAAATCCGAAAATGTTTGAAGCGCCAATTCGGTTAGTGGCAGTGCAAGCACCACGGCAATTACTGTAATGATGAAACTTTGGTACAGGAACTGACTGATCAATGCCGTGCGCGAACTTCCCAGGGTTTTGCGTACGCCAACTTCTTTAGCCCTGCGAACGGCCTGAGCAGTTTCCAGGTTAATAAAGTTGATCGCGCCAATGATCAGGAGCAGTCCGGCCACAACAATCAACACTGTCAGCGTTGGAAGATGCGCGGGCGACCGGCTATAGTCGAAGATCGCGGTTTCGTTGTTGTAGTGAAGGTCCGACAATGGCTGGGCGCTGAAGTTGTTCTCAACGTCCCATGTGCTTTTCTCTTTGTATCGCTTTTTCAGAATCTCAAACTGATCGGTAAGTGTTTTTGTGCTGGATGTTTGATCGAGAAGCACGAATACTTGGGAGCTGCTATTCACACTTTGCCAATCGTTTAGCCGGATGTTTCGTTTCAGCCAGCTCTTTTCAATGGTGCTGTAACTGATAAAATCCGTCATGTCGATATCCGTGTTAAACGGAAGATCTTTTACGATTCCCGCTACGGTTGTTTGAAGTGAATCGCGATAAATTACTTCACGTCCGATTACCTTTAACGGGTCGGCTGTTCCGAAATAGGTTTTCGCCCGGCTTTCGGTCAACACAACCTTGAAGGGTTCTGTCAGGGATTCTGGTGAACCGGCAATCCATTCATATGATTTAAATACCGAGAAGAATGCTGGTTCGGCAACGATGATTTTTTGCTGTTGTTCGAGATTCGTTTTTTCGCTTCCGTTCGGAATCTCCACTTTACTGTTCAGGATCTGGAATGATGCAACGGCTTCAACCCCTTTAAACTCATCCCTGACGGTTTGACCAACCGCGGTTGGCGCACCCCGGTTCAAACCTGAAAAGACGCCCTGAAAAGAAGAGTGGATGCGGTAGATTCGTTCATATCCCTGATGTTCTTTATTGAAACTGAGCTCAAAGTCAACAATCAGAAAGATGACCATGCAGGCAGCCACGCCAATGGCAAGACCTGTTACGTTGATAAAACTGTGAAGCTTGTTTCGCAACAAACTTCGCCAGGCAATCGTGAGAAAATTTCTAAACATAGCGGTTCGGGTTATTCGGTTCGTAGTGCCTTAACAGGATTGGTGGATGCTGCTTTAAATGATTCAAAGCTTACGGTAATCAGCGCGATCAGCAATGCTGCTACACCTGCGTAAACAAAGATCAAAACATCGATCGTTGTTTTATACTCAAAGCCCTGAAGCCACTTGTTCATGACGAACATGCCCAGCGGAACAGAGATTGCAAATGCGATTACGATCAGGCGCACAAACTCTTTCGACATGAGCGTGACGATTTGCGTTACGTTGGCGCCCAGTACTTTGCGTACGCCAATTTCCTTGAAGCGCTGTTCGGACATGAAGGTTGAAAGGCCGTACAGACCCAGGCAGGAGATAACAATTGCGATGACGGTGAATACCGTGATAATCTGACCCACGCGTTCATCCTCGGCATATTGTTTTTGCAGCCGGGCATCCAGAAAAACAAATTCGAAAGGCGTGTCCGGGTTAATTGTTTTCCATTTTGCTTCAATCAGGGCAAGTGTGTTTTGAATGCCGGAAGTTGAGAGTTTGGCAATCACGTTATCAAGTGTTTGTGTTTTTCCTTTTTTGAAAAATGCCGTGGGTACAATCTTCTCTTTCAACGACACCTGATGGTAGTTTTCCATCACACCCACCACCCGGAAGGTGAGGTGCCGACCCTGCCAGTCCATCGCTAATTCAGCGCCAATGGCTTGCTCGGGCGTTAGTCTGAGTTCGTCTGCGCCCTGGCGATTGATAACAATGTTGTTGGTTGTGCTGTCTTCTACTTCCGCAAACGAACGGCCGGCAATGATTTTGATATCCATCATCTCCAGGTAACCGTAGTCGATGTAGTTCATGCGGTGTAGAATCCCGTTCTCCATGCTTTCGCCCTTTTTATACAGCCGGAAGTCGCTGAAGATAGGAGAGCCGGGAATATAATTGGACGCGGAAACCGCTTCCACGGCTGAAAGTTTACCGAGCTCCTGCTGAAAAACCGGTGCGTTAACCTGTGCTGTCTCGGTACGCAGCGGGATAACAATTTTTGCGTTTGGGTCGAAACCGAGATTTGAGTTACTCATAAACGTTAACTGCTTATCAATAATCAGCATACCACAAATCAGCGTGATACCGATGATAAATTGAAATACCACCAACGCCTGACGAAGCAGCCCCGATGAACTTCCCGTTTTTCCTTTTCCTTTCAGTACTTCGGCCGGTTTGAAGGATGAGAGGTAAAAGGCCGGATAACTGCCGGCTATTAAGCCTGTAACCAGGGTAATGGCCAGCAGTGCAGCTCCGAAGTAGATAATGTTATCCGAATTGAACGAAACCGTTTTTCCGGTGAGTTCATTAAACAACGGCAGCGCCAGTTGCATGATGCCCACGCTGATGAGCATGGAGATTGCAACGATAATCATCGCTTCACCCATGATCTGACTAATCAGTGAACTTCGAAATGCGCCCATCGCTTTGCGTACCCCGATTTCGCCTGCACGTTTAGCCGCCTTGGCAGTCGACAGGTTCATGAAGTTGATACAGGCGATTAACAGAATGAATACGGCAATGGCTCCGATTACATAGATGTACGTGATGCGGGGACTTTGACCTACGTCTGAGTACAGGTAAATATCCTTTACGGGCTCGAGCGTAAGGGTCTTCGACATGCCGAGCGCTTTCATATCTTCCGCTCCGTGCTTCACAACTAATTCGTTCAGTTTGCGAATCACTTCATCTTTATTATGTCCCGGTGCCAGCTTTACGTAGGAAGGAATAAAGTTTTGTCCACCCCATTCATCTGCGACTTCCGGTTGTTTGAGATAGTCGGCCCAGCCGCCACCTGCGGTGGATGTGATAAAGTGTGGATTCTGATGACTCAAACCTTTCCCGCGGATAACAGCGGTCACGTGAAAGTCGGCTGTTGGTCCGCCCTGACTGATAGAAATAATCTTGTTGATCGCAGATTCATTGCCGAATATTTTCTTTGCGAGCGTTTCTGTCAGCACTACAGAATTGGGTTCGGTTAGTGCTTTGTCGGGATTGCCTTCGATAAAGTCGAAACTGAAAATGGAGAAGATGGTTGAATCGGCAATAAATCCGTCTGACTCATAAAACATATTGGTTTCGTAGCGGATCAGGTTTTGGGAAACTCCGGGAGGGTTCAATAGGCGCGCGGCTGCTTCTACTTCCGGAATCTCATCTTTCATCGCCATGGCAATCGGGGGTGAGCACGAGGCCGTCTGGCGGATGTTGTCGATGTTCTGAAAGGTTGTTACAACCCGATACAAATCGTCAATGCGGGCATGTTGCTTGTCAACTGCGTATTCTTCCTGGATATACAAGGTGAGTAGCAGGCAGCAGGCCACTCCGATGGAGAGTCCGAGAATGTTAATGAGGGAATAGACCTTGTTCCGCAGGATGTTGCGGACGGCTATTGTGAAATAGTTTTTAAGCATAAAACGCGCGTATGTGCTGACCGTGGTTTCAAGATCAGTGCCAGCACAAAAAGCGAGTAATTAGCTCAAAATGGATGGTTTTAGAGTTCGGTCATTATCAGAAGCGAACGAAACCGTCCGGAATCGGATACGTTAGTAATCGTCCTCGCGCTTGATCTTAACCTTGGCAGCGGGACCTACCTGAATCGGGGCCTTTTCAATTTCCAGGTTCGAGGCCTCAATGCCATAGTGCGCCTCGGTCGACAAACTGTATTTTTTGAGGATGCGATAGCTCTGGATCACAAACCGGTCGAACGTTGAGATTTCACTATCAACCGATGCCCACGACTGAATGATGATAAACTTGAAGTCGGCTGTCATGCTGTATTTGTGCAGCGAAGGGTAGGGGCTGATCAAATCAATCTCTGCAGAGTCGGCCATCTCATGAATGATCCGGTTGAATAAAAGATTCAACCGATGGTCGGCCTTGAAACCAAGACTGATGCGAACGAAAAAACACTTTTTCGGAATGATGGTATCGACCGCGTATCGGCTGGTAAACGGATTGTCAACCGTATCTACGTGCAGGAACCAGTACACATCTGCCCGTTTGGGGCGCTTTCGGAAAATTGAGTAGATGATGTTGGAGTCGATGTAACGCTTGCTATCGGCCACGGCCAGGTATACCAGGTTGGTGGCTTCTTTCGGAACGGTGGTGTCGGCCTGAAGATCACGAATCATGTCTTCATAATGTTTGAGATCGACAAACTCAGTATGCCGTGTTCGCAGCATCCGTGCGCGAAGCTGAATAAACAAAACCCAGAACAGAATGGCTGCCATCAGGAATGAGAACCAACCGCCATGCTGAAACTTGTTTAGGTTCGATATCAAGAACATGCCCTCCAGCGTAAAGAAGATAACGGCAAGCCCAAGTGACCGGAAGGTGGATTTCTTATAAAGCGAAAAATAATAGACCAGCAGCGAAGTGGTCATGAGCATATTGAACGTGATCGCCAATCCATAGGCGCCTTCCATGGCGGATGATTCGCGGAAGATGAGGATCACGAGAATCGAACCGGCCATCAAAATCCAGTTGATGCCGGGGATATAAATCTGTCCTTTGAGTTGGCTTGGATACCGTACCCGCATCATGGGCCACAACTTCAGTTTCATGGCTTCGTTCACCAGACTGAATGTTCCGGAAATTAACGCCTGGCTCGCGGTGATGGCGGCAAGTGTCGCAATACCGATACCGATGGGCAGGAACCAATCGGGCATCAATCCATAGAAAGGAATTTGCCCATTCAGCTTTTCACCTTCCTGGCCCAGAAGCCATACGGCCTGACCTGCATAATTTAACAGCAAGCTAACTTTAACAAACCCCCAGCTCACACGAATATTTTTCTTGCCGCAATGACCCAGATCGGAATACAAGGCTTCGGCACCTGTGGTACAGAGGAATACCGCACCCAGAATCCAAAAACCACCCGGGTATTTTATCAAAAGATTGATCGCGTATACCGGATTCACGGCTTTGAGAACGTCCGGGTTTTGCACCACCTGAAGAAGCCCCAGGGTTCCGATCATACCAAACCAGATCAGCATGATGGGGCCGAATGTTTTACCTACGGTTCCGGTGCCGAACTGTTGAAAAAGGAAAAGCGCCACGAGGATGGCGATGGCAATGTAAACCGTTGGGATTTGAGGGCTGTATATTTTAACGCCTTCAATGGCGGAGGAAACGGAAATGGCGGGCGTTAGAAAACCGTCAGAAATCAGTGTGGCGCAACCGATGATGGCCGGATAAATTACCCATTGCGCCTTGTACCGTCTTACCAACGCGTACAACGCAAAAATTCCACCTTCGCCCTTGTTATCCGCGTTCAGTGCGAGGTAAACATATTTAATGGTGGTGATGAGGGTAAGTGTCCAGATCACGCACGATAACCCTCCGTAAATCAGTTCTTTGCTGATTACTTCCTCGTCAACGATAGCCTTGAACACGTAGAGCGGGGAAGTTCCGATATCCCCGAAAATAATTCCTAAGGCGATCAGTACACCGGCAGCCGAAAGGGGCGTGTGGTACTTAAGGTATCGTTCGCTTTTCATGAAATGAAAGCGCCAAGGTAATAAATTCCTGAACTCACTATCTAGCTCACGCCTTCTTTATTGCGGCTGATGATCAGACGGTTGCTTTTATCGTACGAGAAGTAGCTCCAAATCCAGCTGAAGAAGACGAAGAACTTGTTCCGGAAGCCAATTAGCGAGATGAGGTGAACAAACATCCAGAGGAACCATGCGAACAGGCCCTGGAACCTAAACTGGCCTTTAAACACATTCAGGTCGACCACCGCTTTGTTCCGGCCAACGGTTGCCATTGAGCCCTGGTCGTTATAGCGGAAGGGTTTCATCTGCTGCTTGTTTTCAAGGCGTTTGATGTTCTCCGCGAGAAGCTGACCCTGCTGCATGGCCGGTGGCGACATCATCGGGTGACCGTTTGGAAACTTCGGATCACCGCCTTCCATGATCGCAGCATCACCAATCGCAAAGATATTTTGATGTCCTTTCACGCGGTTAAACTCGTCTACTTTGATCCTGCCCGCGCGACCGATCACTTCCGTACTGATTCCCGGGAACGGCTGAACCTTAACTCCGGCCGCCCACACCATTGTTTTGCTTACCAGCTTGTCGCCCGTACTCAGGATAGCCTCATGACCATCGTAGGATTTAACCGCTTTGTTGAGGTGAACATGCACCCCCATCTTTTGCAGGTATTCCAGCGCTTTTTGCGAGGCAATCTCTGACATGCCCCCGAGCAGCCTGCTCCCAGACTCAACGAGGTGAATATCCATCTTATTCATGTCGAGTTCTTTGTAGTCACGGGGGAAAACATGGCGCTTCAATTCTGATAAGGCTCCTGCCAATTCTACTCCGGTAGGACCGCCACCCACAATTACAAAGTCCATCAGACTGTCCATCATTTCCGGATCGTCTGTTAATAACGCAGTTTCAAAGTTGCGGATGATTTTGTTTCTCAGCTTGATGGCATCGATAATGCTTTTCAGCGGAAGCGAATTTTTTTCCACGTCTTTCATGCCGTAGTAGTTTGTTGTTGCTCCGCTCGCAATAACGAGGTAGTCATACTTGACACTGCCGATCGAGGTCTCGATGCAATTATCGTTCGGATGGATCGAGATTACTTCACCCAGCCGGAAGTAAAAGTCATTCTGCGTTGCGAAACGTTTCCGGAACGGAAAGATGATTGAGCTGCTTTCAAGCCCCGAACTTGCCACCTGGTACAACAACGGTTGAAAGGTGTGATGATTGTACCGATCGAATAAAACCGTTTCACCCGGAAAGCCTCTCAGTGCTTTCGCGATTTCGAGCCCGGCAAAACCACCACCAATAATAATGACTCTCGGTCTTCCGGAATCGGTAAGACTTGTGTGGCCTGTTATCAACTTTTGCATGTGAACGAATAAGAAGATGTGCTACTCATAATACGTAACTAACGTAGTTGTGTTCAGGATTATGCTAAAAATATACTTCATGAATGAAACAACAACCTAACGATCGTATATATTGATGAACATGTATCCAATAATATTTGGCAGTTCGCTCCGGTTCCACAACATTAAACTGCGTTCGGGACGTAGAGCAAATAAATACGCACAATGCCCGGAAAAACTTCGTATTCATTCCGGCCATCACATGAATCAGGCCAACTTGAAAACAGCTGCTTTAAACGATTTTTGAGCCGCGGTGCAGGGTAAAAAAGCTTGAGTGAGTTTAATTTTTCCCCGAATGCCCGTTTTCCGCGACATGCTTTTGCTTTACACGGTCAAAAAATTTCCGGTGGCGGAGACGGGGCGCGCGGAAACTACTGTACCTTTACCTTGTATTCAAACCCTCGAACAATGCTACGAAAACTGTTACCCGTACTTGCCATGTCCGCAGCCCTAACGGCCTGCGATAACCAGGAGAAAGCCAAGTTAAAATCTGAAGTGGATTCCCTTCGCAACGAACTTCAAACTTCTCAGCGGATGGCTCAAACCCTTCAGGATGTTGGTACGCTGATGGACTCGATTGATGCAAACCGTCAACTGCTTCGTGTAAACATGGTGGAGGGAACAACGTACGATGATTACACGGCCCGTATGAAGGACCTGAATAACTATGTTCGGGAAACGGAAGATAAAATCTCGGACCTGGAAGCACAGTTGAAAAAGTCGAAGGGTACTATTAACTCTTTCTCTTCGATCATTAAAAAGCTAAAGGCAGAACTGGTAACGAAATCACAAGAAATTATTCTCTTGCAGGAAGAAGCGGAACGTGCACGCAACGAAAACCAAAACCTGAGCGAAACAATCCGACTACAGGAAGAGGAACTTACGTCTAAAGAGGATGAAATACGATTGAAGGATCAGGAACTGGCAAACTCGGAGAACAAGATTCAGGAGATGATGCTGAGTCAGAAAATTTCAGAAGCTGAAGCATACTTTAAACAAGCTCAGGCAGTGGAAGAGACCGCCAACCGTACGAAACTGGCTCCGAAGAAGAAGAAAGCATCGCTCCGTCAGGCGATCGATTTGTATAAGAAGGCATTGTCGCTCGGAAAAGAGGAGGCAAAAGCAAAAATTGACGAACTGGAGAAGCGTTTGTAACAAATCATTGAAAGGTTATGTCAAAAGCCGGTTTTTACCGGCTTTTTTTGTTTTCCATGTTACGTAAACACGCACTAAAAATCTCGTTCTGACCAACTTAGCGAAGCATTTTTATGCTTAACGCGCTTATTTCCTGAATCCCGCTACTTTGTTTTATCTTTACGGGCTTAAATCAGCCCATGGCTTTTGAGATAATTCTCACAATTCTCCTCGTTCTGGCAAATGGTTTTTTCGTAGCAGCTGAGTTCGCCATTGTAAAGGTGCGCGCCTCGCAGGTTGCTCTGGAAAAGAAAAGTCTGTCGAAAAAATGGACGCTCCACATCATCGATCACCTCGATGGATATCTGGCAGCAACGCAGCTCGGAATTACCCTGGCCAGTCTCGCGCTTGGTTGGGTGGGTGAAGATGTTGTCTCCCGGATGATCCTCAATGCCGTGAACTCGATGGGCTTTCAGTTGAGCGAAAGCGTAGCCCATGGTATAGCTGTACCGGTTGCCTTTACGGTACTCACCGTGATGCACATTGTATTCGGTGAACTTGCTCCTAAAACGCTTGCGATCCGTTTTCCGACATCTACATCCATGCGCGTGTCGATCGCGTTGCAAGTATTCTATTTTATTTTCCGTCCGTTTATCTGGTTGCTCAACGGTATGGCTAATCTGTTTCTCCGCATGTTTGGCATTAAGCCGATGGGTGAACAGGAAATCCATTCAGAGGATGAACTCAGGCTGATCATTGCCGAAAGCGAAGAGGGGGGCGCCATCGAACCTTCCGAGCGTGAGTTGATTCAAAACGTGTTCGACTTTGACGACCGCGTGGTGCGGCAGGTCATGGTTCCCCGGATGAAAATCAGTGCCATCAAATCGGAAGTTACCGTACGTGAAGCGATGGACATCGTGTTGAAAGAAGGCTATTCGCGTTACCCGCTTTACGAAGTTTCACTCGATGAAATTGTAGGGGTAGTGTTTGCGAAGGATATTATCCGGGCTTACGTAACGAACGAGCAGGGCAGTAAAACACAAACCCTGCGCGATGTGATGCGTCCGGTTCAATACGTTCCGGAAACCATGCCGATCGATGCCCTCCTGCGTGATTTCCAGAAGAAGAAAATTCAAATGGCGATTGTGGTGAGTGAGTTTGGCGGTACCATTGGTCTGGTAACACTGGAGGATATTCTGGAAGAGCTTGTGGGTGATATTCAGGATGAACACGATCACGAAGCTCAGATCGTAACGGCAATCGACAAGCAGGTGTTCCAGGTACTGGCGCAATCACCGGTGTACGATATCAACAAGCTTATTCCTGAACCGTTCCCGGAATCGGATGAGTATGAAACGCTGGCCGGGCTGATCACCTTTAACCGTGCCTCTCTTCGGGAAGGTGAAGAGTTCACGCTCTATAACTACAAGATTAAGATCTTACGGTTGGTGAAAACAATTCCGGAACTGGTAGAGATCAAGCTGGAAGAAATGCCTGACAACTCTTAAAACCACTTTTTTCGTTTGAAGTAGTAGATCATTCCGCCACTCACCAGTGCCATGAAAATCAGCACGGCCGGGTAGCCCCACTTCGAATGCAGCTCGGGCATAAACTCAAAGTTCATTCCGTACAACCCCGAGATAAACGAAAGGGGAATGAAGATGGTCGTAATGATCGTTAACAGCTTCATGACCTCGTTCATGCGGTTATTCATCGTGTTCATGTGAATATCCAGCAGGCTTGACGTAAGGTCTTTATACGTTTCCAGCGAATCGATTACATGTACGGTGTGGTCATACACGTCTGAAAAATACCGGAGTGTTTCTTCGTGCACGAAACTTGTTTCTCCCTTGCTTACTTTGCTTAACGCTTCGCGGAGCGGGTAAACAGCTTTGCGTAAAAAGATGATCTCTTTTTTGATCCCCTGTATCTTTTGAAAAGCTTCTTCGGCTGAGTCGGAGTAAATGCAATCCTCGATTTCATCGATTTTGGTGCCGATGTTGTCGAGCACCGTATAGTAGTTGTCAACGATAATATCGATCAGCCGGTACATCAGGTAGTCGGCATGCATCCTGCGCACCTTGCCCTGATCGAGCCGGATCCGTTCGCGGAACGCATCAAATAAATCGCCTTCTTTTTCCTGGAAGGAAATCAGGTAATTGGTGCCCAGAATGAAACTGATTTGTTCGTAGTCGATCGTGTCGCCTTCAATGCGATACAGCATCTTCAGCGTGAAGAACAGGTAATCTTCGTACTCTTCGGCTTTGGGCCGCTGTTCGTTGATAACGTCATCCAGCGTTAGCGCATCAAAGCAAAAATGGGATTGCAGTTTTTCAACGATCGTGAGGTCGCCCATGCCATCCATGTTGATCCAGTTAACCTTGTCACGGTTAATTTTCCGGAGCAGGTCGTCAACCTGGATGTTATCCGTACGCTCGTAGGTTTCCCGGTCATACGAAATGAGTTCGAGAATTACGCGGTTGTCAGCATGTGGTCCCTCGTGAACTAATTTCATACCGGAAGCTCTTTCATGTATACCGTGCGATACGGAATTTCAATTCCCTGGGCATCGAATTGTTTTTTTATCGAACGAAACAGGTCGGTCTTGATATTAAATCCGCTGGTCGGATCTTTGGCCCAAACATACGCCCGCAGTTGCTGGCCGAACTCCGTGAGATTGATTACGCGAACGGTTACTTTCGGATCGCCATTCTTTTTTTCTTCTTGCGTGCGGTTATCCATCGTTTCCGGATGATTTTCGGCCTCCTGGCGGATGATGGTAATGGCCTTGTCGGTGTCGGAACTGAAAGCAATCGTCAGTTCAACAAAGATGCACACGTTCTCGTGTTGCAGTGTCGAGTTAATAATGGTTTCGTTATTGATCACGCTGTTCGGAATAACGATCAGCCGGTTTTCGAAATTGCGGATTACGGTGTGGCGAAGCGTGATGTCTTCCACATCGCCTGTATAAAGTTGCCCGATCTGAACGCGGTCGCCTACGCTGAATGGCCGGAAGATCACCAGAAATATTCCGCTGATGATATTGGAAAATGCCGACTGGGATGCGAAGCCGACAATGGCCGCCAGCACACCGGCACTGGCGAGCAGGGTATTTCCATACGTTCGCAGCGAGGGGATTGACCGGAATATCACCACCGTAGCAATCAGGTAGATTACAAAGTCGGTAGCGTTTTTGAAAAACTTGTAGCGGGTATGGTCGACCTTTAATTTAAGCGCAGCTGTTTTTACAAACCGGTGGATGATGAATTTCAGGATTCGGGAGATAATAATGGCCACGGCAAGCACCACGAGTGCAAACACGACAGATTCCCAAATACTCCCTGGCATGAGTCCAAACATAGCTTCCAATATACTGGGTTAACCCGATTTAACCTTGCGTCCTGTTGAAATTTCGCATTTTGAAAGCGTTTAGCGCAGTTGTATTATTGGGCATGGCTTTACGGTTAGAGGACATCAAAACTCCCATCGCGCATGAAATGGCGGAGTTTGAGCACAAGTTCCGCGATTCAATGAAAACACGGATTTTGCTGCTCGACCGGGTGATGAACTACATCGTGAAGCGCAAGGGAAAGCAGATGCGCCCCATGTTCGTTTTCCTGAGCGCGGGCGCCAGCGGCCGGATCACGGAGTCTACCTATCGCGGGGCGGCACTCATCGAGCTGTTGCACACCGCCACGCTGGTACACGATGATGTTGTGGACGATGCCAATTACCGGAGAGGATTCTTTTCAATCAATGCCTTGTGGAAAAACAAAGTGGCCGTGCTGGTAGGCGATTTTTTGCTTTCACGGGGACTAATCCTGTCGGTAGAGAACAAGGAGTTTGATTTGCTGACGATCGTTTCGAAAGCCGTAAAGGAAATCAGCGAAGGCGAGTTGCTGCAAATGGAGAAAGCGCGCCAGCTCGACATCACCGAAGAAGTTTATTTCGAGATCATCCGTCAAAAAACAGCATCGCTCATCGCGGCATGTTGCGCAGTGGGCGCGAGTTCCTCGGGCGCTACGGAAGAAACAGTTGAAAAGATGCGCGCCTTCGGGGAGAAGATCGGTATGGCGTTCCAGATCAAAGACGATTTGTTCGACTACGGGGAAGACGAGATCGGGAAACCCGTGGGTATCGATATCAAAGAAAAGAAAATGACGCTTCCGCTGATCTATGCCTTGTCGAAAGCATCGTGGAGTGAGAAGCGCGGGATCATCCGGATCGTGAAGAACGAAAGTGAAAAGCCGAAAAAAGTCCGTGAGGTAATTGAATTTGTTAAGAAGTCGGGCGGCATCGAATATGCGCTGGCAGTGATGAATCGTTTTTATACGGAGGCGATGGCGTTGCTTCAAACTTTCCCGGATTCGCAATACCGGACTTCACTCGAGCAGCTCGTGAAGTTTACGATCGAAAGAAACAACTAGGTCACCGGGTCAATTCTTTCATTTTGGCAATCGCTTCCGGTTCACCTTTCTCGACAGCGGCTCTTAAAAACTGCATTGCTTTTTCAGTTTCTCCTTGGTCCAATAAAAATTCTGCGTAGTGAAGTTCCAGCAGATCAACCGGTAATTCTTCGGTTTCAGTCTCAAAAGCGATTTGAAAGTTTTTTTCAGCTTCTGCACGGTCGCCTTTTGCCCAATAGTAGAGTGCCATATTTCGATACGAAAATGATGGCTCGTTATTGGGTATGCTGAGCGCCTTGGCGATCGATTTTTTACCTTCTTCCAGCTGACCGCATTTTATTAGGGAATATCCCAGGTTATCGTGAGCATACCCGAATTCGTGGTCAAAAGCTATGGCCTGTTCAAAATAGGGAATACTCTTCTCATACTCCTTCAACCGCTGCAGGTAATATCCAATATTGTTTAGGGCGACCGATTTTAATTTTTTGTCTTCTGTTAGTTTAATGACGCTCTCGAGCGTGTCAATTGCCGCACGAAAGTCGTTCGAATAATATTGCTCGTTTGACTTTTCAAACATAAGCGCTACCTCAATCTCATCTTTATTAACAAGTGGTGAGGGGTTTGACTCCAAAAGACTCATCGCGTTTTTAAGGTCGGACTTGATCGAACCGGAAAGTTCAGTGATCCAGACTGGATTATGTTGGGCAGTTAACTTGCTTTGTAAGGCTAATGCAAAAGCCATGACCTGTGGCGGCATTTGGGAAAGGTTGCTCCACTTATGCTCCCAGAGTCCGTCCGTTTTCCGGCCGATGTCAGCCAAATGTTGTGCGAGGATCAGCCCAAAATTAAAATAAACGGCTGCGAGGTAAATGAAAAGTTCAGCCTCTTTGCCTGTTCCCCAATTAACCCGGCTTTCCGTTAAACGAATCGCTATGAATTCATAAAGGAGTTCAATGACCAAACGTTCAGGTCTGCTCAGCAGGTAGTTGAAGACATGAATGCGGTATCCGTTTTTAGTGACTTCAACCCGGGTGTTAGGGGCTCCTCCCGACTCGTATGGAGCGTTTTGGGAGTCGCGGATATCTGTATGAATTTCAACGGCAATTTTGTTTTCCGGAACATTCAGCAGTGCACATAAGTCAGCAACCACGTGGTCAATCGTAATCGTGTTGGAAGAGAACGTTTTTGGAAAATACTGTGGCGAGATAGTTTTTTGCTCCTGTTCTGGTGCCGGATAACCAAACGTCTTGATGAGCCATTTAAAATTGTCTTCAACCCAGGCCCTGTCTTCAGGGGTTATGACCGGCTTGCTTATATTGATGAACCCAAATACGCTCATGGAGAAATGTATGTATCAAGGAAGGTAATGAATAAAAACAAAAAACCCTTCCCGTGAAAACGGAAAGGGTCTCTTTTACCTAAACCTAAACCTGTAACTAAACTTTACTATAGCGCAGCAGCAACCCGGCTACGGCCGGCTTCCAGTACTGCGTATTCTTTTAATGCCTTAAAAATTGACGAATCTAATTTTTCCTCTGCCTTGCCGGCCTCCGAAGGAGTATACAACCCTTCACTTTCCCACCAGCGTTTGGCATCTGCACGCGCTTCGGCTTTGTCTACCTCAAACAAGTTGATGCAGCTGTCGGAAATCATCCATGCCTTATCGACCGAGCTGTGTTTTTCGAAAATCAGGCTGCGCATCTGCGTGCCGCTTTGCTGATTTTTGAAATGCGATACAGTGTACGACAGCGTTTCAGGCTCTGTCATTACCATATCCCAGAATTTTTTCGAAGAAACAATCTGTGAAGTGGTGAGCATGTATCCGAAACCGTGCTCAATGTTCTCTTTTGTGATCGGGCATTTAGCCTTCAGTTCTTTCTTTTTGTTCTTCCCTAAAAGTTTGTCGAAAAATGCCATTTCACAGCAGGTTTATAATACAGTAGATACTCCGATATGCCCGAATAGTTGCATGTAAGACTCAAAAAAGTTGAAAAATGTTACAAATGGTCTTTATCCGGGTATATTTTGTCAATTCAACGCCTTGAACCGGGGATTATTTTGTTCCCGATTTAGGCGGCATAGCAGGTTTTTCGTTGAGCTTGCTGCAATCGAACGGTACCCGGTCGGGCTGTTTTTTGGGATTTGCCGCCAGCCGTTTCAGCATTTTTTCGTAGTTGATGATGAAGTCTTCCAGCTTGGCAGCCGGCAGCTTCTTGGCAATTATTTTGTGATTGGCATCCAGCACGTAAAGTGTTGGCGTGGATGGTGCATCGTACTGATCGCGGTAGGTAACTTTCAGGTAGGTGCGAGGTCCGTTCACGTTGATCCATTTCATGCCCATCTCTTTGATATACTTCCGCATCTCGGCCATCGAAGTGTCAATGCTCACGGCAAACACTTCAACATTCAGCTTAAGCTTGTTCTTGTTGTAAAAGTTGACCAGTACCGGTGTTTCTTTTTTACAACTCGGACAGCCCGGATCATAAATGTAGAGCACGGTGTACTTGGCTTTGATGTCATACAGTGATCGGGGTTGAAAGTTCTCATCCTGCATCATCAGGTTGGGCCCGGTTTTGCCGATCAAACTTTTGCAGTATCCATCGGCCAGGTCTTTCAGGCTCTTCTTGTATTTGTCGTTCGCCCAAAAATCCATCTCACCGGATGCGTAGTAGGTATAATAGATCCACACAAATACTTCATCCATGCCCATGTACTCAGGCGTTGCGTACTTGGCGGTGATTGTCCATAGTAAGAACTTGTAGGCCTCGGGATTCCGTTTTGCCTTCGCAACAAGTTTGGTGATGGCTTGCGTAATGGTATCCGGGTGCTGCGTGTAGAGCTTGTCGAGATACTCGTTCACTTTATTTTTATAAAGCGGTTCAGAGGTGCGGGTGAGCGCATCATCCGCTAAATCGAAATAATCAAAATAGTGTTCGCGGTAGTACTTTAACTGGAACAGTGAATCAATGCTTCCGTCAGCGCGTTTGGGCGGATCGGGCACGTTAACCTGTTTGGTTGTTTTAAACAGCCGGGCAGTCATTGTTTTCGGATGTTCCTGAATAATTTTATCCTGATAGATTTGTGCTTCGTCCCCGATTTTTTTTAGCGCTTCGCGTGCTTCCTTCTTTTTCGCTTCGTCCGTCAGCGTGCTGTCTTTCACGATCTTCACATGCGGTTCGGCTTTTTTGCTGAGCTCGGCATTATGTGCCAGGTTCTCATAATAGAGGGTATTGTCTATGTCGTTTTTGAACCGAATGTTGCCCACGGGCTTGCGCAATGCGGCTGTGTCCAATTCTATTCCGAAGTGCTGATTCGGCCCAACCATAATGTCGATCAGGCGTGACTTGTTGAGAACTAAAAAATAGGGGCCTTCCGGCAGCGCGCGCTTGCCATTAAAAGAGAATTCACCCTTGCTGGTTACGTTAGCCGTGTCGCGGATATATGCCTGGTCGGCAAAGTAGTAGCCGAGGTATGCAGTAGTGTCTTTCAACCCGTTGATTTTGAAATCAATCGAGTAGCCCGGTTTGGTCTGTGCAATTGTGCAAAACGGAATAACCAGGGTAAATAAGAACAAAAACTTTTTCATGGGGCGGGGCTGGGAACTTTCAATGAGCATTAAAACGCAATTAATAAGCCAGGTTGTTTTAAAGTGACCTGCAAAACGCAAATCTAATCCCTAAATCATAAAATTCTTTAGTTTTGTGCGCGTTGTTGATAAAGCCCGAACGGGCAGCCTCCAAAAAATATGTCGCTGGTTGTTAAAAATCTCTTAAAACAATACGGTTCGCAAAAGGCGGTTGACAACATTTCATTCCGGGTAGAAGCGGGTGAGATTGTCGGGTTCCTGGGCCCGAACGGTGCCGGAAAATCGACTACCATGAAAATTGCCACCGGCTACGTTCCGCCAACCGCCGGGGAGGTGTTGGTAGCAGGATTTGATGTAACCACTGCTCCCATACATGTAAAGAAGGTGACGGGGTATCTGCCCGAGCATAATCCGTTGTACACCGATATGTTTGTTCATGAATACCTGCAGTTTATTGGCAAGCTGTACGGACTGGGTGGCAAGTTTTTAAAAGACCGCGTAGCGGAGATGGTCGACCTTTGCGGATTGACGGTTGAGCAAAATAAAAAAATTGAAACGTTATCAAAGGGGTATCGTCAACGTGTTGGCCTGGCGCAGGCGCTGATTCACAATCCGCAGGTGCTGATTCTGGACGAACCCACTACCGGGCTCGACCCCAACCAGATTCTGGAAATCCGCAGCCTCATTAAAAACATCAGCAAAAACAAAACGGTCATTTTCTCCACACACATCATGCAGGAAGTTTCCGCCTTGTGCGACCGTGTGATTGTCATTAATAAAGGAGAGCTGGTTGCTGATGATTCCCTCTCAAACCTCATGCGCACGCAGGGCCGGCAGGTTTCGCTGATTGCAGAGTTTGAAGGATCGGTTGCTGAGGCCGACTTAAAGAAAATTGAAGGCGTTGAAAATGTTGTGAAGCTGGACGAAGCTAAATTCAGAATTTATCCCAAAGCCGGTGCAGACGTGCGGCCGGAGGTATTCCGGTTTGCGGCTGACCGCAAACTCTCGTTACTCGGACTCCGGCAGGAAGAGGGATCGTTAGAAAATATTTTCAGAGAACTTACCGCGAAGCAGGAAGCATGATCAGGGTTTTAGCAAAAGAGTTTAACTCCTTCCTCAACTCCCTCATTGCGTATGTAGTGATCGGGGTTTTCCTCACCGGCATCGGATTGCTGATGTGGGTGTTCCCCGAAACGTCTGTACTTGATTACGGCTATGCCGACATGGACACGCTGTTTTCGCTGGGGCCGTATGTTTTCATCTTTTTGATTCCGGCCATCACCATGCGCAGCTTTGCCGAAGAGCGCAAGGCGGGCACGATGGAATTGTTGCTGACAAAACCGTTAACCGACTGGGACATTGTGCTCGGAAAGTTTCTCGCGTGTTTCCTGCTGGTTCTGTTTGCGCTGATTCCTACCATCATCTATTATTTTTCGGTGCGTTCATTGGGAAATCCTGCCGGCAACATTGACACTCCGGGCGTGATCGGATCGTATATCGGACTTGCCCTGCTGGCAGGCGTTTTTTGTGCGGTGGGTATTGTGGCATCGTCTATTACATCCAATCAAATTGTTGCGTTTATCCTCGCAGCATTTTTATGCTTCCTTGTTTTCTCGGGTTTTGAATCGATATCCACGCTCAACGTATGGTCGAGTAATACCCTGCTGATCAAACAATTTGGCATTCTCTATCATTATGAAGCCTTGAGCAAGGGCCTGATCGACAGCCGCGATGTGATTTACTTCATCAGCGTGGGCGGTTTAATGCTGTTAATTTCAAAAACCATTCTTAGTTCGCGATCATGGTAATGTTAACAGGTAAACGAACGGGTGATTTGCTGCTGCTGGCCAACGGGCTTGTGCTGATCGTGCTGCTGAACGTAATCGCATCACATTATTTTTTCCGCGTTGACCTCACGGAAGAAAAACGTTTCTCCATTAAAGATCAAACCAAAGAGGTGCTTAGCGACCTAGACGACAATGTATTTGTGGAGGTATACCTGGAAGGCGATCTGAATGCCGGATTCCGCAGGCTTCAAAAATCGATTCGTGAAACGCTTGAAGAATTCAGGATTTACTCCAACAACAAAGTTCAGTTCGTGTTTGTCAATCCGTCTACGGCCATGAGTCAGAAGGCCCGGAACGAATACATGCAGGAGTTGATGCAGAAAGGAGTAATTCCGACCAATGTGGTGGATAACAAAGATGGTCAGGTTTCAGAGAAGATCATTTTTCCGGGTGTGGTGATTTCGTACGGAGGGTTTGAAACGGGCGTGAACCTGCTGAAAGGCAATCAGGCCGGTACAGCCGATGAAAAAATAAACCAGTCGATTGAAGGAATTGAATATGAACTGGCGAATGCAATTTACAAGATGGTTAACAGCGACCGTAAGCGCATCGGGCTGGTAACCGGTCATGGCGAGCTGGATAGCCTGGCCATTGCAAGTTTCAACAGTGCATTGCTGGAACTGTATTCCGTAGTGAAGGTTGATTTAAACACCAAAAAATCCCTGGAGCGTTATGACGCGTTGATTATTGCCAAGCCGGTGCGTGCGTATTCCGAACTGGATAAGTACAAGCTCGATCAATACGTCATGAAGGGCGGAAAGGTTTTGTTCCTGGTTGATAAACTTGAAGCCAGCATGGACAGTGCTTCGCAGGAAGGCTACTTTGCGTTTCCGTATAACATTAATCTGGATGATCAACTGTTTCGGTATGGCATCCGCCTGAATCTGGATTTGGTACAGGATGCGTTAACCGGAAAGTATCCGGTGATTACGGGTGAGGTGGATGGCAAGCCCCAGTTGCAGTTAATGGATTGGCCGTTCTTTCCACTGATCAACCGGTATGCCGATCATCCGGTTACCCGCAACCTCGATGCAGTCGTTACACGATTTATCAGTACGGTGGATACCGTGAAAGCTGTCGGTATAAAAAAGACACCGCTCATGTTTACCTCGCAATTGTCGCGCAGACTGGCCGCACCGGTAGCTGTAAACATTAACGATGTGCGGAAGAATTTAAAGAAAGAAGATTTTACGCTGAGTTATTTACCAGTCGGTTATTTATTGGAAGGCAGGTTTACATCACTTTATAAAAACCGTTTCCTGCCTTCAGGCGCGGAACAAGGTTCCTTCACCGATCATGGCGTTCCGACAAAAATCATTGTGATGGCCGATGGTGATCTCGCCCGCAATGATGTGAACCCACGAAACGGGCAGCCGCAACAACTTGGTTACGATCCGTTTTCGCGCTACACCTTCGCGAACGAAGAATTGCTGATGAATGCCGTGAACTACCTGGTGAATGGTGATGGATTGATTGCTGCGCGAAACAAGGAGGTTAAAATCAGACCGTTGGACAAAGAGAGAATCCGGACCGAAAGAACTAAATGGCAAATCATCAACCTCGGTCTGCCGTTGTTTGTACTCCTGGTGTATGGCATTAGCCGGTCGGTTATCCGCAAACGAAAATATTCAACGTTCTGATGCAGCAAAAGAAAAACATCCGGCTACTGATTTCACTGGTTGTGCTGACTATCATCACAACGGCCTTGATTATCTTTTTTAATCGCGATAACAACGCGGTTGATAAGACCATTTTTCAGGTGGCTGATTTGAAATCGGTCAATAAAGTCGTTCTCGAACGCGACTCCTCAAAAGTTGAATTGGTGCTTGACGCGAGCGGTCGTTGGCGCGTGAATGGCGAACTTGCTGATCCTGCCATGGTGGATGTATTGTTTGCCACGGTACAGCAGGCTGAACCGAAGCGAAAAATTTCTGATAAACTCACCGATTCACTCAACGCACTTCTTCATCACCAGGGCGTTCATGTTTTACTTTTTCATGACAGTGAACAGATAAGCGATTTCTATGCAGGTGGCAATGCTTCGAAAACGCAGGCCTATTTTGCGAAAGGTGAAGATGAGGAGGTGTATGTAATGGTTATTCCGGGATACCGCGTGTACACATCGGGGATTTTTGAACTTGACGCGGCCGGATGGAAAGACAAGTATGTGTTTGGATTTAACTGGCAGAACTTCAAAGACCTGAAGGTGTCGTTTGCCGCAAGCCCGGCAGATAACTTCGAGGTGGTAATGGATAAGTTACCGGCAATTTCGGGTATTCAGGCCGACACCGCCAGGCTGAACGGTTTCCTGGATAATGTGTCGTTGCTCACGGTTGATCAATATCTCACCCGGGATCAGGCTTCGGTGTACGATAGTGCACGCCTGGTTCCTGCCGTTGAGTTGATCGTATCCGACCTTTCCGGCAAAAATTACAGCCTCGCGCTTTTCCCACAGCCGGGCAAGCAAGTTGTTTTTGGTCTGATTCAGGGCAAATACGCGGCAATTTTCGACTCAAGGAAAATTCTACCGCTGATAAAAAACAAAGGCTGGTTTGTAAAGAAATGATCGGGATTTGATTTGGCTGTCAGGGTCAATTCTTTTCCGAAATTCCTTTTTCTTTATACCTTTACCGTGCTTTAAAATCAAACCACTACAACAGAATGAAGTTCATTGTAAACTCTGCTTATCTCCTGAAGCAGCTTTCCAATATTAACGGAGTTATCACTACCAACCCGGTTGTTCCCATCCTCGAGAACTTTTTGTTCGAACTGGAAAAAGGCAGCCTGACGGTTACAGCCTCCGATCTTCAGACCTCAATGATTACCGAACTCAATGTGGAATCCAAAGAAAAAGGAAACATTGCAGTTCCGGCCCGTATCCTGCTCGACACCTTGAAAAACCTGCCTGAGCAGCCCGTAACCTTCTCGATTGACGAGTCGACTTACGCCATCGAAATTATTTCTGACAACGGTCGCTATAAGCTTTCCGGTGAAAACGCAACGGATTTCCCGAAAGTGCCGAATGTATCGAACGACTTTTCGGCTGAGATTTCTTCTGAAGTTCTGGCGCGCGCAGTCAACAATACCATTTTTGCCACCAGCAATGATGAACTCCGTCCTGCGATGACAGGTGTTTACGTCAACCTGGGCGAAAAGAATACTACGTTTGTGGCAACCGACGGTCACCGTTTGGTGCGTTATCGCAGAACCGATGTTAAATCAGACAACGGAAGCGCGATCATTATTCCGCGTAAAGCGCTGAACTTATTGAAAGCTACTCTTCCAACTGAAAATGCTCCGGTTCACATCGACTTCAACCTGTCGAACGCATTCTTCAAATTTGGAAACATCCGGATGATTTGCCGGTTGATTGACGAGCGTTTCCCCGACTATGAAAACGTTATCCCTACGCAGAACGCGATTAAGATGACGATCGGTAGAAGCGAATTGCTTGGCGCCCTGAAGCGTATCTCAATCTATGCGAACAAAACAACGCATCAGGTTCGTCTGAAAATTACCGGAAGTGAATTACAAATCTCTGCGGAAGACCTCGACTTCTCAAACGAAGCAAACGAACGCCTGTCGTGCGAGCATGAAGGCGAAGATATCGAGATCGGTTTCAATGCGAGATTCCTGGTTGAAATGTTGAGTAACCTTGACACCAATCAGATCAGACTTTCGATGTCTGCTCCGAACAAAGCAGGCGTTTTACACCCGGCTGATAAAGACAAGAATGAAGATATTCTCATGCTGGTGATGCCGGTGATGCTGAACCAGTACGTGTAGGTTTCTGATTTTAAAAAGTAAGATTTATAAAAAGATTTCAGGTTTCAGATCATGCGGTCTGCGATTTGAAATCTTTTCTTTTTAAAGCGCTCCGCGTTTTCCAAGTTCGATCACTTCCATGTTTTTGATCTCCGTTCCTGAAATCTCAAACCGCACGAGCGTTTTGACGGAATGGAAGCCATGATTGCCCGCAGCACCCGGATTGAGGTATACCATGTTTTTGTAGCTGGAGTCTTTTTTGATCCGCAGAATGTGGGAATGACCGCAAATGAAGATATCCGGTATGCGTGCGCTCAGGATTTTCTTAACACGGGGATTATAGTTTGGCGGTGCGCCTCCAATGTGCGTCATAAAAACCGATAAGCCTTCGCAGGTAAACCACAAATCTTCCGGAAGTTTCGTTCTTAATTCTAAATCGTCAATGTTTCCGAACACGGCCCTGACCGGTTTGAAACTTTCAAGCTGCTCGAGCACACCGATGCCGAAGTCGCCACCGTGCCAGATTTCATCGCATGCCTGAAAGTAGTCGAACACCTTCGGGTCGAGAAAGCTGTGTGTGTCGGATAACAAGCCAATCTTCATGCTTCAAATGAAGGAATAAAGTTTTACGATCGTAAACTTTTTTTTGAAAATTCTGGTATTCAATTCATATTCACCTAAACCCTCGATCATTATGACTAAGAAGAAAATCGGCCTTATCGGTTCTGGCACTGTTTCACAGGTTCTTGCAAGTGGTTTCCTCAAACACGGTTACGATGTGATGGTTGGCACGCGCGACACGTCAAAGCTCGCAGCGTGGCATAGTAAAAATACCGGAGCCAAAGTCGGCAGTTTTGAAGACACAGCAGCATTTGGAGAAATTGTTGTGCTGGCGGTAAAGGGAATCGTAGCGGAAAAACTAACAACTTCGTTAAAGTCGCAGTTGGCCGGCAAGACGGTGATCGATACCACCAACCCCATTGCGGAAGCGCCTCCTGTTAACGGAGTATTGAAGTTTTTCACCACACACGATGAATCGCTGCTCGAACGATTACAGAAGGCTGTGCCTGATGCGAACTTCGTGAAGGCGTTCAGTTGCGTTGGAAATTCCCGGATGGTTGACGTTGATATGAAAGAGGGCAAGCCCACCATGTTTATTTGTGGTAACCATGCCGGTGCGCGGGCAACGGTAAGCGGAATT
>JAEUUJ010000037.1 GCA_016786495.1 Cyclobacteriaceae bacterium
TTTGATGATATGCTTGTTTAGCGCAATTGCCCAGTCACTTGCTGCGCAACATACGTTGGAAGTTACCGTTCGCGGAATTCCGGCGGAAAAGGGAAATGTGCTGATTGCCCTGTATGATTCCGAAAAAGGCTTCATGAAGGAACATGTCGCAAGCCGTACAATCAAAGCCTCCGGAAAGCAAGTGTCCGCCACATTTGAAAACCTCCGGCCGGGCAATTATGCCATCACTACCTTTCATGATGCTAACGCAAACGAGAAGCTTGATACTAACTTTCTCGGCATCCCCAATGAGTCGTACGGATTTTCAAATAATGCCAAGGCAACCTTCGGCCCACCTTCGTTCGACAAATCCAAAGTAACCATTGACAACAACCGTAAGATAACTATTGATCTGCGGTAACGCAGTTCTTAATCGCGCTGCTAACTTCGGTAACGTCAACAATACCCTGCGCATGATCCCACGAATTGTAGATGTAGGTAGCGATCTCTGCGATCTCCAGATCGGTTAACGTGACAACACCGGGCATCGGCTGAACATAACTCTTTCCGTTTACCGTAATCGGTTCTTTCAGTCCGTACTTCATCAGGCAAAGAACTTTTTCAAAGTTCTGGTTCATGTAATCCGATGTATTCAGGGGAGGATAAACCTGTCCTAGCCCGCTTCCATTTTTCTGGTGGCAATTGCTGCAGTGTTTTTGATAAAGCTCTTCACCCCGCACAACGTATTGGGTAAACTTAACGGAACTTGTATCGGGCTTTCCGGAATTCGAAGAGCACGCCATCAGCGAAAAAGCAAATGCGGCTACACCAATACCCAACAGTCCTAACCGTATGATCGCGTTACTCACGCTCCAGTCGTTTAATATCCTTCATCAGGCGGTCTACATCATCTTCTTTGGTGCCGTCATATTTCCCGCGAATCCTTCCTTCACGATCAATTAGCAAAAAAGCCCCGCTGTGAATAAAGCCATCAGGTTCGGTTTTGTCTTCCATCGCGGTAGCGAAGTAACTCTTTTGTGCCAGATCGAATACGTATTCTTTCGGCTGACCCGTAACAAAATGCCACTTGTCGCTCTTCACTTCCAAACGTGTAGCAAAGTCGTGCAGCAGTTCTACGGTATCGTATTCCGGGTCGATGCTATGCGAAAGCAAAAGAACCTCCGGATCGCCCTGTATCTCCTGGTAAACCCTCAGCATTTGAGTTTTCATAATCGGGCAAATCGTCCGGCAGGAGGTAAAGAAGAAATCGGCCACGTAGATTTTTCCCTTGAATGTCTCGTTTGTAACGGTTTTACCATCCTGATCGGTAAATGTGAACGGTGCAATGGTGTGGTAAACTGTATCGTTAACCGGTTTGCCATTTTCCTCGCGGGGAACAACCTGGCGCTGACCAAAAATGGGCAGACGATCTTGCTCACATGCCAAAACACCCAACAGCAGCAGGTATGCCGCCGGAATTATTATTTTCTTTCTCATGTTGATCTGATTAGAATTTTTCACGTTACAACTTCGTATCTTCATCAAGTTTTTCCCGACTCATGCAGAACACTGCGGCCCTCTGGTATTTCGAAAGCGTAAATCTCTTCAATATTCTTTGCCCGCACAAGGTTAAGGCCATGGCGGGAAATCACGAATTTCTCCACTTCAAGAAAGACGATTTCATTTACATCCCTGACGACCAGGCCGATCACATCTACATGATCGCACACGGTCGGGTGAAGATCGGACACTACCTGGAAGACGGGAAGGAGGTAATCAGCTCAATCCTCACCGGGGGCGAAATATTTGGTGAACTCGCGCTGGCGGGCGAAACTATCCGGAGAGACTTCGCACAGGTGATGGACGATAAAACATCGATCTGTCCGCTGAGCATCGGGGAATTAAAGCAACTGATGTATGGCGACAAGGAGTTAAGCTTCAAAATCCTGAAGCTGGTCGGCTTGCGGCTGATGAAACTTGAACGTAAACTCGAGTTGCTTGTCTTTAAAGATGCCCGTACCCGGATCGTTGAATTCTTAAAAGATGCCGCCTCCTGGAAAGGTCAGAAAGTTGGATTCGAAACCATGATACCAACCAGACTTACCCACAAGGATATCGCTTCGCTTACCGGAACATCCCGGCAAACGGTAACGAGTATCCTCAACGAATTGAAGGAAAAGAACCTGATCTACTTCGACCGAAAAAAAATCCTCGTCAGAGATCTGGACAATCTGCGCTGATCTTACTTGTAAAGCTTCGTGAAATATTCGTCTGCCATTCGGCCGGAGTCGAACTCTGGCAATACGTCCTTCATGCTGGCCTTTACAATTTTAATCCACTGTGCCGGTTTATCGTAGTAAAGCGGAAGAATTTCGTTTTCTAAAACACTTAACAGGTTAGCTGATTCAGCTTTATCTTTTGTTTCCTGCGGCAGGGAGTCTTCAACCGTTTTAATGATGAATGAGTTTTTGCCATGCTTGGCAAATTCCGGAACCCATCCGTCAGGGATAGAAAGATTCACCGATGCATTCATGGCGGCTGTCATACCCGATGTACCCGAAGCTTCCCGGTAAAGTCGGGGGTTATTTAACCAGATGTCCGAACCTTTCTTTAGCAGAGCGGATAAGCCAAGTTCATAACCCGTCAGCACGGTGCAGTTTGGCAGTGCTTTCGTTTTCCAGAATATCTCGTTAAAAATGTTAATTGCTTCGAAATCTTCCGGGTACGGTTTTCCTGCCCAGATAATCTGGATCGGATACTGGCTGTTTTCTACCAGCTTCATAAATCGGTTAAAATCCAGCAGCAGCAGATTGGCTCGCTTGTATCCGGCAAAGCGTCTCGCCCAAACTACCGTGAGAATATTTTCATCGAGCAGTTTACCAGTTTGGTCGGCAATAACGTTAAACAATTGGCTCTTCAGCTCCTGCTTCCGGGTCACCAGTGCTTTATCATCATTTTTAGTGAGCGCCTTTTCGAGCGCTTCGTCCATCCAGTACGTTTTATTTTGGGCGTTGGTAATCGCTTCAATTTTGCAGATGCCGGTGTAGTCTCCCCACATCTTGCGCGACACCTCCCCATGTAATTGCGACACTGCGTTTGCGCGTTTAGCGAGTCGCAGGGCAGTGAGCGTGTAATTCAGTGTGCCGTTTTCCGGGTATACATATTCATGAACCTGCTCAAGCGTCAGTCCGTTGAAAAAACTCATGCTGTTCAGTAAGGGAATGCTGTGTTCCTCGTTCCCCGCTTTCTCAGGAGTATGCGTGGTGAAAACAACGCGTTTTTTTACTTCGTCCAGGTCTTTATGTTTATCAAGAAGGTAAAAACACATTGGCAACGCGTGACCTTCGTTCATGTGATAGATGTCGGTCTTGCGTTCCAGAATGTCGAGCAACTTGGCTCCGCCAATACCTAACAAAATTGATTGCGCAATTCGGGTTGTTTCATTCGGATCGTATAACCGGTGACTGATAGTTTGCGCGAGGTAATCGTTTTCCGGAATGTCGGTAGTTAGCAGGAACAACGGAGCGGAGTGAAACACGTCCGGCTTAAGCAAATAAGCCTTTACAAAAACTTTTGCTCCGTGAATCGTGATCGGAAAAATGATGTTGGTGTCGGTCAGGAATGAATAGTCTTTATCCCGAAACGTAACTTTCAAGGTTTGATCCTGATTCCGGTCCTGATCGTAATATCCCTTCTTCCATAATATTCCAATACCAATCAGGTTTTGTTTGAGCTCATACGCGCTCCGCAAATGTGAACCAGCCAAAAAGCCAAGACCTCCACTGTAAATTTTCAGGGCCTGATCAATGGCAAACTCCATCGAGAAGTAGGCAACAGGTTTTGAATAGCTTTTAGCGAATTTGAAAGGGAAAAGGGTCTTTAGATCGATCATCAGAATAAAGTCAAGCCGGTAAACTACTAATAAGGACTGGAGTATGTTTCAGCGAACAGGGAATTTTATTGGATGAACCTTTTGCAAACGTTTGAAGTAATTGTTTTGAAATTGTGAATTCGTCTCCCCGGCCCGCCCGGAAGTTGGTCAGCGTATGTGAAAAAACTTATCTTGGCACGAATGAAAACGTGGTTTCTGCTTCTGGTTCTTGCGGTGACCTGCCGGGCACAGGCGCAGCAAACGCCTTACGTTGTGATGGTCTCGTTCGATGGCTTCCGATACGATTATGCCGAACGATACAACCTTCCGAACTTTAAAAGAATGATCCGCGAAGGTGCTGCGGCTGAAGCGTTGATTCCTTCGTTTCCGAGCAAAACGTTTCCCAATCATTATACACTGGTCACCGGGCAATACCCCGGCCATCACGGCCTGGTCGACAATGAGTTTTACGATCCCGCACAGAAAAAACTCTACGCCACAAAAAACCGTGCGATGGTCGAAGACCCTTCATTCTATGGCGGAGTTCCCCTTTGGCAACTCGCGCGGCAACAGGGAATGAAGTCAGCTTCATTTTACTGGGTCGGCTCAGAAGCAAAAATTCTCGGGACATTCCCTGATTACTTTCGGTTATATGATGAAAAAGTGAGTAATGAAGATCGCGTCAATCAAACCGTGCGTTGGCTTCAACTGCCCGAGCCTGACCGGCCACATTTTATCTCCCTTTACTTTTCATTGGTTGATACGGAAGCACATTCAACCGGACCAACCTCATGGAAAACGCAGAAAGTTCTCCACACAGCCGACTCGCTGTTGGGTATGCTGATGACCAACGTGGAAGCACTTAAACTACCGGTGAACTTTGTAGTAGTTTCGGATCACGGTCTTTACGAGATGAAACGTCAGGAGTCGGTTTTCCGCTACGTAAATCAACTCATCAATACAAAAGACTCGACTGTTGTCTTTGCTAACGCAGGATCACAGGTTCATTTTTACACGAAGCGCGCAGACTCACTATACGCAGTGCTAAAAAAGCAGGCGAGAGGATTTAACGTTTATAAACAACGTGAATTTCCGGAGCGCTGGCATTATCAGAATCAGCGTTCAGGCGATATCATGATTGTTGCTGACCCGGGAACCTATTTTCTGTCAGCACCGAAAGATCTATCGGCCTGGGAAGGAAAGGGTAATTTTGGCGAACACGGATATGATCCTGCCTTGACAAAAGAAGTAAATGGAATTTTTTATGCGATGGGCCCGAACGTCAGGAAAGGTGTAACGCTCAAACCCGTTGAGAATATTCATGTGTACCCGTTTGTGGCAAAGATTTTAGGATTAAAAACTCCTGAGATCGATGGAGACGAAAAGGTGCTTGACGTGATCTATGTACGATAACGTCAGGCTGCTTAGAATGGCTACCGTAGTTTTTTAATCAGTTGCTCGAGCGATTGGTACAACTCATCAGCGATAAACCACTCAATTGAATTTTCACGAGACTTAATTGTAATGGTCGTGGGGCTTTGCCGATCAACAACAAAACCGTTCCGCTCCAGCGCATTCTTCGTCCATAAATATTCGTAACCTTCGCCAACAAGATTTACGGATCTGTTCCGCCAGGCTTCGTGAAAAACTTTTCCGGTCTTCAGATCAAAACCTTTGAACTGAAAAATCTCATCGAATGAACCATTGAGCACGAGGTCTTCCGGTATTCCAATGATAAGTTTTTTGTCTCCTCCCGCAAGCCAGATCAAATCAGCCGTTTGAAGTGCAAGATCAAGTTCGTGCGTGGCCACCAGAATAGCTTTGTTCGATGATCGTGCCAGCCTGCGAAGCAGATTCATAATCTCAACCCGATTATTCAAATCAAGATGTGCGGTTGGCTCATCCAACAGAATAACAGGTGTGTCTTGCGCAAGCGCACGTGCAATCATCGCCATCTGGAGCTGGCCGTCACTCAACTCGTAGAGTTTTTTGTCCCGCAACGATTCAATGTGTGTATCGCGAATCGCGTGCTGAATAACGTGTGTGTCCTCGGCACTCAGCTTGATGTTCCAGTCGAGATAGGGGTATCGGCCCAGCGTGACCAGCTCGGTAACCGTCATGTTTACCGCGTTAACACGATCGGTGAGTACAACGGAAACCCGGGTTGGATTAATTTTTTCCGGATGTCCGGGGAAGATGGGCTTTTGCAAACCCGCGAGCGTTCGGATCAATGACGACTTGCCGATACCATTAGCGCCCATAAAGCAAACGAGCTCCCCTGCGCGCAGCTCCAGGTCAACACGTTCGAACAGAACATTGTGTTGGCCATCCTCGGCATACCCGACCGACAGGTTTTTTGCGTGCAGTAGAATCTCGCGGCTCATACACGGATAATTTTACTACGTACGATCACCCAGATCACAACGGGCGCGCCAATCAGTGAGGTAATTGCATTGATCGGTAAAACAAAGTCGCTGCCCGGCAGGCGGCTCAGACTGTCGCATAGCAACATGACAATCGCGCCGGTCAGCATGACAGCCGGGATCAGTATCCTGTGATTGGTGGTATCGATTACCAGTCGCGCAAGGTGCGGAACAGCCAAACCCACAAATGCTACCGGCCCGCAAAAGGCAGTCACTACCCCGGTCAGAATACTCGTACCGATTAGAATCAGCAGCCGTGATCGCTTGAGATGGACGCCCATGCTCATCGCATAATTTTCTCCCAATAACCAGACATTCAATGGTTTAATGCAGGTGATGCTGATGGCAAGACCGATGGCTACGCCGGATCCTAAAATCAGTATTTCCATCCAGTTCAGGCTGGTTACGCTTCCGAATGTCCAAACCAGGTAATACTGAATATCCTCTGCTTTGCTGATGTATTGAAGTACACCCACCACGGCAGAGGTCACGGCTCCGATCATCAATCCTATAATAAGGAGAGAAATATTGTCGCGAATTCGGTGGGAAATAGCCAAAACCACCAAAAATATTGCGGCACTGCCGATACAGGCAGCCGCGGCAACCGAAATCGAACTTGAAAACAACGATCCAAGTCCCCCGGCCATCACCAAAACGGCCACTGCGAGGCTCGCCCCGGAACTAAGGCCCAAAACATCCGGGCCGGCGAGCGGATTTCTGAATAAAGTTTGCATTTGCAGACCACCAAGCGCCAGCGCGCCTCCGGCCAGCACGCAGGTAATGGCTTTTGTAAGCCGGAAATCAAGAAAAATGTCTTTCCAAACCGGGTTTGAGGGTTCGTTCCCGGTTAGAATTTTGAGCGTTTCGGCAAGCGGAATATTCACACTTCCGAGCGATACATTCAGCAAAAACAGCACAAACAGCAGTGCGGGCAATAAAATCCACCAATACTTTTGCACTGCGATTTTCATCCGTGTTTTTGCCAAAATCTGCGTAATGATAGTGATTTTGGCGGTTTTACGATGAAAAGCTGCTTTTTCGTAGACTGCACCCCTAAGGAAATTTTTGTACTCACCCTTGTTAGCTACCCTTTGTTTCCTATCTTTGCAGTCCTTTTTGGAGCCACATAGGCCCAAAATCCTGAAAAACAGACATTAAAAGGTTAATACCATGCCTGGAATTATAGGACGCAAAGTGGGGATGACGAACGTCTA
>JAEUUJ010000043.1 GCA_016786495.1 Cyclobacteriaceae bacterium
GCAGCAATGAAGGTGATCCGGAGTTGTAGAGAACTAAAATGAACTTAAAATCATTACGGGGGGTTGGGGGGCCTGTCCCCGCTACTACAAAAACCCCGACCCAACGGTCTGGGGTTTTTTATTTTCAGAAAGTATGCCAGCAGCATTTAAAGCAGGTTTTGTGAGCATCGTAGGAAAGCCCAACGTGGGCAAATCCACGCTGATGAACCGTCTGATGGGCGAACAGCTTTCTATTATCTCGCCTAAGGCCCAGACCACCCGGCACCGGATTATGGGGATCCTGAACAGCGATGACTACCAGATTGTGTATTCGGACACCCCCGGCATTCTGGAACCTCAGTATGCGCTTCACACCGCCATGATGAGCTATGTGAAAGTGTCGCTGGAGGATGCTGATCTGATTTTGCTGGTCGTTGAACTCGGTGAAAAATATGATGCGTTGCTGTTCGACCGTTTCAAAAGAATCCAGACGCCCATTTTGCTCGTAATCAATAAAATCGATCAGGCAAAAGGCAGTCAGGTTCACGACAAAATCCAGCATTGGAAAGAACACCTTCCCAACCTGGTTAACATTGTGCCGGTTTCGGCCAGGAATGGCGATCACACGAAAGAACTTCTGGAGACGGTAGCGTCAATGATGCCTGCGCATCCGGCCTACTTTCCAAAGGATGAATTCACCGATCGTACCGAACGATTCTTCGCTTCAGAGATCGTTCGTGAAAAAATATTTCTCAACTACGAACAGGAGGTTCCTTACAGCACGGAAGTTTCCATCACTTCGTTTAAAGAAGAAGAAAGCATTATCCGCATCCGCGCAGAAATTTACGTGGAGCGTGATTCACAAAAGGGTATCATCATCGGCAAAGCCGGAGCGGCTTTAAAAAAGCTGGGAACAGATGCCCGTAAAGACATGGAGAGCTTCTTCCAGAAAAAGATATTTCTGGAAACGCATGTGAAAGTGGCCAGCGACTGGCGGAAGCATCAGAATAAATTAAAACACTTCGGATACTTGAATGACTAGCGAATGGCAAACATTGTAGCGATCGTAGGAAGACCAAACGTAGGCAAATCGACCTTGTTTAACCGGTTAGTGGAAAAGCGCCAGGCCATCATGGATGATGTGTCGGGGGTTACCCGCGACCGCCATTATGGTTATGGGGAATGGACCGGAAAATTTTTTACGGTAATCGATACGGGCGGATACGTAACCGGATCGGAAGACAAGTTTGAAAGCGAAATCCGCAAGCAGGTTAAGATGGCCCTGGAAGAAGCTTCCTGTGTAATTTTTATGGTGGACTGTTATGACGGTCTCACGGGATTCGATAAAGATTTTGCAAATGTGATCCGGGCTTCCAAAAAGCCGGTATTTCTGGCGGCCAACAAAGCCGACACAACCGAGAAGTCGATGCACGCTTCCGAGTTTTATGAACTGGGGTTAGGCGAAGTTTTTCCAATTTCAGCCGAGAACGGCTCCGGAACCGGCGAACTGCTGGATGCCGTAGTTAGCACATTCGAGGAAGAAGGAGTTGAAGATCCCGATGCGGGCATTCCAAAAATATCAATCCTTGGCCGGCCGAATGTAGGCAAGTCGTCATTGCTGAACGCGCTGCTGGGTACTGAGCGGAGTATTGTTACCGATGAAGCCGGAACTACCCGGGATGCCATCCACTCGCGGTACAAAATGTTCAACCAGGATTTTATCCTGATTGATACGGCCGGTATCCGGAAGAAGGCCAAGGTGCATGAAGACATTGAATTCTATTCGGTACTGCGCTCCCTGCGCACACTGGAGGAAAGTGACGTGTGTATTGTGGTGATCGATGCCGAGCGTGGACTGGAGTCGCAAGACGTAAACATCATCAGCCTGGCGCAGCGGCAGGGAAAGGGTATGGTGATCATGGTCAACAAGTGGGATTTGGTAGAGAAAGAGACCGGGACGGCCGAGAAGTTCAAAACGGAGATTCTGGAGAAAATTGCCCCGATCGAATACATCCCCATCATTTTTGCTTCCGCCCTGAATAAGCAGCGGATTTACCAGGTGATGGAGAAGGCGGTTGAGGTGTACAAGAACAAGACCAAAAAGGTACCTACGTCCCAGCTAAACGATACCATGCTGGCCGAAATTGAGCGGAATCCTCCCCCGTCCATGAAGGGCAAGTTCGTCCAGATTAAGTACATAACACAGGTGCCAGCGCGGTTTCCATCGATTGCATTCTTCTGCAACCACCCTCAATATATCATGCCTTCGTACGAACGCTTTCTGGAAAATCGTTTGCGGGAGCACTTCCAGTTTGAGGGGGTTCCGGTGAGACTCATTTTCCGAAAAAAATAATTTTTTGCGAGGGGACCCCCCTTGAAAATGGCCAATTCCTGTTATATTTGCATGATTTTTAAAAACCTGTAAACTATGAAAAAATTATTCGCATTGATGATGGTGAGCGCGTTCGCGGTAGCTATCGTAGCATGTGG
>JAEUUJ010000064.1 GCA_016786495.1 Cyclobacteriaceae bacterium
AGAGACGATCTGGATCAACACTTCGTTCAGCGATTTCCGGCAGAAGATCAGCAAGCGGCTCAACGATCGAAAACAGGAACTTGAATCGTTCAGCCGGAAGCATCAGATCAATTTTTTGTCGCTGGATACCGATGAAGACTACGTACCCAAGTTGTTGCGGTTGTTTAAAGTAAGGAACCGTTCTGTTAAAACAACATGAAGCTGACCATGCGGAGATTTGGATTTGTTTTACTCGGTTGCTGTATAAACCTCTTTGCTTCCGCCCAGGAAATCAAGGTAACATCGGGCTTTGTTGAAGACAGTGTTGCCATCGGGGAGCCTCTGTCTTACTATTTGACAGCACGGTATCCCGAGCGCGTAATGGCATTGTTCCCGGATTCAACCTACACGTTCACACCCTTTGAATTCAGTCGGAAAAAATTCTTCCCAACCAAAACCACCGATGGGATCAGTTACGACAGTGCGGTATACACTTTGAGTACGTTCGAGATTGACCCAACACAATTCCTCAGCTTGCCGGTGTACGTAACCACAGCCCGCGATTGCACAGCCTTTGAATCAGACCCCGACAGTATTTATCTGATCGAACAGATCAAAATTCCGGCTGGCGACACAGTCGCGCTCAAAAATCTCACGCTGAAAAGCAACACCCTGTATGAACGGGTTCGCATGCAGTTCAACACGGTTATTCTGATGATCGTGCTTGGCGTTTTACTGATAGCCGCGATCATTGTTTGGATTTTCTTTGGTAAGAAAATCGTGCGGTATTTCCGCGTGCGAAAACTGGAGAAAAATTATAAAAAATTCCTGGACGTGTTTACGGGTCAGATTGATGAAGCAGCGAAGACCTTTTCAACCCAAAAATCGGAAGAGGCCCTTTCAACCTGGAAAAAATACCTGGAACAACTTGAACGCAAGCCGTACACAAAACTAACAACGCGTGAAATCGTCAAAATTGATGACGACAAGATGCTGGCAGAATCACTTGCTGCAATCGACCGGGCGATTTACGGAAATCAACAAACGGCAATTGAGCCGCTGCAATCGCTTAAAGTAATTGCCGGAAAACGGTTCTCAAAAAAAATAGAACAACTCAGGCATGGATGAACTGAATGTTACTGATCCGTGGTACTCGCTTGAATGGTTCAGGCCCGACACACTGTTGTCGTTCTCATGGGAACGGCCTTTTTTTCTGTATCTGATCGCTGCCGTCCCGCTGGTATTTCTTCTCCGCTGGCTCTGGCGTTATCGCTTCAACCAGAAGTTGCCAGTCGCGCTGGTGAAGAAGGAAATCAAAAGCTCACCGGTTACACTGGTACGGTTCATACCCGATATATTGCTCATGCTTGCCATGGCGCTCATTCTGGTTGCGCTGGCGCGACCCCAGCGCACGAATGAAAAAGTAGAACAGAAAACGGAGGGTATCGACATCATGCTTGCAATTGATATCTCGCAGTCGATGCAACTGGAAGACTTCAATCCAAACCGGCTCGAGGCTGCGAAAAAAGTTGCTGAAAAGTTTATTGACGGACGACTGAAAGATCGCATCGGTATCGTGGTGTTTTCCGGTGAAGCCTTCTCCCTCGCGCCTTTAACGAGTGACTACGGCCTGTTAAAAACGTATATAAAAGACATCACCTTCGACATGATCAACAACCGGGGCACGGCCATCGGAAGCGCGCTCGGTGTGGTGATTAACCGCATGCGCGAATCGGAAACGAAATCGAAGGTTTGCATTCTGTTAAGCGATGGCGAGAACACGGCCGGTAATATCGACCCGATTACTGCCGCGGAACTGGCATCGGCTTACGGAATAAAAGTGTATACCATTGTGATCGGGAAAGAGGGACTTGTGCCTTATGGAAAAGATTTCTTCGGCCGGCCGAACATGATTGAAAACAACGTTGACGAAAGCACGATGCGGAAGATTGCTGAGATTGGCGGGGGAGAATTTTTCCGGGTGCCCGACAACAAAACCCTGAATCAGGTGTTCAAGCTTATCGATCAATATGAAAAAGCCGAGATTATCGAAACCCGGTTTAAAGACACCGCCGATTACTACTACAATTATCTCGCGTGGGGCGTTGCGTTTCTACTCCTGTGGCTATTGACGAAGTCTACGTTCATCAGCAACGTGCTGCAGGAT
>JAEUUJ010000086.1 GCA_016786495.1 Cyclobacteriaceae bacterium
ATGTCGTTTAAGCATTTTGTGGGATCGGTGTATGATCGTCCAGCACGATTGTATTTCCGGTGATTTCGCGGCCGTTGACGTTGAACCTAAACCCGCCTTCGTTTTGAATGACTTCGATCTGATAGCTATTTTGAAACAGCGTGTACGTTAACTTCACCGACCTCCATTCAACCGGAATGCGTGGCTGAAGGACAAGCGTATTGCCGATTCGTTTTATTCCTAAAAAGAATTCGGTGATCAACTGATACATCCAGCCTGCGGAACCCGTATACCACGTCCAGCCACCGCGACCGGTGTGCGGAGATACGCCATACACATCCGCGGCCATTACGTAGGGCTCAACTTTGTACGTTGACACATCTTCCGGAGTCTTGCCATGGTTAATGGGATTGATCAGGCTAAGCAATTCATACACCCGTTCGCGTTCGTCCAGATCGGCAAATGCCATCACCATCCAGATGGCTGCATGAGTGTACTGACCGCCATTTTCGCGAACGCCCGGCACATATCCTTTGATGTATCCCGGATCCATGTCGGCTGTATCGAACGGTGGTTCCAGCAACTGAATCAACCCTTTCTCCCGGTTAATCAAATGCTGACTGGCTGACTGCATGGCAGTTCTTACCCGTTCAGGTTCTCCTGCACCGGAGATGACCGACCAGCTTTGCGCGATGGCATCGATCATGCATTCGCGGTTGAGGTGTGAACCCAACGGTGAACCGTCATCGAAGTATGCGCGCATGTACCACTTTCCATCCCATGCATGGCGGTTGATGTTTTCTTTCAGCGCACCGGCTTCTTTCCTGCACACTTGCGCAAATTCATGATCGTTCCGGATCACCGCAATTTTCTCAAAGCGATTTAAGATATCGTACAGGAAGAACGCGAGCCAAACGCTTTCACCGCGCCCGTGAATGCCGACCAGATTCATACCGTCATTCCAGTCGCCCGAACCGATGAGGGGTAAACCATGTTCACCCATTTTTAATCCCATGCGGATTGCGGTTTTGCAATGCTCGTACAGGGTGGCGTATTGATCCGATACTACCGGTAAATCATAATATGATTCTTCGCCAACGTTCAACAGTCGTCCTTGCAGGAAGGGAACAACCTCTTCGAGTACACCTGTATCCTGGGTGGTGTTCACGTACCGACTGGCTACATACGGCAACCACAGGTAGTCATCCGAACACATCGTTCGCACACCACGCCCGATTGGCGGATGCCACCAGTGCTGAACATCTCCTTCTTTAAATTGACGGGACGCACATAGCAAAAGTTGTTTTCGGGTAAGCCCGGGCTGCGAATGCATCAAGGCTAACACATCCTGTAACTGATCGCGGAACCCGAATGCTCCGCCCGATTGATATAACCCGGTTCGGCCCCATAACCGTGACGACAAGATTTGGTATTCGAGCCAGCCATTGACCAAAATATTGATGGCCTGATCGGGCGTTTCAACTTCAATTGCGCGCAGACTTTTTCTCCAGAAGGTATTCACCTTCTCCAATGCGGTCGTGGCAGCGAGCGGCCCTTCAAACTGCTTGATCAGCGCAATCGCTTCGCGCATATCTTTCGCAGCCCCGAGCCTGAACGTGACGGTGTGCTCGCCCTCATTTTCCAGTTCGAATTCCACGCGTAACGCGGCACACGGGTCAAGGCATGCACCGGTTTTACCGGAAAGATGGATGCGCGTCATTGCATCCGGATTCTTCATCGTCCCGTGACGTCCCAGAAATTCTGTGCGGTCGGCTGTATATTCAAACTTCGTGTCGTCAACATCGAGGAATGTAACCCGGTTACTGAATTCACTATTGTATGGATTACGTGCCATCAATGCACCGGTGTTGCCTTCCAGTTCTGTGATCACGTGAAAGGAAGATTTTGGTCGCTGGCTGCCCAGTACCCATTCCACGTACCCGGTGGCGGAAAGCTTCCGCGGACGTCCTGAGGTATTGCGCAGTTTGATCGTGATGAATTTTATCGATGCTTCAACATCTACGTACAAGGTTACCACCGAGTGAATCCCTTCTTCGTGATGTTCAATTGCGGTGTAGCCGAATCCGTGACGGGTGGTATAGGTTCCGTTATTAACCGGATAGGGCATAGGTGACCAGAACGTTCCGGTTTCTTCATCGCGCAGGTAAAACGCTTCACCGGACCCATCAATCACCGGATCGTTGTGCCACGGAGATAATCGGAATTCATACGCGTTTTCAAACCAGGTATACGATGAGCCGCGTTCTGAAACGAGTGTTCCGAAGGTTGGATTCGCGATAATGTTAACCCATGGGAGCGGAGTCTGCTTTTTACCGCCCGAATGAATAACGTACTCGCGACCGTCTTTCGAAAAACCACCAATGCCGTTGAAGAAGTGCAGGCTTGTATCCGGCTCTGTGATGGGTATAACTGATTCCGCTGATTGCAGCGCCTCAAATTTTGCAATTGCAGGTTTTGCTGTTTTCTTTTTTTGTACTTGTTCTGCCAGAGAACCGCGCGTGTCGGAGATGATAGCACGGGCAACGGTTTGAAGAAGGATCAGATCTTCTGCCGGAATTTGGTCAACCGGTCGCACAAAAATTCTCCCCGGCTTTTCCGATGCGGTAATGGTTGTGCCTCCTGCAATCAATCCCTGAATTTGATCCTGCAACACCTGCCGGTATCCGCCGGGATCTTCGTTGATGATCACCAGGTCAACCGCCAAACCTTTTAGGTTCCAGTATGCCTGGGCTTTTACCATTTGTTTGGCCAATGCAATGTTTTCAGAATCTGATGTGCGTAACAACACGATCGGAAGGTCACCGGAAATCGAATACGCCCACAGGGCTGATTGTCCACGTTGATTTTTAAGCACCACGTTGGCAGAAGCGCGCAGGGCCGGGTTGGCATATAATATAGAGCCGGCCAGTCGTCCGTAGAGTTCTGCATCCGATTCTGTTGCACCGATCTGCCGCAATACTACCTGGCTGTGCGTCCATGATAGTTCAAAGGCCCGGTCGCGGAGGTGTTTATCCTGGTATTTATCGACCAGCATGCGGTTCGTCTCACGGGTTGGAGCGATGCCGGTTACTACGTCTACGGTGATGGTAGCTCCCTGCTCTAAAATAAGCTGATGCTGAACAGCGGCAATCGGGTCAAGTACGGACCCATTGGAACCTGAAAGGGGCTGATCGTTCTGCAATGCTGCCGGATTAACTACGGATTGTCCGCGACCAATGAACAGACTGCGGTTGGTTTCGTATGAAACTGACACCGGTTCTGTTCCGCTTACCTTCACCAAATGAAACATCCAGGGTGGACGCTCCTCTTTTGATCGTGCCCGTCTCGAGCACACAATAGCGTGCTGCGGTTCATGAATTTCAGTTTGAACGAACAAGTTACTGAAAGCCGGATGGGCGTTATCGGATGCCGGCATGGCAATTACTACTTCACAATACGTGGTGACGGAAATTTTTCTTCTTCGCTTCGAATGATTGGTGAAATGGATGCGTCTTACTTCCACATCATCTTCCGGTGATACAATGATTTCGGTATAGGTTTCAATCTCGCTGTCGCGCCTGCGGAACTCAACTTTCCCTTGCGAGAAGATAGCCTCATAATGATCGGCTGGTTTGAGTGTTGGTTGAAAAGCGTTCGACCACAATTTTCCGCTTTCGAGGTCGCGAACATAACAGAATGTTCCCCAGTTGTCGGTGGTTGTGTCTTCGCGCCATCGCGTAAGCGCAAGGTCGTGCCAGCGGCTGTAGCCGCCACCGGCATTGGTTACCATTACATGATATTTGCCGTTCGACAGCAACTGAACTTCCGGCACGGGTGTGTGTGGCGTAGTGATCACCCGGATGTTGGAAACACTTGATGCGGGCGATGGATTTTTTTCTTCGGATGACCCGGAATAAAAGCCAATTGTTTTAGGAACCTGTTCCTGCAACAATAACAATGCTGTTTGAAATTGAGGATCAGCTTCAAATCGTTTTTGCATCGGCTGATTGAGCAGGAGGTAGGCAAGGGATAGCAAACCCATGCCCTGGTGATGCGCCATGAAGGTTTGAATCACGGCATGCGATTGTCCGCGCGATAATCGCGTGGGTGTATAATCAACTGCTTCGAAAAAGCCGTATCGCCCTTCGAAACCTTTTGCTTTCATGGTTTGAAGATTGTCGTACGCAGCTTGCGGATCGACCATTAGCGCCATCACCGTGGCATACGGAGCGATAACCAAATCCTGACCCAGTCCGCGCTTGAAGCCCAGACCCGGAACACCGAATGCCCGGTATTGATACGTCAGGTTACTGTCGACCACGTTGTAACACGATTCAGAAATTCCCCACGGCACATTGTGCTGTTGTCCGTATTCAATTTGCTTTTTAACCATGCCGACTGCCATCTCATCGAGCAGTGTGTTTTCGTAGTTCGGCATCACGAGCATCGGCATAAGGTATTCGAACATGGATCCACTCCAGGAAATCAGCACGGGAGTTTTTCCGGCAGCGGTAAGTCTGCGCCCGAGCGCGAACCAACTTTCCTGGGGCAGTTTGCCCTGGGCAATCGCTACGAACGAAGCGAGCCGTGCTTCGGAGGCAAGTAAGTCGTAAAAGCTTGGATCAAGCCGGTTGTCGTCCGCATTGAATCCAATCGCCAACAGGCGTTGTACTTTGTCGTACAGGAAGTCATATCGGATATCAGCAAATTCGTAAGCAGATTCCGCGAGTGTTTGTATGGTTTCGATAGCTTCCGCCGCGCGATCGCTTGCTTCGGAAACACCAGTCTCAATCTCCGTGAGCCACGCCTGAACCTCCGGTGAATAGGTTGTCGCGATACGATCCAGGTTAAGGGTGATCGGGAGTTGAACAAGTTCGGCCAGTGTTGGAATGCGCGTGAGGTACCCGATGTTTTGGATGTCCGCGGGCGCATTGTGCGAAGCCCAGGGAATAAAGGTTGACAGTTCCTGTTGTGCCTGATTCAACTGTTCGTTGCACGCATTAATCCACCAACCGGTTTCCGAGTTGACGTCAGCGTTAAAGGACGATTGAATTGCCTTGAAATGGGCCGCTGCGTGCTGAAGGTTATGATGGAAGTCAAACACGCTGGTACGTTCAGCAGCTGCTTCCAGAATTTTTTCAAGTTGTTCAAAGCCACCCTGATGCTCGCGCAATAATTTCTTTAAGATCGATAGGGTATCGAGAAGACCGGTAAAGAGTTTTGTGCTGATCACGGGTTCATTGGGCAGTGCCAGAAGTCCCTGGCGCAGGGTAAGTAAGTGCCCGGTCAGGTTTCCGCTGTCGACTGTTGAGATGTACCGCGGATGAAGTACGCGCAAACTTTGCGTATCGTACCAGTTAAAGAAGTGTCCGCCTTGCCGGTCAAGCTTACGGAGCGTATTGAATGTGTTCCGGGTTCGATCGATCAGCGTTGACGCCGTGACGTAACCAAAATCGTACGCTGATAAATTTGCCAATAGAGCAAGCCCGATGTTCGTGGGCGATGTGCGATGGGCAATAACCGGAATCGGGTATTGCTGCAGGTTATCGGGCGGAAGCCAATTATCAGTTTCGCTTACAAATACTTCGAAGAACGACCATGTTTTGCGCGACAATTCGCGCAGGTAGAGTTTTTGATTTTCGTTGAGCGCAGAACGTTTCGTGACAACCGGCCGGTTGATTATCCAAACAATGAAAGGGGATGCAATCCACAACACTAAGAACGGCGCAGCGATGAGAAACCGCAGGGTGAGTCCGTAGGAATCGAACAGATAGATTCCTGCGCCAACAGCCAGCAACGGAGCAAACCACATGCTCGCATAAGCTGCGAGTGGAGATGTTTTCTTTCGCTGAACAAAATGGGATGGATTCCATTCGAGTAGTTTCTTTTTGCTGATATACATTCGCCAGAGTGTTCGGGCGATTGCATCGGCACACATAAAGGCTTCGTAGGGCAGGCATAACAACGTGAACAACGCCTGCTGAAAACTTTTGTTGGCAGCACCGAGTGTGTTGTTTAAATGTTGTTGAAAAGCAATCTCTTTAGGCTTTTGCGAAGCACTCCACAACGAACTGATCACAGGCGGTGCAAACAGGATCGCAAGAATGGCGAGTGTCCAGAAGATAGGATTCGGTAAAACGATCCATGCAGCCAGCAGAAGCAGCAACTGCGCAATGGGGATTACGCTTCGCCTCAGGTTATCAAAAATTTTCCAGCGCGACAGGGCAGAGATTGAATTTTTCCGAAGCTTGCGGTTTGCATCCGGTGCCACCGGAAGAAACCAGCTTCCGATTTGCCAGTCGCCCCGGATCCACCGATGCCTGCGCATGATGTCGGCTTCATAACGGGACGGGTACTCCTCATAAAATTGCACATCACTTGCGAATGCACAGCGTGTGTATGAACCCTCCAGCAAATCGTGACTTAAGATCCGGTTCTCCGGAAATCGGTTGTTCAATGCCTTCTCAAAGGTGTCGATCTCGTAAATGCCTTTGCCGATGAAGGAACCTTCACCAAACACGTCCTGATAAACATCAGAAACCACCCGGGTATACGGGTCAATTCCTGAATCATTTTCATGCAGGCGTGAATAGCCGGTTCGGGTTGTGCCGTGCAGGCTGATGGCAATCCGGGGCTGGATAATTCCATATCCCTCAACCACCCGTTTTTTTCGCTCATTATATACCGGCTGGTTCATCGGGTGAGCCATGAGCCCAACCAGTTTCCAGGCCGCATCGCGGGGAAGTTGGGTGTCGGTATCCAGTGTGATAACGTATTTTATAGTGTCGAAGAGCCGCTGGTCGCCTATAATAATAGAGAAGCGGTCGCGCGACTGGCCCCGGAGCACGTGATTCAGTTCCGAAAGTTTGCCGCGTTTACGCTCATAGCCCATCCAGAGTTTATCAACCGGGTTCCATGTGCGGGGCCGGTGAAAGAGAAAAAATGTTTCATTATTCTCTTTGCCGTACCGGAGATTGAGGTTTTTTATTTTTTCAACGGCATGATTGATTAAGTGTTCGTCTTCTGGCAGCGTTTCAGTTGCGGCATCGCGAAAATCGGTAAGCAGTGTGAATACGAGATTCTGATCGCGGTTTGCTAAAAACCGGACTTCAAGATCATCCACGAGTGTATCAATCTGACCTTCATCACCCAGGAGGGTTGGAACCACAACCATCGTCCGGTATTCTACCGGAATACCATGCGAGAAATTGAGTCGCGGAAGCAAACCGGGTTTTACCCAGAGTGTTGCCCACCAATTGGTGAGGGAGATCGCGAGCTGGCTTGCACCGATAAGCGAGAGTAGTCCGAGCCCGATCAACGCCAATGACCGGATATTGTCGCCATACGCATTCACGATGAATACAGACGCTAATGCCAGTGTTACAAAAATCGCAGAGAAGATATACAGTGCCGGAGCTGATTGTTCAGCTCGTTTCATTATTGCCTGAAGGAACGAGCGCTTTAACCGCGACCGCTTTTCGGTGAGTTTACAACCTTTATCGATCAGGTAATACCCCACATGTGACCTGCGTTTGTCGTCAGGGTTCTTTTCAAAGCTTTCGTGTGCGAGGTCTATCGCGTTCTGTGCGATTTCATGTTCCGACAGATAACTTTCTTTCGCAATCTTTTCCACAACATGCCGGTAGTGATCGCGTGTGTAAAAATCCATCTTCGCATAGATGCCGCCTATATCTTTTCTGAGCACATGTTCTACGGCACTCATGGTTTCAACAAATTCACGCCACTCCATCTTGGCAATGAAGCGTAGACTATTTATGCTGTTGCTTACCGATAATTGGTTGGCGGCTTGCTTCTGATTCTCGGCAAGGATCATTGAGTTGAGCGTGTCGGACGATCCGGAAAGATGCTGTTCAAGCCAGCTGATGGGTAAGCTGAGTTCCGAACCCTTCCATTGAAGTTTCCGGGCAAACTCTCCCACAAATGCGCTGGTGATGGGAGGGTTGGAGCGTGCCATGTCTGCGATCACCAGCACCAGGTCTTTTGGACTTTTTTCGGTGACTTCAATAATCTTGTTGGCCCAGGTGTTGGCCAGTGCAGAGTCGTTTCGATCCAGCGCAATTTGAATGGCTACGCGACTCAGATTTTCCAACAGTGCCAGCCGGATCATAATCGGAATGGCCCACAGTTCGCCCAGGGTAAGAAACGCTACTTTTTGGTAAGCCGAAATAAACGTACTTAAACTGTTGATATCGACATGGCCATCGCTGTGCGAAATGATCTCAATGGCAATTTCGTACACGCGCGGAAATCCCTTGTGTTTGCCATTGCTTAGCTTGGGTAATCCTTTGCTATATCCTTTGGGCAAATAACGTTTGCCGATCAGAATTTCTTCTTCAATCAGGTAGAAGTTATCGAGCAACCAGTCGGCCGCGGGGCTGATGGATTTTTTTTCGCGGATATTCTCCTGAAGCAAGGCTACCGTATTGAAGAGAATGTCTTCATTATCAGACAACCGTTTTAGTAGTTGTTCCGGCAGCGACTCATGAGTTACGGCATGTGCGTTGGCGAGTTTACGCGCGTGGTGATCCAGTTGCTCAAGCGTGAAAAGCTCCGACCGTAACGGTGGCTTTTCGCGTGCCTCGGCATGCGAGAAATTTTCTTTTTGAAAAATAGGCTTGAGGGGCGATATTAAATCTTCAAACTTCCCGGCGCGAACGTTCATGGAGTGAGGGTTAGATGGCGTAATTGAGCTTAACCGAATATCCGGGCGAGCTCTTCGCGCATGGCGGGTTTGTACAATATATGAAAATTTGAGGCGGAAGTCTTGGGAACATCCAGCGCACTGATCAGGTTGAGCCGGGTATTGGGATAGTTCAGCAGGATAAATTCCGTTTTCCCCCAACCGAGTCCATCCGGGAGGTTATTATCCAAAAAAACAAAGTCTGGTTTTTGAGCTTCCAGTACCTGAAGCCCGTCAGCAATCGTATGGGCAACAAAAACATCAAAGTCTTTCTGGTTGAAAAAGCTCATCATCAGCAGGCCGAAGTCTACCTCATCATCGATTATCAGTATCTTTTTCTTCATACACGCGGGATTGATCAACAATAGCTAAAAACCTTACCAATCTTTAGATTGGTTACGGCCCTGATTTTCAAATGTCACTGATCCCATTTGCCGGCATGCCAACTTTTAGTGTGGAATATTTTCTACAGTGGCATGTGCTTGCTTAGTATTGCGAGGCCACCGCTGAATCGCTACTTTTATACGTTTGAAACCCGAACGTTACATTCTTTTAGTAGACGATGATCCGGATGAGCACCTGTTGTTTCAGGATGCGTTGAAGGAATTGAAGCACGCGCCTGTGCTTTCGTATGCGCGTGACGGCCAGCAACTCATGCAACGTCTGAGTGCTGATGATGCGGAACTTCCGGCTATTATTTTTCTCGACCTGAATATGCCCCGTATGAACGGGTTTGAGTGTTTGCAGGAAATCCGGAAATCCGCGCGGCTCAACTCCATTCCCGTGGTGATCTTTTCTACCACTTCGCAGAATCAGGCGATTGATAAAGTATATGAGCAGGGTGCGAATTATTACATTCGTAAACCCAATACATTCGCGATGTTGAAGGAAGTGATTGAGCGAATGCTCGAGATTGATTGGAGTACGCATCAACGTCAGACCCCGAAAGAGAACTTTGTGTTAAACAAGAACGGATGAAGGCTGATTTTATTCCCAACAACGAGATGGGAAATCTTGTCCGTGAAAAAGATTGGAGCAAAACTCCGGTAGGTCCCATGGAGTCGTGGCCCCAAAGTTTGCGGACAACCTTAAGCATTATTTTAAATTCAAGATTCCCCATGTTTTTGTGGTGGGGACCTGAACTGGTTTGTTTTTATAATGATGCCTATCGCCCGAGCCTGGGCGAAAATGGAAAGCACCCGCACATTCTCGGAATGCGTGCCCGGGAAGCGTGGCCGGAAATTTGGGACATTATCAAACCATTAATCGACAAGGTTCTTTCCGGTGAAGGAGCAACCTGGAGTGAAGATCAACTCATTCCCATTTTTCGAAACGGGAAAATTGAAGATGCCTACTGGACGTTCAGTTATAGTCCGGTGAACGATGAATCAGGCAAGGCTACTGCAGTACTCGTAACCTGTACAGAAACAACGCGCGAGGTGTTAAGCCGGAACTCCCTGTCGGAAAGCAACAGCCGTTTCATCAACGTTGTGCAGCAGGCCCCGGTAGGGATCGCCATCCTGCGCGGAAAAAACTTTACGTTCGAACTTACCAACAACGCCTACCTTCAATTCATCGATAAGCCCGCTACCGAAGTTGTGGGGCGGGATCTTTTTGATGTTTTGCCGGACGTAAAACCGGTAGTCGAACCGTTGCTCAACAATGTGATGACTTCCGGTAAACTCTATCACGCAAATGATCTGGAGGTTACGATCAGCCGGTATGGCAAGCGGGAAAAGGTTTATTTCAACTTTATTTATCAACCGCTTTTTGAGAACGGTACGGTTACCGGTGTTGTGGTTGTTGCGAACGAAGTAACTTCGATGGTTGAAGCGCGCCATGCGTTGGAGGAAAAACAACGGCAGTTCAGCAACTTCATCATGCAGTCGCCAATCGCGATGACGATCTGGCGCGGAAAAGACTACGTGATTGAAATGGCCAATGAGACCATGTTTAAAACCATTTGGCGCAAAGAGCCAAAAGACGTGATTGGCCGGAAAGCGCTGGAAGTATTCCCGGAATTAAACGATCAGAAGTACCCGGAATTACTGCGAAAAGTGCTGGTAACTGGTGGCATTCATCGCGAGAATGAATCGATGGCTTACGTGCGGGGAGATGACGGGATGCGGAAGTTCTACCTCGACTTTGAATATGCTCCGCTTCTGGAGACTGATGGCAGCATTTCCGGAATCATGATCACGGTGTATGATGTAACTGAAAATGTAGAATCGCGTCATAAACTCGAAGATGCAGAGTCGCGGATGCGCCTGGCGGTGGAAGCTACGGAATTGGCAACATGGGATCTCGACTTGAGAACGCGCGACATTATTCACTCTCCCCGGCTAGCGGTGATCTTCGGTCATCCCGAAACACGAGTCTTAACGCATTCCGAAATGCGCGAACAATTGCATCTGGACGACCGGGTCGCGATTGTTGAAAAAGCAATGGAGCAGGCATTGAAGACCGGGAATTATAGCTACGAAGCACGTGTCATTCTTCCGGACCGTTCCGTGCGCTGGATACGCACACGCGGCACGGTAGTGTTTGATCAAGACAAACAGCCCTTGCGCATGCTGGGTACGCTCATGGATGTGACAAGCATTCGGCTTGCAAGTGAGCAGAGTTCTAAACTGGCAGCCATTGTGGAATCTTCTGACGATGCGATTGTGAGTAAACAACTGGATGGAACCATTACAAGCTGGAACCGCGGGGCGGAAAGACTTTTTGGCTATAAACCGGAAGAGATCGTTAGCCAGCCGATCACGCGACTTATCCCGCCGGACCGGCTGGGGGAAGAGCCTGCTATCATCGGCAGACTCATGCGGGGCGAGCGCGTAGAACATATTGAGACGAAGCGGGTAACCAAAGATGGCCGGCTCATTGACGTTTCGTTAACGATATCACCGATTCGTGATCAATTTGGACGAATCATCGGAGCTTCGAAAATAGCGCGCGACATCAGCGTTCAGAAACGAGCGGAACGTGAAATGGAAGAAAGCCGGCTGCGTCTCGAAACGATTATTGAAGCCAGCGCGCTTGGAACATGGGAACTTGATTTAGTTAGTGGTAAACCCCGTTATTCAGGCCGCTATCTTGAAATTCTTGGATTCAAACGAGACGAGACGCCAACTCATGCGGAGCTGTTGACGCGGCTTCATCCGGATGATTTTCCAATCCGTGATAAGGCATTCAAACAAGCTATGCAAACCGGTAAACTTTTTTACAGTGCAAGGCTCATTTGGCCCGACAAGAGCATTCGCTGGATGGAAGGCCGGGGCAACGTGTTTTTCGACAGCACTGGCAAGGCAGTTAAGATGACCGGAACCGTTCGCGACATCACGGAAGAGAAAGCATTCTCGCAGGCGTTGGAAACAATGGTTGATCAGCGTACGCGCGAACTTCAGCAAGTAAACACCGAACTTGAGAAGATGAATCAGGAGCTCGCTTCGTTTGCCTACGTTTCCAGTCACGACTTACAGGAACCCTTGCGAAAGATTCAGGCTTTTGCATCCCGGATTCTCGAGAAAGAGCATCAGAACCTGTCGGCCGCAGGGCAGGATTATTTTTCCCGCATGCAGGAAGCAGCGCGCAGAATGCAGCTGCTCATCCAGGATTTGCTGGCGTACTCGCGCACCAATACAAAGGAGAAAGAACTTGTGCTTACCAACCTGAATGTGTTGGTAGCGGGTGTGATGGATGATTTGGAACAACAGATTCAGGAAACGGGAAGTACGATTAACATGGGAGATTTGCCCGAACTGGAAGTGATTCCTTTTCAATTCCGTCAGCTGTTCACAAACCTGATTGCTAATTCGCTGAAATTCAGACGCACCGATGTCCCGTTGGTGATCGACATCCGGTCGGAAAAAGTGAAAGGATCCGAAATCGGTCAGGATTCCGCCACAGACGACTATTATTATAGAGTGACCGTTGAGGACAATGGAATCGGGTTCGATAATACATACCACGAACGCATATTCGATGTGTTTCAGCGGTTGCATACGAAGCAGGAGTATGAAGGAACGGGTATCGGACTCGCGATCTGCAAAAAGATTGTTGAAAACCACCGCGGATTCATCACCGCGACAGGAGAGCCGGGAGCAGGAGCGAAGTTTATGATTTATCTTCCTGTAAGCTGATCAGAATGGATAGCCGATCGCAATGTTAAACACCAGGTTGTTGCGTCTCCAAAACTTGCTTGTAAAGTCGATATCCCGGAACGCCCAGCGGAACTCATTGTTCGCGCCATCTTCATTACCAACCGGATAGGCTTTCCGGATCGGGAACGCAAGATCAAACCGCAACACAAAAAAGCTGAAATCAAACCGCAGACCAAACCCGGTACCCACTGCCAGTTGTTTATAGAACCGGTTGAAGGCAAATTTTCCGCCCGGTCTCAGCGTGTCTTCTTTGATTACCCAGATGTTTCCGGCATCCACAAACAATCCTCCTTTCACTGCTTTGTAGATATCAAACCGGTATTCCAGGTTTGCTTCCAGTTTGATGTCACCCCGCTGGTCGATAAAAAATGTGGTGTCGTTTATCGCCAAAAAATTATACGTGCCGGGTCCTACTGAGCGGGCAGGGAATGCGCGCAAGCTGTTTGATCCGCCAACGGAAAACTGTTTGATGTATGGCATAAACTTCGAGTTACCGTAGGCGTATCCCACACCCGTGGTGATGCGTGAAGCAATTTTACTTCGTTTGTTGAAGTCGTAGTAATACCGAAAGTCAACAACGGGCCGAACATATTGCGAATACGCCTGACCGAAAAAACTGTACGACCCTTCCGCGCCATCGAACCGAACCGATTGGATTGCCCGGGGAAGATTACCGGAAATGTCCAGGCTTCCGTTGAAGTAGATGTTCGATCCACGCACCTTTTTTCGTGCATACTTTGCTTCGATGGTTTCGCTCAGTTGCGTGTTAATGGTAAACGAATACCGCGCTCCGAGGATGAACTGGTTCTGAAAGGAATTCTTGAGCGCAGCATTGGTGGCGATAATGTTCCGGAAGACTTCCGACTGTTGGCTTGTTTTAATGTACGTGATGTCTAACGGGAACAGCTCATGGGTCTTGAGGGTGGTCTCGCGCCAGGTATACCCGGCAGCTATGTTAGACGAGTTGAGTGTAAAATACTGAAGACGTTGTTGAAAACTGTACCCCAGTTTAAACTGCGTTTGCGGCAAGTATTTAGCTGACCGATACTGAATTTTAATGGGTGTGAGGAAACGCGGCACCGATAAACTCGCCTCACCGCTCAGTTCAATGGCGTTTAACGGATTGGTTTGTTTACTGCGCACCTGCAACTCATACGATCCGTTCAGTTTAAGTTGAAACATTTCTGCGCCCCTGAAAATGTTCCGGTTGGTAAACGTAAACTCCATTCCGGGACCTACAAAGTTATTTGATTTCGACACTCCCTGGAGCTGCAGCCGAAGTGAGTTCTTCAGTGTGGGTGTAAGGAATACGGTCGCGCGTAACTGGGTTGAATCACTGTAAAGGTTACGGTATTTGATGTTTACAAACTTGAATGTATTTAGCCCCATGAGGTGACTAATGGAATAGGAATGATCTACGCGCTTGTAGATGCTGTCGGGTGTGATGTTAATTACATCGGTAATGATGTGGGGACGAAAATCATGAAGATTATCGATATACAGATATTTACCAACACGGGTTGTATCGCCCGTCCGCGACAAGCTGTCATTGGCTAACTCATAGCTTGGGAAAACGACAACTTCTTTTACGGTATAAACCTGATAGGCCCGTGGCGGCATACCCGGCTCAATGGTGAGATCAAGCTCCACCATCCGTTCACCGATGGTGGTATCGGCCCTGAACAACAAAAAACGATCATCGAAATAGTAGAAGCCTTCATTTTGTGCGATCTCTTCAATACGCTCCTGTTCGTTACGAAGCAATTCCAGACTGTACCGCTGATTTTCCCGGATCAGCGATTTTTCTTTTATCTCATCCAGCAAGCGCGCATGGACCGTGTCCAGGAAAACATAATTAACGCTTTTAATCCGATAAGGCCGTTGTAGTGCTACATGATACACTACATGGCTCTTTTTACGTTTTGTTTTTACCTCAAACGTAACTTCCGATTTAAAGTAACCTTCGTTTTGTAGCTGACCTTCCAATGCCTGGGCGGTTTGGTCGGGTGTCGCATCTTTTAACAGTACGGGCGGAGACCCCAGTTTTGTTTTAATGAAATTCCGGAATCCTTTTTTCTTTCTGGGTTCACCCGCAATGAAATAAAACCATACGGCAGGCCTGGCTCCTAAAAATGTCGCGTTTGGTTCGGGCGTGATGTACGTTTGAAGCTCTTCTTTCAGGTCGCGTTGTCCGCTGATTTTCCCGTTAGCCCGGATGTCGATCTTAGCCCCGGTGTAGAAGCTTTCTCCTTCCTTTAAGTATTTTGTTCCGGTACAGGCAGCGGCTGTCACGCTCACGACGAGCAACAGCAGCCAACGCTTTGCCGGATGTAATCCGGATCGGGACGACATCTTACTCAGGAACAACATTGGATTTAAATAATTCTTTGAGGGTATTATAATCTTTTACATAAATCAGTCCAACACCGGTTTCGGTTAGTTCGCCATCAATCATATCGTAATTGCTCGTGCGGAAACCTGTAATGCGGAAGCGGCCATCGCGCGTTAGTTTGTATTCGAGCGCCAGGTCGCCAATGTAATCGGACGCATCTTTTTGCGTGGTGTTTTCGCCTTCCACCGAAACGTTTCCGGAAAGTTTAACAACAAGGCGGTCGTTCAGCAGCGATTTCGAGACACCCAGTTGAACCTGAGTATTTCCCTGAGCCTGGCCGGTTGAATAGTCTTCGTACGACTTGATGTCAAGACTCAGTTGTACACCTTTAACATTCTCGGACAGGCGGTTCAACTGATCGGACAATAAGCGGCTTACACTTGTGCGTGTGGTGTTAGCGATGTCCGATCCGCCCTGGTTGTCGAGCGGGTTTTCGGAAATGAATCTTCGCAGGATTAGCAACGCGAATACTTGCTTGTTCACGTCCGATTCGCGAGAGTTAATGTCGAGTATTTTGGCATATACTGTTCCGCCAAATGCACTCTGTTTGTCAACGGGCATGTCAATCTTAAAAGCGATTAACGGAGCAAGTAACTGCCCTTTGATGTCGAGGTAAACGTAGAAGGGAAGGCGCTGGCGGTAGGTGTTTAATGCTGACGCATCATTGGTTTGGCTGGCTACAAGATCGATCGGGGAAGTCTCCACCAAATGACTGGCCCGGATATCAATTTGAGCGTTGAGCGGATCGCCCGACCAGGTTAGCGATCCACCTTTCAGGATTTTGAACTCACGTTTCACCAGTTTGTAGAACGAGAAGTTGTATGTCCCCTCGGTGATTTCGTATCGGCCTGTTAAGCTCATATTCCCGGACGAACTCATGTCGAACGTGAGTGTGGAGTTGCCTTTTACCGTGAGTTTGTCGCCCGTAATCGGGTCGATGACAATGTTAAACGTTGCTTTATCATTGAGTTCGAGGTTGGCAGAGATGTTCATGCCCGCGAAGGTGTTTCGGATGGTATCAGACAATGTGAGATTTGCGAGAAACGGATCTTTGTACGCATCCTTGTCAACAAATTCGACAATCCCCTTTTGCTCCATGACGCTTTTCTGAGACTGTGGTACAACATAGGTAAGATTGGTGTCGTCACTGAAACCAACGGTTACATCCACCCGTGGTCTTTTTGAATTTCCGGTAATGCGTGCTTTCGCGTTCAGTTTTACTTTGCCGTAGTACATCTTGTTGTCTTCCTCCGAAGTGTTCAGCACCTGAAAGTTCCGCGTGTTCAGCCCCAGGTTGAACCGAAAGTCACGGTATGCTTCGGTCAGAATAGCTCCTTCCAGCACCGCATCGTTCTTCTTGCTGTCGGTGATCGTAAAATTGTTCAACCGGATGCCTTGTTCATTGAACGTTATTGTTTCATTGTTTAACGTGAAGTTGCTGTTGAGATAGGTTGATTTGAATGATGCATCGCGGAAGTTGATCGTGCCGCGGATCACCGGCTTATCGAATGTGCCTGAAAGTTTGAGTGTACCCGTTGCCCGACCCTCAACGTTTTGCAATTGACCGAATGACAACGGCTCAAGGGCTTGAAGATTGAGTGGCGAAAGATCGGCCAATAATTCAAAAGACGAGGTAGTTGGGCTTGAAATGTAGTAACCATTGGCCGTTAGGTTTGAACCCTGGTTGGTCAATGCCAGGTCGATGGTATAGCGATCACCCGCATGCGCCAGACCGAGCTTCAAATCACCAAAAGGTTTTTCCAGAATTTCCAGCTCCGTGATTTTCAATTCGGAAGAGAATCGTCCGCGCGAAGCCGATGTAAATTTCAGATTTCCATTGAGCAATCCGCTGGCAGGCATCACACCCCGTACAATTCGCGTGAGGTTCGACAACTGCACCTGATTGAACTCCAGCGCAAGTGTGGAATCCTTTACCGTAGTGACAAGGGCAATCCGCTCGGCTGCCTTTGAGATGGCAAAGTTGTGCGCCACCAAACCCCGCTTACTGAATTCAAGGTAATTATCCTCAGGTACCGTCCACTCGCTGTAGTTGAGCATAACCTGATCCTGCAGGAAACGGAACCTGAAATTGTTTTCCTGACTTCGGAATACTCCGCCCAATATGTATTTGTTTTCATTTTTTGAGTTCAAAATCTGCAAGGCGCTATATATTGAGTCGTTTTCAATTTTACCCGTGAATTGAATCGCATCAACGGTGAGCGTGTCCAGCAGCACGTTCTTCAAACGAAGGCGGTAGGAGAGTTCGTCACTGTCTGACTTCGCCTCAAAAGAGATTGAGTCGAATGCGGTTGTTCCGCATTTGACTTTTGAGATTCCGAGCTCAACATTGAGTTTATGCTCTTCACTGTCAAACTCGCCTTTCATAACGCCTGGAACAAACGGTTCTAACTCCGGCACCAGGATCTCGGTGATGAGGTCTGTATTGCGGATGGTTAGTTCAAATTTGAAATTCTGTGGCGTAGTAAATTGCTTGATTGATTTATCCTGAAGGGAAAAGTACCGGTTGATGTGTTGCTTCATGGCGGTACCGATCGTAAAGATGTTGAACGTGCCCTCGAATTTTCCGGAGAGTATTTCAGAATCGATCGTGAAACTGCTCTTGCCATCCTGATCGATGCTGGCAAACAGCAATGAATCAACCATATAGAGTGATTCACCATTGTAGATGCCTACTTTATAGATTGCCAGGTCGCCATTAATAACCTGAAAATCCGCTGTCGCCAGGTCGACATTCATTCCACCCCGCGCTTTCAGCGGCCGTTCCGACAAATTCAATTTTTGAAAATCTGCATTCAGCAGGTTCAGCTTGAGTTTGTAGGTAGGAATAGGAGCGGTGTAATCGAGGTCACCCGTAATGGTAAAGTCAAGGTTCTCATCGTGTAGTGATGCGTCTCCTGAGAAAAGATAGTTGGTTAAAGATCCGTTTACCTGAAAATCCTGGTATGCATAGTTGTTGTATTCAAAGCGTGATACCAGCAGGTTCAATGATGCGCGGATGTCGTCAGCTTTTATACCGACTCCTTTAACCGATGCTTTCATATCCAGCATGCCCATGCTTCCGGGTTGCTTTAAGATTTTTCCCAGGTGCAAACCCTTTGTTTCTATAGAAGCATGATATGCAGGAGTCGCCCGGAAATCGAATTTGCCTTCAGCATGTACATTGCCTGAACTGGTTAGCAGTTGGAGGTCGAGAGCAGGTGCTTTCAGCAGACCGGTATACCTTCCGCGGAGTTCGATGGAATCGGGAAGCTGAATCGATTCCGGCAGCAGCGAATCGCGTAACACCGTGCGAAGATCACGTGACGTGGTGAAGAACCGGTTCAAGTTCATACGCAACGTCATCCGATTTGGGTCGGTTACATGTTTAACCGTTCCGTTTAGCGACAGCGATGTCTGTTCCAGTGTTTTTACCGTCAACTTCTCGATGGTTAAATCGGTTAGCGTGCCCCGGACGCGTACCGTAAACGTGGTTCGCGAATTCTTCGGCATGGTAACCGGAAGGCTGTCGAGGAGGTGCGGAGTCAGAAATAAAACATCCTGCGTGGCAATAACCGATTTTGAAATATCAAGATTAACCCGCGCAGTTTTAAAATCGGCCAGCGAGTTGAAACTCGCATCAGCCTCGAATTCAATCCGTGAGTTACCGGATTGAGCAAGGAAGTTTTTTATGACGAGTGTTTTTTCAGTCAGCTTGAGATTGGCCTGTAGCTGCGCAATCGCGAAATTGCTTTTCTCCTGAAATGCCAGGTTTTCAATCTCGGCTGAAAGTGTATTTCCGGAAACGGAAAGATCACTCACCTGACACTGTAATCCGAAAATCCACAGGTGGTTGTAGTCAAGTACGCCCTTCTGCACAGGTAATGCACTGTTATAATATTGCATCGAGTTGTCAGCTAAATCGATGTCCCGAATCCGGATATCCCACGGAATATTCAGGCCGGTAAAGGGTTTCGATGTTTCTCCGGTTTCCGGCCTGTCGGCCAAAGCCAGGTCATAAAAGTTGTATGTGATGAACGAGTGTTTCAACTCAATGTTATCGATGTCGATCTGCTGTGCCGGTAAGTCCATGGCATTAATGTCGACATACACGTGCTGCAGGTCAGCGGTCAGGAATTTTCTAGCCGTGAGGTCGGAGTACCGGATAAGAACATTTGTCAAATCGAGTTCTTCGAGCTGCAGTACAGGCAGGGCCAATGGCGTGTCTGGATCAGATGTTTGCGGAGCCTTGATGGTTCGCTGTTCAATAACCGCCAAAATATTTTTAGCACTGATTTCTCCGGCTTTGTAAACGGAAGTGGTTGGGTTGAATTCTTCCACTGGTAAGAAAAGTTCACCGATGTTCACCTTTATATAATTTCCGGTATGGCGGTCGTCATATAACGCTGAAACGTTTTTAAGCTCAATGTCTTGAATATTGAAAGTCCAGGGTTTTGCTATCGTGTCGGCAGGCTGCTGCGCTGCCGTTGAATCTCCGGCAAAGGCATCGATGATATACGTGAAGTTAAAAACTGAATCTCCGGCCTTTCGCTTGATGTTACCTGAGACGTCGGTGAGCGTGATTTTATTTACGGATATCGTGTTATGAGTAAGCGCCCAGAGATCGGCATCCACCACCAATTCGCCCGCGTACAGTAATGTGTCGCGGCCTTGATCTTCGATATACAACCCTTCCAAAACAATTTGTTTGGGAAATGAAACGAAAGCTCGTTTCAGTCTGACTTCCGTTCCAATTTTGTTTTTCAGAAAGGTTACCGCACGTTGTGTGATTTTCTGTTGAACGCCCGGCAACCGGATTAACAGTACGGTAACAATCAAAAGGGCAAGAATGGAAAGAATAATCCATCCCAGCACCTTCATGCTTTTTATGAAGATTCTCCTGATTTTATTTTGGCTAGGCACTGCTGCTTGATCACATTCGGGTTAGTCCACCGTTTTCTCGATTACCTTTGCGGATAACTTCTTGGCAATGAACGGCACGATCAGGCGGGTGAGCCAGCCGGCCCGGCCGAGTACAGTGTTCCGGAGTAATACATCAATGCCAATGTTTGCGCCCACCTGCATGGCCGTTGATTTAAGTGATGGTTTCTTGTCGGAATTAAAAAACGACAGAAGTCCCGTCACGGGCTTTAGCTTCTCTTTGATTTCACGGACTTCTTCCTCGATGCCGGCCTTGTTAAGGGCCAGTTCCTGTTGGACGCGTAAACGTTCCGCTACCAGTTCTTTATAGTTATTGATCTTCTTCATAGATCTTTTTGATTATCATGTCGCGAATAGCGGGCAACAGGGTTCTTTTTGAAATCAGTATTAATACAACCAGCAGCAGGGTATAGGCACCACATACGATGAAAAATCCGGCTTTCATGTTTCCGAGCACTTCGCCCAGCCACCAGCTTAAACCGAGTCCCGCGAACAACAGCACAAACACACCCACGATAAGTACGAGCAGGCCTACGATGCTGACCGACCCCACGCGTGATGACTGCTCGATTACCTTGAGCGTCACCAGATTTCGGTAGTTCTCTACCATATCACCCGCGAGGTCCAGGATTTTTTCACCGGACTTTTTTTCTTCTTCCATTACAGTTGGTTTTTGATAGCCGTAGTAGTGCGGTCAATTTCTTCGGAAGCGGTTTCCGTAAGTTGCGATGCCGCGCGTTTGCCGGTTTGCACAAGTGATCCGAACTGACTTAACAGATCTTCAGCTTCGTCTTTCAACTTCTTCTGTAAATCCTTTCCTTTTTCAGGAGCCAATAACATTCCGATGGCTGCGCCAGCAGCTGCTGCAATGGTTAATCCGATAATAAATTTTGCTGAAGTTTTCATAGATATAATTGTTAGCTTTTTTTGGTTACACGTTTGGGTTTTGATACGTTTTCTTCGTCTGACAAGAGTATTGCCCAGGCTTTCAACTCGGGCACCCGTTCGCAAATCACTTTCATCACTGCAAGCGCGGGGATGGCCAGAAACATTCCCGGTATTCCGCATATGGCTCCGCCTATTAAAATTCCAAGGATGGTTACCAACGCGTTTATCTTGACACGGTTCCCTACAATCATCGGCATTCCGAAGTTATTGTCGAGAAACTGTACAACTGCAAGAATCACACCGACCCAGATTACATCCGTGGGCGTATCAGAACTCACCAGTGTGATGAACATACAGATAATGTTGGCGGAAAGAATACCCACATACGGGATCAGGTTGAGGATAGCTGCCAGCAATGCCAGAAATACGGCATACTTGATTCCGAGAATCAGAAATCCGGCAACATTGAGTGCGAAAACGAGCGCGGTTTCGATCGACAGGCCAACAATGTAATGCTGGGCAACGTTCGTTGACTCATTAAGCACATCTTCTACTTTCTTTTCGCTGCCATTTCGGAACACATTCATCAGGAAGCTTTTGATCGTGTCTTTATAAAACAAAATCAGAAACGTATAGATCGGAATAAGCACCACATAGGTTAGAATGTCGGTAACGGTAAGGAACGTTGCTCCAACCATTTTGGGCGCGTTGCTTTTTAAATTCTTGACAGTTTGATCGAGGTATTTTTCCTGTTCCCGAACAGTAACGTTGGTTTGGTCGTCAATCCAGCGTTCAGCGGAAAGCTTCAGTTCGTCCACGCGTTCCGTAAGCGTGGGCAGGTCGTCAAAAAATTTAACAATCTGCTTGGAAAGCATAAACACCACCGAAAACACCAGGATAAGTGAGACTGCCAGCGGGAGCAGGATGGCGATCGGTCGGGGAAATTTTTTACGCAATAAGAACTTGTAAACCGGCAGCAGCAGCGTAGCCAGCAGAATAGAGAACAATACCGGCAATACCACATCCTTTCCAAGATACACCGCGGTTATCAATAACGCGATCGAAAGAAGATTAAGGCTTAAGCGATGGTAGAAGGGATGTTTGGCAGACTCCATACGGGGTTATTTACTTTTCCCACCTAATTCAATAACGTGCCCAACCTGAAACGGGCAATTTCAGGCAATTAGACAGCCCGGTGCATTAAACTGTAGATTCTTTTCTACAACCCGACCAGGATGCGCTCTACATGAAGCGGTAGCAAATTCATCAACGCACTTTTTTATAAGGCTTAATCTTTGGAAGTGGGGGCGTATACTACCTGCATGAAAAAATTCGCTAAATCTTCCTGGAGTGTTCTGAAACAAAGCCTGGTCAGTTTTGTTCAGGGTGATTCATTTACGCACGCCTCGTCCATTGCATTTTATACGATCTTCTCGCTACCCGCAATCTTATTGATTTCGCTATCGATTGGATCTACCTTGTTTGACAGGGCCGACGTCCAGCGGGAATTGGTTTCGCAGGTTGGCTTGTTGATCGGATCGGGCAGTGCGATGGAGATTGAGAACATTTTGATCAATGCCGCACGGCATACCGATACCTGGCTGGCACGCGTAATTGGAATCATTACCTTGGTCGTCAGCGCCACGTCTGTTTTCCTGTCGTTACAAATCAGCATTAACCAGATTTGGAAAATCAAACCTAAGCCGAAACGAGGGTTCATCAAATTTCTCGTCAACCGGCTGCTTTCCCTTACCATGGTGATCAGCATTGGTTTTGTGTTGATGGTGTCGTTGGTGATGGACACGCTGATCGTGATGTTTCAGGAACGACTTTCGGATAACCTGGGCGGGATCACGCTCGTCATTGTAACGGTTCTGAACGTGGTGATGTCATTTTTGTTCGTTGCCTTACTGTTTGGATTGATGTTCAAAATGCTGCCGGATGCAAAAATCCGGTGGCGCGATGTATGGGTGGGATCGCTCGTGACAACCGCACTTTTTACCAGCGGAAAGTTCTTGATCGGCTTGTATCTCGGTAACAGTTCGCTGAATTCGGCCTATGGGGCGGCCGGTTCGCTGGTAATTATTCTGGTTTGGGTATACTATTCGGCCCTGATCTTCTTGTTTGGCGCTGAACTCACGTATATCTACACCAAGGATATTGGCAGCGGCATTGAGCCTTACAGCAATGCGGTTCGGGTAGAAACCATTGAAATTGAGAAAAAGCAACCTGCACTTCCCAATACGTCCCAACCCTAGTTTGGGTGGTATATTCTACATTCTAAGGCTGCAGCAATCCGTGCAAGTCTCGATTTAAGGCTCATTTCCTGCATTATCTGCGCAGGCACATTTCTTTCTGTATTCCATCAAAAAAAAACAATTGCGCTATGAAACGTGAAAATGGAAACCGGTCGGATGTGCCCGAGAGTACTTCGATCAAGAACAAAAACAAGGAGCACAATGCTCAAAATAGCAAACGTCCTGAACCGTCTCAGAATACCACCAAACCCAATCGGGGGCTGAACGAAGATGAACAAAAGCGTAAAACCAATCAGGATGAGGAAGATGAAATCACCAATGTCAACGAGGAATCTGCCGGTGAAGGTGGGCGTACAGGCAATGAGTCGCTGAGCGAACAGGAACAGATGCAGCGCGAGATGGAGAAAAAACGCAAAGACGATAAACGTTAATTCAGAAGACCATGAAAATATCAACAATCTTATTGGGAGCATTTTTCATCGCAGCCACGCTGCTCAGCACACGGGTTGCGACCGCACAAGCAAGCTCCTGCTCGGAAGAGTGGCAACAGCTTGGAACACATGTCGTAGATTATACACTTGATTACGATGTGATTCCGGTAACGTACAAGAAGGGTGCGTTCACAACGCTGAAGTTTAAAGTGGCGGACGGAAACATCAACATGCACCGGTGCATGGTCACGTTCGAGAATGGTGATAAACAGGAAATTGAAATCAAGCATCAGTTTACTGCCAATTCAGAGAAAACGGTCGATCTCAAAGGCAACGACCGGATAATTGAAAAAGTAACCTTTTGGTACGATACCAAAAATGCATCGTCTAAAAAGGCTGTCGTGGAAGTTTGGGGTCGGAAATAACCTGCCAGCAAACCGAATGAATCAGGAAGGCTTGTTACCAGCCTTCTTTTTTTTGCCACTGCTGAGAAATGTCGACTGCAATCCGTCCAGCAATGATCTCCACCAGTACTGAAACACAAACCGTTTCTTATCCCGTTCAATATCAATTTCACCGGTGCGTTTGGCCTGCTCCATCGATTTGTCTTTGTTTGATTTAACAATGGCATTGATCGCTGCGCTCAGAATTTTGTTGGGTTCGTGGGTCTTGTCTTTCTTCAGGGCTCCCAATCGCAGATCTTTGTAATTGATCAGTACTTCCCCGGTCGACCGGTCATCGTTGTAGGAGAAGTTGAAGAATAATTCATTAAGTGTCCCGTCTGCAATTTCAATCCGCGTCAAATTCCCGAGCGATGGATTGAGTGAATTCAACTGCATGTTGCGAACGCTGCCCGATGCCTGGTAATTGGTCTGACTGTTCAGCGGCATTTTGAACGTTGCCTGCAGCGAGCCGTTGTTCATCACTTTACACTCGGCCGCGAGTGTACAGAAATCGAGAGCGGCCGGGTTCTTTAAGGCGGTATTCAGCCCTGCAAAGGAAGCATTTAGCTTGTTAAAGGTAATCGTTCCGGATTGAGGCAGGCCCTTGTCGGAAAATTCTTCGTACGCAATATCAGCCTGTTGAATCAGAATACTGTCGATATCTACTGTGAAAGGAAGTCGCCTGATCCCTTCGATGGGCAGCGGCATAATCCAGTCACGAACAAATGGATACCGCTTGTCGCGATAGGCATGTATCACAGGCCCGGGGATCGTAACGCGCTTCACGCGCAACACGTTGTCGTGTAGCAGACGATCAAGTTCGATGCCTTCAACAAGAACGTTTGGAATGTCTACGTCCAGGCGGGTTGTTTGAATTCGGGCGATGCGGGCAAAATCTGATTTAGTGTGTCGGGGTGTTACGCGGAACTGTTCCAGCGAAAGCACTTTCTCGCGACTGTTGTAGGTGATGCTTGAGATGGAGAAGGTGTGAAGTGATTCTTTCTGAGCCGATATGAGATGATCCAGCGTGGCGGTCACTTCCCCAATGGAATATGATGTGTCGGGTTTAAAATACACGACGAGATCCCGGAGGTGAAGATCGTGAACCGTTGCAGAGTTTACTTTCACGGAATCGTCAAACATGCCGGCCTGAACGTTTTTAATCAGCAGGCTTTTGATTTGAAGCCGGTCGATGTTGATATCAGATTTTTTTTGCGTTGACGCGGAGTCCCGGGGTAACCGGAAATTCTTATTGTAGCCGAGAAGTCCTTCATCGAGTACGATCCGATCAATAATTAAATCATGTTTTCGGATAAGGCGAAGAACATGAACTCCTTCAATGCTGAAAAATTGTAACGAGAGCGTATGCGGATAGGCATCCGATGAATCGGGTGGAACGTATTCAATCACCTGAAGTTCGATCGATCTTCTGAGCAGGCTGATGTTTGCCTGTTTTACCTGCAGGCCGGCTTCTTGAAGCGCAGCATTCAGTTTTTCTTCGATGCGAAGGGTTAGCCAGTAAGCACCAACGGAGATTATAACTCCGATGATCAGGATAATAATGCCGGTAATTTTCAGGAAGCGCGCGGGGGATACAGTCATATAAGAAAAGATGAGGCGCTTCCGGAAATGAAAACGCCTCTTCTTGTTAAACTCTGTCTCCGCGGATTAATCTTAACACGATAGCGATCACCGCGATCACCAAAAGGATGTGGATCAGACCACCTGCGCTGTATACAAAGAAGCCAAAGATCCATCCGATGATCAGTATAACTGCAATGACATAAAGTAGATTGTTCATATTGAGTGCGTTTAGTTTTTTTACCAAGGGGCTAAAAAGCGTGCCACGCCAATCAGATTACCAGCGTGGGATTTTTATTTCCGGTGGTTAGGTAATTCCCCACGTTTTGTGGAATTTTTTCTACATTTCCCTGGTATTCATCGGAGAGGCCCGATTTTTACCGGTGGCATGATTTTTCTTTTGGCACGAGGAAAATCATTGTTATGGAAGATTTTCTAAAGGTTTTATTATCGATCGTCATTTTGTTCGCCAGCGGATGGAGTGTGGCCGCCCTGATGATTCGCATCTTCTTCCCGTTCAAAGTCACGAAGCATGGCTTGGGAAGCGGTCGCTACGAAGTAAGAAGTCTGAAAACAATCCGCCACAAGGGCGTGTTGAGTGTTCGATAGAACTTAACAACTGTACATGAAAACGGCTTTAGTCGTCGACGATGAGCTGGATATCTGCCGCCTGCTAACCTTGCATTTGAAATCCCTCGGCCTGAATGCCGAGTATGTTTCAACGATTCGGGAAGCAAAAGCAAAGATTTCTCCGGCTGGTTACGATGTCATTTTTGTTGATCTGAATTTACCGGACGGGTCGGGTTTCGACCTGCTTGAATCCCTGAATACGATCAACTCCACCTCACGCGTCGTGGTCATCAGCGCATATGATGTTGAACGCAGAAAGGCTCTCGAATGCGGAGCCGATGGCTTCATTCCGAAGCCCTTTTCGAAACGAACAATAGAACTTGTTTTAAATAACCTCCACGTAATAAACCAACAGCTATGATCGGAAGAATCCTGGTAATAGACGATGATAAGGACATGTGCCTTGTGCTCTCGAAATTCCTGACCAAGAATGACTATGAAGTAGATGTTGCTCACACCGGTGAAGCTGGTTTGAAACTGCTTCGCGATACGGAATACATCCTCGTATTGTGCGACTACCGTTTGCCTGACATTACCGGGGTGGAGGCGCTCCAGAAAATCAAAGTGCTCAGTCCGGGTGTACCCGTGATCATTATTACCGGTTATTCGGATGTTCGCACCGCAGTAGAAACCTTTCGCTATGGCGCGAGCGACTACGTGACCAAGCCGTTGTATCCCGATGAGTTATTGGTTACAATCCGAGAAACGATCTCCAAAAACAGTTCAAAAAATCAAGGAGTTGATAAAACTCAAAACGGAAAAGGAGATACGTCTAAGCAAAGCCGGGGATCCGCTCCAAAAGGACAAGAGTTTATCGTAGGCAAAAGCGTTCAATCGCAAACTGTTCAACGCTACGTGGAATTGATTGCGCCTTCCGATATGTCGGTGATTATCACCGGGGAAACCGGAACGGGTAAAGAGTTTGTTGCGCAGGCCATTCACCGGTTCAGCAACCGCTCCGATAAGGCATTCATTGCCATCGACTGCGGAGCGCTTCCGAAAGAACTTGCCGGCAGCGAGCTTTTCGGCCACGTAAAAGGCGCTTTTACCGGAGCGATTAACGATAAGCAGGGGAGTTTTGAAGTTGCCAACAACGGAACGATTTTCCTGGACGAGATTGGAAACCTGTCTTACGAGAACCAGGTGAAGCTGCTTCGCGTGCTGCAGGAACGCAGAATCAAACGCATTGGCGCGACCCGCGATATTGCCATTGATGTGCGCATTATTGCCGCTACCAACGAAGATTTGAACAAAGCGGTGAAGGAGGGGCGCTTCCGCGAAGACCTTTACCACCGCCTGAATGAATTTAAAATCGCGCTTTCACCGTTGCGTGAGCGGAAAGAGGATATCCTTGTGTTTGCGGAGTATTTTCTTCAAAAAGCCAACGTGGCCCTGAACAAGAATGCCCGCGCGTTTTCACCGGAAGTGACCGACCAACTGCGCAATTACTACTGGCATGGAAACCTCCGCGAACTTAACAATGTGGTGAAACGGGCTGTGCTGTTAACGCAGGGTGAAACCGTTGAGATCGAGAGTTTGCCCCAGGAAATCGTTCATTCCATGGAAATGGCCGGCATCAATCAACATCACAACGAGGAGGTGAGCTTGCTTAAAAACATTGCAGGTTCGGCCGAACGCCAGGCGATTATCGATGTGCTGGAAAAAGTCAATTACAACAAGTCACGTGCGGCAGAGTTGATGAACATCGACCGAAAGACGCTCTACAACAAACTGAAACTGTATAACATCAAGGCGTAGCCAAATTGGAACGTCAGGTAAGCCGGAGCGATCCGGCTTTTCTTTTTGCCGTCAGGCGGGAATAGATTCCGCAAGTTATGACCAGGCGTGCTGCGCTGCCCTCAGGCGCATATACAACGCTGTGGTGCGTGTTGAACATGGATGGTAATGGAATCCCCGTGAGATACTCGGGTCTGTTAAAGGGTCAGTACACGCAAAAAAAGAAGGTTGCTCAATTGAGCAACCTTCACAACATAACCCCCCACTTCAAACACCCGGATCGTACTAGCGCATACTAAATGCGATGTACAATTGGGCGCATGAATTCTTTGCATCACCCACGAGGTCTTGCGCCTCATTTGAGTCTGCTAATTCTCTTAAGCCTTTTGAATACCGGACACCAATCTGTGTGGATCCGAAATTAAGCCCTACGCCACCGGCCAAACCGAAGTCCCACGAGCGGAAGCTGTCGCGGTCCAATTCATCGAAGGTGTCGGTATCCCCGTCAACGTCAATGTTAGCGCTCAATAAATAGCCCCAATATGGGCCAAAATGAAGTTCTGCAACCGATCCGAGTTTGAATACGGCCAATACAGGTACTTCCAGATAATTCAGGTTAAATTTAGCATCACCTTCACCCATCAACAGGTTGTCATATGTGGTGCGCGTGCCTTTTGTGGAATACAAAAGCTCTGGCTGAATGGCGAACACTTCAGACGAGAACAGCTGCGCATACAGACCCACGTTAAAGCCGAAGCGTGCGTTTTCATCGTCTACGTCATCTACATACAGGTTGCTGACGTTCAAGCCGCCTTTAATACCCGCCCGTGCGGTAGACGTTGTTGTTGTTTCGGTTGTAGTTGTTGTGGTGGTTGAATACGTGGTGCTGCTCGTATCCTGCGCCATGGCGAGGTTAGCGATAACACCCAAAAGGAAGATGAGTAAAAAACCCACTATGAGAAATTTTGATTTTGAAAACATATCCGTTTGTTTTGGTACACTTCTCTCGCTGTAAATCTTGAGCCAAAAAACAAATGCAGAGATTTGCTGTTTTTGAGGGGTGGGATTTAAAAAGCTGTGTTTTTGGAAAGATTTTTGTCACACCCCATGTAGAAACGTGTCCACAGCATGAAGAATATTTACATTAGGTTCATATTTTTATCCACGCTGATCGTGCTGATATTCATCAGCCTGATGACGTACCGTAACCTCAACAATTATATCAACGAGGTTAAGCTCGTTCGCCACTCGAGCGTGGTGTTCAGGCTGGTCGAAAATGTGTTGTCTGCCGTGAAAGATGCGGAAACCGGTCATCGCGGTTTTCAACTAACCAAAGATTCCAGTTACCTCGAGCCCTATCACGCGTCTATCCGCGAGCTGCCGGATATGTTGCGCGACCTTGATAGCCTCGTTCAGGACAATTTTTTGCAAAGCCGGCATGTGGATACGCTGCAGTTGCTCATCAACGATCAGTATCTGCTCATCAGTCGCATTCTTTCCAATGCCGAGCGAAGTTCCTTGTACATGGACCGTTACGAAAGTAAACTGCTAAAGGATGGTAAGGAAAACATGACGCGCATCCGGAATGTCATTAGCAGAATCCGAAGCGTGGAAGAAGAGCTTTATACCAACCGAATCGCTACGGAGGAAGGCTACCGAAACATTGCACCGTTTTCACTCCTCGCATTCTCCATCATCTCGGTGTTCGGAGTAGCATTTTTGTTTTCGCGTGTGATGGGTGCGCTTGACCAGAAACGAATGGCTGAAATTGGCTTGAAAGAAAATTTAAAGACGCTGGAGCGGGAAGTATCCGAGAAACAATTCGCCCAGCGTACGATCCAGAATATTCTTGATCACTCGCTTGACGGAATCATGGCGTTTTCCTCCGTGCGTGACGAGCAGGGTGAGATTGTCGACTTTCAGTGGTTGTTAGCCAACTTCATCAGTGCGCAAACGCTCGGCCGCGGCAAAGGCGATCTTGCCGGTAAGCGACTGCTGGACGTGGTGCCGGATGCTAAAAAATCTGGATTGTTTCAGATTTATAAGGGTGTTGTGGATACCAGTGTCTCCCAGCAGTTCGAACGTGAGTTTGATTTTTCCGGCGAAGTAAGGTGGTTTTATATGGCTGCGGTGAAGCTCGATGATGGGCTCATCGTAACGTATACCGATGTAACCGAGAAAAACGTAGCGGAATCCAGGCTTACACAATATGCGGAAGAACTGAAGCGCTCCAATCAGGACCTGGAGCAATTTGCGTATGTAGCGTCACACGACCTACAGGAACCGCTTCGGAAGATTCGCGCGTTTGGCGATCGGCTTGCCGCACGGTATGAAGATAAACTTGATGAAGTAGGCGTAGAGTACATCAGCCGCATGCAGCAAGCGTCTGCCCGCATGCAAAAATTGATCGAGGATCTCTTGTCGTTCTCGCGCATCTCAAGCGGGCATGATCAATTCGCGCGGGTAGATCTTACCGCGGTTGTCAACGAAGTGGTGGATGATATCGAAGGTCAGATTCTCCGGGAGAAGGCAAAGGTGGGTGTACGGGAGATCGCAGAGATAACGGGTGATCGGGGTCAGATCAGACGGTTGTTTCAAAACCTCATCAGCAATGCAATCAAATTTCATAAACCGGGAGCCTTGCCGGTGGTGGAAATTTTCGGAAGTGTTGTGACGGGCACTGAAGCTGAGAAAGAATTTGGATTTCCGCTTTCCGAAAGTTCATACGTTCGGATTGTTGTGAAAGACAACGGCATCGGCTTCGATGAGAAATACGCAGAAAAGATATTTAATATTTTCCAGCGCCTGCAGGGCAGGGCGGAATATGAAGGAACCGGTATCGGTCTTGCGATCTGCCGGAAAATTATGTCGAACCACCGTGGATATATCCGGGCCCAAAGCGTGATCAACGAAGGTTCGGAATTTATCCTCATATTCCCATACGCCCGGTAATCGAGTAAACAGAACTAAAGAAGCTTTTAATTATGAGACAACATATACGTGTTCTGCTGATTGAAGATGACGAAGATGATGTAATGCTGGCGAAGGAATACTTGTCAGACAGTGAAAACTTTAAGTTTGAACTGGAGTGGATTGCCGAAACCGACAAGGCGCGCGAAAAAATGACTGAAAACGCGCACGATGTGATTCTGGTAGATTACCGGTTGGGCAGTGAAACCGGGCTTGATCTCATCAAATATGCGCAGGAAAAAGGAGTGTTAACACCGTGTATCTTGCTGACGGGACAGGGCGATTTAAAAGTTGACATTGACGCAAGCCGGTTTGGTGCAGCAGATTATCTGGTGAAAACTGATCTTGATGCATCCATGCTTGAGCGAAGTATTCGGTACGCGCTTTCGCAGTCGCACGTAATCCGCGAGCTGGATGAAAAGGAGAAGAAATACCGGTCGCTGTTCGAACGATCAATTGACCCGATCTTCCTGGCGAACATCAACTTTAAGCTGCTGGATGTAAACGAGTCGTTCCTGAATTTTTTTGGTTACTCGGATGAGGAGTCGCGTGCGCTGGGGTTATCACAAATTTTCGCTGACGGGAATGATTACGAATATTTACTGTCGGAACTTAAGCAAGAAGAACAGGTCAAAGATTTTGAAGTCGTGCTGGTGAACAGCAGGGGTGAGAAAAGAATCTGCATGATCAACTGTGTGTTTATCCCCGATCAGAGTTCCGATTTTTGCTGCTACCAGGGAATTATCTATGACCTGACGTTACGCAAGAAAGCAGAGAAAGACATGCTGGTGGCCGAACGTTTGTCCATGACGGGTAAACTCGCCAGAACCATTGCGCACGAAGTGCGAAATCCGCTAACCAACCTGAACCTCGCGCTGGAACACCTGCGCGATGAAATGCCGAAGGATAACGAGTCTGTAAAGCTTTACAGCGAGATCATTGAGCGAAATGCAAAGCGCATCGATACGCTGATCACGGAGATGTTAAATTCTTCCAAACCGAAAGATTTGAATCTGGAGCTGGCGGATGTAACCGACATTCTGAACGAAACGATCGCGCTGGCTACCGATAGTATCAACCTGAATCAGATTAAGCTGAAGAAAACGTTTCAAGAGAATCTTCCGCGCATATTGGTAGATCGGGAGAAGCTGAAGATTGCTTTCCTGAACATCATCGTGAATGCCATCGAAGCCATGGAGCGCGGTACAGGCGAACTCTCGGTGGATGTGAAGCGCGTGGAGCACACCATCGTTGTCACGATTTCGGATAACGGAAAGGGAATTCCTGCTGAGGATATTGAGAAACTGTTCGATCCCTTCTTCACCGAAAAGCCCGGTGGCATGGGCCTTGGGTTGACGTCAACCAAAAATATCATCAGCAGCCATAACGCTGCCATTGAAGTGGAAAGCAAGGTACAGAAGGGCACCTCGTTTATTATCTATTTTAAGCTGGCAGAGTAATTAGTTCAAGCGGTTATAGCAGGCCGATACGAGATCGAGATTCCTGCGGAGGCGTGGCAGCGTTGTGCCCGACCACTCGCGTAAGTCGGCATCATGGGCTTCAGTCGCTGCTGTTTCGAGGTTTTTGATCGAATCTTTGTAACGGGTTAACACTTCATCACACCACTTTTTGTTGAATTCGGCAGATTCGTTTTTAAGCTCGTCAATTTTCATTCGGGCACTGCGTTCTTCCGTAGACGGTATCGTGATCACCCGTTTTGCAGCATACGCAGTTAAATCGGCCAGTAACATGGCGTGTTCGTTCTTAATGTGCAAGGCGATATTCTTTACTTCCTGATCGCGGGTTTTTTCGATGGCCAGATCCGCCAGCCTGATTTGTGCCAAGCTTGACGCAACGGATGCGGTTACAATTTTTGCGTCCTTACGGGCAGTGTTTGATGTAAACTTTTCAAGATTTTTCTCATCGGCCATTTTTTTACTGTCTACCTGCGACTCGCGCGGAGTACAAGACGAAGCGAGTAACGCAATCAGGATGATGATTGAGAACGTGTTGAGTGTATCGCGCCTGGCCGGCTTCATTTAAATGACCCGGCTTCAAATTCTGCCTGCCGGAGTTTCAGGTTTGCATCGCGGTAAGCCCGGATTACATCATGCGAGGCTCGCTGCAATTGGGCCTGGCGATAAATCATATCAAATGCTTCCACGACCAGGTCTTGTTCCCGGATGGCGCTTTTATAGGCTTTCACGGCAGCGTCTTCCCCAAATTCACAAGAATTAAGAATGGATTGACGGTCTTTGCCGGTAAAGGATGTGCGGAGTTCCATCCAGACGTGATAGATTTTTCCGGCCATCGTATTCTCACCGAATTTCGGATCACCTCCAAGTTGCAGGATGATCCGGCTCAGATCTACAATATTCTTTTTACTTTCTTCAGCCATATTCCTGAACATAATCTTCAGGTCGGCATCTTTACTTTCCTGAATCGCCAGGGTGTAGCCATCAGCCCGGTCTGTGTTGATTTTCAACAGGTCGTTCAGTACTTCAATCGTTTTATCGCGCTGCCTCGTTTTCATACTCCTCACGTTTGAATCTTCCTCGCTAAAAAAATTATACCAATTGAAAAATGTTAAGAATTGCATGATGATACGTGTAGTTCCTGTAGAGTAAATGACATGATGGTATAGAAAATCGCACTCAAATAATCTGATTGTTCTTGACAAGCTCGTGGTATTGGTCACGCTTGGCTTTAATCATGTCGTGTGTTTTAGTTACGATCTCCTGCTGGGATTCCAGGAGTCGGATATCATCCGGCGTGAGGGTGCCGGGATGCGTGAGGGCTTCGCGGTAGCACGTTACCATTGCGTCTTCCCCTTTTTCACAAATGTCGAGCAACGAGTAGTTTGGATGGGCTGACAACGTAAGCTTCAGGTCAATCCAGATCTTATAGAGCGTCCCCTCAAATGACGTGCGATCGGCCGGAACTTCACCCTCGGGAGTAATTTGTGCTGTCAGATCAGCGATACACTGTTCACTTTCGCGGATAATTTCGGAGAAAGTAGAAGATAGTCCCGATTCCTGCGGCCGAAGCCGCAGCGTGGCGTTTTGATATTCTGAAATTCTGTCGCGGTGTGCGCGAATCAGATCATTGAACGTTTCAATATTTCCCGGCTGTCCCATACCCATCTATCTTTGTTGAAACGAGAAAAAATTATTTAAAGAAAAGGGCACTAGCGCCAGTGCCCTTTTACATATCGCCAGCCTCTGCTGGTTTGAATCCAGTGTCCGTCAACCCAAGTTCTTCCGGGCCGTGCCGGAACCACCCAGTATCCTTCACGGTATACATACGCCCGTTTCGGCCGGTTGTAGTGCCATGCCCCGTTTACCCAAACATAGTTGGGGCCGGGTGACGCAGGAACAACTACCACCGGTTCGGCCGGACGTGTAGCAACCGTGTCAGACACGCACGAGCTTAGTGTGACTGTCGCCACAAACGCGCTTGCGGATAGAATTCTGATGATTGTTTTCATTTGTTCGTGATGTTAATGCTTCGTGATTATCGCTTCCGGAAAATGGTCGCGCCAAAAATCAACGCAAGAAGAAACAACACGATGAAGATGAAGAACAGAACTTGTGCGATTGATGCCGCACCTTCTGCAATTCCGCCAAATCCAAAAAGAGCCGCTACAATAGCGATAATAAAAAAGATAACTGCCCAGCGTAACATAAATTATTGAGTTTAGTTGATGAATGTGATTTTAATATGTCTGGAAGATTTATTTAGGCAGCATCTTCCATGGCAGCTGCTTGCTTGATTTCTTCGGCTATCGTATAGCGTAACAGGTTTAGACCCAACAGTCCGAAGAACTTATCTAATTTTTTAACGACCCGCAGGACGGTGTTTAATGCGTCAATTTCACTCGAAAACAGCCTTTTTTCCCTTAGCGTTTGTTTGTAGACCTGATCCGCCAACTCATCCAGGTGGTTGATTGATGCCTCTTTCTCATCGTAGCGCCATCCGCTGACCAGCAACAACTGGAATACATCGGGCAATTTTCGAATGAGCTGTGAGGCTTGCTCGTGCGTTAAGGTTTTCCGCAATTGCGAAAGCACGCACCGAACAATGGTCACAACCTGTTGAGTGGAGTCAGCGCCAAGCTCATTTTTTACTTCCTTGAAAAAACGCACAGCCTGCTCTTCCGGTGTTACAAGTTTAGCAAAGGTTGTCATCGTATTTTGGTTGTTTCCTAACCACCTATACATCTTCGTACCATTCAGGGATGTAGCTTTTATTCGTTTTTTAATGGCCGGAAGCCAGTTTCATGTAGAATGTTCTCCCCGGATACTGGCACAATTCTACAAGAAGCAGATTCGTCATATCGAGCGGCCGTTCGCTGAAACGTTTTTAAAGAATTGTTTTAGGCAATAAACGGTTGCAAAGACAGATCACCTCCCGGCATTACGCAACTGGCACATGCTTTTCTTCTACCGGCTTCAGGAATCCGTCTGAAAGGCGGAGTTAACTCAATCACTTAAAAACAAAAATTATGAACGCAAAAAGTCTAATCGGAGGATTACTCGCAGGGGCAGCACTCGGTGTTGCCGCAGGCATTCTTCTCGCACCCGCAAGCGGTGCACAAACCCGTAAAAGCCTGGTGAAAGGTTCTGCTAAGTTGAAAGACGAACTATTGAGTTCTGTAGAAGAGTCGCTTGATGCGCTCCGCGAACAGTTCAATTCAAAAATCGATCGCCTCGCAAAGCAGGGAAAGGAAACCATCAACCACACCAGTGAACGCGTAAAAGTTTAACACTAAAACAATCATCACCATGAACAAACTTGAATTGAAGGGAACCTGGAACGAAGCTAAAGGCAAACTGAAGCAGAAATACGGTGAGCTCACCGATGATGATTTGACGTTTGCGGAAGGCAAGGAAGATGAATTGCTCGGCCGTTTGCAGAAACGCCTGGGTAAGACAAAGGAAGATATCAGAAAAGAACTGGCCGATTTATAGTCAGTGTACAGGATGCAGCCCGGAATTGTTCCGGACTGCAACACCCTGTCAGTAAAACAACCAAAACAACCGAATATGAAAAAAATACTCATAGTGTCAGCGTTAACACTTGCGTCGATCAGTTTTTATCAATGCACACAAACCGCTGAAAAGAAAGCTGAAAAGGCCCAGGAAGATGTTCAACGCGACATTCGAAAGGAAAAAGAAGATGTTGCGCGCCAATTGCGAACTCTTCGCGATGACATTAACGATGACCTCGATAAACTTTCTAAAAAACTGGAAACCGCTGCGGAAAAAAGCAGGGGAGATGTCGAAGAATTACGGGATAACCTCACCGATCAACGCATGAAGGTGGAACGCGCACTCGATCAGATTGAGTCATCGTCTGACAACACCTGGGATGATATTCAGCAAAACGCAAAAAATACAGCCAGTGACGTAAAAGTTGAGATGGAACGACTGGGTGAACGTTTGAAGGCTGTTTTTGACAACGACTAATGATGATGCGTATGAGAAACAAGATTGTATCGCTGATGACAGCCTGCTTGATGTTGATAACTGTGCTGGTCTTCCAACTCCTGTTCAGTTGTAAAGCGTCTAACACTACGAAAGGCGGAGCCATTGGTGCAGGGGCTGGTGCCGCCATTGGCGGACTCATCGGCCACAAGTCCGACAATACCGTTGTGGGTGCCATCATCGGTGCCACCGTGGGTGGTGCGGCCGGAGCCGTTATTGGCCGCCAGATGGATAAACAGGCAGAAGAGCTTCAGCGCGACCTCAAAGGGGCAACCGTTGAACGCGTGGGTGAAGGAATTCTAATCACATTTAATTCCGGTCTGCAGTTCAACCTCAATTCGTTTGAACTTCAGCCTACCACAAAATCAAATCTGGATGATTTGGCCAAGACGCTGAAAAAGTATGATGATACCAATATTCTGATTGAAGGTCATACGGATAGCTCCGGAGAGGATGCTTATAACTTGCGCCTGTCGGATAATCGTGCGGATGCGGTGAAAGACTATCTGAAGGAAAAAGGAATTAAGGCTGGCCGTATCGAAACAAAAGGTTATGGTGAAACACAACCGCTTGACTCGAATGATACGGATGCCGGACGGGCAAAGAACAGAAGGGTGGAAGTTGCGATCTACGCTAACAAGAAAATGCAGAAGATGGCCGAGAAGGGTCAGTTAGGGGAATAACATCCGGCATAACATTACACATTTAACAATCCATACAGGCTGCCCGATTCGGACGGCCTTTTTTTATCCTTTCATATGAAGCTTCGCTCGAAAGAACCCTATTGGTTATTGAAAAACGGTTTAATTGGTACCTATCCATCGCTGCAGAAAGATATTGCATGCGATGTACTGATTGTGGGTGGAGGTATTACCGGTGCGTTAATTGCGTACCAGTTTTCCAGTGAAGGCTATCGCACCATCCTCATTGACAAACGCGACATTTCGCTTGGAAGTACCAGTGCAAGCACTTCGCTGCTGCAATATGAAATTGACGAACCACTGTACGCACTGATCAAAAAAGTTGGACCGAATGCAGCTATTGACACATACCTCGAAGGCGTAAATGCAATTGAAAAATTGACCGCGCTCATCAAGTCGCTGAAAGCAGATTGCGGTTTCCAGCTCAAGCAGAGCGCGTACATTGCTCATTCCGAGCGTGACGTGGAATGGCTGGCAACCGAATTCGAAGCGCGGAAGCGGATCGGCTTAACGGTTAAATGGCTTTCCAAGACGAAATTAAAACAAGCGTTTGGCGTAATGGGGGAAGGCGCAATCCTCTCGGATGTTGGTGCTTCTACCGATGTGTATCAACTTGTGCGGTGCCTCATCGAACAATCGGTTAAGCGTTACGGACTGAAAGTTTTTGATCATACCGAATTGATTCATGTGGATTACCTGAAAACCAAATGCGAAGTTACCGTGACTGGCGGTCACCAGATTGCCGCGAAGAAAATCGTGTACGCAACGGGGTATGAAAGCCAGGCCATGCTGAAGGACAAGGTGGTGGACCTGATCAGTACGTTCGCCTTTATCAGCGAACCACTTAAAATTCCAGCGTATCTAAAACGTACCCTTTTTTGGGATACCGAAGATCCGTATCTCTACATGCGGACAACCGATGATGACCGGATCCTGGTGGGCGGGGAAGACGAGCAATTCAAAAACCCGGAGAGACGCGACAGGCTAATCGATAAAAAGCAGGATGTATTACTGGAGAAAGTTTCAAGCAAATTTGAAGGCTTGAAACTGATTCCGGATTATGCCTGGGCCGGCACCTTTGGGGTAACGAAAGATGCGTTGCCCTACATCGGTGAACATCCCGATTATCCCAACGCTTATTTTGTACTTGCATTTGGCGGCAATGGGATCACATTCAGTGTTATGGGGATGCAAATACTTTCCGATGCCATGGCCGGCAGACCAAACAAGTTTTTGGAGTATTTTCGTTTCGGACGCTAGCGGGGAACCGGGGATTTTCCTACACAACCTTGCGTTTGATTGGCGCTAAAACAAAGGTTTGCGTTCGGTATTCATTTTGATCGATAGATCAAAAAACAACACACCTATGAAAACCAATACCCGGACGGCAGCGAAGAAGACCGCTGTCAAGCGCGATGTAAAAGCAAGCAAGTCCACCAAGAGTGCTAAGTCTTCGAAGGAATCACTCGAAGATATTTTTGAAGATATGCTGAAAGATATCTATTGGGCCGAAAACCATTTGGCGAAAGCCTTACCGAAACTTGCCAAAGCTTCGTATAACGAAGAGTTGAAAGACGCGTTTGAAGCGCATCATAAAGAGACGCTTGCGCAGATTTCACGACTTGAGCAGTGTTTTTCATTGCTGGAGATAAAACCTCAGGGAAAGAAGTGTCCTGCTATGCAAGGCCTTGTTGAGGAAGGACAAGAGGCAATCGGTGATCACAGTTCCGGTAACGCACGCGATGTGGCATTGATCGCGGCTGCTCAGAAAGCCGAGCACTACGAAATTTCTTCATACGGAACGTTGCGGACAATCGCTACCGTGCTGGGCCGCGTGCAATGCGCGGAACTGCTCGAAGCGAACAAAGATGAAGAAGCCGAAACAGATGAAAAATTAACGCGTCTGGCAGAAAAGATTAACAAACTGGCGGGCCGGAGCGACAAGGAGTAAGGTCGCGAATCGAATCCAGTAAAAGCTATCGGAACCGGTAGCTTTTTTTTATTGGATCTATCTACAGCTTTGGGAATATTATTCCCCAATAAACATGTAAAACAGTCTGTTTACGCTGTTTTTTTGTGGCAGTGAATTTTCTATACATACTGCAAAAACGAAGGCTATGAAAACGATAACAAATACCCCCGAAACCATGACAACCTTAACGTCTTGCATGAACACGGCCGTGCTTGACGGATATACGGAAAGTTTTAAGGTGGAAGGTAAGGGCCTTACGGGAGCCTCGACCTCCGATCAGAAGTTCTATGGACCTTCCGAGGTGAAAATTGATAACTTCTATCGGTTCGAAGGATATTCCGATCCGAACGACAATTCAATTTTGTATCTCTTGCAAACCTCCGATGGTCGCAAAGGAACATTGGTGGATTCTTATGGAATGTATTCAGACAATAAGATATCCGAATTCATTAAGTCGGTTGAAGAGATTCAAAAGAAAGACAAGACACACAATTAAGTTGTAATGTTATGAGCCGGTTTTTGAGGAGCAGGATGTCGGAGTTGAGAAAGGTTAAAACGGAACCGATTTGGTTAAGTTTTACCAATATGGGGTACGGATATGTGAATAACGACTGGCTCCTCATTATCCGCTCATTTTTCATGATACTGCTGGCTATCGGTATGGTGGGCTTTCAATCGTCCGGCATCAACTCCTAAACAACCATGGTAGCCGCAGCTAACGTATCGCGGGTAGCATCAAGCCGCCTGCACCGCGATTATAAATTTACGGCCAAGGTTGCCAGCCTTCAATACGTTTCCGATTCTGCGCCCGGTATTCTGCGGATAAAAAAAGGAACCGGCTTTTCATATCGCTTTAGCAGCGGAGAACTCGTCAAAAGCAAAGACATTCTTATCCGGATAAAAAAGCTGGTAATTCCGCCCGCCTGGACAAACGTTTGGATTTCCGACAAAGCGGACGGTCATATCCAGGCAACAGGTTTTGATGTTCGTAACCGCAAACAATACAAGTATCACCCTCAATGGAGCGAGGTGCGAAATCAAACCAAGTTTCATCGGCTGCTGGAATTCGGAAAACACCTTCCTGCACTCCGGAAAAAGATTGAGGCTGACCTGGGTTCGTCCAGCTTGTCGAAGGATAAAGTGCTGGCTACCATTGTGAGTCTCATGGAGAAAACATTTATCCGTGTGGGTAACAGCGAATATGAAAAATTGTACGGCTCGTATGGCCTTACTACGCTGAAAGACGGTCATGTAAAAATTAACGGTGGCACAATTGCCTTTTCGTTCAAGGGAAAGAAGGGGATACACCACGCCATTAGCTTAAAAAATAAAAGGCTCGCCAAAATTGTAAAAGCTTGTCGGGACATACCCGGAAAGGAGCTCTTCCAATACATCAATGAACAGGGTGAACGGTGTACAGTCGATTCCGGTATGGTGAACAACTACATCCGGGAGGCTACCGGCAATGATTTCACGGCGAAAGATTTCCGAACCTGGGCCGGGTCACTTACCGTACTTTCGTGCTTTAAAAATCTCGGTCCGTGCGAGAGCGAGCCGCAGGTAAAAAAGAACGTTGTTGCGGCACTTGATGAGGTAAGCATGAAACTGGGTAACACGCGAACAGTTTGCCGGAAATATTATGTGCACCCTGGAATCGTGAAACTGTATGAGGAGCAAAGCCTGACGCGATATTTAAAAGAGCTGGAAGAAACCACGGAAGCTGAAGATTCAATCGAGCTAACGTGTGAGGAAAAAGTGTTGATGCGAATTCTTAAAAAACTTGGATAGCGGGTTATGGCAGTGAAAACAGTTGAGTGCTCTCCGTTGGGACGAGTCTTTAATAAGATCTCAAACGCGGCAACAAAAGCTGCAGGACGGCCGGTTGCGTCCATTATCGCTATGAGTATCGTTATCATTTGGGCTCTGGTCGGACCAATATTCGATTATTCCAATACATGGCAGCTTGTTATCAATACCGGAACAACGATTATTACGTTCCTGATGGTGTTTGTGATCCAGCAATCGCAGAATAAAGATACGGTGGCAATTCACCTGAAGTTAAATGAACTGATTGCTTCACAGAAAAACGCCAGCAATCGCCTGATTGATATTGAAGATTTGACGGAAGAGGAGTTGGAGGTGTTGAAGAAGTTTTATGTGAAGCTTTCGAAGATCGCACTAAAGCAGAATGACCTCTACAGCTCGCATTCGATCGATGAAGCAGAAGAAATTGGCAAAAAAAAGAAGGCTGGTTAGCCTTCTTCGTGTTAACATCAATTTACTGTCGTTGTCGAACAGCGGTAATAGCCACCCCGGACTCACGCTTCTTTTTGGGATTGGTACGCGTGAGTGTTAGCACACCTTTTTTCACAACCGCTTTCCATTCCGCCAGCGACTTTTCACCATCCTCAATAACCACGGTTGATGTTGTTTCGTTTGTTCTGTACAATGCATGCACCGAACCCATTGGCTGGCCCGAACTTACAAACTTGCCGTCATCGCTGAAGTGCAGTGTTCCGGGCGTGACGCTTTTTGCATTCGGGGTAATTTTAGTGATGGTCCAATGACCTTTTAAAGAGTCAAGCAGGTTTTGTGCAAAAGCAGTTTGCAGGCTTGCCAGCAATACTGCGGTTATCAGAAGTCGTTTCATAGTATGTTTTTCCGACACAGGTGAAAACTCCGTGCCATGCCGGAAAGCCGTTTTTTACTAACCTTGGCAAAGAACGGGTGGAGAACTTTCTACAAACACCGTGTTGGTCAGACTTGTTGGACATCCGGACGTAGCCGGGAATCATTACTTTCTTCTATCTTTTCGCATGCTTAGCGTACAACGCAATCGTACACAGAACACCTCCAGCAACCAGGCAGCCCTCATCCGAGGCGGAGCGGAATATTTCGCGTTGCTTCAAAAACTGATTGACGGGGCCGAAGAGCGGATTCATCTGCAGTTCTATATTTTCGATCCCGATGCAACCGGCAAATCGGTCAGCAGAGCCTTGATCGCGGCTGCGCAACGCGGAGTAAAAATTTATATTTTACTCGATGCGTACGGATCGCAGAAATTGTCGCGGAACTTCATCGATGTTTGGAAAGAAGCCGGTATTTATTTTCGCTGGTTTCAACCCTTCTTCAAAAGCAATAAATTTTATCTCGGCCGCAGGTTGCATCATAAAATTGTGGTTGTCGACAGTTATCACAGTTTGGTGAGCGGGTTAAATATCAGCGACCGCTACAATGACACGCCCGAAGCAACCGCATGGCTCGACTGGGGCCTGTATTGTAAAGGATCAGTGTCGTGGCAATTGGAAGAAGTTTGCCGCAAGCGGATGAAGTTGCGGCCTCCGAAGGATCGACCCGCTAACCCGATAAAGGCCGGTCAGTGTGAAATCGGTGTCCGCGTGAACGACTGGGTCGGCAGACGCCAGGAGATCACCCGGATGTATTTAAAAATGCTGCGAGAGGCGCGTGAGTCGGTTGTGGTTATGACACCGTACTTCATGCCGGGCTATGAGTTTAAGCGCAGCCTGAAAGCTGCCGCAAGGAGGGGAGCGAAAGTTCAAATGATCCTGACCGAAAATTCCGACATACCCATCGCCAAGTATGCCGAGCGATACATGTATCAATGGCTGCTCGAAAATAGAATTGAGATCTGGGAGTATAAAAAAAATGTACTGCACGGGAAGATTGCTTCGGTTGACGGGAAAATGGCAACCGTGGGATCTTATAATGTGAACAACTTAAGTGCGTACGCGAGCATTGAACTCAACCTCGAAGTGATTGACCCGGAACTGGCCGGTGAAATTGAATCGCGCCTCAGGAAGATCATTCAAAACGACTGCGTGCAGATAACTCCGGAGGCATTCAAGAAACGTGCAAATCTTTTTAATACGATCGGAGAAGCCCTCGCGTATAATTTCTTCCGGTTTATGTTATTCCTGTTCACGCTTCGCATCCGTCATCCGGAATAACGTCTGAACGTGCAGATCTGATTCGCAATCCCGGTTCGACTAGTTTCCTTTAATCCTTAACCAGAACGACCGTAACGTTTTCTTGTTCCATCCGGTGAATCGTCCACGCTGAACCGCCAGCGAATTCATATCCGGTTTTTCCAGAAAGAAATAAAAAACAAATCTCGCGCGTGGCGTGTCCCAGCCGGCAATTTGTCCGAAACGCAAGTCATTCAGCACCACGGTCTCTTCAACTTTCTCGATGGTGTAATATCCCTCTGAGAATCTCTTGAGCAGGGCTACTTCGTCAGGATTTGGAACTCCGGTTAACAGATAATTATTCTGCGGATAGAATTCCAAACGAATATTCGGATCACTATCAAACACCGAGCTGTAACCGATGTAAAAACCTGAGTCCGCTTCTGCGACAATGTACCAAAGCATATTGTTGAGCGGAGTGGGGGATGTAAAATACTGTTTGGGACTCAAGTCTTTTTTCGCAAACGCCTCACGTGCACGACTGTCAATAATCGATTTGTTAACAAGGCAGATAATCATGTACGCTGCGCTAACGACCAGCGTGCTAATCGCCAGCCGCATGCGGACCGGTTCTTTTAACCGCTTAAAGAACAACGCTACCATGGCGATCAGCGACCAGATCGTGAAAAGCGGATCGGCTACAAAAATTACATTAAATGAAATTCGCGTGTTGCTGAACGGTTCAAACAAACCCGTACCATAGGAATTCATGGAGTCAAGGGTGAGATGCATGAGCAGTTCAATTCCCAGGAAGATCATCCAATGCCGGAGCGTCAACGGATTCTCGCTGCGCAGCCATCGCTTCATCGCGTACGCCAGCCCGATTGTCAACAGAATGTTAAATAAAAAGGAGTGTGTTATCCCCCGATGAACCAGTAAATCCTCTACCGGGGTATGAAAAAACCCGAGCAGAAAATCCAGGTCGGGGAGGCTTTGGGCGGCTGCGCCAATCAGGAGGGCTTTCCGGCCGAGTTTCTTGCCTGCCACCACTTCCCCGATAACTGCGCCCAGCGCAATGTGTGTGATTGAATCCATCTGTCCTGAAAAGTAGTCACGGAAAGATTCCCTTCAAAAAACGAAAAAATCGAATTTTTGTGAGGATAAAATTCCCCACGCCACTCATAATTAAATTACTTTTACCGGCTTTTTACCCGATCCTGCGTCACTGGCTGCGAATGGGTTTTTGGCACAATTTCTATCATGCTCCTTGCACGACAGATCCATGAAGATTAGGAACATTTTACTTCGTACCGCAGACATTTTTAAGTTCATCCGGAATTTCTTCAAGGAAGCACTGTTTCCCCCGTACGAAACCAAGGAGATTCTTAACCAGTGCTACATTGTCGGCTACCGGTCGCTTTTTTTGATCTCGTTTACCGCTTTCCTTGCGGGGATTGTATTCACCAAGCAGTCACGCCCATCCCTTTCGTCATTTGGCGCTGAGTCGTGGTTGCCCTCGCTTGTGTCGCAAGCGGTGGTGCGCTCGCTCGGTCCGCTGATTACCGGACTCATCTGTGCAGGTAAGCTGGGTTCAAACATTGGAGCCGAACTTGCCAGCATGCAGGTAACGGAACAGATCGATGCCATGGAAGTGTCCGGCACACGGCCATTTTCATACCTGGTGGTGACACGGGTAGTGGCTACAACACTGATGCTTCCGCTTCTTGTGGTATTTGCCGATGTTGTTGCGCTGCTTGGCTCATTCATGATGGTGAACTCCATCAACAGTACAAGTTTTGCATTATATTTTAATGAGGCTGCTGCGTCTATCAGTTATACCGACATCTGGTCATCCGTAACCAAATCTGCCTTGTTTGGATTTGCTATCGGAATCATCAGCTCGTATGCCGGGTATCATTCCGACAAGGGTACAACCGGTGTGGGAAAAGCAGCTAACATTGCCGTGGTCATCTCGATGATGTTTATCTTCATCATAGATCTTATCGTTCTTCAAATCGTTAACCTGTTTTTCAGATGAGCAAGGCAGCAGATCATAAAACACAGGTCAACAGAGCAAATCGCGTAGCGGAAGTCCGCAACCTGAACAAAAGTTTTGGCGACCGCGTGGTGCTCAAGAATGTTAACCTGGAGCTCTTTGAAAACGAGAACCTCGTCATTCTTGGAAAGTCAGGCGCTGGGAAATCCGTGTTAATTAAATGCATGATCGGGTTAATTAAGCCCGACTCAGGCTTTATCAATATCCTGGGCTACGATGTAAACACACTAACGCCCGCGGAACTGAATGAACTGCGCATCAAGGTGGGATTCTCATTCCAGCTAAGCGCACTGTACGATTCCATGACCGTTCGGGAAAATCTTGAATTTCCGCTGAAGCGAAATCTTAAGATTTATGACCGCAAAATCCTGAACGAAAAAGTGATGAAGGCATTGGAAGACGTGGGTTTGGCGCACGCAGCCGACCAGTTGCCAGCTGAATTATCGGGCGGGATGAAAAAGCGTATTGGCATTGCGCGTACATTGATTTTGAATCCTGAAATCATGTTGTATGATGAGCCGACTGCGGGACTTGATCCGATTACGGCCGGGGAGATCAACGAACTTATTCTTGAAGTTCGCGACAAATACAAAACAGCCTCAATTATCATCACGCACGACTTAAGTTGTGCGCGAACGACCTCCGACCGGATTATCGGATTGTTTGACGGGTACAACAAAGTGGAAGGCACCTACGATGAACTGAAAGCCTCACCAAAAGAAGAACTTGAATTATTTTTCAATTATTAATTATTGCAATATTTATGGAAAGCCAGGAAATCAAGCGGAACATCAAACTAGGGGCATTCGTGCTGGGCGGAGTTGCCTTATTCCTGATTTCTGTATTCTACCTCGGACGGGAGAATAACATCTTCAGTAAAACCTTTACCGTTTCCGCCATTTTCAAAAACGTGGAAGGCTTGAAAGACGGAGATAACGTTTGGCTGTCGGGCGTTAAAATCGGCACGGTAAAAAAAGTGAGCATTATCTCTGAAGGGCAGGTTATCGTAACCATGGCGCTGAAAGAGAAGCAGAACGACTTCATCAAGAAAGACGCAACAGCCAACATCGGTTCCGATGGGTTGGTGGGAAACAAGATTGTGGTGATTCGCCCGGGCTCCGCGAATGAAACGATTCATGATAACGACACCATTAACTCATTTTCACCCACCGATACCCAGGAACTCTTTAACCTGGCGAAAGAAGTAGGTACCGACATCAAGGCCATTACTTCGGATCTAAAAGTAACCACTGCAAAAATCAATGCCGGACAGGGTGTTATCGGTGAACTGTTGAACGAAGGCGAGATGGCGAAAGAGTTGCGCGCATCGATGTCTGCGATTCGCAGGGCAAGCGAAAATGCAACCCGCGCTACCAACGAAATCAATAAGATACTTACGGAGATCAATCAGGGTGATGGTCTGATGACGAAACTGATTCGCGATACTACCTATGCGGCGCAATTCAGCCGCACGATGGAGAATGTTGAACAGGTGGGGGAGAATGCCAAAAAAATGGCGGCCGACCTGAAGGAAGTTACCGATAAAATGAACGACAAGAATAATGCGATGGGTGTTCTGCTTACCGACACCACGTTTGCCACGAAACTCAAGACTACCATGACGAACGCGGAAAAGGCTTCGGCTAAACTGGATGAAAACCTGAAAGCGATTCGCTCGAGCTGGCCATTCAAGAAGTACTTCCGAAAAAATAAAGCGAAGAACTAATGGAATTTTCAACGGAGATACTGATCAGTTTAGTAACCCTTACCTTCCTCGAGATTGTATTGGGGATTGATAACATTGTTTTTATCTCCATTGTCGGAAGCCGGCTGCCGGTCAGCCAGCAGAAGAAGGTTCGTATCCTCGGATTAGCCCTTGCGCTTGTCGGACGTATCCTGTTGCTGCTCGCCATCGAATGGATCATCGGGCTCACCAAACCAATTTTCACGATCAATGATTTTGCATTCAGCTTCCGCGATTTGATTTTGATCGTGGGCGGTCTCTTCCTGATTGCCAAGAGCACGTCTGAAATGCACAAAAAACTGGAAACCTCGAAAGAAGAGGAAACAAAAAAGCTTCGGAAGTATACCATGCGTTCGGCTATTGTGCAGATTTTGCTATTGGACCTTGTATTCTCGCTCGATTCGATCATTACCGCGGTCGGCTTGGTCGATCAGGTGTACATCATCGTGATTGCCATCGTGATTTCGATGGGCGTGATGCTCATATTCTCAAAAGCCATCAGCGACTTCATCAACAACCACCCAACCATGAAACTGCTCGCCATTGCGTTCCTGCTGATGATTGGAACGTTGCTGGTAATCGAGGGATTGCATGTTCACGTGCCGAAGGGCTATATCTATTTCTCGATGGCGTTTGCGCTGGCAATCGAAGTGCTCAACATGCGCATCAGAAAAAATCAAAAGCCGAAAGCGTAAGTCTGCGCGTTTTAGTACCTTGTTCGGGTTAATCCGAATGGTATGAAACGCTTACTTGTTGTTGCCCTGACGCTCCTTTTTATTTCCGGTTATTCACAGTCGCGGAAGAAAACCGATTTCGATGCCGACTGGAAGTTTTCATTCGGACACGCGGCAGATGCCTCGAAAGATTTTAATTATTCTATTGCGAACAGTTTTGCCAAATCGGGCAAGTCGGAAAAAACTGCCATCGACCCAAAATTTGACGACCAGCTATGGTCATCCGTCACGTTGCCGCACGATTGGGCGGTAGCACTGCCCTTTGAAAAATCACCCAACTTCGATGTCATGTCTCACGGCTACAAGCCCGTGGGTGGTTTATTCCCGCAGAACAGTGTGGGTTGGTACCGCAAACATTTTTCCATTAATCCTGCAGACTCCGGACAACGTTTTACGATCCAGTTTGATGGAATTTTCCGGGACGCAAAAATCTGGTGCAACGGTTTTTACCTCGGCAACAATGAAAGTGGTTACGTAGGTGTCACGTACGACATCACCGATTACATCAGTTACAAAAAAGAAAATGTACTGGTTGTTCGTGTCGATGCGTCTCAATACGAAGGTTGGTTTTATGAAGGCGCTGGAATTTATCGCCATGTTTGGCTGAACCAGTTTCCGAATGTGCACATCGAAGAACATGGAATCTTTGCCAGCAGTTTTGTTCGTGACGATCAAGGCTTCATCACCGTTTCCACCACGCTTGCCAACAAGAATTTAGGAGAAGAACCCGCAGAAATTCTGGTCTTCTGTTACGTAACGGATCGCAACGGAAAGAAAATAGCAGAAAGTGCTCAAAACAAAATTGAAATCAGCCCGCAGCAAAGCCGCACCGAAACGCAACTGCTGCCCATATCCAACCCGCACCTGTGGTCGCTTGAAGATCCGTACCTGTACAAAGTTGTGGCGGTGATCAAATCGGGCGGCCAGATCATTGACATGCAAAAGATCCGGTTTGGAATCCGAACCATTACGATTGACGCTGCCCAGGGATTATTTCTCAACGACAAACATGTAAAACTGCAGGGTGTGAACTGCCATCAGGACCATGCCGGGGTGGGAAGTGCCATCCCTGACCGGCTGCAATATTACCGGGTAGCACTCCTGAAAGAGATGGGGGTCAATTCATATCGCGCCAGTCACAATGCTCCGACACCTGAGTTACTTGACGCGTGCGACAGTCTGGGTTTGCTGGTGATTGATGAACAGCGACTGTTGAACAGCAGTCCGGAATATCTCGACCAGTTTGAACGTTTAATTAAACGCGACAGGAATCACCCTTCCGTATTTCTGTGGTCGATCGGAAACGAAGAGCAGGGCATTCAGTACAACAGTTTTGGGAAGCGCATTGCACAAACGCTGTTGGCCAAGCAACTGGAACTTGATCCGGGTCGCACGAGTACGTACGCGGCCGACCTGGGCAATGTATTTAACGGAGTGAATGAAGTTATTCCGGTGCGTGGATTCAATTACCGCATTAACAGCATCGATGACTACCATCGCGATCATCCCGGCCAACCAACCGTGGGAACCGAGATGGGTAGCACCGTAACCACGCGCAGTATTTATAAAGTCGATTCGGTAAACGCGTATGTTCCCGATCAGGACATTACTTATCCCTGGTAGGCAAGTTCAGCCGAGCAATGGTGGACCATTGCAGCCGACCGCCCGTGGTTTATGGGTGGATTTGTCTGGACCGGCTTCGATTATCGGGGTGAACCAACTCCGTTCGAATGGCCCAACATCAATTCGCATTTTGGAATTATGGATATGTGCGGGTTTCCAAAAAACATCTATTACTACTATCAATCGTGGTGGAGGAGCGATAAAGATGTGATTCATATTTCTCCGCACTGGAACTGGAAAGGAAATGAGGGAAAAAACATCAAGGTTTGGGTGAACAGCAACGCAGAAACGGTTGAGCTTTTTCTGAATAAAAAGAGCCTCGGCAAGAAAACAATGCCGCGTAATCGTCACCTCGAGTGGGAGGTAGCGTATGCACCCGGAACGCTGGAGGCGATTGGTTACCGCAATGGAAAAAAGATCACGACAAAACAGGTAACAAGCGATGAGGCGTACAGCATTCAACTCGTGGCCGATCGCACGGCCATCGCAGCGGACGGAAAAGATATCTCGGTGGTGAACGTGATTGTAAAAGACAAAAAAGGCCGTGAAGTTCCGGACGCAGGTAATCTGATTGAGTTTGCAATTAAAGGCAACGGTAAAATATTGGGTGTAGGCAATGGTGATCCGAGCAGTCATGAGCCCGATCAATATCCGGATGGTAAATGGAAGCGGAAATTATTTGGTGGTAAATGCCAGTTGATTGTTCAGTCGACAACTTCTTCGGGCACACTTGAAATTGAAGCAACGAGCAGTGGATTGCTTGCAGCGAAGCAGGTTATTGAAGTGAAGTGATCAGGTCGAAACCGGAAGCGTATTTGACCGGGTCGAACCTTACCAGTTACTTCTTCCAGTTACTCGGATCAACGCGCCACGACTTCAGCGACACTAAATCGCTTTCACTCACGTAGTTGTTCTCCACCGCGAACGTCAACAAATGGCTAAAATCGCTCAGGCTTACCAGCGAAACATCTGCATCGTGAAAATTGCGGGTAGCGATATCGAAACCATAGTTGAAGATCGACACCATGCCGAGAACCTGGGCACCTTCCTTCCGTAACGCTTCAACAGCTTTTAGCGAACTTCCGCCTGTGGAAACGAGATCTTCAACCACCACTACTTTCTGGCCTTTCGTTACCCGGCCTTCGATCAGGTTTTCCATGCCGTGATCTTTCGGTTTGGGCCGCACATATGCAAAAGGCAGGTTAAGCGCCTCTGCTACCAACGCGCCTTGAGGGATGCCCGCAGTGGCAACTCCGGCAATAGCTTCCGCTGCAGCGAAGTTCCCGCGTATCGCCTCAACCAGTCCGTCTTTAATAGCCTTACGGATGTCAGGATACGAAAGCGAAAGGCGGTTGTCGCAGTAGATGGGCGACTTCCAGCCCGAACTCCATGTAAAGGGGTGATCTGCGCGCAGTTTAATGGCTTCGATCTGCAACAACATCTGGGCTACTTTGCCCGCGGTCTTTTCGTCAGTTTTAATGATTGGCATGGCGCAAATTACGAACGCCATGGCATACTTCGTTATTTGGCAAAAACCATTTTTACTGCAGTAAGATTTATTCAAAAATTGCCGGTAAAAAATCGCCCTACCGCTTGTCTGCTGCCGAATTATTTATTCTTTTGCTGATTGGATGCAGTGCTAATTCCTTTTTCATGATCATTTTTATTAATGATGTACCCGTGCGGATGTACCGCGCAGACGAGAATCCTTCCGATGGCCAGTTTAACCTGGTAATCGATGCATCCGTAGAGACGATCACCACCTCGAAGCTGATTCATCATGTTTGGGTGCAAAACGCCCACGAACAGGACCTGGACGTTTTATTAAACTTCCTCAATTCGCCGGTGCCAACGTCACTCTTGTCGCTGCATATTACCCCGGCCGACTATGAAGCGCTGAAAGCTTATCTTCAAAGCAAATTCAAGGTAATCAAGGCTGCCGGTGGCCTCGTGAGAAAGAAAGACAAGTTTCTTATGATCTACCGGATGAAAAAGTGGGATCTGCCGAAAGGCAAAAAGGAGAAAAAAGAGAAATACAAAGACACTGCGGTTCGTGAGGTTTCCGAAGAGTGCAACATTTCTGTTAAGCTTGGCAAGAAAATCTGCACCACGTGGCATACCTACACCATGAATAAGCGTGCCATGCTGAAGAAAACCCGCTGGTACGTGATGGATGCCATTGACGACTCGAAAATGCGCCCTGCTGTGGAAGAAGATATTGAGGAGTTGCGCTGGATGAATCCCAAAGAAGTGTACCATGCCCTGCAATTGTCATATAAATCAATCGCTTACGTGTTCGAGCGCTACCACGACATGAGGTAATTGTATCCCGGAGCCTCAATCGCTATCTTGCCTAAGTTATTTCAGGTGTTCACTAAGCCGGGTTGCACATTCACCCGTTCGGCTTAAAAAGTACGGCAAAACACGCCTTTTTTGACCTGCTAAGCCTTTTGCATTTTGTGGAATAAAAGTCGCTGTAACATCTATGCAGTGACTTAATTTACGTTACCGTATTCTGATAGTATCCTTAATTTTGAGTAAGATGAAAAATCAACTTTTTTTACTGGCATTGCTCTTTTTGATCCAATGCACCTCAACCCAGAATAATTCTACCCAAACCGACCCAAAACCCACTGACACGATGAGCCCATTTGATTTCGACAAAGCCTGGCAACAAGTAGCTGAATTTGAAGGTAAAGGCTTACCCGAATCGGCTCTTAAAGTAGTGATCGAAATCGAGCGTGAGGCGAAAGCCCGCGACAACTCGGGCCAACTGGTCAAGGCGTACATTCATCAGCTCAAATTCACAGATGCCAAAGAGGAAGATGCTTTCATAAAAAATCTCACCCGGCTCCGGCACGAGGCCGATCAGGCAAAATTTCCCGCGAAACCCTTATTGCATTCGATGCTCGGCGAAATGTACTGGCAGTACTACCAGCAGAACCGCTACGAGTTCATGAACCGGAGCGAAACGGTCGACTTTGATGTGAATGACATCGAAACCTGGAGTCTGGCAAGAATTGTTGCGGAGACAACCGCGCAATACAAGCTTAGCCTGCAGGATGCTGAAAAAAGCAAAGCCGAAAAAATTGATGTTTACGGACCGGTTATCTATCGCGGTAATGGCCTTGGTCGTCAGCTTCGGCCCACCTTGTACGACTTTCTTGCGCACCGCGCGATTGATTTCTTTTCTTCTTCGGAGCCGGACTTAAATAAACCGGCATACGCATTCGAAATCGACAAGGCCGAATACCTGTCGGATGCAAAAACATTTGTAACGCTGAAGATTGAATCGAAGGATACTACCTCCATGAAATTCTATGCGCTGCAGATTCTGCAAGACCTTGAACGTTTCCACCTCAACGACACCGACCCTGCGGCTTGGGTGGAAGTAGATTTGAAAAGGCTTTCATTCGTGAAGAGTCACCTGGTTCTTCCGGATAAAAACGAACGCTATCAGAAGGCGATTGAAAGTCTGGAGAAGCAAGTATCGGATAATCCCGTTGTCGGAAAGGTTACTGTTGAGAAAGCAAGAATCTATGTTGAATCGGCTTCACAGTATAAACCGTTGCAAAGTGATGAACACAAATGGGATCTGAAGAAAGCTTTTGACCTCTGCGAAGCAGCGAAAAAGCGTTTCCCCGATTCGGATGGCGCGATTCTATGCGAGAACCTGCAGGAAGATATTCTCAATAAATCCGTTCGTGCGGAGATCGAAGAAATCAACGTTCCCAACCTTCCGTTTCGCAGCCGGGTAAGCTACCGCAACTTCACCGGGTTGCACTATCGCATCATCAAGGTTACGCGCGAAGAAGTAGCCAGGCTGCGCAGAAAACTTGACAAGGATTATAACATTGACCGGGAAGAAGAATTCCTGAAATATTTCATCGCGAAAAGTCCGGTGAAAACCGGCAACTACAAATTGCCCGATGATGGCGACTACCAGGAGCACAGCCTGGAAGTAAAGCTTGACGCCATTCCGGAAGGAGAGTACATGGTTCTGTTCAGTCATCAGGCTGATTTTAAAACCGGCGGTAACGGACTCGCGTACGGATTCACCGTGGTGTCAAACATCGGTTACATTCATCGCCTCGCACCCGATGGCGGGACGGAGTTCTTTGTATTGAATCGGCAAAGCGGAGAACCGATGGCAGGTGTGGAGGCAACGATCTACACACAGCGCTACAACAGCTCGAAGGGTGAGTATGAACTGATAAAGGGCACCAGCTATAAGTCCGATGCAAAAGGATATTTCAAGGTTCCGTTGTTCAAAAACGAGGAGCGAAGAAGTTTCTCCGTAACCTTCCGTAAAGGTGAAGACTTCAACAGTACGGAATCCATTGACAGGCGTTATTATTACTCCGAATCGATTTACCAGTATGAGCGCGACAGACGCTATTCGAGTACACAGACATTTTTCTTTTTAGACCGTGCGATTTACCGGCCCGGACAAACGGTATACTTCAAAGGGCTTGTAATTGAAACCGATGGCAAGAATCCGAAAATTCGCGCGAAGTTTCCGGTCAATGTAACGCTGTACGATGTGAATCATCAGGAAGTTGCTACCCTGAACCTGATAACCAACGAATACGGAACATTCAACGGGGTTTTCACAGCACCTTCTTCAGGCCTTACCGGCAACATGAGCATTGTCAATACCGATGGAAGCGGTGAAGCCTATTTCTCTGTGGAAGAATACAAGCGTCCGAAGTTTGAAGTGGGATTCAATCCTGTCACGGCCTCATTCCGCTTAAACGATCAGATCAAAGCCGAAGGCTTCGCAAAAGCGTACTCAGGCGCTAACATTGACGGAGCAGCTGTAAAATACCGTGTGGTACGCACGGCTAACTTTCCGTTCTGGTGGTGGTATCGCTGGGGCTGGTACCCAACTTCACCTCAAATGGAGATTGTGAATGGCACCACCACAACCGATGAGAATGGCAAGTTTACGATCGACTTCAAAGCGATTCCTGACTTGTCTGTTGATCGCGCGTCTGATCCGACATTCAACTATACCCTGTATGCCGATGTAACCGATATCAACGGGGAAACGCACAGTTCCTCAACAACTATTTCGGTCGCCTACAAGTCACTTATCGTAGGTATTTCGATGAGTGACATCGATAAAGCAAAGCCTGCAAAAACAAAATTTGACATCGTTACCAATAATCTGGCAGGGCAATTTCAGGCCGCTACCGGGCAGATCAGGATTTATGCATTGAAGTCGCCCGAAAAAGCATTTCGTGCGCGAATGTGGGAACAGCCGGATCGCAGCCTGTATACGCGCGAAGAATACTATACACTCTTTCCGCACGATTTGTTTGCCGATGAAACTAACAAATTTAAATGGCCACGTCAGAAAGAAGTCCTTTCCGTGAGTTTCGATAGTGAGAAAAGTAAAGTTCTGGAGATCGCAGATTTCTCTAAATGGACTGAAAGCGAATATGTGGCCGAAATTATCTCCCGTGATAAAGACGGCAATGAGGTGAAGGAAGTAAGTTACTTCAGCGTCTTCAATACTGCCGCCAAAACATTGGCCGTTCCTGCGGTTCATGAATACAAGCCTCTCACCATGTCGGCCGAGCCGGGCGGGAAGGCTTCGTTTGTAACCGGTACGTCCGAGCCTGCGGTGCGTGTCCTCTATGAACTGGAGCTTGACGGAACACTGGTGTCAAGCCAGTGGATCACGCTGAACAAAGAACAGCGATTGTTTGAAGTTCCCATTAAGGAAGAATACCGTGGCAACCTGGCGGTACATTATACCTTCATTAAGGATAATCGGCTGTATGCCGAGAATTACATGATCTCTGTTCCGTATACCAATAAAGAACTGGACATCTCCTTTGCAACCTTCCGGGATAAACTTCAGCCGGGTGCAAATGAAGAATGGAAGATTGTTGTAAAAGGGAGGAAGGCCGACAAAGTAGCGGCTGAAATGGTGGCAACGCTGTACGATGCTTCACTCGATGAGTTTAGAATGAATCAATGGTATGCATCGTTCTATAATTACAATTCGAGCGTACTGGGGTGGACCAGCGTGAACGGGTTCAATAATCATACTATGAACTTGTTTACTTCGGGTTGGAATACAGGTCATTCCCGCAGCGCAAATTATCCAGCATTCGACTACCTGAACTGGTTTGGTTACAGCTTTTATTACTACTCACGTGATTACAGGCGCTATCGTTCCGCTTCGGGTATTGTCATGGAAATGGCTGCAGCTCCGGCTAAATCCAAAAAAGAAGCGGCAGAAGATGATAAAGCAGATTTTGGATACGTAGCAGATTCCACAGCAGCAGCTGGCGATTCAGCAGAACAGCCATCCCTCGGTGGACAGACAAAGGATAGCGTGCCTAAGAAGTTGGATATGTCGGACGTGAAGGTTAGAACCAACTTTAACGAAACCGCTTTCTTCTATCCAACCCTAATGACCAACGAGAAAGGTGAAATCATCGTGAAGTTCACCGTGCCGGAAGCATTAACCCGCTGGAAGATGCTCGGCTTCGCGCACACGAAAGACTTGAAGTCGGGTTTAACCACCAACGCGCTCGTTACCCAAAAGGACATTATGGTGGTTCCGAACCAGCCGCGTTTCTTCCGCGAGAACGATAAAATGAAGTTTTCCGCCAAGATCAGCAGTCTGGTCGACAAAGACCTCACCGGCCAGGCGCGCCTGGAGTTTTTCGATGCGCTTACCATGAAGCCGGTTGACGGCCTGATGAAGAACAAAACTTCGTTACAGAACTTCTCGCTGAAACCAAAACAAAGCGCCAACCTGGAGTGGAGTATCGAAATTCCGGAGGGCTTACAGGCAATCACGTACCGCATTGTAGCCAAATCGGGAGACTTCTCAGACGGTGAAGAAATGGTGCTGCCGGTAGTGACCAATCGGATGCTGGTAACGGAGACCATGCCGTTGCCGATCCGCGGCAAGCAAACAAAAACGTTTAAGCTCGATAAACTGGTAAATAATACGTCAACGACGTTGCGTCATCAGCGGTACACACTCGAGTTTACATCCAATCCGGCCTGGTATGCGATTCAATCATTGCCTTACCTGATGGAATATCCATACGATTGTGTGGAGCAAACGTTCAGCAAATATTACGCGAACAGCATTGCATCGCATATCGCAAACTCGAACCCTAAAATCAAATCGGTGTTCGACACATGGAAAAACATCCAGCCGGACGCGTTGTTGTCGAACCTGGAAAAGAATCAGGAGTTGAAGTCGGCTCTGTTGGAAGAAACTCCCTGGGTGCTGCAGGCGAAAGATGAAAGTCAGCGCAAGCGCATGGTCGGAGTGCTGTTTGATCTCAACCGAATGGCGAACGAGCAGTCACGTGCCCTGGATAAGATTCTTAAGGCACAGGCTGCAAATGGCGGATTCAGCTGGTTCCCCGGTTTTCCCGAAGACCGTTACATGACGCAACACATCATTGCCGGCATGGGCCATCTGGATGTGATGGGCGTGAAGTCGGTACGGGAAGATGACAGAACGTGGCGAATGGTTCAGAATGCATTGGGATTCCTCGACAGTAAAATCAAACGCGATTATGATGAACTGAAAGATCTGGCGCGTCAGAAGAAGATTGACCTGGAGGATAACCATATCGACTATATTCAATACCATTATCTGTATATCCGCAGCTATTTTAAAGATGTAGAGATTCCAGCCAATACGAAGGAAGCGTTCAATTACTTCCTGGGTCAGGCGAAGAAGTATTGGTTGAGCACAAACATGTACATGCAGGGAATGACATGTCTCGCGTTGCATCGTTTCGATGACAAGACCACCACGGCTGCCATGATCAAGTCGTTCTCCGAAAAAGCCTTGCATTCCGAAGAAATGGGTATGTACTGGAAAAGCGATTACGGTTACTACTGGTACCAGGCTCCGATCGAAACGCAGGCGCTGATGATCGAAGTGTACGATGAAGTGGCTAATGATCAAAAATCGGTGGAAGACATGAAAGCCTGGTTGCTGAAGCAAAAGCAAACGCAGGATTGGAGAACCACGAAAGCTACGGTGGAGGCGTGTTATGCGTTGCTGCGCAGAGGATCTGATGCGCTGGCAAGCAGCAAACTGGTTGAAATAAAAGTTGGGAACGAGACGATCGATCCAACCAAACGTCCGGATTCAAAAGTTGAAGCGGGCACGGGCTATTTCAAAACAGCCTGGCAGGCAGGGGAGATCAAACCGGAAATGGGTAATGTAACCGTTACCAAAACGGATGAAGGCGTTGCGTGGGGTGCCGTGTACTGGCAGTATTTCGAACAGCTGGATAAAATCACACCGGCCGAAACTCCATTGAAACTGAAAAAAGATCTGTTCCTGCAACAGAACACCGACAGAGGTCCGGTGATTACACCGATTGCGGGTAAAGAACTGCACGTAGGCGATTTAATCAAGGTTCGCATCGAACTGCGTGTCGATCGTAACCTGGAGTACGTTCACCTGAAAGACATGCGCGCGGCAGGTTTCGAACCGGTGTCAACCTTGTCCACTCACAAGTACCAGGATGGATTGTACTACTACGAAAGCCCGCGTGACCTCGCCACCAACTTCTTCATTGGCTACATGCCAAAAGGAACGTATGTGTTTGAATATGCGCTACGGGTTTCTCAGAAGGGTGACTTCTCAAATGGTATTACCACGATCCAGTGCATGTATGCTCCGGAGTTCACCAGTCATTCACAAGGTGTCAGGGTGGAAGTGAAGTAATGTGATTTTGTTGTTGGTTAAAGGTTTGTTGTTCAAGTATGAGCTCAGGTCTTTAACCAACAATTTTTTTAGCCCTCCCCAAGTCTAATGTCTTAGGTTTTGCGCCTAACTACTCTGGCCCCTGTTGGTGTTTTCACCAACGGGGCGTTTGTACGGTGTAAATTATCTAATGCAGTGAAGTTTTTTTGTCAGCCATTATAGTGGGTTAAAAATCCCCAATGATTGTCATTGAACTGATAAAACCGGGCGCTCGAATAATGGTAGTCTTCGGGATAAATACATAATCTGGCTTTAACCGGATTGTTATGGATATAGTCAAGTTTTTGGTTGAACACCCGGTCCGACCAAAGCGGGATGCTGAGTGAGTTCCGTTTCCAAACCTGATGCTTACGGTCCTTAGCATCAACTACCAGACGTTTTTGTAGCATTGCATGCTCGTTGCGTAAGTGCTTTAGAATTTGCTGGCTCGTGAATTTCAGGAAATCTCTTTGAACGTCTTCGCGTTTATGCTCACCCAGCATTTGCCAGATCATATGTAGGTGGTTTGGCATAATGACGAATCCATACACAGCAATTCGATTGTCATGTGTCAAAAATTTTAGACTCTCAATTATGATTTCTTTAAACCGATCTTCCATGATAACAGGAATCCAATCCAGACAAGTAACAGTAATAAAGTCGGGATATTCTCGTGCAATTGGAGTTTGCATGCATGTTAAAATACGACATGGTATTACAAAAAGCTATTGTCGTGAGTGAATAGGTGTGACTTTGGAAAACCAATAAAGACTTGCAAAGAGATTGATAGTCAGACGAGCCTTTGTCGGTGAAGAACACCGACAAAGGCCTTAGTTAATGTCTTAGCTCTAACGTCTTAAATCTAATATCTTAGGTCTACCTACTGATCCAACGTGTAGGGCAAAAATTCCGACACGTCACCTTTGTAGCGGTGAACTTCGCGAATGATGGAAGAACTGATCCAGGCAAACTGCGGAGAGGTGATCAGGAAAACCGACTCAAGTTCCTGGTACAAATTGCGGTTTACCTGGGCGATGCTGTTTTCGTATTCAAAGTCGGTCGTATTCCGGAGCCCGCGCAATAAAAACTCAGCGCCATTCTGGCGCGCAAACTCGGCTGTGAGCAGACTGAAATGCTCTACGCGGATGTTGGGGTAATTCTTAAAGGTCTCACGGATCTTGCCCATCATCAGGTTGATCTCAAAATAACGTTGGCTCTTTTGGGAGTTATAACCAATCGCGATTACGATCTCGTCAAACAATTGAAGGCCGCGCAGCACGATATCTTCGTGACCTTTGGTGAACGGATCGAACGAACCAGGAAAAAGGGCGATGCGTTTCTTCATGAAGAATGAATTAAAGCTTCCTAAAGGTCGTTAAATACGGTAAATATCCCAATCAGAGCAGGTGAATACTGTACAGGTCAAAGAAATGATGATCCTGTGCCTCATCGAAGAAATAACTGAATTCAATGCCGGCCGGCCGCTCACCGAAAGCAACGTTGTTGATGTATTTGTAAAACTCGTGATAATGCGGTGAGTTTTTTCCGATGTAACCCCAAAGAATCACCTGACTGGTTTGCTGGTTCATGTTCAGCGACTTCATCACCAGCATGATGTACTTGATGTAGTCAGCAAATTGTTTGATGATAAACTGGTTGTAGAAAATCAGGTTGCCGTTGTGGACTGATAGTACGTGCAGTTTGAACCGGTCAATGTAGATGTAAAGGGGATTACCCGGTTTGTTTTTCGCGGCTTCCATCACTCCGTCAATCAACACGGCTGATTGATGAACAAATTTCGGGTCGTTGTTCGGATAAATGTTCCGGAACCAATCTCTCACGTCTTTATGGATCGCAAAAACGGTTACTGCCTGAGTATTTTTCAGGAACACCGGAAGGAAGTCTTCCTCTTCGGTGTTGATGTGTGCGTTGAATTTCAAATAGTCAACCAGCGCATCTTCCGAAAACAGGGCTTGCGGCACCTGAACAAAATTCTGATTCTTGAGCGATACTTTGATGACTTTCCAGTAGTTGGCTTTCAGAAAAGCATGTGCTTCGAATAAAACATCGAGCGCTCCAATGAGTTCATCCTGTGACGAAACGTTTGGAAAAACGTAATCTTCCAGCAACAAGAAGCGATTGTCGTTTGTGTCAACAATTCCCACCTGAAAATCGCGGGTTCCCAAATTCAAAAGCAACTCGTACTGCGGAATCTTGTCCTCATCGAAACGGTCGTCTTTAATTTTCTTGATGAGCTTATACGTAGTTTCTGTCGCCTGCAAGGTCGTTCCGGTTTTAAGCGGTTGATGATTGAAATACCCGACCCCTGTGGGATCGCGGAAAGCGTACAATAATAAATATTTTAGGCCGTAAAAACGCAGAATTCGGCCACTATATTCTGTGGAATCCCGCCAGACTCTTTAGGTCAGCTTCGGTTTGAACCTTTCTGAAAATACCGTGGCGTTCGTGTTCCGGAAGGGCGAGGATTTCTTCTATCCCCATGAATCTCACGTCCGTGATGAGCTGGTTGCCGCTGCTGCTTTCCGGATCGTACCCGGTACGCGGATCGCCTCCGAGATTCACAACCTCAAAGAACAGTTCAACTGCATGGAGCGGAGGCTGAATGTACTCGCATACAAATCGCAGGGCTCCCGCGCTAACCGGAAGATTGGTTTCCTCCTGAAACTCACGCACCAGCGTGTCTGCTGCGGCTTCCCCGAACTCGATTCCGCCACCGGGAGGAGCCCAGAAATTTCCGGAATTCAGGCCCCGGTGATTCACCATGAGTAATTTACCGTCCTGCCAGCACAGCCCACAGGCCCGCACCCGCGTCCTGTTCTTGTAGATTTCTGGCAATTCCGGGCTCATGGAGTGGTTACTACTGTTAAAGTTTTGTTATGCAGGTTGATTCGTTGTTTCAGCGCGAAATAAACGCGTAAATTTCGAATGTTATTGGCAACATTGTTGTTAGAGTCTTATTAACTTTGAAAAAAATTAAGATATGAAGAAGTACGCGATTTTAGCATTTCTGGTACTGTTTGTTTCAGCAGCCTTCGCGCAGGAAGCAAAGCCTCAGGCACCCGTTATCAAAGCTGACGGTCCGGTGATCACGTTAGAAAAAAACACCCACGACTTTGGCGATATCTACCAGGGTGATGTGGTTGAGCACACGTTCAAGTTTACCAACACCGGTAATCAACCGCTGTTGATCACAAACATTCAAACTTCTTGCGGCTGTACAACACCGCAGTGGCCACGTGATCCGATCATGCCCGGCGGAAAAGGCGAACTGAAAGTTGGTTTCAACAGCGCAGGTAAAATGGGCAAGAACACCAAGGTGCTTCCGATTATTTCAAACTCGGTAACCGATGCATCAATCACGTTCACGACAAACGTACTCGACAAGAAGCCTCAGTAAGATTTTATTTACAGATCGTATATAAAGCCGTTTCGAAAGAGACGGCTTTTATTTTTTGCTGCTAACTACGGCTATCGCAAGAAACAACCATCCGAAAATCAGCAGCACTCCGCCAAAGGGTGTAACCATCGCAATACCTGTCCAGCCGCTCAGGCAAAGCACGTAAAGGCTTCCGCTGAAAAGAAGTGTTCCTCCCAGAAAAAGCAGTGCAGAAGTTTTCAAATATTTCGAGGGGAGATAGTGTTGCAGTATCCCCACGGCAAGCAATGCGAAAGCGTGATAGAACTCGTACCGAACGGCAAGTTCGTACGTATCCAGCCTTCCGGAAGCTGTTAGCATGCCTTTAAGGGCATGCGCCCCGAACGCTCCGAGAGCAACACCTACCAATCCCAATAACGATCCTGCGAGTAAACTTGCGCGTTGATTCATATGATATGTATAAAATGATGGTTCGGGTTCAATGCTGGTGCCGCTCACCAAAGATAGCTGTGCCAACCCGAATATACGTGCTTCCTTCTTCTACGGCCAGGGCATAGTCACTGCTCATGCCCATGGAAAGTTCGGCCATGGTAACATTCTCTAACCGGATCGTTTTTAACGTATCAAACAGCGCTTTCAGATGCCTGAACTCGTTTCGGATTTGGGTAGTATCGTTTGTGAGGGTTGCCATTCCCATCAGTCCGAGTATGCGAACATTTTGAAAAGTTTTGAATTGAGCAGATTCCATCATCTGCATAACCTCAGGTTCTGAAAAGCCGAATTTTGTTTCTTCGGCTGCTATGTGAATTTGCAACAGACAGTTGATGGTGCGGTTGAACTTCTTGCCCTGCTTGTCAATTTCTGCCAGCAGTTTCGCACTGTCCACGGAATGAATTAAATGAATGAACGGTGCAATGTACTTCACCTTATTCGATTGCAAATGCCCGATCATGTGCCATTCGATGTCGTGCGGCAAGGCTTCATACTTGGCCATAAGTTCCTGAACTTTGTTTTCTCCAAACAGTCTTTGTCCGGCATCGTACGCTTCCCGGATTTTGTCAACCGGCTGCGTTTTGCTAACGGCAATCAACCGGCAGGTTTCAGGTAAGGTTTGCGTAAACTTCTCTATATTATTTTTAATGCTCATTCCGTATTTTTATCCGCCCGCTTAACACGGGTACAAACTTATGGCGATTTTAGGAACCTTGCTCAAAAAAGGCGTGCATTTGCGTGAAATGATGGAGCAGGAGTACACCTCCCCGTTCGATCTCCAGAAAAAGGAGTTGAAAGAACTCCTGATGGAAGCCAGCAACACGGAGTTCGGTAAATACTACAATTTCAAAGACATTCTGAAAGCATTCCGGAAAGGGGAGAAGGAGTTTCATAAAGTCTTCCGGCAAAACATCCCCATTCACACGTATAATAAGATGTATGCCGACTGGTGGAAGCTTTCGCTGAAAGGAGTTAAAAATGTAACCTGGCCGGGCCGCACCAAGTATTTTGCCCTGAGTTCCGGAACGTCCGAGTCGGCCTCCAAGCACATTCCGGTAACAAAAGGAATGACGAAAGCGATTCAGCGCACCAGCCTGCGGCAAATTCTTACGTTATCAAAATATGATTTGCCGGGCGACTTTTTTACGGCCGGGATTTTAATGCTTGGCGGAAGTACCCACCTCAACAGAAAGGGAAGCTATTTCGATGGCGACCTGAGCGGTATTCAAGCCGCACGGCTGCCGTTCTGGTTTCAGCATTTTTATAAGCCCGGGAAGAAGATCGCCAAAACCCGCAACTGGGATAACAAACTGAATGAGATTACGCGTAAGGCAAAGGATTGGGATATCGGAATCATCGTAGGCGTGCCCGCGTGGATTCAAATTCTGATGGAGAAAATCATTGCGCACTATAAGGTTGACAACATTCATGAGGTTTGGCAGAACCTGCAGGTATATGTACATGGCGGAGTTTCATTTGATCCCTACCGGAAAGGCTTTGAAAAACTGTTGGGTCGCCCGATTCATTATATCGAGACGTATCTGGCGTCAGAAGGATTTATTGGTTTTCAGGCATATCCAAACAGGCGATCCATGCGCATCGTGCTGAACAATGGAATCTTCTACGAGTTCGTGCCGTTTGAAGACAAGAATTTCGATGCCAATGGCGATATCAGACCCGATGCCGAAGCGTTAACGATTGGTGAGGTGGAAGAGGGGAAAGAGTATGCGTTGCTGCTGTCTACCTGTGCGGGGGCCTGGCGTTACCTGATTGGCGATGTGATCAAGTTCACCTCGCTGGAGGAATCGGAGATCGTGATTACCGGACGAACGAAGCACTTCCTGAGTTTGTGTGGTGAACACCTTTCGGTGGAAAACATGAACAAAGCGCTGGAACTTAGTTGTGAAGAACTCAACATCGCAGCACCTGAATTTACCGTTGCCGGGATTCCGCACGGAACGTTGTTCGCCCATCATTGGTACATCGGATCGGACGACAAGGTTGACGCAAAAGTGTTGCGCGACAAAATTGACAATCACCTCAAAATTCTTAATGACGACTACGCGACCGAACGCAGCGCGGCTTTAAAAGATGTTCATGTTGATGTTGTACCGGTTCAAACCTTTTACGACTGGATGCAATCGAAGGGGAAAATTGGCGGTCAAAACAAGTTTCCACGTGTGCTGAAAGGCGCCCAGCTCGAGGACTGGAGATCATTCCTCGCTACCCGCTGATGGACGCTGTCATTAAAGGAGTTGTATCGGGCCTTGTTCTCGCGGTGCTGGTAGGCCCTGTATTTTTCACGCTGATTCAAACCAGCATCGAACGCGGATTCAGGAGCGGGGTGTACGTAGCCATCGGCATTTCGTTGAGTGATGCACTCTGCATCGCGGTAGCGTACCTGGGCATCGCACTGATCAATACCCCCGATTTCCGAGTATACTTGTCGTATGTGGGAGGCGCTATCCTGCTGGCATTCGGAGCTTACTATTTGTTCTTCAAAACGCGGAAGCCGGTTGTGTACAATCCGGAACACATTGAAGAACGCAAACCGCTTCGCCTGATGGCCAAAGGATTTGTCATCAATGGCTTTAACCCAATGGTGTTATTTTTCTGGATTGGAACAATTGGTGTGGCCACGGCTGAACTGGGCTACACAACCCATGGCAAAGCTGCCCTGTTTTTCTGTTCCATCGTAGCTACCGTGTTTACAACCGATGTGTTAAAAGCAAAGCTGTCTGATAAGCTTCGGGTGCTGTTAACGGCCCGCACGATGAAAATTATGAATCTGTTGGTTGGACTGGTGATGTTTGGTTTCGGACTGAAACTGATTTTTATCCACTAGTTCTAATCCTGCAGCACGTTGCTGATGAACGTAGACTTCGTCAATAGCCACAGGAGTAGAAACGCAACGCCCCACGCGAGATAATTGTAGTAGTAATCGGCGGTGTCTTTAAACCGGGTTTCGATAATCTCGGCTTTTTCATATTG
>JAEUUJ010000021.1 GCA_016786495.1 Cyclobacteriaceae bacterium
GTGTTCATCTTCCTCCAGCAGCGTTACCCGGAAGCCTTGCAGATCGGAACAGAACGAAGAGATCGGAACCACACAAATTCCCTTCGCTCCGAGCAGGTAATACACGAAGCGCTTGTCGGGAGGAATGGATGCATCGACCCACTGCTCAACCATGTTCCGGATTACCGGATTTTCGATTTTCATTTTCTGCCCGGGTTTGAGCGCGCCTTCGCGGAAAATGATGGTGTTATAAAACGCTCCGAACGTTTCGTTGAACGTGAGCTGCGGCACGGTCTTAAAAATATCCGAGATGATTTTGCTTCGTGCACCGATCGCTTTGTTCGTTTCTTCGCGATAGCTTTTAAAGCGCGGGTCACCGAGAATTTTCGGAATCGCCAGTTGCGGCAGTTTGGTCGAGCACACTTCAATCATCTTCGCGTTGTCGAGGGCCAGGCAGAGCTGATTAAACTCTTCGTCTTTATCGCGGTTGTAGTATTCCATCCACCCGCAGCGCGAGCCGGGCCACGGAAGTTCTTTCGAAATACCTTTCATGGAGATTCCGGGTATGTCTTCGATAATCTCGGCAAGCGGATAGGCCTTCGCTCCGTTGTAGGTAATGTTGATGTAAATCTCGTCCGCGATCAGGAACAGGTTGAATTCTTTAGCAATCGCCACAATTCGCTTCAGCACCTCCAGCGGGTAGACCATCCCGGTGGGGTTGTCGGGATTGATGATCAGAATTCCCACAATGTTCGGATTGTACTTCACCTTGTTGTAAAGATCATCCAGATCGGGATACCATTTGTTATCGGGATCGAGGTCGTACGTTAACGGTTGATGACCGGCATGTGCAGCTTCTGCGCTGGAATGCGTGGAGTAAGCCGGTGACGGCCCAATGATTCGCGAGGTGGGCGAGATGAATTGGTATGCTTTGGAAATGGCATCGCCCAGTCCGTTAAAAAAACAAATGTCGTCTGCGGTGATTTGAACGCCTCCGGCTGAATTGGTTTGCTGCGCCAGAAACTCGCGTGTTTCGAGCATTCCTTTTGACGGGCAATAACTGTACGTGTCGTCATTCCGCACCAGTTCAATAATCACATCCTTAATCCATTGGGGAAGCTTGTGATGTTTCTGAATCGGATCTCCGATGTTTTCCCAAACAATATGGAGTCCGGCCTTTCTTAGTTGATCTGCCTTTTTAACAATCTCGCGGATTTCGTAGCTGAGTTCACTTGCTCCGTCATTCAGAAGTTTTTGTCGCATGAAAAATAAAAATTGAGTACCGGTTAATGAAGGTAATCAAACTTTAGCCGGTAATCTTCTTCAGCGCAACAACATTTTCAACGTGCATGGTGTGCGGAAACATATCAACCGGTTGCACGGCAGTGATTACGTACTTTTCGGCGAGTATTTTCAGATCGCGCGCCTGGGTGGCTACGTTGCAACTTACGTACACGATTTTTTCCGGTGCGGCCTTCAGCAACATCCGGCACACGTCTTCATGCATGCCGGCCCGCGGGGGATCGGTGATGATCACGTCCGGCTTTCCATGCGTTTGCAGAAACGTGTCATCAAGCAAATCTTTGATGTCGCCCGCGAAGAAGTCGGTGTTGGTGATGCCATTGAGTTGCGCGTTCACCTTCGCATCGGCAATGGCCGGAGCAACATACTCCAGCCCGATAACTTTTTTTGCGCGACTGGCAACGAAATTAGCGATGGTGCCCGTGCCCGTGTACAGATCGTACACAAGTTCATGGCCTTTCAATTCCGCCATACCGAACGCAATCTTGTAAAGCTCGTATGCCTGCTGCGCATTGGTCTGATAAAACGACTTCGGGCCAACCCGAAACTGAAGCACGCCTGTGCCATCAGCCTTGGGCATGTGCTCTGTTATATAAGGAGTGCCTTTCCAGCAAACGACCTCCAGGTCGGCAAACGAATCGTTCTTTTTTGAATTGACTACATAGTTGATCGAATTCACCTGCGGGAATTTTTCGGCAATCATGCCGAGAAGCAAATCCAGCCACGCTTTATGATACGAGGTAACTTGCAGAATGATCATCGTTTGATCGGGCTGGGCCGTGCGAATGCACAGAGTTCTCAGAAAACCCTGCTGCGTGCGCAGATCGAAAAACGGAATCTGCTCCCTTACGGCAAGTTCTTTTATGGCGAGCCGGATACTGTTGGAAGGCTCTGGCTGCAGGTAACAATTTTTTACGTCAAAGACTTTGTCAAAGCTCTTGGGAAGATGATAGCCCAGGCCCGCTTCGACTTTCGTGTATTCTCCCTCACCCTGTCCTCCGGACATCCCTCTCCCCGGGGAGAGGGGAAGAGCGTTCATTTCTTCCCGCGTCAGCCACCGCCGGGCGGTGAAGCTGTATTCAAGTTTGTTGCGATAGTGGGTGGTTTGATGCGAAGCAACAATCGGCAGGAGTGGGGGAAGCGTTAACCCGCCCAGGCGCTCCAAGTTGTCAATCACCTGCTGTTGCTTGTACCCTAACTGTTCTGCATAATTCAGGTTCTGCCATTTACAGCCCCCGCACAGGCCAAAGTGTTCGCAGAACGGCTCGGCACGTTTATCGGAAAATTTTTTAACAGCTACCGCTTTGCCTTCGAGAAAGCTCGTTTTAATCCGCGTAAGCGATACATCCACCACGTCTCCCGGAACAGCGCCTTCAATAAAAATCACCTGGCCTTCGATGCGGCTTACACACTTGCCTTCGGCCGCCATGTTTTCAACGAGAATGTTCTCCAGGATATCGCCCTTCTTCATGGGGCAAAAATAGTGAAATGTGCCGGCCCGGTGCGACAAACATGGGGCATCCGGGCGATCGGTTTCATGACATTTCGTAAGGCTACTTATGGTATTTCGTTAGCTAACAAGGAGCTACTTCGCTAAAACCGCGAAAAAACAAAGCAAATAGCGAAGCTGAGAATGGTTCGAAGTTTGGAATAGCTGGCTGAATTCGATTTTACAAAACGCTCAAAACAAACAATCAATTACCAACACACACGGCTAAGGTTTACTTACACCGTGAAGCAAATGTCAAAATGATCAACACAAAAATTATCGTTTAACCTTAATCGGAAACACCATGTTGCACACGTCAAAAACCCCGAATCCATCTGCTGCTACCAGCAAACTCAGTACCTTAAAAGCCGTAGTGATAACCGAACAATCGGCTGAAGATCGCCTGTTGAACAATCTCCGTAACATTCAGGATGATGAACTTCATGAAATCAGGCTTCAGTTGCAAGCGATCAAAACTGAACTTGAACGGTTAAAGCCTGCATCCGATGAATTATTGACAATGAAAGAGGTGTGCAAAATGCTGAAGCTTTCGCGACCTTCTGTTCACACGCTCATTCATAAAAAGAAAAAATTAAAACCGGTTCAGTTACTCGATCAGGACTTCCGCTTTCTCCGCAAAGACGTAGAGGCGATGATCGCCGATTCCTACAAGAACTTATTGAGCGGCACCAGCGCTCAGGACTAGCTCTTACCATCCTTACCGCGCGATTTAGGTTTTCGACAATTTCTCATTGAATCGCGTAAGGCCAGGCCCCTTTTCAGGGGCCTGTTGCTTTTACAGGCCTCCGGACTTTCGCAGATATCAGGCC
>JAEUUJ010000060.1 GCA_016786495.1 Cyclobacteriaceae bacterium
TTCCCGCTTTCGCTGGATGTGCGATTGAAATTTGTATTGGTTTTACTGATTACGGTGGGAGGCTGCTTTGCGAGCTATGAAATCATTCGAAGGATAAAATGGGTGCGGCCGTTGTTTGGGTTGAAGTTTAATGAAAAAGAATAGCGCGTAAGCAACCCGTTGGGCAGTGGGTTGTCTTTATGAATGATGAAAACATCTTTTATTATTCTGATCGGCCTATGTTTTACAGGTTGCTGTTTCGCGCAGAAAAAAATTGACCTCAAACGTGTTCTGGGGGTGATGCCATCGAAGCCTGCGTTGCGAATCGATACGCTTGAAAAGGTGCATGTTGGTGCGGGCAATCGGTACAAGATCCGATACCTTGCTGAACCTGCCAATACGGATTTTCATACTCCTCCTGATTGCATCACGGCTTATCTTTTCATCCCGGATGAAGCAAAGCATAGAAGACTTCCGGCTATTGTAGCGATTCATCAGGATGGGTCGCATAATTATCTTGGAAACCGTGAACCTGCGGGCATTGCGGGTGATGCTGACCAGTATTACGGTTTAGAGCTTTTCAATCGGGGTTACATCGTGATTTGTCCCGAACGGTTTTTACACGGATCGCGCAGGCGAATCCCGAAACCTGACACGCTTGCAGATGTGTTTGAAGTGGCTGACCTGGCTGAAGAACACCGGCTCGGGCAGTTGCTTTTGGAGGGAAGAAATTTTGCCGGTAAAGAGGTTTACGATCTCATGGTAACCACCGATGTACTTTGCACGGTACGTGGTGTAGATAAAAATCGAATCGGAGCCATTGGTCATTCCGCCGGCGGTTATGTGCTTGCATATTTTATGTTCATGGACAACCGAATCGCTGCTGGTGTTTCATCGTGTGGCGTATTTGAATTGACCGACTGGTTTGATGATGATGCTATCCGGAAACGACATGCAATGACGGTCGTTCCGGGAATGGCCCTGGTTGGAAAAACATCTGATTATATTGGCTTTATTGCACCTCGTCCTTTTCTGATGACGCGCGGACTGTATGAATGGGGCTCCGAAACCGATCAGCAGCGGCAGGACAGCAGGCGACATACTGATGAAACACTTCGTATGCAACGCGAAGCAAATCGTTACTATGAAAAATTAGGAGCGAGGCCGGTTGAAGTCATTACGTTCGATGAAGCGGGAGGAGCACACGCCTTCCCGCCAAAGGTGAAAGAGCGTGTTTACGTTTGGCTGGATTCTCACCTCAAAAAGTAATTCCAGCTCTCAAAAACTGCCTGCCGGCTTTATTTCAATAAATGACGGGTAAATGACGGGCTAAAAATGAATCTCCCGCAGCGCACCTATGCGTTAAACGCGTAACATTGTGCAAACCTTTAAGATCGTCATGCAACAACCGGAACTTGGAAAACGGCTGGTCGCCCTGCGGAAAGAAAAGAACCTGACTCAGGAAGAACTTGTCGAAAAAAGCCATGTAAGCGTTCGTACCATTCAGCGTATCGAAAGCGGGGAGGTACTGCCGCGGCTGTCGACCGTGAAGATCTTATGGGCTGCACTTGGAGAGAAGTATGAATCTGTTTCAACAAACTCAACCCAGGTCATGGATACCCAAAAGAAAGTTTTACCGCATGCCAACCGAATGACGGTACTGATTGCAGCGTTAGCCGGAGCTGTTTACCTCGTATCGCAAATTACACTCGGCACACTGGACGTTGCCTGGTTCACCAACAGGGGCGAGTGGCAATTCTATATGAAGGCGATCTACACCGCGTTCACCGTGGTAATGGTGGTCGCTTATGGATTTTTTGTGCGCGGTTTTATCGCGTTGAGTAGTGTATTTGAAAATACACTTTTAAAAAGTGTTGCCTATATGCTGGTAATCGCCACGGTTGCGATTGGATTTCTGGATGTGTTTACCTTGTCGTTCACCGTTGAGGAGACAGAATTGTTTTCTGTTCCGTACGCCTTCGCGGCTATTCTTTTCGGTACGTTGAGTATTGTTTTCGGAATTGCACTCATCCGTTTACAGGATGGCATGGGCGAATTATCGCGGGTGGCCGGAATCCTGGAAATAGCGACCGGCTGTTTTCTGATTACCGTGGTTTTGTTTTTTGTCAGCTACGTGATTATGATTCCCGCGGTGGTACTTGAAATTTTGCTGCTTTATCGGGGCTACGAATATCTTTCGAGCCTTGACATGACGCCGGAGACAACCGCCTGACACTTCGGTGTTTGATCATTGCTGTCGCGCACTTACCTTCGTTGAATCATGAAAAGAAATCTTCTGATTCTCGCTGCCATTGGATTTATTTCGGTGCTGCTGATCGTGCGGCTCGTTGCGGTGCATCAAACCCGGCTGGAAGCAGAGGAACGATGGTTTGTTCAATCCCTCGGCTACGAATTTTCGGTGGAGGTTGACAGTGTGAGGAAGTACGAAAACAATGGAGGTCGCGTGTGGGCACGGATCACCGAAGGCAATCCAAAAATGTATCGCGAAGACAGCCTGAAGAATCATTTCAAGAATCATGAGATGCTCTACTTCATCTTCCGGCACTCCGGAGACTCCGTTAGTTTTGTTTTGCCCGATGCTACCCAACTTCACACAGGCGACAGTATTCGGATCAGTTCTTCGAAAGACAGCGTCACTGTTTTTCATGAAAATAAAATAGTATCCCAAATACCGTTCAGTAAAACTGTGGTGGGGTGGGGCGCTTCGCCTTTTAAGAGAGACAAATGATAACAGATGCTGAGATTCTTAACGAGTTGGGCACATTTACCGATCATGAAGCAGAACTCTTCAGCCGGTATCGCCATAACCGTTCGTTTGCCAGGGGCGAACGAATCGTAGGGCCGGGCAGTCTCCCACAATCGATTTACTTTTTGAAGCGTGGTGCTGTGATGCAGTATCAGCAAGTAAATGACCGCCAGCGGCAGTATGAGAATCTTTTCGCAAAGCGCGGGTGGTTCTTCGACCATGGAATTTTTAAACCCCAAACTCCGGTATTGGGAGTTACGCAAGCCTTTACCGATTGCGAAGTAGTTGAACTGACACTGAATTCGCTCCATCAGCTCATTAACGCTTCACCCGCATTTCTGGCATTGAACAAAATATTTTATCCGGTAACCGAACGGCTCAATTTTCTAAGCGCAACTTACTCGCCCGCCGAGAAGTATGGGATGCTTATTCGTTCGCAACCTGAAATAGTCCGCACCTTTCCATTGAAAGCGATTGCGTCATACCTGAGAATTTCCCCCGAAACGCTCAGTCGCGTGAGGGCCAAGGCGTAATTTCTTGATTTCAATCAAGCATGACGGCATGTGATTTTGCCGTAAGTTTGGTCAAATAAACGCGTATGATTAAGTCTGTTATTTCCAAGCTGCCCTTTATCGACAAGCAGAAGACAATTGATTTTTACAGTTCGCTGGGCTTTCAGGTAACTTCCGATCATGGTGATTATCTGATCGTGATGAGTGAGCAACTTGAGTTGCACTTCTTTTCCTTTCCTGCACTTGAGCCATCCAACTCCGATTTCATGATCTATCTGCGGGTAGTTGACATTGACAGCTTGTACGATTCACTGCGGAAAAAACTTGCCATCCACCCCAACGGAAAACTCGAAACTAAATCCTGGGGGCAACGTGAATTTTCAATGGTTGATCCAAACGGCACGCTGTTGACGTTCGGTCAGGGAGTTTAAGACTGTTAATTTTTAAAGAGGATTACGCACCGCTCCCGCAGATTGTCGCAGGCTTGAATTTATTGAAGGTCTTTTTGAGCCTTTGCTTCCATGTCATCCACCTTTCCATTTGAATCAAACTTCAGCACGAGGTAAACGACATCAATACCCGGAGCTAATTCGCCCAGGTCGTATGAAAAACCATGTTGACGGTCGGGTTCGCCCAACATCTCCTTAACCGCAACGCTGTCCATTCCTTTTTTCAAACGGTTCGTCATCAGGTCGTCCAGCATGAGCATCCGCACCCGTCTTTTGGACGGTTCGGAACCGGTAACGGCTTTCCATTCCTCCGAACTGAATGGCCGTTCTTCAAGACCGAGTCCACCGCTCAGGATAAAGCGTCCTGTGGGGGATGTCCAGGTGATGAGTCCGACAACCAGCAGGCCGGCAATAATCCCCAGCGTGAGCTTCCACCGTTTTTTCATGAGGGTAAGATACAAAGAAGATTTTTGAATGTGATTGTAGGCTTCATTGCCTATCTTTAATGTGTTAACCCTTTTGAGCATATGAAATTGACCGTAACACTTTTGCTTTTGTGTATCCCGGCCATGGTGTGGTCGCAACGGATAGAAGTTTCCGTTGGACCGGAACTTGATCAAAAGGAAATTCGGAAAGAAATCGGTGTGCCGGGAGCTATTTTGTCGCCTTTCCGGAGTTTTTCGTATTCCAGTACATTGTTTTTTAACCCTGCTAAGCAGAAGGGTTATGTCGGATTTGGCTTCAAAGACAAATCGTTTCATTTCGCGGTGTTCGACAACTACCTGAATTACACGGGTATGAAGAAGCTTGTATCTGAAACAATTGATGAGAAGGTGAAGTTGAATGCGTTCGTCATTGTGAAGGGTAAAACTTACCTCATTTTCAGTCAGGAGAACAAAAGCCGCGATGAATTTTCGGTTTATGTGAATGAAGTAAGTGATGATATGGTTGTGTTGGGAACACCGATCAAACTGCATACCTACAAAAACCTCAAGCAATCGGGTATGCAACTGATTGTTTCGTCATCTGAACATAAAGATTACTTTCTGCTAACCCGCATTCACGACACGAAAGCCCGGGAGAGTCAAAAAATGGAATGTAAGGCGGTGAGTCAGACGTTTTCGGAAATATGGTATAAGTTGATCGATACGGGCGTACGCGACATGGATCTGGTTATTCAATCGCTTGCCGTCGACAACAGCGGAAACATGTACATGCTCACAGAGCAATCCGACAAGAAGGTCAACAATCCGGTTGCGTTTGTGTATTTCTGGAAATCTGGTTCGCTTAAAAATTTTGAATTGGGTGCGCCTGCCGGTGTCAACTTTGGTAGTCGCCTGAAATTATTGAATGGCGAACGGGCATACATTGTCGGGCTCAACAAAGACGAAAAAAAGATTTCGTTCTTTCTGAATCGGATCAATGCTCAACAGGAAACGCTAGAGGAGGTAAAAACCGGCCTGATGCCGGACAATTTTTATGAGTTATCCCGGGTGCGATTGTTTGATACGTTTGATTGGAGTATTTCCGACATCGTAACGCTGGATGATAACTCTGTTGTTGCGTCTGTGGAAGCTGAATTGGTGAACTATAAATACAATTTGTATAATACCTACAATACCTATGTGCTTTCGTTTTCGGAGAGCGGGGATCATCGGTGGACAGGAGTCGTACAAAAAAAGCAGGTAGTGATGGGTGGGATGCATGGACATATGCTTGTTCCGGCCGGCAACAATGTACTGGTAATTTATAACGATCACGAAAAGAACATCACGAAGAAGACGGACGATTCGGAGGTTGAAATCTTTAAGACAAAGAATGCCATGGTCGTAGTTCAGGAGTTTGATGAGAAGGGCAATGCGAAGAAGTATCCATTTTCAAAGAATAAAGAACTTGAAAACTATGCACTCTTTTTCTATGGAGTTGATCGGATAGAACCCGGCCTCTACTACAGTTCGTGCATCAACGTTAAAGGTGTGATGTCGGTGGACACTAAAAATATTGTTTTTAAAATCAACTAATTTGAAGGAAGGGAGTTCAGGTTCCGTCAGGTTTGCGACAAGCCTTTTGAAGACGAAATACGGAGCTGGACGAAAAAACGGGTGCCTGTGGCTGCCGTGTCAAAGCGAAACCCGTAATTGCCATACCAACGGTGAAGGATTTAATTAAAAATGCACATGACGACACGATATTTTTTCGGTTTTGTATTTAGCCTGCTCATGCTGACGGGCTGTGACGATAAGGCGCAAACCAAAGACGATACGGATCCACCGTTGGTAACGGGCGACCCGGTTGAAACGGCTGAGCCAAACACAGATTATCAACCCGCGTTTGCAGGTCAGACGCGCATTGGCAGCGTTGTTACGGCCACGCCCTGGAAGAAAACAATTGTAACGTCATCCCTTTCCAGTCCGTGGGGAATTGCCGCGTTGCCTGATGGTCGCTTGCTGATCACACAAAAATCAGGGACGATGCGCATCGTTACGTTAGCCGGGGTGGTGAGCGATCCAATCGATGGAATTCCGGATGTGAACGATTCAGGACAGGGCGGCCTGCTGGGTTTGTGTCTTGATCCTGATTTCGGAAGCAACCGAATGATCTATTGGGTTTTTTCGGAATCTGTTTCGGGCGGAAACATTACAGCCGTTGCCAAGGGCCGGCTTTCAAACGATGAAACAACGATAGAGAATGCAGATGTCATTTATCGTTCAACCACCCCCAACAGCAGCACGCTGCATTATGGCGGAAGAATTTTATTTGATGAAGATGAACGGTTGATTGTAAGCACGGGCGAACGTTCTGTTTTGGAAACCCGGCCGTTGGCGCAGGCAGTCACGAGCAGTTTGGGTAAAACCGTTCGCATCACAAAAGATGGCGACCCGGCACCCGGCAATCCGGCATTTAGTGGAGCGGGTGCGTTGCCGGAATTGTATACGATTGGTCATCGCAATCCACAGGGTCTGGCGCTGCATCCCGAAACTGGCGATGTATGGCTTGGGGAGCATGGCCCGCGCGGTGGCGATGAAGTGAACCGGCTGCAGCCCGGTAAAAATTATGGCTGGCCAACCATCACCTACGGTATTGAGTACAGTGGCGGTACCATTGGCGCAGGCATTCAACAACAGGAGGGAATGGAGCAACCGGTTTACTATTGGGATCCTGTCATTGCTCCGAGTGGTATGGCCTTCTATGCGGGCGACCGGGTGCCGGAGTGGGAGAATAATCTTTTTGTTTGTGCACTGGGGCAAACGCACATTGCACGGATGGTGATTCGTGAAAACAAAGTTGCGGGTGAAGAGCGTTTACTGGCCGGTGAAGGTCAGCGCTTCCGCGACATCACCCAGGGTCCCGACAAAGCATTATACGCGATTACCGATAGTGGACGGTTGTACAGGATTGATAGGGAGTAAGTACAATAGCGATCGGTTATATTTAATAGTGCTTTAACTTACTCAGCGTTTGCCGCTGAGTAATTGGTTTATTTTATAGTACGATGGCTTATCAATCATCAGGATCAGCAGCACGACCACGATCAGTGGAAGTAACACGATTGCCATCAGTATAGCGCTGCTGCAAAATAAAATCTGGTTCTTCAGGCGGCACGCAAGTCTACTGCCAGCAGTTCGACTACCAATACGTTGACCAGCCGGGTTGAGGGTTGAATTTGAAGTGCTTGCCATTGTGCTGATAACACACGGGGGTTCGATCACCCTTATCAGGAACTCTGGGTCATTTTGGGGTATTTTTTATTAGCACGGACGGGAGGAGTCTCGCTCATGTCTTTTCTATAAGGTTCTTCAGCGAGAATGCAGCATTAAAATTCTACCCGAAACATCAGATTGGGGGTAAAACCCAACGCGCTGCGATTAAAGAGCACGATCTGATCGTTGTTATCAATGCGGTAAAATGCATCAATAGCATTGTCGCGATTAATGATATTCCAAATAGACACTCCGGCCGTGGCACGCACCTCTTTCGACAAACGGAACCGATACTTGGCTGAAACATCGAGCCGCCAATAGGATGGGAGCCGTGAGGTGTTGGGACTTTGATACAAAATCGCTCCATTATCAAGCGCATTTTCGGCAACCGGTTTTGTGTAGGGTTTTCCTGTCCGCCAGTTAATACCCAAGGATAATTCAAGCTTGTCGGCCTGGTATGCCACACCGGCAGTTGCACGATGCCGGATATCGAGGTTATTGGGGAAGGATGGGGGTACCAGCTCGGCAAACCGGTAGGTACTGTTGGCAAAGGAGTAGCTCGACCAATAGTTGAATTTTCGGATACGCCAGTTGATTAGAAAGTCAATACCCGTTGTGGTGTATGTTCCGGTTGCCCGTGCGTATTGAAATTGATTTTGAAAACCCTGACTGGCTGTGATGATGTCATGTACACGTTTTGCATAACCTTCCAGTAAAACCAAAAAATCTTTCTTGTGGAATTGAATTCCTGCCGACATTTGTTCACTCGTAATGATTGGCACGGTATCGCCATCCGCCATCACCCACCTGCGTTTTTCTACTCCAAGGAAATCATTTTGAAAATCAATGACCTGTGTGGTTGTCTGACTTTTTAGTTCGCCCAGTAACTCCAGCGAAATATAGGGACCGAGTTTTTGAGTTGCCGCCAGCCTGGGCTCAATGCGAATCTTGCTTTTGGTTGAAAAATAGTTCGCACGAATGCCCGCCCGAATGCTGGTTGTTGCGCTGGGTGAGGTGTAAGTAGCCTCTGAGAATAGCACGTGTGAACGGAGTACATCTTTTTTTAATCGGAAAAACACCGGGTTGTTAATCGCTTCCTGATTTCCAACGCTAACCTCACTGAATTGATACCCGCTCAGCAGCTCAAGTTGATCGCTGAACGATAAGTGAGCATCCAGTTTGAACCCCAGGTCGAGTACGTCATTTTCCTGCCGCAACTGCTGGTCGTTAAGCACATCACTGTTGATCGCGGCTAATCCGTATTGTGAAATATAGGCAATGGCGGCAGTACGAACCGTGTTACTCCAGCTTCGTTCGTAGGTAATGCTGCCCGCCCGACTTTCCTGCTTCAGACTGCTGTTTTTTGATTCGGGTGTACTATTGACGAGTTCAGTTTCCTGGTAATCGATGCTGTTATGGATCATCAGAAAATTCACCCGCAGTTTGTCTGCGTGGGTGATATCATATAAAAATTTTGAGCTCACATCATAGAAGTGGAAGTTCTGGTCTGTGTTTAATGAATCGCCCTTCGTATATTTTTCGATTTCCGAACCGCGAAACGCGCGATCATAATACGCTTGATAGGTTGGTGTTTCCACCACATCGGCCAGCGATCTGCGGGCGGCAACATGCAGCGATGTTTTTTTTGACAGCGGAATTTTGGCAAACGCATCGGCACTCACCATGTTAACGCCAGCACCACCCGAGAATTTATGGGAGACCTTATCATCCGATCGAATGTCGATTGTACCCGATACGCCATCGCTGTAAAAGGCGCTCGTGCCATTCTTGATTAATTCTACCTCATGGGTAAAGTAGGGGTTGAATGCGGAGATCATTCCAAAGAAGTGTCCTTGTTGATACATTTTCACACCGTCCCACAGAACCAGGTTTTGGTCGTGCGTTCCGCCCCGCACATTGATGTTCGACACCGTTTCATCGATACTTTGAATGCCTGGAAGCGCCTGAAGCGTAAACAGCACATCCGGTTCAGTAAGGCCGGGCAATAGCCCGAGTTTTTTTGTTTGTATACTGAGCGAACCTTCCCGTTTTTTTTGAATGCCCACTGTCAGGTAGTGGTTAACCACCAGTTCCGAGAGTACCGAGGTTTGAAGGGTAAGCGGAATGGTCTTGCATGTGGATCCGCTGAGGTCGCGGGCCGAAAGGGAGAGAGAATCGTAGCCAAAAAACCGAATGCGTACGGTTGCACCATTCGCGATCTGTGAAAAGCGGAAGTATCCATTTTCATCCGTTATGGCGGTTACTGTACCACATTGAACAATAGCTCCTGCTATTTTCTCACCCGAATCGCGATCAGCCAGGTAGGCGCACACAACAGGTAACGCAGGGCGATGAATGGTGACCGATTGTTGAGTCAATTCCGTGAAAACCAATCCGGTTTCCGATGTGATTATGTCGAGGGCTTGCCGAAGCGTTAACTTCGGGTTTGGTATTTCGCAAACCACATCAGCAACCGCTTCATCCAGAAAGGTAAACGTAACCGCATAACGGGCGGATAGCGTATCAAGCACGCTTGTTAATGCATGCTTCCCCGACTGCGCCATAAGTGCAGGGCTTATCAGTAATGCAATCGCAAGAAACGCGGATTTAGTTGCCTTCACCGGATAATACCACAGTTTTTTTGTCGGCACTTACTGTGTAGGTAACACCCACAGGAATGGTAACTGCCTTCAAAGCCAACTCCATATCATTGAGAACGAACGCTCCGGTAAACAATTGCTCCTCATCAATGTGTCGTGTGACGATGGTAACCTTATACTGTCGCTCAAACTCGGCCAGTACGTGCTGATACGGCAGGCTTTCAAATGTTGTTTGGTTGTTTATCCACCCGGGAATTGTATCGGGGGTAACATGTTGAGATGTCCATTGGTTGTTAATCAGTCGCGCCATCGATCCGGGGCTGAGTTGGGTACGATAATTTCCTGCCGTAACCTGAACATAACCTTCGTAGCAGATCACTTCAAAATAATTGTCGCGGCTCTTTACATTGAACTGAGTCCCCAGTACAGTCACCACGCCTTCGGTTGTTTTAACATCGAACCGCGATCCCTTGGCTACTTTAAAAAATGCTTCACCGGTTAATTCAACCACGCGCTTTTCCTTCCATGATGAACCTGAATACGTAATCGCTGAAGCTGCATTCAACATTACTTCAGATTGATCCGGAAGGTTAACCTCTTTCCGTTCCGCTACTAACGCTGTAACCGTAGTGGAGCGATTGGAAAAAAAGATGAAATAGGCCCCGGCTACCAACACGAGTATCGCGGCAATTCGTAAAACGGGCTTCAGCCAAAGCGGAGCCGACTTTCCGACCGGACGCGACAGTTTCGCTTCCTGCAGGCGCACAAATTCTGCCTGGGTCGCATATTCCGGAGCGCGGTATGCTTCCAGTGCCTGCGTGATCTTCTGAAGAGTTTGAAAGTCACGTGACTTTTCAAACGCAGCTTTCTCTTCCGCGCTCAGCGTGCCGTTCAGCCATCGTTCAAGTTGTTCGTCCCGGTTCATAACTCTTCCTGATTATACAACAGATTACTCAGCGTTTATCCTACCTGTTTCCGACAAGAAAATTAAATTTCCCCGATTTTATCCCTGAGAATGCTCAGGGCAGTATAAATGCGCTTTTCTACTGCTTTCTGCGAAATACCCAGCATTTCAGCGATTTCTTTATGTTTTTTCCCTTCTACCCGGTTCAGCATCAGGGCAATTCGCTGCTCAGCCGACAATTCCGACAATGCCTTTTCCAGGCGCTCGCGATATTCATTTTCTTCTAAAACAAACTGGGGTGACTCGAGTGTGTACTGCTTTTGTGGTTCTTTGCTGTACGCCAGGTGAGTTCCTTTTTTGGCCAATTCGTTCAGCATTTGATTATTGGCCACGGTAAACAGAAATGCACGGGCTTTGTCAAAAACCACGTTTCGGCAATTGTTCCAAAGCTTAATAAAAGCCTCCTGCACGAGATCTCTTGGGTTGTTGTCTACACCATATTTATAGTATAGAAATTTGTACAAATCGTTCGCATGGGTTTCAAACAAATGATGAAACACCTGCTCATTGCACACACTCTTCGGATTTTCTTCCACGTCAGACAATTTTCTGCTAGGCTATAAAAACGGAAATTAGCCGGAAATTACCAGCACCAAACAGCTTTTTTAGAGTTATGGCTAAGATACAGGAAAAAAAATCGAAAGTGAGGGTAGGAGTTTTTGGGCTTTGCCGGTTTTATATCCAAACGCGGCAACGTATGAAAATTCACAACTCCGTAATCATGCTTCTGATCGTGCTGTCGGCCTTCACGGGTTGTCAGCAGGAGGCTGATGAGATTACGCTGCCGGACCCTAAAGAGGCCTTCAGCGCTTCGTCTAACGCAGCAACACTGTTGAAAAAAGTAACGCTGCGCGATGGCTCATCGGATAATATTCTCGATAGCGGCAGCTGCGTCACCATCATGTTCCCGGTAATGGTAACGGTGAATGGCGAAGACATTGTTGTCAGTACTTCGGATGAACTCAAGCAGATTGAGCGAATGCTGGACGAATCAGAAGGGGATGATGATGAAATCGATCTGCATTACCCGATTACGATTACACTGTCTGACTACACGTCAGTGGTGATTAACGATGAAGATGAGTTGGAAGAATATACGGATGAATGTTCCGAGGGTGGATTCGATGATGATATTGAGTGCGTTGATTTCGTTTATCCGATTAAACTTACCCGGTACAACACCGATACACAGGTGTCTGACGTGCTAACCGTACAAACCGATGGGCAACTCTACAGCCTGATCAAATCCCTGAAGGATGATGATCTTGTGAGTTTCGTATTTCCGGTTTCGCTTGAAGATAATAATGGGGCGCGCTTTACGGCCAATAATGTAGAGCAGCTCGAACAAGTGATTGAAAATGCGGAAGATGCTTGTGACGAGGATGATGATAATGATTTTGACGATGACGATGTGGATACCAGTGCGCTTGAGGCCGTTATGCAGAGCGGAAACTGGAAAGTCGCGTACTACTTCGATGATACCGATCAAACCGCAGTCTATAGTGAATTCACGTTTGAATTTCATGAAGATGGAACCGTGATCGCGAGGAACGGTTCGGAAGAAAATATCGGAACCTGGGCTGCCTATGGCGATGATGGTGAACTTGAACTGGAACTCGAATTTGATAACGATAACGAATTGCTGGATGAAATTTCGGAAGACTGGGAAGTCACGATGTTCAATACAACCCAGCTTGAACTACAGGATGAAACGGACGGTCCGGTGCTCAGATTCCAAAAACTTTAACACAACTTTTATTAACTAAACAATCAACTATGAAGGTGAAAATTCAATTTTTAGTATTGGCCATTGCAAGTTTACTGGTGGCAGCGTGCGATAACAACGGTGATCCTAAATTGGAAGGGGTAAAAATGCAGATGAAAGCGGTGGCGAGTTCATCAACCATTAACGGCAAGACAAACGTAACCGGACTTACTTTTACAGATGTCAGACTTGGCGTGGAAGAAATGGAATTTGAAACCGATGAGGAAGATTCAGACGAAGATAATAGTGGCGAAGATGATTCAGAGAAGGTAGAGTTTGAGGGTCCTTACACCGTAGATTTGATTAACGGAACCAGCAATCCAAGCTTTGGCCTGACAGATGTGGCAACGGGAGTATACAATGAAATTGAGATAGACGTATCCCCGGTGATGGAAGATGGTAATTCAATCTTTATCCGGTTTACATACGAAGGTAAAACATATGAGTTCTCAACAACCGAGGAACTTGAAATTGAGATTGAAGATTTGGCGGGCTACACGGTTGACGAAAACACCCTTACCAACATGCTGGTGTTGATTAACCTCGACAGTCTTTTTTCAGGCATTGATTTAAGCGGGGCGGTGGCCGATGAAGACGGTGTGGTTCGTATCAACGACACATCCAATACGGAGATCACAGACGAAATCCTGGATCAGTTTGAAGATTCGTGTGACGCGGGCGAGGACAGTGATGACGACGATGATCTGGATGAAGACGATGACGATGATGACGATGATAGCAACGATGACGACAATTAAGTGAGTGTTTGACCGTGGGGTTTTAAGGGGGAAAACCGGCTCAATCTAGGCCGGTTTTTTTATTTTCTGCCGCTCATACCCATTTTCTCCCACCACATCCCTTGGGCTACCCGCACCCTGAGCGATCCTCTTTTCTGCGAAACGAAAAGAGGTCAGTAGCGTGTTTGAATCGGCTCTGAATTCGCAATTTTTCAACTGCGTTACGCTGGTGTACAGCGGCCGATGTACCCGTTTGCAATCTCCAGACCGATGTAACCCACAGCAGAAATGTCGTTTCCCA
>JAEUUJ010000052.1 GCA_016786495.1 Cyclobacteriaceae bacterium
GGCCGTTGCCGGCGAATAGCCGGCAACACTTCCGTTGATGATGATGAGGTTAGCTACCGTATTTATTTTAACGCTGCTCCTGACGGGTTGTGCGGATGGCGTTGAACCGGTCAAGGATCCATATGCGTTTGAAACGCCTGCGAATTTTCCGCCTCCGGTGTACACGTTTGGAAACAACCCCGTGTCGAAGGCCGGTGCGGAACTCGGGCAAATGTTATTCTATGATCCCGTTCTTTCGCTCGACAGTTCGATCGCGTGCGCCAATTGTCACCAGCAGGCTGTGGCGTTTTCCGATCCGGTTCATCGTTTCAGTCGCGGGGTTGACGATGCTGCCGGTTTTCGCAATGCACCGGCTATTCAAAACATGGCATTCCAAAAAAATTTCTTCTGGGATGGCGGGGTGAAACACCTCGACTTTGTTCCGATCAATGCCGTGACAAGCAAAATCGAAATGGCCGAAACACTGGAACACGTGGTGCAAAAGCTGAAGCGAAGCAAGTTCTATCCAAAAAAATTTAAGGATGCTTTTCATGAAGATGAAATCACCAGTCAGCAGATGCTGTACGCGCTTTCGCAGTTCATGAACCTGATGGTTTCCGCGAATGCGAAGTACGACCAGTATGTGCGTAACGAATTGGATTTGACGAAAGACGAAGCTGAAGGACTCGAAATTTTTGAAGCGCATTGCAGAACTTGTCATGCGACCGATCTTTTTACAGACGATTCGTTTCGCAACAACGGACTCGATGCAAGTTTCGAAAAAGATATTGGCCGCGAACGCATTACGGAATTTTTGGGCGACCGCGGTAAGTTCAAAGTTCCTAGCCTGAGAAACGTTGACCTTACCTCACCCTATATGCACGATGGTCGCTTCAACACGTTAGAACAAGTGCTGGATCACTACAGTAACACGGTCAAAGATTCTGAAACCCTCGACCCGCTGCTGAAGCAAGGTCAGTCGCCGGGCATAGTATTGTCGGCTGAAGAAAAGGTAAAACTCATTGCATTCCTGAAGACACTTTCTGACGAATCGTTCAGACGAGATGCACGCTTCGCCAATCCATTTTTAAAATGAATCGATCATGAAAAAGATATTCTTTATTTCCCTCGCGTTACTGGCTGCTCATGGTACGATGGCGTGTGACGTGTGCGGGTGCTCGCTTGGGGGAAGCTATTTCGGTATTCTGCCGCAGTTCAATAAAAACTTCGTTGGACTGCGCTGGTCGCAGGCGCGATTTCATGCGTACATGAATCATCAGAGCGATTACCTGAAACCTGAAACGTCAAACGATACGTATCAGAAGCTGGAGTTATGGGGGCGGTACTATGTAAACAAACGGATACAACTGTTTGCGTTTATTCCGTACAGCTTCAATTCCATGAAGGGTACCGAACAAGTGGTGTCTTCGCACGGCTTGGGTGACATTACGGTAATCGGAAACTACCTCTTGTTGAATACAGGCGAAGACAAAACCAAAAAGTTCAAACATACGTGGATGGCCGGAGCGGGCGTGAAACTCCCAACGGGTGATTCGAATCTCGAAGACAAAGGCGTATTGGTTAACCCCAACTTTCAGTTGGGAACCGGCAGCCTGGATTTTTTGCTCTCAACGGTTTACACGCTTCGATATCAGAAGGCGGGCCTCAGTGTTGAGTCGGGATACAAAATCAATACCCGTAACCGCAACGACTACGTGTTTGGAAACCAGTTTCATGCATCTTCCCAGGTCTTTTATTGGCAGAACGCAGGCGTGTTTGCTTTTCTTCCCAATGCAGGCGTGTATTTCGAACAAGCTGCTAAACATCGTGACGGTACCATCCTTCAGGCAAACACGGGCGGCTCATCGGTTCAATTGATGGCCGGCCTCGAAACATATGTGAAAGGATTTACCGTAGGCTTCACCTACAAACATCCGGTGAACCAGCACTACAACAGCGATAACATTGCTGACATCACGGCAAAAGATAGTTGGTCGCTTTCGCTGACGTATAATTTTTAAAAACCTTACCCATACTATGAAAGAGATTAAACAAACAGACAACAGCATAATACGCGTTGTGTACCTCCTTGTTATTCTGGTTTTGCTGTTTCCGACATTGACATTTGCGCAAAGCGGAAAATTCGTGCTGTCCTTCGAAAACTCGTTTGGATCCGAACCGCTGGTGTTTGGCAAAGAGTACACCAACGCACACGGGGAAAATCTCCGGTTTACGTTGCTCAACTATTTTATCAGCAACATCACGCTTACGCGGACTGATGGTTCCGTGTATGCGGTGCCACAAGACAGCAGCTATTTTCTGGTAAAGCATGCGCAACCCGAAACACACATTCTTTCACTGGATGTACCGAAAGGAAAATACAAGTCGGTTTCGTTTTTGATTGGGGTCGACAGTTTGCGCAGCACACAAGGACCGGAGAAACGCCAGGGTGTTTTAGACGTAGGCGCTGGGGCGCGTGGCATGTATTGGCAATGGAATTCAGGATACATCTTCTTTAAGATGGAGGGCAAATCGAAGTCGTTGCCCGATTCAACCAAGAAAGGTTTTTACTACCACATTGGCGGCTATGGCGGGTTTGACAGCAAAACGCTCAACTGCATTCGTTACAAAACGCTTGCATTCGATAAACTCAAAGTTTCTGAAAAGAAAACTCCTGTGGTAAACATTACGTTCGATGCGGCAAAGTTTTTCTCTGCCCAAACACCGATTAAGATTACCGAGAAACGTTCAATCATGGGCGGGCCGGTATCGGTTAAGATTGCAGATAATTACACCGACATCTTTTCTGTATCCAGCGTTGCCAATACCCGCAACAGAAAATGAAGTTGAACAATATTCTGTTGGGGAGTGCCTTAGGCATGGTTACGCTGATGGCGTTTGATATTCATCGGTTCAACCAACCGGTTGAACTAAAGTTGCCGTCAAATTTCCCGGAACCGGTATATGACCTGAAAACTAATCCGCTCACGGAGAAAGGCGTTCAGCTTGGCAAAGAACTTTTCTATGAAGGAAAGCTCTCGCGCACCGGGGCCGTTTCCTGTGGATTTTGTCACCAGCAGCCTTCGGCTTTTACGCATCATGGCCATGAGGTGAGTCACGGGGTTGATGATCGGCTCGGTAAACGCAACTCCCTTCCCATCAGCAACCTCATCTGGATGAAGACTTTTTTTTGGGACGGAGGGGTAAATCACCTGGATTTCGTTGCCCTCAATCCGATGGAGAATCCGCTTGAAATGGATGAGACACTCGAGAATGTTCTAAAGAAACTGAATGAGTCTGAACATTACCGCGCAGCGTTCCGGGAAGCTTTTGGCGTGGAGGAAATCAAATCAACCGAATTCCTGAAGGCTTTAAGTCAGTTTACGGCAACCCTGATCAGCGCCAACAGCCGGTACGATAAATATGTTCGGCAGGAGGGCGGGCAACTGTCAGCACAGGAGTTGAACGGATTGACGCTTTTCAAAAATAAATGCAGCAGTTGTCACGCCACCGATTTGTTTACCGATGGTTCGTACCGAAACAATGGTATCACCAACGACTTCCGCTTCGATAAAGGCCGGGAAGAAGTCACATCAAACCTGTCGGATCGCGGTAAGTTCAAAGTACCCAGCCTTCGGAACGTGGAGTACACGGACCCTTACATGCATGACGGAAGATTTACGTCACTCGAAGAAGTTTTGAATCATTATTCAGATGGCGTGCAAATCTCAGAAACGGTCGATCGCTTACTGCTGAAGAACGAAAGGCCGGGCATTGCCATGACCGAAGGCGAAAAAGCTGATATCATTGCCTTCCTGAAAACACTGACAGATAAAGAATTCCTGACTGACAAACGGTTTTCGGAATACTAACCTGAACCCCATATGAAAATGAAAAATCTTACTGCCTTGATCCTTACTGGAACGGTTTTAGTTGCTTGCGGAAATAAGGGCAGTCATTCAGAACACGGTGGCCACATACAGTCTGCAGCAGGCGCCCGTAACTATGCCGACAGTGTTAATGCCGGAATTATTCCGGTTGACACGTTAAAGCGAAGTGTTCTGCGTACAGCAATGGAGTTTATAGGCGATAATCACGTTCACATTGCATATGGATCTCCAGGCGTTCGGGGCCGAACAATTTGGGGCGGGTTGGTTACCTACGATGAAGTTTGGGTTGCGGGCGCGCATCATGCCACATCGGTAGAGTTCAGTAAACATGTTATCGTAGATGGAATGGATGTTCCGGCCGGCAAATATGCCTTGTTTGTTGTACCGGGAAAAACTGACTGGATCATGGTTATCAACAAGAACTGGGATCAACATTTGGCCGATGAATACAGTGCAAGCGATGACGTTATTCGTGTTACCGTTACCCCTGAAAGGCTGAACAATATCACGCAACGTCTTACCTATACGGTAAGAAATGTTTCGGATACTGAAGGTGAGATTGTTATGACATGGGATCGCATACAGCTTCGCCTCGCGTTTGTCAATAAGACGTAGTTACTATGAAACGATTCTGAACCCGGTCCGGCCTGGCGGTAACAAGTTGTTTTAGGTAAGAAAGAAGTGCAGATCAATAAACCCAAATAAAAACTTTTTATGAGACAGCAATTGGTCTTTTTCGTTACCCTTGTTATGCTGGCTTCATGTACTGTTAAGAAAAGCGGAGAACGCGATGAAGTCCCCGGAACGATTTCTGCTGACGTTGAACACGCTTCCGGGGATAGTAATGCGGTTTCCATGGAGTCACTTTTTGGAAAACCTGCGCATGAAATAAAAACAATAGGGATATTAGTTTACAATGGCGTAAACGACTTGGATGTGATCGGTCCGCGCTATGTGCTCGGGCAGGCAATGGGGGTTGAAACAAAGCTTATCGCAATTAATAAAGGAAACATTAAGACGGTGATGGGGGTGGAACTTGTACCGAATACGGTAATCGATTCTGTTTCCCGATTGGATGTGCTGATTATACCCGGTGGATTTACGGGTACTGTAGAGGCTGTCTACAATAAAGCCCTACATACCTGGATAAGGAAGATAGATGAGACAACCGTTTATACAGGCGCGGTGTGTACAGGCGTTTGGATTTTAGGTGCGACCGGGCTCTTAGAAGGTAAAAGGGCATCGTCTAACTGGTATCGGGAAGAAGAGTTTCTGGAAAAATTCAAGGCTATACCTGCAAATGAGCGTTACACCCATGACGGCAAATACTGGACAAGTGCAGGAGTGACTGCAGGTATGGATATGTCATTGGCGATCATGCAGGAGATTTATGGCTCCAACTACGCGCAGGCCGTCATGCTCGACATGGAATACGATCCGCATCCACCCCTGCTTGGCGGTACGCCCGATCGAACAAAACCTGCCATTGCACGGATGATGCGTACGTTATATGACGGGGGAATAAATCCACTGATCGATAGCCTTGAAAAACGGTCTGGGCCGAAAATTATTCAGTGATCCAATTCCTGTCTCGGTGAGATTTTTTGAGAAGTGCATATCGATTTCCCGGTAAATACGTATAGCCGATTGAACATTCATGCGCAACAGTAACTTAATCAGAATGAATCTGAAACAACCGGGTATCCAAGTTTGTTGATAGCTCAAACATAACCCCATGAACAAAAAGAAGGTAGTCAGGATTGTCACAACCGCGGTTATTATGCTCGCCGGAGCAGGGTTTGGGTACTTTGCTGCCAAAATGGGCGCAGCCTCTGCGAAAGCAATGCCCGGATGGCAGGCAATCACGCTGTTGGTGCTGGCGGTGCCGGCCTTTTTTGTGGTGGTGGGTTTTCACGAAGCCGGACACGCGGTAGCCGGGTCGCTGGTAAAATTTGATTTCCGGATGTATGTGGTAGGCCCGTTCATGTGGGAGAAAGAAGAGACCGGATGGAAATTCAAATGGAATAGGAATGTTAACCTCTCCGGAGGTATGGTGATTTGTTTGCCGTTGTCTTCAGGGAACCTGGCGAAACGTTTTTCAATTTACGCACTCGGTGGACCTGCTGCGAGTGTGATTTTCGCAGCACTGGCCTATGGCATCCGTCTGATCGCAATAGCACTTAATGTATCGGGTAACCCGGTGTTGGATTTTATCGCTTTGTTGTTTGGCCTGCTCAGTATGTTGTCGGTAGTAATTTTTGTTATGACGATCATTCCGCTTCACACCGGAGGCTTTTATACCGATGGCGCGCGTGCGCTTCGCTTTCTGCGTGGCGGAGATACCGGACGGTTTGAATTGTTGCTGATGAAAACCATCTCGGATTCATCCGGTGGTATACGCCCCGGCTTGCTGAACACCGATGAAATCCATGAATCGCTCACATTGGCAAACAAACTCGATGCTCCGATGAAAGTATACGTTTTGTATTACTTGTATCATGTAGCCTTCGATAAAGGCCGGTATGAGGAAGCTGAGGATTATCTGACAAAGTACATCGCTGAAATTGAAAGCATTCCAAAAGGAATTCGGGGAAGTGTGTTTTTGGATGCAGCCTTTTTTTATGCAATCGCCCGGCAGGATTCAGGCCGTGCTGAATCGTACTGGAAGCAATACGTGCCTTCTGCATTGCTGCCAAAGGCTCAGGTTTTGGCTACGGAAGCAGCGATAGCGAATTTGAGTGGTGACCATGCAAAACGCGATGAGAAAATTGACCACGCATTTAAGGAGATCCCGAATATGATTGACCGGGGAGTTGGAATTGCGCTGCGCGAAAAATTGGTGGAACTGAAGCGCGGTGCTTAATGCGCATAAATCGCATACGCGCGATTTGAAAAAAAGGCAACCCAATGTTGAAATCAGGTTGCCGTTGTCCAGTAGCCCTGGCAGGGAGAAGATTGAATCAATTTTATTGATGATTTGAAGCGTTCAGGACGAATATTGGAGATTTTAACCATTCCAAAGTGAATGAAAATAATCTGATCATTCAGTTGAACTATGATTCATTACTCTTTTGCTGCAATCATAATCATGTTGGTAACCGGGTAGGGGATTTTTTCGAGCGAGCCAGCGGCGTTCAGTAGTTCCACTTTTCCAATCAGACGATTTGTGACAATCCAATCGTTGGTGTACGCGCTGGAATTAGAAGCAATCGTGAAGCCAGCCGCTTGTAGATTCGTTTTCCATTCTTCGAAATCCCAAAAGCAGAAAGTTTCGTGCATTTCGCTTTCCCAGTTATCCACATAGTCTTTTCTACTCATAAACTCACAAGCATCGCGAAGCCTGAGTTTGAAATAGTTTGTTCCGTTCTCAGTAACTGTTTCATACGTAAAGTTGTAACCTTCTTTCTTCCGGAAATCCTGAGCAAAGCGTTTGAACCTTCCCAAGGTAGATAGCCCGCGTAAGTATGTGGCCAGATCTTCCCGTGTTTTAAATTTTTTATCGAAATCATCGTTGCGACCGTCAGTATCATTCAGCTTCATCAGGATCAGTTGCTCTTTATTTTCAGGCCCTACAACATCGCGATTTACCCAAACACCCCCTGACGCAAGTTCGTCAAAACGATTTTTGATAAAGGACAACAGGTCGTTTCGACTGCCGTACGACTCAATTTCGTGGGTAAGTGACGAAGTGTGAATTGTATTCATCGAATTTCGGTCGAACACCAATCCGGTAACTGCATTTCTTTGTGAGAAGAATACAAAAGGATTCTTAAACTCACCATTATGCTTGCGTTGCTGGCATAGATCGAACAGATGACGTGCGACTTCAATGCCATAAAAGTCGGATTCGCGGAAGCGTTCATCTTCACACGCCAGTTTAATCCACGATCCAACCGCACACCCGATGTCGCCAATTCGTCCTGCCCTAACATGTGGAGCAGTTTCCCGAAACTTCAAACCGGCAATTTCATCCATCTGACGCACATAGGTATTGTAGTCCCGCGTGGTAGTGATGTCACCGTCATCGCTAATCATTTTGTCCCGGAAGAGTACCTGTATTTTAGGACCCAGCCGGTATTTCTTCCACACGTCATACGAAGAGGAATGGATGAGGCTTCGGAGAAACGGATCGTTTTCCCACGAATCGGTGGAGGAGATTTTTTCGACCAGGTCCCACGGAAGTTGCGTATGATGACTCCATACTTTGCGGTCGGCTAGCTCGGCTGGTAAAATCCGAAATCCGGACCGTTCGTACATTTCCAACACGGGGGTTGAACAAATCACCAACGTGTTGTCTGGATTTAAATCAAACTGACCTTCGCTGTCGTGCTTGATACGTTTGATCGTGTAGCTGGCAAATTCTTTGACATTACCGATATCATCAATTCCATAAATGAAGCCGGGTACGGACAGTTGTTTCCCAAATTCCTCGAGGGCTAATGCCCGGATATAAAACGGCAGTGGATTCCTGCGCGTATTGCTGTGGTTGGAAGATGTTACTGCAAAAACGACAGCATCAATTTTTTCAGTCAGATGAGCAGGCGCACCGTTAAGATCACGTGTGTCTGCCAGCGGCTTGCTGATTATACTGTTCAAGTAGTCAAACTGGAATTGTGTTAGCAGATGGTGCCTCCCTGGAAACAAAATATACATACCGATACGTTAGCGTTGTGCTAAGATAGTCGATCGGATGCGTTACGAAAACACTTGGAGGGTTCATCGCAAGCCGAATCGCGAACTGATTGAAAACAACGGTTGTTAAAATCATCATGGATCGGCCGATGACCACCCGGTTTGGCACTTATGGCTGAACGAGGTTTGCTTTCTCGGGTGCCAGCGAAATCATTACCTCACACCCGGCATTGAATTTCAGAAAGTCGTTCTCAATTCCATCGCTGAAGATAACTCCATTCAAGGGCATATGCGATTCGACTTTTAGGGGCTGTTTTTCTGTAATAATTCCTGCCGAAAGGCTGATTTGCGAGTGATTGCTTAGAAACGGTTCCCGCACGACATAGATCAGCCGGTCATCTTCCCAGTTCATCTTGACAGACAGTTTGGAGGTTCCTGACCGGAAGGCAGTTGACATCCCGTTTGACATATTAACGACTGAACTTAGCCATCCGGTTGAGCCTGCTCCGGTGGACACAATAATGCCGCTCGAGCTTTGGTTCTCGATTTTGTTGTTATGCTTGATATTGTAACGAGCAGACGTATGACTGGCCGGTCCGATAAATAAGTCGTTAAAGGCAAGCAGCGATTGTCCGTCATTCGTGGTGGCTTGTGCCATGGTAACTTGTCGAGAAGTGAACCTGTTGCTGAGCACGGCTGCAAACTTACGTTCAAAAACATTGACTGAGAACGGCAAGAGAATTCCGTCGTTACGCTTGGGATCGGGGTTTACACCCATCAGCGGCTGACGTTTACAGTACTTGGCTGTGTTGGCCACCATGCCATCCTGACCAATCGCAACAACAACATCCCGTTCACTGAAGATGAAGTTGGGAAGAAATCCCCGGTCAATTGTTTTCATTCGTGCATGACGGGAACACACATTCAGAACTGTATCAAGCGAGCCTTTAAAGGCGTCATGTTCTTGCTGGTATTCTGAAAAATTTCCTCCGGCATGGTCGATGTAAAACTTCGCCTGTCCGCTTGTGTTAAACCGTTCAATGAGTTGTTCCAGCCGGGTCTTGGCGGTGACGACAATTACATTTTCAAAATCCATGCCTTAATTACTTGGTCTTTTCGTTTCGGATCACAGATTCAAGCAGATCTGGGGTAATGTTCAACGTTCCAATCTTGTCCGCATTCTCTGCTAATTCCCGGAATGCAAAGCCAATGTTGTCGATCGCTGTCAAATTACCGGGTTGAATTGCCATCAGTAGTTTCCAGTCCAGATTCTTATAAGGCTGCAGCGTTTTTTCTAACATGTACCCTTTTGCATCGGCGATGCGCTTGTCGTTATGCGCTTGCAATTCGGTGAGCTTTGTTTTCTGTTCCTCTACTGCCAGGTCGGCTTCCATTTTCATTTCCCTTAGTGTGCGGGCTTTCTCAGCATCAATCACCTTGATGTCCCACTGCTTTTCATTAATCTGTTTTTGCTTTTCCTGGACGGCAATCTCTGTGTTCAGTTGAGTTTCTTTTATCTTACGTTCCTGTTCCACCGCAAAGTTTCTGCGACTATAGATTGCTTCGTCTGCATCTTTTTGCAAAGCTTCGCGCGTTTCTGTTTCGAGTGCCTTCGCCATTTCCGGTGTTGGTCTTACAGCAAGCACGTCTACGCTTACAATTTCAACACCCAGCATGCTGATCGCCTGGGAAGCCTGTAACCCAGAGGTGATCTGCTCACTGATTGCCTTTGCACTCCGCAGCGCATCTTTCAATGTTAGGCTTTGAATGAATGCCGATGTTGCCATCTGCGCTTCGTTGTTCAAGCGTTGATTAAGTTTTTCGAAATTCTCAACCTGTAAGTTCTTGGCATCCGATAGCGTAAAATCAAAGTACTCAGCTAGTGCTTTTGGATTTGCAACTACGTACGTTATCTGTCCCTGGGTTGTGATGTTCTGAAAGTCACGCGTGGTTTCATTGAAGATAAATTGGATATCGTGACTGCCTAACGGGATCGCCAGGATATTGGATACAGGTGCGAAGTAAAAGAAGTTTAGTCCGCGACCTTCACGTTTTACTGCTCCATTGACCTTGTGGATCACATAGGTCATGGAATCAAATTTTTTGTAGGTTAGTCCAAACATATATTAAGTGTTTAAATCGTCTTTAATAATTTCAAAATTTCTCCCCAATCGGTCTCTCCATCAAACCCTGCTTTATCATCCATCAGCACGTTGAAGTAAAACTTGTCGTGATAGTAGCCGTAGCCACCGTCTGTCACATCGGCATTGCTGTTCACATAGTCGAAATGAATGTCATGTTCTGCGAAATACGTGATGTACTCTTCAATCTCGTGTGGGTACGAACACGTGTATAAAATCTTCACAATGCTTTTATCTTTTGCCAACAGCTGCATTACCTCTTTCGCGTTCGGGTAAAACTCCGTGCTGATAACGCCTTTTTGAAACGTTGGTTTCAGAATAGTTCCGTGGATATCAAACGCCCAGTAGGTTTTGGTCCAGCCTTTTTCTTTGGCTAGCCGGAAACAGATTTTAATTGCGCGGGTAATCATAACTGACTTAAGCTTTTGTTATTGATAATATGTTCCAATGCTGTAGCCAACACTCCAGCACAACTCACGATTTCAATTTTCGGATGCTGAACATGTTCAATTGCGGTATCAGAGATCAGTAGTTTTTCAATTTTACTGTTTGTTAAATTATCTAGTGCTGTTCCGCTTAACACACCATGTGTGCAATAGGCCTTTACAGAAAGTGCACCGTGCTCCATTAATAAATCGGCTGCTTTGCAAAGCGTTCCGGCTGTATCAACCAGATCATCGACGATGATCACATTCTTATTTTTCGCATCGCCAATGATCTCCATCGCAGCAACTGCATTCGGTTTCAGCCGCTCTTTATTTATGACTACCATATCGGCCGTCAGGTTTTTCTTGTATTGCTTGATGCGCTTAATGCCACCAAAATCCGGACTGCATAAACACAAGTCAGGCGTGTTCGATTGCTGAATGTGATTCAGAAACAATTTTAATGATGACAGCGGATCTAATGGAATTTTATAAAAACCTTCAATTGCGTTGGTATGCAGATCGAGCGTAATGATCCGATCTGCGCCCATCAGTTGGAGCATATCAGCAATCATGCGGGATGATATAGCAGTACGCTGTCCATCTCTGCGTTCCTGCCGGCTGTGCGCGAGGTAGGGGATAACCATGATCACTTCCTTTGCGGATGAACGTTTTGCTGCATCGATGGTCATCAACAACTCAAAGAAGTTTTCGTAAGGCGTGTGAATCTTGCCCACAATAATTACCACTTGGCCGCGGATACTTTCATTAAAGCGCACAAACAATTCACCATCTGAAAACTTTTCAGCTTGTGTGAGCAGCAACGGCAATCCAAGTTGAGCAGCAATGGCCTGGCCGAGGTTTTTACCAGTGCTGGTGGCGTAGAGTTTTATATTGGGTTCCATAATCTGTTGAGTCTTTTTTTGGAATTAGATTTTTGCGCGTTCGCGGATCGTTTCAAAGGTATCAGTTCTCATAAGCTTTCCGTTTTCAAATACCGTTTCGAGCAAGTCCGTTCCGGCTGTGTCATTTTGTACGGTTTTCATTCCTTCTGCTGTGTTGATCAGTTTCAACTTACCTGCTTTGGAAGTTTTGAAAGACTTTACAATCGTTCCGGTTTCATCCATCTCCACGGGCGACTTACGTACATCCGCCTCTTTTCCATTCACTTCTGAGTACGAACATTTCAGTGCATACTTCTGTGTATCGCGGTTTACTTTCTGGAGTAACGCTCCGCCCATGCCGAGCACTAAATTCTCAGCTGAGATTTTCTGTGCAGTTAGTGCTTCATAAATCTTGCCGATAGAATCATAATCAACTCCATCTCCCTGGATCACGCGCACTTGTGGCGGCAGTACTCTATAGCCCTTGCTGTTTACCGTAAGCCCGAACTTGTTGAATAGGATTTCAAACACTTTTAGTAAGGTCTTCACGGGGTCACCACTGTCCGGGCGGATAACTAACGTTCCCTTGCGTTGAACTATTTGATCTTTCAATTCTGTTCCCCACAAGTGTTCCACTGCGTTGAAGATATTATACGAGTCGCTCACACAACTCAGTATCCCTTCAGGGTACGCGTTCAGCACATGTTCAAATACTTCGCGTTCACCTTCTGCACCGAGCAATGTCATAATAGAGTGTTCCGTTGCGGGTACTGACATACCATACACTTTCTGGGCGTTATAATATTTCTTCGCAAAGGCAGAAGCATACACCGTATCGCTTCCCATGAAGTTGACCAAGTGTGCTGATCCTCCCAGACCCGCGCTTTCCACTGAGCTCACCCCTCTGAAACCAAAATCATTTAGAACAAAATCAATAGCGGGGTGCGCGGACTTATCGGCCGTGAGTTCAAAATACCGCTTAACAATTTTCTTTACCTCCCGGGATAATGTAGCAACAGTAGAAGGGTACCAGACCTGCATCAGAAGAGTTTCCAGAAAGTTAGTTAGCCAAAAGCAGGCGGGGTCGATATTTTCTATCGTCAGCAGTGCGTTTTTTACCGGAACAACGGTTCCCTCCGGAACTGCCTTTATTTTCACGGGTAACTGTCCGCCGTGGGTATTGAGGATGTAGTCGAAGTTATCGCGCTTGAAGACTCCTTTTCGTCCAAACACGTCATTTAGCACTTGTTCCGCTTCATCTACATTCTCTTTCGTGAACGCTTGCCCTTCGAGGTATTCTTTCATAAAGTACTGAAGTCCATAGAAGACGGTGTTGTCAAACTGGCCGCCACGGCTTTCCAGGTATGAGTAAATTTTCGTTGTGCCAGGAATGTACAATCTGTAGTGACTGTATTTATAGGCGTCTGCCAGCAGGAGTAGATTGGTTTTCATTGCGGGAGAATTTATAAGTTGTTATGAAAAACTGTTTCGTTACTATAGCTTGTGCTTCAATTTCAGATTTCTTTATTCAGGTATTTCTCTAACAAAAACATCAGTTGTGGCTCATGATCTTTGGCGGTTTCGTTTCTGCTGACCATGCCGATTACTTGATCCAGTAAAAACCAATTCACCTCGCTAATGTCATCGCTTCCTTGTGCGGTTCCGGAAAGATGTTCGGTTGAGAATAAGCAGGTGATGATCTTGTCAGTTTCCGGGCGGTACCTCCAGTCGTTTACCCGGAAAGATTTTTCGTAATGCATACCGCTGGTAATAATTGGCCCGCATTCTTCCTTTAATTCACGGATTGCAGTGTCTTCGTAGGAGAGGTCGGTAGGGTCTGCGAAACCCCCTGGCAATCGCCATTTGTTATCAATGTCTTTTTTGCCAAGGAGCAATTCCGTTTTATTATGACGAAACACTGCTATGTCTACCGTAGGGTAGACCTTATCAAATGTGTTGGCAAATGCATAGATCACTCCGGTTCGGAATTCTTCTGTGTTGAGTACGAGGTCGCTAACCCTTTCACGTATTAAAGTAGAGTTTTGGACACTGGTCTCTGGTAGTTCAACAGTTTCTAGTTTCCCATTGTAATGAGGTATGAAGCTGTCACGACTACCGTATAGCTTAAAACCTGAGCCAGGAAATGTGGAGGTTAGCAGCGTGTCAAGGTTTTGTGACCACCGTGAATCCATCGGATGATCCGAAATGGGAAGGATGATCAACTCTGGGTAAGCTAGTTTGATCATTTTCTCGCGCGTTGGAAAATCCAGCGGATTTTTACGGCTGCCTTTTACGGGTGAAACGCCCAGTACAATAACAGTTTTGTTATGATTTTTCATAACGCTCTCTATCAGGGCCCGATGTCCAGGATGTAGATAAGGACACTGGAATCTGGCGATGATAACTCCAATAGGTTTCATAGTACAGTTATCTATTTGTGTATTATATACGCAAATATAATGTACAGGGTTTTATTCTGGCAAGTACTTTTGTGTAAAAAATACAATAATTAGGTAACGATTTGATGGTCAGAGGAAAAGGTCGAAGTTGTACCCGTTCTTTTTTAGTTCGAAGTACTTCTTTTTGTTGAATTGGTAGAGACGGGCAGGCCGTCCAGCACCCCGCTGAATGTATTCTGCAAGTTCTTCAAGGAAACCATACGCCATGATCTTCTTTTTAAAATTGCGTCTATCAATTTGCTGTAGCAGAAGGGATTGATAAAGTCTCTCTAAATCCGAAAAGGGAAATTTCTTATCCAGCAATTCGAAGCCAATCGGTTCATAAGCCAGTTTGCCCCGCAGGCGTTTAATCGCATAATCCAAGATGTTCTTATGGTCAAACGCAAGTTTTGGGACTTCGGTAACGCTATACCATTCAACGTCCTCTGCATCGGTTTGCGCTGAAAGTTGAAAGTCTCTGGGGCGCACAAGCGCATAGTATGCAATTGAAATGACACGGTTACGCGGATCCCGATCCGGCATGCCGAAAGAATAGAGTTGTTCCATGAATTGCACGTCAATCCCCGCCTCTTCTTTTAATTCCCGTCTTACAGCATCCTCCAGCGCTTCATCGTTTCGTACCAGACCCCCGGGCAGCGCCCAAGAATGTTTAAATGGTTCGTTTTTCCTTTTGATCAACAGCACGGAAACCCCGTCCTCCGGGGTATACCCGAATACCACAGCATCTACCGAAACCTTAATGGACTGCGTCATTTTTGTGTATAAAGTACACAATTTAGTCAATTAACAAAAGTAGTCAACAGCAATAAAGCAGGTTAATAAAATAAGGCATTTAGCGACAGAAAGATTAGCTCCAAGATGCTTGCAAGGCAAGCGCTTTGGCCATCTATGGCTTCGGTTCGCTGTAAGCTATTATGGAGAAAAGGCAACCCAATGTTGAAATCAGGTTGCCGTTGTCCAGTAGCCCCGGAAACCAAATTGTCGAACCAAAATTCCTGGAAGATTTAAAGATTTTACATAAAGTCCTCATTTTGCTATCCAGGAGGAAATGAGCCGACAATTTGGTTCAGATTCTCAATCAATACCCATTAGAAAGAATG
>JAEUUJ010000065.1 GCA_016786495.1 Cyclobacteriaceae bacterium
TGTCAAAGATTTCAGGTATTCTTTTCCAATCCCTGATTTCAAGTACTTCTCTCGCTTTCTAGCTTCCGGTCGGGTTTGGTGAACCTCGACTAAAATCACCTTAAAAGGAGCGTAAGGTCTTGTCGTTTTGTTTTGACCGGAGGAATGTTCCAAAAGTCTCTGATCAAAATTTTTTGTCAATCCAACGTAAACATAGTTTCTACGCTGGCTTTTATCGCATAAACAAAGAACATCTTTCTTAGTCTATCTTCAGCCCGTTTAAGCGTGCCGTGTCTACCAACCTGCCTGCCGGCAGGCAGGTTTCACCGCCTGGGCATCTTGATCAGTCGAAAAAGGCATAAAAAAAGCCCTTTCTGACCGAACAGGGCGACAAATGTAATAAGCTTTAGGTGTATTAACAAGGCATCGCGCTCACGCAGCGCCCATCCGGCACAGTAAGATGTGAGGTGAATAAACCTACCGTACCTTCTTTATTTATGAGACCATGCCCAGTGCACGAGTTCAACGCCAGAAACTGTCTTGTACAATTTAGTCACGCTCCAAAAAAACAGCGTAAAAAACATTATGGTTGTTGTTACAGCTATCATAATCATGCTCCTTTCCCGTTTAAATTGAACTATACAAAGCAGCCATTTTATCGCAGACGTTGCGGGGTTATTCGGGTTCGATCAGCACAGAAGTAATATTTGGCACGGTTTTGCCATTTTAAGGATGCCGTTGGTCAGATTTGAGCATGAAATGCCCGTTTTTGACGTTATTTTGCATGAAAATTTTTACTCAACGCTATCCGAATGATAAAAGCCAGATTTTTTCTACTCGCTGTATGCCTTGTTTTTACCGCCTCTGAACAGGTTTTTTCACAATCCGCTACCGACACGACTGACTTCCTGAAAGATTGGTTCTTACGTGACCCGGAAACCGACAAGGTACAGGGGCTGAGCGTTGAAAAAGCCTACGCCACCATTTTGAAAGGCCGGCCTTCAAAAACCATTACCGTAGCAGTTATCGACTCCGGAGTAGATTTCGACCACGAAGATCTGAAAGACGTGATGTGGGTAAATACCAAAGAAATTGCCGGGAATGGAATCGATGATGACAAAAATGGCTACGCAGACGACATCCATGGCTGGAGCTTCATTGGCGGGAAGAACGGAAACGTTACGCGCGACACCTACGAAGTTACCCGCGAGTACGCCCGCCTGAAGCCCGTATATGGCAATCTTGCCGAATCGGATGTTCCGGCAAAAAGCAAAGACGAGTATGCTTACTGGCTGAAAATTAAAGCCGCGTACACCGAAGCGCGTGAGCAGAATGAGTCTGATGCCAAATCCTGTACGGATATCCTGTCGCAATACGATCAGTTTCACCGCGGTCTTACATCCGCTATTGAGTTCGTAAAATCGGAATACAAGGTAACCACCATCACCCCGCAACTTGTTGATACGCTCAAAGGCGGAGCCAAAACCCGCGCGGCACAATCCATCCTGAAATTCGTTTTTGAAAATGAAGGCCCCGAAGCTGACGTGGACAAATTCTCAGCCGAATTAAAAGAGGTCATTGAAAGCAATCGTGAGGTGTGTGAGAATTATGAAAATGCAGTTTTGTATGGGTATAACCCTGACTTCAATCCAAGATCCATGGTCGGTGATAATTATGCGAACACCGAAGAAAGGTTCTACGGTAGCAGTGATGTGAAAGGAACCTTTCCCGCTCACGGCACAGAGGTTGCGGGGGTTATTGGCGCCAATCGGAAAAATGAACTGGGTATTAAAGGCATCGCTGACAATGTTCGCATCATGGCCATCCGGGCGGTACCAAACGGAGACGAGCGCGACAAGGATATCGCTAACGCGATTCGCTATGCGGTAGACAACGGAGCTAAAATTATTAACATGAGTTTTGGTAAAGACTGGTCGCCACAGAAAGATGCGGTTGACAAGGCCGTGAAATATGCGGATTCAAAAGGCGTGTTGATGATTCATGCAGCAGGAAATGATGACGACAATAATGATATTAAACCCTCTTACCCAACTCCTTTGTACAAAGACGGAAAATCGGCAACGCTTTGGATTGAAGTAGGCGCATCATCGTGGGGTGCCGACAGCACACTGGTTGCTGAGTTTTCGAACTATGGAAAAAAGGTCGTGAATGTTTTCGCTCCTGGAGTACAGATACACTCCACTGCGCCCAACAACACATACGATGATGTTGACGGAACAAGTTTCGCTTCCCCGGCAACAGCCGGAGTAGCAGCGTTGGTAATGTCGTACTTTCCGAACCTCACCCCGGCTCAGGTAAAGGACGTGCTGATCAAATCCAGCCGGAAGTTTGATAACCTGATGGTTAAAAAATCCGAGAAAACGGGTGTGGTAAAATTCAGCGACCTCAGCAGCTCAGGCGGTTTGCTTAATGCCTATGAAGCTGTGAAACTCGCACAGTCGATGGAAACAAAAGCTCCGGAAAAGAAGTAAGATCAGGGCAACCTGAATTTTTCTCCCGGAAGATACACGTCAATGGAAAGTTTCCGGGCACCGAGCTTTTCGTTTTTGGAGGTTCTCGACTTTGCAGGATTTTTGTAAACCAGAACCTGCGAAGCTCCGAGTACTTCAACATTTTTTCCATTCACCAAAATCGCGGTCGATTCGTCAATGCCGATACCGGTCATCTCCGGATGTTCGATGATGGCCGTTAACAGACGGTTGTGCCGGCTGCGGATCAGAAAATGCTGATCGATGATGGTTGTGGTGAGTAGTCCGAGGCCTGTTTTGATTTCGATGTTGTTGGATTCAATTGTTTCAAACGTAGCAGAATATTCCTTTTTCTTAAGTTCGTTACCGGTGATCATCAATTTACTCATTACAGCTGCTCCTGCGCTTGTTCCGCTCACAACAGCCCCATTGCGATAAGCATCATGGATCGCGGTGACTATTTCAGTTCCCTCCGCAATGCCCATGAACCGCGTTTGGTCGCCTCCCGTAATGTAAATCAGGTTAGCGGTGCGAATAGAATCAATCCACGAAGCTTTGATTGGCTGATCTTTTTTAAAATTAAAACCATAGAGATTTTTTATTCCGCGCTCAAGAAATTGCTGACTGGCATAGTAAACCGAAGAATCGGGATCTTCACTTGACATGGGCAGGATCACACAGTAGCCACCCGCACGCAACCCTGACTCCGCGATGATTCGCTCCACCAGGTCGTCAGGCCGCGAGCCGCCGCCAATGATAATCAGCTTGCCCTTTACAGACTGTGCCTGTGCACCCGCAACTACAATCAGCGCAACTAAAAAAATCACGAGTTTTTTCATAGGAATTAAAAAGCTCATGCCCCCTTTCGGAGACATGAGCGCTGTGTTAAAGTTTATTATTCTCTTCCAATGGCAAGACCCTGGACTACTTTCCCTGTTAACCAGGTTTGTGTCCCAGTTCCGTCAAGGTTTGCACGTTTCACGACTTCATTGTTTCGATCTGCCCAATAAATCTTTTCATTTATTCTGTCGTAAGCAAGTCCGAAGATTACGCGCGACACTCCCGTGGTTACCGTAGCAATACTAGACCCGTCAAGGTTTGCGGATTTTATATGTATGTCACCCGATGCAACATAGACATCATAGAATATCCGAGATCCGATAATAACTGTGCTTCCACCTCCACCACCGGGACCAGCACCGTCAAGGTCAGGTATGACCTCCTGCAAGCCTGATCCATTTTTGTTTTTCCGCCACACGCCTGCATTGTAGGTATTCCAATATACAAAGCCGGTTACCGGATCGATCGAAACACCTTCCGGGTCTTCGTCTACTTGGCCAGTGACGAAATCTTCCATCTGGTTTAAGCTCGTGTTATTCAGATCTGCCTTTCTAATACCATCGTCCGTGTCCCAGTAGATCACTTGAGCTTCATAGTCGATGGCCATACCGTCTGCTCCCCCTGTGTTTGTTCTGAAGTCATGTAAATCAGAGCCATCCAGATTAGCAACTAGGATTTTATCGGCATCGTAGTCAGATATGTAGAGTTTAGCGTTAACAGTGTCAATTGCTATTCCATACGAATCTTCCAGTGCGGTGATTCCGATTGATACCGAAATAGGATCATCTTCATTTATAAGAGCCTTGAATACGGCATTTCCATCCGTGAAGAACACGGGGATTCCAGTTGCATTTTGATCCAGAACCACTACTTTCTGAACATATTCCGTGGCTTCCGCAAGTTTAAAACTGGTAATGGTAAGCTTTACGTTATACACACCGGGAGCGACATACTCGTGTACCGGGTTTGTTTCGGCAGACGTACCTCCGTCACCGAAAACCCAGGCATACGCAACTTCGCCTGCACGCTCAGGAACTATTGATTGATCTGTGAAGGTTGCTGTGGCAGGAGCAAACCCGTCGTTGGTTAACGAAACCGAAAATTTAGGTACCGTGCTGGCGGGTGGCACAGGAAAGCCGTCATCCGAGCAGCTTTCCCATGTCACAATACTCACTCCCACCAATAATATCAATAGTATTTTCCTCATCGTGCAAAAGTTTTACTTACTTAATAAACAGACCACGCGGACTTGACAAGCCGGTCTTCAATGTAATTTTGTTTTGTCCGTCAAGATCTGCGCTATAGATCTCTCCATTGTCGCGGGCTGACCAGTATATTTTTCCAGCGGCATTATCTACTGCAATTCCATAAATTCTGGATGCTGTTGCGTCTACGGTTTCAACTCCGCTGCCGTCCAGGTTTGCCATTCTCAATACGCCATCGCCTTCGTTTTGGTCATCGAAATAAATTTTACCATTCTTGGTGTCTACAGCAACTGCATAGCCGTAAACGTCCGGCACCACAATTTCAGCATTTTGTCCGTCAAGATCGGCAATCCACAAGTCACCAAATTCATCATCATCTTCCACATCGTAGAAATAAATCTTGTCATGCTTCAAATCCAGTGCAACTGCACGGAAGTAAGCATCGGGCATGGTGATCAGCGGCACTACATTTGAACCATCCAGGTTTGCGCGGTAGATGTGTCCGATACCATCGAGATCATAGTCGTCTGCGTAATAGATTTTACCGTCGCCAAGGGCAATGCCATAGGGTGAGTAAATTCCGGTGATAATATCATCCAAGCCGGTAGCATCTGTTTTCATCGTCCAGATTTTACCTTCTTCATCAACTTCAAAATCACTGAAGAATATCTTATCAGTCTTCTTGTCATATGCGAGACCTACGCCTCCGAAGCCATTGACGTCAAGTACAGTTGACATATCGGCCGGGTTACTGATGGTAAACTTTTGAATAAGTCCATCGGAATAATCTGTGAAATAAAGTTCTTCAGCAGGAGTGGCCTTCTTGGTTGTTTCGTCATCGCTACACGCGCCAACAAAAGCTGCTACAAAAGCCAGCAGCAGGCAGGATAATAACAGGTTGAATTTTTGTTTCATATAGTTTGGTTTAAAGTTTACAATTAATAGTCCGGATTTTGTTTCATGTCCGGATTGGTGTTGGTAAGAATTTCCGATAACGGAATTGGGAACAGTGTTTTACTTAGCTTCGTCACGTTCGGCAAAACATCCATCGCGCGATTGGTTCTTACGAGGTCGAACCAGCGGTGTCCCTCGAACGCAAATTCAACCCAGCGCTCCTGCTCAATGGCTTCCAGAAGTTCCGGAAAGGTATTGGCCGGAGTGTCGCCCAGTTCAGCACGGTTACGGATCATATTGATGTCGCCCTGTACCAACGCCAGGTTCTGCGCCAGCCGCGCATTGGCCTCCGCACGAATTAAATACATCTCCGACAAACGCAACACAATCACATTGTCGGCTCCGGTAGAAAGATCGTCATATTTAATGGCGTATGGAAGCGTACCATCAAAGGCAATTGACGCGTCAGCACGTGTATCACTCGGTTCAAATGCGCCCAGAATATCAGGTGTTGGTGCTAGTTCGCGTCTTCCGTTCAGCGATTTCGGAAAATTGTATTCCGCGATTCGGTTGCGAGCCTGGATGGTGAAGTCTATTTCAAAAATAGACTCAGCGGAGCCATCCGTAAATACATCTGCATAGTCATCAACAAGTGCGTAACCGCCATCATCGATCACCTCGGTAGCCCGGGTAATGGCATCGGCATACGCGCCCATATATAAATGCACACGCGCCAACAACGCTACTGCCGCATATTTCGAAGCCCGGGTTTTTACCGACGATTCAGGCAGGTGTTCTTCGGCATATTCCAAATCCTCAACAACCTGCGCGTAAACTTCCGCTTTGGGTTTCCGCGGAACGTTCACTTCATCGGGACTGAGTGTTGGCGTTGTTTTAACAGGAACGTCTCCAAAGTAAATCATCAGGTTAAAATGATTGAGTGCACGAATGAAGTACAATTCGCCTAAAGCAATCTGCTTCTCCTCATCCGTCATGTCTGACATGTCAGGAACTTTCGCGATAACATTGTTTGCACGATTAATTCCCTCATATGCTGAAGCCCAGATTCCCTCCACTGCACTGTTTTCCGGCTGAATATTATTATTATCGATTTCGCGGTAGTCACTTGAGGTACCATCTACCGGCTGTTCAAGATTGTCTGCGGAGAGATCCGAAAAAGTGAGGTATGATCGTCCGTAATAACTAAGGTACTGAAACGGTCCATACGAACCGAGTATACCTTTTTCTATTCCCGTTTTGTCTTTAAATGCATCGTCCTTCGGTATTCTGTTCGTTGGTTTAACATCCAGCACATCACAAGCTGAAAAGATGCCTAGTGAAATCAATGTGAAAAATATCTTTCTCATACTTGCTTAAAATTTAAGATTAAGACCTATCGTAAGCGATCTGGCTTGCGGGAACGTAAAGAAGTCAGTTCCCACCTGATATGTGTCGTTACCGCCATAGTTTACCTCCGGGTCAAGCCCGGAGTATTGCGTAAACGTGAAAAGATTTTGGGCACTCACATATAAACGGAGACTCGAAACATGAACCCGCTCAAGCAGTTCCTTATTGAAGTTATAACCAAGCGTGACGTTCTTGATGCGCAAGTAGGAGCCATCTTCAATAAAACGTGACGAAACACGTTTATTATCTGCTGCCACAGGTTCAAGCGTTGCCCGGGGAATATCAGTAATATCACCTGGGTTTTTCCACCGCCTTAGCACAGCCGTAGTTTGGTTATCACCGCCCTGCAATGACTCCAGAAACAACCGTGAACCATTAAATATGTCGTTACCATAACTAAACTGCAGGAAAACGCTCAGGTCAAACCCGGCATAAGCAAATGTATTGGTGAAACCGCCAATGAACTTAGGTTGAGGATTACCGACAATAACACGATCTTCTATACCATCATTATTTTTATCGAGATACACAATGTCACCGGTAGAAGGGTCCACACCGAGTGATTTCAAGCTGTAGAAAATTCCCAAAGGTTGTCCCACCATAACGCTGTTGCCTCCTCGGCCAACATCAACGATTGGCTGGTTTTCGTATAGTTTTGTAACCTTGTTACGGTTCGCTGACAGGTTCAAGTTTGTCGTCCAGCGAACGGGGCCAAAGTCATGCCCGGCGCCAATGGTAAGTTCCACTCCCTGATTTTCCAACTGCCCAAGGTTTTCTGTTACTGATGAAAACCCAGAGCTTAGCGGAAGGGGACGAGCCAAAAGCAAATCTTTTGTTTGCTTGTTATAATAATCTAACGTCACTGTTATTTTGTCATCGAACAGACCCACATCGAGACCAAGATCAAATTGAACCGTACTTTCCCACTTTAAATTTGGGTTCGGCATGTTATCCGCGAACAGACTTGGTTGTCCTAAGTATGTGCCAGAAGCATAGTACGAAGCATACTGGAATGGTGCTGCGGCATCGTTACCCAGCAGGCCATAGCTCGCCCGTAACTTCAGCTGGGAGATTTGTTCAACATTGTCGCGGATAAATGATTCTTCACTTAATCGCCAGGCAGCAGACACTGCCGGAAAAAATCCATTTTTGTAATTCTCACCAAAATTGGTCGAGGCATCAATCCTGCCGGACAAACCAAAGAGATATTTGTTATCGAAATTATAGTTGGCCTTTCCAAAGAACGAACGAAGGCCTCTATCCAGAGCACTTGCACTAGGATCAACAAATGTTGATGCCGAATTTAAATATTGGAGATCAGGGCTGGCATAGTCCTGGCCGCGAATGTAAATGTCGCGCACTTGTTTCTTTTCAAAGCTGTAACCCAACAAAACGTCAACGTTATGCTTATCGAACGATTTTTCGTACCGAAGAATGTTGTTGCTCACCAGGTTCAACGCATTGGTATAGGTTTCAAACCCAAGGCCGTTGTATTTCTGGCCCTGAACCGTGTTGAACTCAAAGGCGTGCTCGCGCAGGTTGTAAAAATCCATACCCCACTTCGTGGTGAACGTTAACCCGGGCAGTATCTGATACTCGGCAAATACGTTACCGATTACACGATACGTAAAGTTTTCGTTGGTTGCTTCGTTCGCGATAGAAACGGGGTTTGAGTATGTTCCATCCTGGTTATAGCTTCCGTCATCGTTGTACACGGGAAAGATCGCCGGCATGGATATCCCGTTTGGCAACGGTCCGTGCAGGGATGCATCACCTTCAATCCGATTGCTTTTAGAGTTGGTCAAGCCCATGCTCACCCCGATGTTCAGCTTTTTGTTTACACGGTGATCCAGGTTAAAGCGTGCATTGATACGCCTGAAAGCCGATCCGATCACAATACCATCCTGTTGAAAATAACTACCCGAAGCAAAGAATTTTGTTTTATCATCGCCGCCCGTGATGGACAGGTCGTAGCTCGACATGGGCGCAGAGCGGAAGATCACGTCTTGCCAATCGGTGTTGGGAATTGTCGGATCGTTCATGTCTGCTTCCGTGTAAACCTCTGAATCAGTCAGGTCGTTGCGGTATTCCATCCATTGACGTTTATCAAGCATATCCAGTGTACGCCATACCTGCTGCACGCCCTGATACGTATTAAAAGCAATTACAGAGTTGCCTTTCTTTCCGCGTTTGGTATTGATGAGCACAACACCGTTTGATGCACGGGCTCCATAAATCGCGACTGCCGCTGCATCCTTCAACACGCTGAACGACTCTACTTCATTCGGGTTAAGATCGGACAGCGCGCTGATGCCCTGTCCTTCATAACCTACTTGTGCATAGTCATCGGTAGTGACCGGAATTCCATCGATTACATAAAGCGGCTGGCCGGAGCCGTTGATCGAGGTCGTTCCGCGAATGCGCACCGACATGGCTCCGCCCGGCGTACCGGAGTTTTGCGAAACTTGAATTCCAGACGTTTGACCCTGAAGAATTCCATCGATTGAACCTACCGGGAGATCTTTGATGGCATCCGCTTTTACAACACCGACCGATTCGTTCAGCAATCGTTTATCTACGGAAGTATATCCGGTAATAACTATTTCTGAAAGCTGTTTGGTGTCTGTTTGCAGCGTCACATTTATCGCTTCGCGATTATCAATCGCAGCCTCCTGCGTGATATACCCAATGAATGAAAACACAAGGGTATTTTCACCTGAAGCAACTTCCAGCTGATACGAACCTTCCTGATCGGTTACCGTTCCTTTGCTCGTGCCTTTAACAAACACACTTACACCGGGAAGACCTGTGCCGTCTTCCGGACTGATCACTTTTCCGCGAACAATTTTGTTTTGAGCATACAGGCTGCACGCCAGAAAGGAAAAAATTAAAAATAGTAGAACTTTCCTCATAAGTTAAGGTTTACGTAGCAATTAAAGTTTTTCTGAGCCGATTCAAAAGGGATGCTCCCTAGCGAATCAGTTTCAGTGTATATTTTTTCTTACCGGAAACAACCGTCAGATAATACATGCCTGGTGCACACGAAGACAGATCAACAACATCATTCTCTCCGACAGCGGTAGTCTGAAGAATTTTGCCAACCGTATCTGAAACAGTCATCGTGGTGGGGAAAGCCATAGGACTTATTCTGACTTGAAAAATACCATTCCGGGACGGATTTGGAAACACTTTTAGCGACAATACTTCGTCTTCTTGCGTTGCGGTGACCACTTCCGGCACGTAAGGCTCATCCGCTGACGGTTGCGCAATTCCAGCGAACAATTGTTCGGTTCCGTTCAGCAAAACATACTTCATTTCAGAAAAGCCCGCATAGTTGCGGATGTCACCCTGAGCGTTGACCGGTTTAAATGCTAATCGGGCAGGTGTCCCTGAATTCACAGCGATAATGTTGGTGAATTCACCTTCCGATTTCAAAACATTTATTCCGGCCTGCTGAGAAAAATTGACGTAGCTGTTTCGATTCAGGTAAATTCCATAGTGGAGTTTTTCTGAAATCATCGCATACGGAATGGCAGCCGTGGTGTTTTCGTAAAAGTCAGCGGTGAATTCATCATACGTATTTGACATTACCGATGTGGTTTGCAAAAGCGAAAGACCCTGGCGGAATTCCAATTCTCCGTAATATGCAGCCAACGCATCCGCGAGATGGTTGGTAACAAAAGTTTTTCCCGCGTAGCGACTATCCTCCCCCACAAAAGCGTTAATCATTCCGTTTCTGCGTATGTGACTGTAAATGAGTTGCCCGGTTGGCCCGTTGTCGAGAAAATCAAATAGCGCATCATCATCGTTTTCAACAAACAAAACTTTCTTTGTTTTCCGAATATGATTTCTCAACCGTGTTCGCGATGCTACATTATCATCATCTGTTAGTTCAACAACAACTGGCTCCACCCCCAGCGACTTGATCTCCTCAATAAATGCCTGACCATTACCGGGACTTGTGATTACCAAAACAGAATCGGTGGGAGTACCGGCTTCCAGAATAAAATAGTTCAACAGGGCTTCATTGGACGAAAGACCCTCGCTGCCACTCAGAATCACTTCATAATTCCCCGTTTCGGAAGACAATTCAGGGATAACCATCTCCTCAGAGCCTTCCAGAATTTCCAGCGTTTGAAGGTTGATGGCATTACCATATAATAATTGAGTGACGTGAACCGAGTCGCTCACCATGTTATCACCGTTCGATACGCGGAAATTCCCCGCATTATATATTGATACGGTTCCTGTTCCATACACATGTCCCACGTAGTCCTCGTCAATACAAAGAGCCGTGCGATCGTCAACGCCTACGCCCGTCAGCAGTACACCAGACGTGGCATACCAGTTTGCCATAAAGGCCAGCAAGCGCGCACCGCGACCGCGTTCTGTGAAGTGCGTATCGGCAATAATACCCGGCAAGAAGGGAAGGAAGTCATCACGCAACGTGATGTCAGAATCTTTAAAATTTTGAAGCGCCTCGTCCGGGTATACCGAGTTATTGAGTGCTGCGTAAATAACCCCCGACAAAATCGCCATCCCGGCCGAGGTCCCGCTCATCACACCTCCGCTGTTGAACTTTTCGACTATAGCCTGTTCGGTTTTGGTGTCGCGGAAATAATTATAGTAGTACGATTGATCGCCCCCTTTGAAAAAGAAGGCATCGTATTGCATAAGCAGATCGTAGGTTGACTGAAGATCAGCTTTAGACCGGCTATCGAGTTTTATGTTGTCGGCCGCAACCGCTCCCAGTGACTTAAAATAATCCGGGATCCAGTTATCTTCGTCTGTATAGCTGATGACGGCAACTTTTTTGTTTGGGGCCTGATTGACGATCCATGCATACGGCTCGTCACTCCAACTGTTTGCCGCTTCCGAACCTCCGCCCACGAGCACTAGTTTGCCCTGCGCACCTGCCGAAGTAGCGGCAAGCATTAAAATAAGACACCATCGCACCTTCATCGATGCAAAATATCCTACTCTTTCCCGACAGTTCCTATAAAAATTACATGAGGGGAGTTATCGTGTTGACGGAGTCCAAAGGCCGAGCCAGACATTTAAGGAAAGGCCACCCAACACGAGCAGGCGAATGAGTACCGGCAAAAATTTCTGTGCACGTCCTGTCACCGCCAGAAAAATCATCATCACACCACTTAAAGCCATGCTTGCCAAACCAATGAGCAATTGTTCCTTCGCTCCGGGCAACCTCATGATTGTAAAAAGTAAGCCGATAACGCTAACGGAACTTGCAATCTGAAAAACCTGGGATACAATGATCAACACGTTGCCCTCCTGCCTTTGGATAAAAGCCGTAAGAAAGTAAAAACTGGCGAGCACCAACATGGCGAGCATCAAAGCGTCTTCCGATCTCTGAATGTTAGAGAATTTCATGGCCACCGCCAGCACGACCAGCGCTGCAAAAATGATCTCCAGAATAATCTCGCGATCCTTTACCCAGCGGGAAATGCTCTCGGGGAGTTGAGTCATGGAAAGTGATTTAGCGATGTTAAATTAAACTTATCTGTGAAAATATTTCTACGCCGGTTGCGGCATATTAAATGAAAATCATGGCTTCTGGTAGTTTTTCGACTGGCGCACAATTTGTTTCCGGCTTTGTAAACTTCTATCACGATGACAACCGCTACTTTACAGCATCCGAATTCGTCACAGGCCGGACAGGCCGTTCAGCACGTTGTTAAAACTGCCATCAAACTTAAGGCAACAACCGCTGCGATTTGTGGCTCCGCATTGAAACGCTGGAGCATTGTTTGGTCAAATCAGTAACACCGTATTCATCAAATGAGGTGAGGTCACTGTGGATAAAAGTCCCCGGTGTTAGTTCTCTATTGTGAAAAACCTGCCCGTGTGAGCGCTAATGGTATTGGCATCATTCTTACCTGCGTTAATCAAAAATAACCTTATGAAAAATATTATCATCCTTTTCGCCTGCGCAGGCGCTTTAACGCTCACCCAGTGTGGAAATAAAAAAGAAGTATCTACCGATGCTCCTGTAACAGCCGAGCAAGCCGCGACATCTGTTACAACAGCAGAAACCGCTGACGAGAGACGCGCGCGCATTAAGCGTGAACGCGAAGAATACGCAGAACGAACACGACTCGCCAATGAAGAGCGTGCGAAAACAAGTCCAACCTATAAAGATTCGGAAGGTCGTACCGTTTACAACTCAGCCGAAGTAATGCCCTCTTTCCGCGGAAGCGAAAACGAGCTTGAACAATATATTCAGGATAATGTTAACTACCCGACCGATGCACAAACCGACCGGATTGAAGGAACTGTGTTTGTCGAATTCGTGGTGGGTGCCGACGGAAAAGTTCGCAATGCCGAAGTACTTGAGGCTACCAGCGATACCGTAAAACAAAATTTTAGTGATGAAGCGATTCGGGTGGTTTCGAACATGCCAACCTGGACGGCCGGTACGCAAGACGGCAAGCCCGTTGATGTACGCGTCACGCTACCCATTACGTTCCAACTGGAAATGTAATCCGTAATACTTTTACAGGTTTTTACGGGGAAGGCGCGGAAACGCGCCTTCTTTGCGTTTAGGCCGGGTTACCCCGGCAGCGCGCGGCCGATTTAGTGCAAAACTTTTAATTACCTTAGTTGTCTAATCTGTAAACCCTCAGTCTATGATTATTGTATTGGTTATCGTTGGCGTTCTGCTCCTCCTCGGTATCGGCATTTATAACAACCTGGTAGGTGCGCGCAATCAGGTAGAAAACGCTTTCGGAAGTATTGACGTAATGCTTAAAAAACGTTACGACCTGATTCCAAACCTGGTGGAAACTGCAAAAGCGTATATGAAGCACGAGCGTGAAACGCTCACCAGCATAACAGAAATGCGCACGCGGGCTATTGCACCGAATATTTCAACAGACGAAAAAGTACAACTGGAAAACCAGATCAGCGGCATGATGAAAAGCGTAATGGTTTCTGTTGAAAATTATCCCGACCTGAAAGCCAGCGAGCAGTTTACCATGCTTCAGCGGAGCTGGAACGAAACGGAAGAACAAATCTCGGCCGCCCGCAGAAATTATAATGCATCCGTAACGGCTTACAACAATGCCGTGGAGAAATTCCCGTCAAACATTTTTGCTTCGATGTTTGGCCACAAGCGCAAGTATGTTCTCGAAATCCCGGAAACGGAACGGCAGAACGTGAGCGCGAAAGCGATGTTTAACTCCTGATCGGCATGGCAACTGAAGAATCGTTCCGGGCATTTTACGATGCCACGCTTCTTCCTGTGCTACAGGAAATAGAAACTGAGCGAAAAAAAGTTTTAAATGCTTTTTTGATCCACATCGGCATTGGCATTGGTGCCGGTCTGCCATTATTTGCCTTCGTTAGTCCCATTGTCGGAATTGTTTGCGTGGTAGTAGCCGCCATCGTTTTTTTTATCCGTTTCGGTGGCAAGATCGGTGAACTCAAGAAGCGTTTCAAGCAGGAGGTTGTGGGCAAGATTGTCACGTTTATTCATCCCGATTTGGCGTTCGATCATACCCGCTTTATCCCGCAATCGGTTTACAATAAAAGTAAACTGTACCTGAGCAGTATCTCACGCTACAACGGAGACGACATGGTAAGTGGCACCGTTGGAAAAACCACGATCCGGTTTAGCGAGTTGCATACCCAGCAGGTTCGTAAAAGCGGTAAAAACACCACAGTGGTTACCATCTTCCGCGGACTATTTTTTGTGGCGGATTTCAATAAACATTTTGTCGGCGAAACGTTTGTGCTTCCCGACGTAGCGGAAAGTACGTTTGGCGGATTGGGAACATTTTTTCAGAAAATGAATATGTCGCGGCCGAGTCTGGTAAAACTCGAAGACATTGAATTTGAGAAAGCATTTGCCGTATACGGAACAGATCAGATCGAGGCACGGTACATTCTTTCTACCGCGCTCATGCAGCGGATTGTGGCGTTTAAAAAGAAAACAAAATGCGATGTGTCGATGTCATTTATCGACTCAAGTGTTTTCATCGGAATTCCGGTAGGCCGGGACTTGTTCGAAGCGCCCATGCTCAGCAGCATGATTAACTATTCCATGATTGCCGAATACTTCAGCTACCTGATGTTGTGCATTGGCATTGTGGAAGATCTTGATCTGAACACCCGGATTTGGTCAAAGGAGTAACTACTCTGAATAAATATATTTTTTCAGAATCTGCTCAATCGCTTTGTAGAAGACTTTTTCATTGCCCTGCGAAAGCGCGGCACTTCCGGTTTCGGCAATGGCTTCCACAACCTCGCGGTAGTGCTCGGCGTCAAGCGGAGATTGGATTAATAACTTGAGATCCCGTTTGATGAATTCGACCTTTACGCGCGAAACATCCATCATCCGGTACTCTTTTGACAGATATTCGATCAGATTACGTTCGTCCAGGAAGTCTTTAATCAGGTCATTCCGAAGTTTCAGCACAATCTCGTTCGGGTTAAATGCCTGCTGATCAGTTGAAAAAGTGGTTTTTGAATTCATCGCAGCTTAAAAAGTGGTACTTGAATGGTCAAAAATACATGGAAGGCCACTCAAGTTATCCACATAAGTGGGAATGTGACAGAACCTGTCAGCGAATAGCAATAATTTTAAGGAACTAAAGTTTAGTAGCCATGGAGCCAGTGATGAGAGTTTCGGTGCGGAACGGGCAGGAAATACCTGCAGAAGGGATGTTGATCGATGCGTTTGGGCTTGCAGTCGTGTTTGGCACACTAACAGAAGCAGCCAGCAGTCGCATATATGTATACGAAGGTGTTCAATTTTGGCGTTCCAACAACGCGTTTGTGATCGCCTATGGCGGAGACTCGTTCATTGTTCGAAACGAGATCGGATTGGAGGCCTTTCATTCACTGCTGCTCAAACAAAAGGCTTCGTAAGTAACTAATTCCGAAATTTGATTTCGTATACCTTCCATGATCCGGCATACTCTGTAAAGACAATCTCTTCGAGAATTTTGCTTTTCTGAAACTTGTAAACGAGTAACATAGATTTGTCCTCCAACAGCCGCAGTTCAGGAGTTGCCTCACTTTTTTCGACTTCAAAAACGTGTCGAAGACTTTTCTTTGATCCAAACAAACGGTCGCACAGTTCACTATTCTGATTCAAATACTCCGCTCGGGCTGCACCCTGGTATGCAATGACTTTTTCACCGGCATACACCTCAACGTCCGGGGCCAACCAGTACAGTATTTTTTCATGATCTTTGGAAAGGATGGCCTTGCTAAAGCCGTCAAAGTCCGGAAAATTTTCGGTGGTTTTATTTCTTAGTATACTTCCAAAAATTTGAATTCCATAGAGTTTACCGGCCTCGTCAATTTCAACACTGTAGTTGGTCCCTTCAAAGTACCTGACGATAACTTTCGGATTATCAATTGTGTCTGTCTGATTAAAATCACCGAGTTGAGCATCAACATCTTGTTCGTTAGCCCCCAACCTCAGGCCCTTGAAAGGATGCATTTCATTGTACTCCCTACCATTTAACTGGATGGCATAAATTCTCAACGTGTCTGCGGCAGAATATTTGAACAGCGCGTAAACAGATGTGTCTGGTCTTATTTTGTGGAATTCGTATATCCATCCGTCATCGGTATCTACTCTTTGCAGGGGTGGACCGAGCTCATTATAAACTGCTTTTCTATATTGACCAAGCAAAAAACCGCTCAGCTCAATTTCGCCTTTTATTTGAGCTATTGTCTCAAGGCAGGCAACATGACAAATTATAATTAAAATCCAAACCCTCATAAATAGATCACTCACTTCGTAACGAATCCACCGGATTGCGAATGGCTGCCCGGATTGAATGATAGCTCACCGTAATAAGTGAAACAACGATGGCGATTATTCCCGCAAGACCCGCTACCAGCAAATTAAAATCAACCCGGTATGCAAATCCTTTCAGCCACTCAGTCACTGCATACCACGTCACCGGTAACGCAATGGCAAACGCGATGGCAATAAGCTTCACAAAGTCTTTTGAAAGCAGCACCACCACTTGCTGAACGGAAGCGCCCATCACCTTACGAACGCTGATCTCTTTTGCACGCTGCTCAGCCGTGAACGTAGCCAGGCCAAATAATCCCAAACACGCGATAATCACCGCCAATGACGTAAATACAACGATCACACTGCTTAACTGCTGCTCGGCCCTGAACTTTGCATTGATGTTCTGATCGACAAACGAATACTCGAATGGAGCCGTGGGTGCAAATTTTTTCCAGATGCCCTCAAGTCGCTTAATTTTTTCCTCCGGATTTCCGGGTGTCAGGCGAACGGCCACACCCCAGTTGGGCGAAGGCCCCAGCGTGATAACCAGCGGCCGGATGTTACTCCGCAACGACTCGTAATTAAAATCTTTTACCACACCAATAATTTCCAAACCCCTGCCCTGCAGATCGCCCGGAATCTTTAGTTTCTTACCCTGCCACTCTTTGAGGTTCATTTGGCGCACAGCAGCTTCATTCAATACAACCGCCATCGTATCGGATGGAAAGTCGCGCGAGAAATACCGGCCTTCCACCATCTCCAGTCCGAGTACCGCGAGGTGGTCGTAATCGGTTTGGTAATATCCGGTTAAGTAATTTGCATCCGATTCAGAAGTTTGAAATGTGCCAAACCAATCCACATTGGGTGGCAGGCGGTTGCAATAGCTTACGGCCGAAAACTCGGGGTACTTTAATACTTCCTGCTTAAACGCTTCCGCATTCTTTCCCAGGTTCATGGTATGCATGAGGCCGACAACGTTTTCCTTGTTGAAGCCTACGCTGTGTTCCTGCAGATACTTCAATTGATGATACACCATGATGGATGAAATGATCAGCGCGATAGAAATAAAGAACTGAAACACAACCAGGGTATTCCGGACGCCTGAACTGCGGGCCCCGGAACGTATTTTACCTTTCAATACTTCGACCGGCTGGAAGGCCGTCAGATAAAATGCGGGATAACTTCCGGCCAGCAGCCCGATAATGATCATGAACGCAATGAAGCCAACGATAAACACCGGCTGAAGCAGCATGGATGCCGTGAGTACTTTGCCCGACAACATGTTAAACGGAGTCAACAGCAGGTACACCAGCCCGCAGGAAAGTACAAACGCCACGAGCACATATACAAATGACTCAAGTATGAACTGAAGAACAAGTTTGTTGCGGGCGGCGCCAATCGTTTTCCGGACACCGATTTCTTTCGCCCGGTTAGCCGACCGTGCAGTCGACAGGTTCATAAAGTTAATGCACGCCAATACAACAATGAACGCAGCAATGATGCTGAACAAGTACACATATTGAATATTTCCATTGGGTTCAAGCTCATCGTTCAATTGCGAATGCAAATGAATGTCGGTCATCGGAACGGCAATAAATTTGATGTGACCACCCTGCTTGGTAAACTGATCGAGGGATACGTTGAGGAATTGTTGCAATTCGCGCGCACAATACTTCTCCACAAAGCCGCTTAGCGTTTTTTGAACGGTCGCCACATCGGTTTCCGGATACGTTTTGAAATATGTGTAGACTTCCGAGTTTAGCCATATTGGATTGTTGATATATCCGGAAGTTTCGAGCGACATAATGAAATCAAAAACGATATGCGAATTGTTTGGCGGATCGACAGCTATACCGGTAACTTCTGCGGTGATGTTTCCATCACTTCCAACAACCATTGTTTTTCCAATCGGTGATAAATCTCCCGGGCCTTTATACCCGAAGTATCGCTTCGCTGCGCGTTCCGAAATAACAATCTTGTTTGGGCCCAGTAGCACCTCCGCAGGATTTCCGTGAACTAATGGAAAGTTAAAAAACGAGAAGAAGTTTGAATCTGCCAGCATAAAATGCATCTCGGTGAACGTATGATCCTCATACCGAATCGGGCAGGTTGGCCATTTGTCGAGCCTGACTACAGATTCAATCCCCGAAGCTTCCCGCTGGATCGCGTCAGCAATTGGCAGACCCGTGGTTGCGGTAACTAATGGCTCATCCTGAATCTTTCCGTGAAAATCAACCCGGTAAATTCGTTCGGCATCCGGATGGAAACGGTCGTAGCTAAGTTCATCGGCCACGTATAACAGAATCAGCAACGAGGCTGTGATCCCGGTTGTAAGTCCGAAAATGTTAATGGCAGAGTAAATTTTCTGGCGTTGCAGCATGCGCCAGACGATCGTCAGGTAATTCTTGATCATAACGCGGGGTTTGGAGTGCAAAGTAAGCTAACGAAAAAAATGCCCGCCGGTTATGCGAAACGACAAAAAGGTTGAAACAAAACCCAGGCTATCGCCCGGAAAGACGGCAAATGGGAATTTTTCTTCCCTGAAACGTATCGACAATTACTCAGCTCAATCCGGCAGAATTTTGATCATAATGTCTTTGTACATCACCTTACTGCCGGGGTCGTGGCCCTGCAGGGCAACCGTTCCGCCTGTTAACCGACCGTTCTCACCTTCGGTGAAATCGTTTACAACGTTGTCATTAAGTTTCACGGTAATTCGTTTGCCCTGAACAGTAATATGCATGTCAAACCATTCATTATCCTTCATGTAAACTTCTTTTACATCCTGCACGGCATAAATGCTGGCGGTTCTTCTCCAGTCGCTCTGGGTATTATTTACCTGAACTTCATACCCCTTCGATGGCCATCCTTCCTGTTGGTACACAGTATGAATAAAGATTCCGGAATTAGCGCCCGGAAACGTCATCACTTTCAGCTTAAGTTCGAAATTTTTAAAATCATGATTATTAACTGCGCCCTCATAAAAGAGGTGGGCACGGTCGCCATACACCACAATCGCTCCGTCTGCCACGGTAAATGTTCCCGGATGTTCGGCGGCTTTCCAGCCGTTGAGCGTTTTGCCATCGAACAGGCTGACCCATTCGGATAAGTTGTCGGATGTCATGGACGTCATGCCGATCAAACAGATCAACAACACAAGCACGGTTCGAAGTAATTTCATAGTCGGTTTTATTTGAAAATAAAGGTAATGGTTCCAAGCTTACGATCCTTTTGCCCGCGGTCATCGGTATAGTAGAAGTCAAGCTGGTAGCGAACATTGGACTGATGTGTTCCAATCAACTCCCGAACCGGCACCCGAAAGTATGCACCGATCACCGGGTCCTGTTCAATTGTTCTCAATTCTTCTTTCCCTTCCCGCACGGTGAGCAAACTGGCACCCGGTTGACCGGAATCGTAACTGAACGAAACGGTAACGTCTTTTATCTCTCCGGGCTTCACCACAAGCTCATGCACACCGGGTGAAGAGCTGTTGACATTTCCGGTCAGGATTACCGTCTTACCATACGAGATAGTCCAGAACGGTATTGTATCGTTTGCCTGATTCGCCTTTGATGTAACGGCTGCCGAAAGCAAACCCATCAATAAAAAATACTTCATTGCGCCTGTAATCAACGGACTAACTGAAATTTCAGCTTTCCTCCTGGTAATACAACTTATAATACTTTCGGCCATTTTCATCTGTACCCCGCTCAATCAGTTCGCGGTTTCCATGAATATAAACGTGAAAATTCTTATCCAATTTCAGTACCGACTTAAAAATCCGCGCCTGACGTTTTACGGCTTGCTGTGAAATATCGAATTCACGATTTACCTCAAACAAACCGTCTTTATCATACGACTGAAACGCATCGATCACCTGCTTGTCTTGCAGTACCTCATCTTCAAACTCCTGCAGGGTAAACGAGTCGCGGTTTTTTAAATATTTGACCGAGCGATTCAATAAGTCAATCTGATCGGCTTTTTCTATTTCAAACTGCTCCGGCAACGAGTCCGTAATGAACGACTTGGCGAGCGACATGAAGCGGCTGGTGTTGTTAAGCGGATCCTGCTTGAGCTGAATGTTGAGGAAGTCATTCTTCCAATACTCTGCATCTACCGGAGCATGATCAATGCTGAACACTGTAAAGGGTTCGTTCGTAAAAACAATTAAGCAGGCCTTGTCGTGTTTTCGGCCACTGATCCCTCTGCGGAATTTCAATTCGCCCTTACCGCCCCGAAGACTGCTCTCGACAAAGGTCTCTTTATTCTCGACTTTATAAATGCCCAGTGCTTCGCACAGGTTGCCATCGTATACCACATCCGCGAAGCGAATCACAAAAACGTCACCGTCTTTGATGTTCGGGTGCGTGGATACGGATTTCAAATGCTTACAGATATTTACAGAGCCGATTACAAAGTTCCCCTCGGCATGAAGTTCTTTCGCTAACGCACAAAGTGGATTGGAGTCAGTGTCTTTGAATTGCCACGTGGCTCCGGCCGAAAGAAAAGGCTTCAGAAAGATATTCTTGATAAGTCCATTCTCTTCTTCGTTGCTGATATCGGTTTCTTCGGTATTGAGTTGCGTGTTCGCTTCATCGGTGCTGAGGCGATGGAAAATGAGTTTATCGGCAACAGCCTGTTCAATCGAAAGCATGGTAGGTAGTGGTTAAAACGCCCAAAGGTCATGTTTTACGAACTAACATTCAAGGCTCAAGGGGACAACGGGGATTTTTACCGGAATTTTTATATCCGGTAAGCGAGCGTTCCCGTTAATACCGTATCTTCTTTCAGTTTTTTGTAGGAACCTCGGATTATTAACCCCCCTTCCCATGTTCTCGAACTACCTGCTCCTGGCCATCCGGAATATCCTTAAACAGCGCGGCTATGCCATCGTTAACACGCTGGGTCTGGCGGTCGGCCTGGCGGCTGCCATTTTCATTCTATTATATGTGCGCGATGAACTCACCTTCGATACGATTCATCCGAACGCACCCCAAACATACCGGATGGGTTACTGGCTACAGCAAGCCAACGGTGAAGTGAACAAATTTCCGGAAGTACCGGCCGGATGGGACAATTACCTCCAGGATACATATCCCCAGGTTACACACGCGGGCAGTTACCTCCAGTACGGCATGCCAACCAGCATTCACGATGAGGCGACCGATAAGATTATTCTCACAGAATCAATTATCTGGGCCGAGCCGGGCATGCGCGACATGCTTGCGATCTCGTTTATTACCGGTGATGCAAACACGGCACTTCAGGAACCGAACAGTTTGATTATCTCCGAATCAGCCGCGCAAAAATTATTCGCAAATGGCGATGCACTCGACAAGCGCGTCACGATCACCCACCAGTGGGTGACCAACAATGAGAAGGTAGATATGGTAGTGAAAGGCGTTTATCGGGATTTTCCGACCAACTCCCACATCAGGCCGCAATACATTGCGAACGTTTATACGCTTAAAAAATTTAATGAAAACCTGGAGAAAAGTTTAAACACCAGCATGGGTGCAGAAAATGACTTATTATGGACGCAAAGTTATTTCACCTGTACCGATGAAAAACAAATTCCGGTTATGGTGGATGATCTCCAGAAGCGGGCCAATGCCATCATCGCTCAACTGAAGTTAGACATCAAATTCAAGCCGATGATCCGAAAACTCACCGACGTGCACTTCGATAAAGAAATGGACTGGTCGGTGTCGCATAAATCGGCCGACAAAAATTACATGTACATTTTTATCACCATTGCCCTACTCATCCTCGTTGTGGCAAGTGTTAACTACATTAACCTGGCGGTTGCCAAATCGGTAACGCGGGCAAAAGAAATTGGTCTCCGAAAAACATTCGGGAGCCAGCGTACGCAGTTGTTTATCCAATTCATGCTTGAGTCGTTTTTGCTGGTGATGCTGGCCGTTATGATTGCGCTGTTATTTGTAATGCTGCTGCTTCCGCAGTTTAACACACTCACGCAGAAAACATTTTCCATCAGCCACCTATTTGCGCCCGGCATGATCTTGATTTTGCTTGGGGTAATTGCATTTGTAACGCTGTTGGGGGGAAGTTACCCGGCTCTGTTCATTTCAGGTTTTCAGCCGGCCGCAGTATTGAAAGGAAAGTTTGCATTCCGGAAAGGATCGAATGTCTTCCGGCAGTTTCTGATTGGCCTGCAATTTACAGTTGCCTTGATTCTCCTGATCGGAAGCGTGGTACTTGTTCGCCAGATGGATTTGATGCGGAACTCCAAACTCAACGAAGCGGGCGACCAGGTAGTTTCGATCCGCTTTGGTGGCTTTGGCGGAAAAACAACCGATTCACAGTACAATGTTTACAAGAATACATTGCTTCAGGATCCACAAATTGAATCCGTAACGTTAGCGAATCATTTACCGCGGCTTGATCACTTTGGGCCGATCGGCATGCGGTTCAAATTTCCCGACATCCAGGATGAACCGCTTGAATGGTTTCAGTTGAATGGCGATTATGATTTTCCAAAAACCTTCGGCTTGAAGTTTATTGCAGGCCGCACGTTCGATCCGCAGAACGTAACCGATTCCTCCGCGGTAATCCTGAACGAGACGGCCGTAAAAGTATTGAAACTGGCACCGAGCGAGGTGATTGGCCAGGCGGTAATGCGACCGGCCAGCAGCTACTATTACCTTGACCCCAACGACACCACATCAAACAACTATAAGCCGCTTTATGGAAAAGTAATTGGCGTTGTGGAAGATTTCCCGTTCCGGTCGATGAATCATAAAATTGAGCCGCTCGGCATTTCAGGCAAACCGCACTTTGATGACCGGATTATTCACGTTCGCGTGAATGCAAAAAACATCGGTGAAAAAATTCAGTCGATGGAAAAGATGTGGAGCCAGATTTTCCCACAGTTTGGTTTCGACTATTGGTTTCTTGATGATGAATTCGGCCGGATGTACGAACAGGAAACCAAGATTGCCGGACTCACTGAAAAGTTTTCAATTTTGGCCATGCTAATTACGTGCATCGGCTTGTACGGGCTCGCTTCCTTCATGGCGCAGCAGCGCACCCGCGAGATCGGCATCCGCAAGGCATTGGGCAGCAGCAGTGCGCAGATTGTTACCCTCTTGCTGAGTGTCTTCGGGAAGTTACTGTTGATTGCTTCATTGGTTGCCATTCCGGTCACCTATCTGCTGACCTCGAAATGGCTTCAGCGCTTCGCCTATCAAACTCCGTTGTCGATTTGGGTGTTTGCAGTTTGCCTGCTGGTGATTGCGGCAGTTACCTTACTGACGGTTGGTTTCGAAACGTGGCGCGCTGCCCGCACAAATCCGATTGAGTCGCTGCGGCATGAATAGCCGGACTAAAACGCCTCAGAACTTCCCAAAGAAACTGCTGATATCGAAGTAGAAATCCTTTTTCGTGCCGTCCTGCAGTCTTACCGTAAGCACATCATAAGGCTTTCCTTTGTATTTAGTTAACGCCTGCCGCAGCACCTGACCTCCGGGATGGTTCTTTTTCAGCCAGTTGTATTCATCCGGAATACTCTTGGCGATGATCGCCTTTTCATACGAAGTACCATCGCGTTCTGAAACTGAAACTTCATCGGTTGTTTGCGTGCTTTCCGAGGACGTTCCAACCTGACTTGATGATTTGCAAGCGGTGAGAGCCGATGCTACACATAGGGAAATAATAAATACATATCTCATAATGCATGAAGCTTAGGGTACATTTCAGATGCAAGTTGCCTCGATTTTCCACACCCGAAACTTCGCGCTGCAGGTATTTTTTACCCCAATTATTTTAGTCTTTTATAAGATGTTTTTGAAATTATCGATCCGGACGTTAAAACCTTGTTGTACAAAAAACGCCACCCTTTCGAGTGGCGCTTCAACCTAAACCTGTTCAACCCTATCCTTCATGTTCTATTCTTTCAACGTGTTGCCTGCGATGATGTCCCTTCCGGAGCTTTTCATGGCGTAAACCTGGGTGATGTCTTCCGTGGTGAAACCGGTGCTCAGGGCTACGGGTTTCGCGGAGTTCATCCCACTTCTTACTCTGCTCCGGTGTAAACACGGTTCTCAATTCGCGCTGGCGTTCCCGTTGCAGGCTGCGCATCGTTTCACGCTCCTCCATCCGTCTTTTCATAAACCGCGCATGTTCGTCATCCCGCTTCCGGGAATATCTGGAATCAATATCCTTTACCGAGGCATACTGCTTGTCGGTCAGGGCTAGTTCACGCTTCATCCGCTCAGGACCCTGGTCTTTAACGTTACGGGAATTTTCTTCTGACCGCTGGGCAAAAATGGTTGTGCTGATTATCATGGCAACCATCACTAACAACCGTGTTTTCATAGTTTTAATTTTTATAGCTCTTAGAGTCAGGAAGCGATCCGAAAGTTTATCCGGCAATGTTAATTATGGTTAAACAGCCGACATCTGAAACAAAAAGCGGGCTTTCGCCCGCTCAATACTCAAATTAGTTTATTGATGTCCTGTTGCTTCTCTGCCCACTGATGATCGCGCGTGTTCTTTTGCACTGCAATCGCTCCGAAAATGCTCTGTGTAAACGAGATGGCATAAAAGCCTTTCTCGCTGCGAAGTAAGGTAGCGTTCCACAGGCCAACGGTAAGCAGCACAATGGTTAACACAACTGAGAACCAGGCAAGGCTGTAGTAAATGTTTGTAACCGGAACGCCTTCGAGCTGATCGCGCACGGCTTTCTGCAGTGATACTGCAGCAAATAGTCCGAACATCAGTACGGTGAAATAGTATCCTTTTTCATTTAGCTCCATTTCTGCGTTCCATAATCCAATGATGAATGCCAGCATCCCCGAGAGAAGGGCAATCCACGAGGCCGCAATAAATGCATTGGACGGCCTTTGATACACATTGTTTTCCATGGTTTTTTAGTTTTTTGATGAATCAAATGTATTGGCGATCCCAGACCGCTCATTTGACATAAATCAAAAAAGAAACTACGTTTTAGTGCAGAAATCAGGATTTGGCCCGGATGCGGCTGAGTGTCTCCTGGGTCATGCCGAGGTAAGACGCCACGTGGCCCAAGGGTACGCGCTGTAAAATGTGAGGCGCACGGGCCAATAAATTTTCATACCGGTCGCGTGCCTCTCTGAAGTGGTTGCTCACGAAGCGTTCCTCCAGCATCACATAATAACGCTCGTTCATGATCCGGCCAAGCGTATTAATATCGGTATGTGTTTGATATAGTGTCTGGAGATCATCGTACGCGATCGCCCAAAGTTTGCAGTCCTCGAGTAGTTGAATGTTCTCCATACCCGGAAGGCGGGTAACGAAACTAAGCAGGGACGTCACGAAGTTGTTCTCAAACGCAAACCAGTACGTGATCTCACGGCCATCCACATTGTAAAATCCGCGCAGGCAACCCCGTTCGAGAAAGTAAACATGTTGGCAAACCTTGCCTTCTGTGATCAGTAACGAACCCTTCTCAAGCTCAACGGGCTTTAATACGCTTCCGAGGCGATGAAGAGATTCGTCACTCAGCTGACAGTATTTTCGAATGTGTGAAAAGAGGGTTTGCATTCACTCCCGCATTTCGGTTTAGCTATTAATCTCCACAGCATCCTTCTCACCGATCTGCTGACGCCACATCGCGTAATACAATCCTTTCTCGGCAAGTAAATCGTAGTGACGGCCCGACTCGATGATGTTACCACGCTCCAGTACGAAAATTTTATCGGCATGCATGATGGTCGACAGCCGGTGCGCAATCAAAATAGTAATGTGATCTTTAATAACCGACACTTCACGGATCGTTTCAGTAATCTCTTCTTCGGTTATGGAATCAAGCGAGGATGTTGCTTCATCAAACACCAAAATGTCCGGCTGACGAAGCAGCGCACGTGCGATCGATAACCGCTGTTTCTCACCACCTGAAACCTTCACGCCCCCCTCTCCAATCACGGTATCAAGGCCTTTGTCGGCACGATCCAGCAACGACTGACATGCGGCTTTCTTCAAAACCTCCATGCACTCTTCATCGGTTGCATTGGGGCGCACAAAAAGCAGGTTCTCACGAATCGTTCCCGAAAACAGCTGTGTATCCTGCGTTACAAACCCGATTTTATTGCGAAGGTCATTCAGATCAATTTCCGTTCCCGGGACATTATTATAGAGTACGCGCCCTTCTTTCGGAGCATACAACCCCACCAGCAGTTTTACCAGCGTTGTTTTACCCGAACCGGAAGGACCAACAAACGCGATCGTCTGGCCATTATTGGTAGAGAATGAAATGTCGTTCAGCGCATTGGTGCGCGCAGACTGGTGCTTGAAACTGACGTGGTCGAAACTCAGGTTGGTGATGCGGCCAACCGCCACCGGATTCTCAGGTTTGGCTTCTTTCGGAAGATTAATAATCCGATCAAAGTTCAGCAACGAAACTTCTGCCTCGCGATACGCAATGATCACGTTACCCAGTTCCTGAACCGGGTTGAATAAAAAGAATGAGTAAAACAAAAACGTAAAATATTGCCCGGCTGTAAGCTCTTTGTCAAAAATCAGCAACAGCAGGATTACCACCATTACGCTTCGTACAAAGTTTACGGTGGTTCCCTGCAAAAAACTCATGCTGCGCACATGCTTCACTTTCTTCAGCTCGAGGCCAAGAATTTTATAGGTTGTGTTGTTCAGGCGGTTGATCTCCTGGTTGGCAAGGCCCAGGCTTTTCACGAGTTCGATATTTCGCAATGACTCTGTGGTAGATCCGGCAAGCGCAGTGGTTTCTTTTACAATGCTTTTTTGAACGGTTTTAATTTTCCGGCTCAGCAGCCAGCTGGTTAATGCAATGATCGGAACCGCGGCAAAGTATACAAGGGTTACCTTGTAGCTTACGGTCATGGAGTAGATTACCACAAACACCATCCCCACCAGACTGGCGAATAACACGCTGATGAAGGAGGTAATGAACTTCTCGGAATCGGTACGCACTTTTTGAAGGATGCCGAGTGTTTCCCCGCTGCGCTGGTCTTCAAAGGTCTGGTAGGGCAACTCCAGTGAATGTTTTAATCCATCGGCATACATTTTCGCGCCAAGCTTTTGCACTACAATGCTGGTAAAATAATCCTGCAGGTTTTTTGCGATCCGCGATACCATGGCCGCCCCGATGGCAAGGCCCACCAGTGAAAGAATGCCCATCGTAAACGCATGGCGGTCAAGTACATCTTTCTTTTCGATAAAATTGTCAACAATCCGGCCTGTAATGTGAGGATCAAGCAGGGAGAAGACCTGATTAATCGCAGCCAGAAATAAGGCTAACGCCACAAGGCCTTTATAATTCTTTAAGTAATTGAGCAGTATTTTCATTCGGGAGGGACTTTACGCGATGGTTAAAGCAACAAGGTTCTGAAAAAGTTCCGGTATTCACACGTTTTCGAACGCGCCCGAACAGTTGTACGGCTGAGTTTTTCTGAACAAATTTTGAAGCGCACTCGTTTACAGGCTTTGGCGGACTTTTGCAAATGCACCGTTTATCCTATTTTTGTTCGCAAATCGGGTCAGCTATACTCTAAACCCTTTGAATCAAGCTTTGAAACCCCTGTTCAAATTTCCTGTAACGCTGCTCATCCTGCTTCTGGTTGGGTACACCCAGGTGTTTGCACGCGGCTATCAGGAAGATTTCGCCGAAACTGCGGTTAAAAAGGGGTCAGATGTAAATCACGTTCAGGCACCGGCAGAAAAACATGTCGGATTCGAAAGCTACCTCTTCGAGGAAGAAGAAAACAAGCGTGATGATAACGTTTCATTCGATTTTCTCTGCACAGATCTTTCTGTGTTCTATTTCCCCGGCATCAAATGCGCTTCGCTCATCAGCGACCATTTATCCGTCCCTTTCTTTTTAAAGTCTCCCTTATTTCGCGTTCTCCGAATATGAGATCCGCTGAATAGGTAATTCCCGTTACCTGTTCATTCACGCTTTACATTGTTCGTGGCACTATGCGTAAGGCTGACGCCATGGGCATTCCCAAGGCTTATACCTCTTTTCAACCTATACATTAAAATCAAATTGTTTTTAACGATTAACACTATGACGAGTAAAATTCTCATGTTGATGTGTTTCTGCGCAATCCTTGGATTTACAGGCTGCGGGTCACATAAAGAAGAACATGAATCAGAAACCCACTTCCTGGTAACAAGTCCCCTGAAAAAAGACACGGTTGTTACCCGCACCTATGTGTGTCAAATCCATGCTATCCAGCACATTGAGCTTCGCTCACGCGAAAGCGGTTACCTGGAAAAAATTTACGTGGACGAAGGTCAGTTTGTAAAAAAAGGCCAGCTGATGTTTCAAATCATGCCGCTGCTGTTTAAAGCCGAAGTTCAAAAAGCAGAAGCTGAAGCACGGTTCGCAGAAATTGAATACCTGAATACCAAGCAGCTTGCCGACAGCAACGTGGTTTCTCCCAACGAGCTTGCACTGGCACAAGCGAAGTTCGATAAAGCCAAAGCCGAAGTGGCCTTAACAAAAGTTCACCTCGGGTTTACCGAAATCAAAGCACCGTTCAGCGGCATCATGGACCGCTTTTATGTACGGGAAGGAAGTTTGATAAACGAAGAAGACCTGCTCACCATGTTGTCTGACAACAGCGAGATGTGGGTGTACTTCAACGTGCCGGAAGCAGAATACCTCAACTACAAAATGAATGCAAAGAGAGACAGCTTAATGCGTGTAGAGCTGCAGATGGCAAACAATCAGATTTTTGAATACCCCGGTTTTGTGCGGGCAATCGAAGCCGACTTTAACAATGAAACGGGTAACATCGCATTCCGGGCAACCTTCCCAAATCCAAAAGGATTGCTTCGCCACGGTGAAACGGGTAACGTACTCGCCTCCGCTCCTTACCGGAATGCACTGATCATTCCGCAAAAGGCAACCTTCGAAATTCTGGAAAAGAAATATGTTTTCGTAGTCGATAAAGACAACATCGTCCACCAGAAGGAAATCACGATTGCTGAAGAAATGCCCGACATCTACATCATTAAGGACGGCATTACAGCAACTGATAAGATCATCTATGAAGGGATTCGTAAAGTTCGTGACCAGGAAAAAATCGGGGAATACAAATACGAAGATCCGAAGACGGTTGTAAACCACCTGAAGGTTTATGTTGAATAATAAAACCAGAAAAAATGTTTAGTTCATTTATTCATAGGCCGGTATTCGCGATTGTAATATCCCTGCTGATCCTGTTTTTAGGAGGCTTGGCTATTAAAATGCTGCCGACATCACAATTCCCGGAAGTTGCACCACCTGTGGTGATGGTGAGCGCTTCGTATCCGGGTGCAAGCGCAAAGTCGCTTGCCGAATCTGTTATTATCCCGCTGGAACAATCCATCAACGGTGCATGGGGCATGCGCTACATGACGTCGGATGCTACCAGTGCCGGTGAAGCCAACATCCAGGTTGTGTTTGAACCGGGAACGGACATCAACCAGGCCCTTGTGCAGGTCTCGAACCGCGTACAGCAGGTAACAAACCGTTTGCCCATCCTGGTACAACGCGAAGGGGTAATCATTACACCGGTTATTCCAAGTATGTTGATGTACGTTAACCTCTACAGCGAAGACAAGAACGCGAACATGAAGTTCCTGTTTAACTACGCAGGGGTTAACATGGTGCCGGAACTACAGCGCATCAATGGTATCGGGCAGGTAAGGATTCTCGGAAGCCGCCAGTATGCGATGCGCATTTGGCTGAATCCGGAACGCATGCGCGCCTACTCCATCTCGCCTGATGAAGTGATGGAAGCGCTTGACGAACAAAGTATCATCGGTAAGCCCGGTCGTATCGGCCGCGGTGACGCCAGCCAGGCTGAAGCGCTGGAATATGTACTGGCCTACTCCGACCGTTACAACGATCCGAAACAATACGAGAACGTCATTATCAAAGCAAATCCCAACGGGGAAATACTGCGGCTAAAAGACATAGCCACGGTTGCGCTCGGAAGTGAGTACTATGATATCTATTCGAACATGAACGGCCACCCTTCGGCCGCGCTCGTGCTCAAGCAGACATACGGCAGTAATGCGAGTGACGTAATTGCGAAAGTAAAAGCCAAGCTTGATGAGCTGAAGCAGTCGTTCCCTCCAGGAATGAAATACGAAATCAGTTATGACGTATCAAACTTCCTGAACGCGTCTATCGACAACGTGATTCACACGCTCCGTGATGCGTTCATCCTGGTGGCACTGGTGGTATTTGTGTTCCTGGGCGACTGGCGGTCAACGCTGATCCCGACTCTTGCCGTTCCGGTTTCGCTGATCGGTGCATTCTTCTTTATGCAGGTGTTCGGACTCACGATTAACATGATCACGCTGTTTGCGCTCGTATTGGCGATTGGTATTGTGGTTGACAACGCGATTGTGGTGGTGGAAGCGGTGCACGCGAAGATGGAGGAAGAACCTCATCTTTCACCGTACAAAGCTGTACAGAAAGTATTGGGTGAAATCAGCGGTGCGGTTATCGCGATTACCTTGTTGATGACGGCCGTGTTCGTTCCGGTAACCTTCATGACCGGCCCGGTAGGTACCTTCTATCGTCAGTTCTCCATCACCATGGCCTCGTCTATCGTGTTGTCGGGTGTTGTGGCCCTTACGGTTACACCGGTGTTGTGTGCCATCATTTTGAAAAACAATCACGGCAAGCCGCGCAAAAAAACCTGGCTGAACCGTTCGCTTGACGCCTTTAACCGCTGGTTCGAAAAGGTCACTGCCAAATATGTTTGGCTGATCGGATTAATCGCCCCGCGCAGACTGGTTACGCTTGGCATGTTCCTGTTGTTTTCGGTTGGAATTTTCCTCCTCGCGAACTCGCTGCCAACCGGTTTTATTCCGAGTGAAGACCAGGGTATGTTGTATGCCATCATCCAAACACCTCCCGGATCAACGCTCGAAAGAACAAACGACCTCTCGAACAAACTTGTTGAGTTGATCAACGAAGTAGAAGGTGTGCAATCCGTGTCATCAATTGCCGGTTACGAAGTTCTCACGGAAGGTCGCGGTTCCAATGCGGGTACCTGTTTGATCAACCTCAAGCCGTGGTCGGAACGTGAAAATTCCATCACCGACATCATTGAAGAGCTTGAAGTGAAAGCGAAGGAAATTCCCGGAGCGACCATCGAATTTTTCGATCCGCCAGCCGTGCCGGGCTTCGGTGCTGCCGGTGGTTTCTCGCTGCAGCTCCTCGACAAAACAAACTCTGGCGATTATAAACAGCTTGAAAAAGTTACGTCTGATTTCATGGCCGAACTCAAGAAGCGTAAGGAAATCACCGGGTTGTTCACCTTCTTCAGTGCGAACTATCCGCAATACGAAATTGAAATTGATAATCAGTTAGCGATGCAAAAAGGGGTGACCATCGGCAACGCGATGAATACCCTTTCGATTTTTGTGGGTAGTACTTACGAGCTCGGTTTCATCAAGTACCAGCGCTTCTTTAAAGTGTTTGTGCAGGCTGCGCCTGAATTCAGAAAGCTGCCGTCAGACGTTCTGAATCTCTGGGTGAAAAACGACAAAGGTGAAATGGTGCCGATGTCAGCCTTCATGAAAATCAAAAAGATGCAGGGCGCCAACGAGATCAACCGGTATAACATGTATAACACTGCTGCCATCCGCGGGGGTCCGTCACGCGGATACAGTTCCGGTGAGGCGATTGCTGCCGTAAAAGAAGTTGCCGTGACGTTACCACACGGTTACGACATCGACTGGGCTGCGCTTTCATACGATGAAACGAGACGCGGAAGTGAAGCGATCTACATCTTCATTGTCGTGCTGGTGTTTGCGTACCTGGTACTTGCGGCACAGTACGAAAGCTTCATCATCCCGCTGGTCGTTATTCTGTCGCTGCCGGCCGGGGTATTTGGATCGTTCCTGCTGGTCAAGGGAATGGGGCTTGCGAATGATATCTATGCACAGGTGGGGTTAGTCATGCTTGTCGGGCTGTTGGGTAAAAATGCCGTGTTGATCGTGGAGTTTGCCGTTCAGAAACAGCGCGCGGGGGCAACCGTACTCGAAGCAGCAATTGAAGGCGCACGCGTTCGTTTCCGTCCTATTTTGATGACATCGTTCGCATTCATTGCCGGTTTGATTCCGTTGGTGTATGCGCATGGCGCGGGTGCGATTGGAAACCGGACCATCGGTTCATCAGCCCTGGGCGGTATGTTACTCGGAACCGTGTTCGGTGTAATCGTTGTGCCAGGCTTGTACTTCGTCTTCGCCCGCATGGTGGAAGGCCGCAAGCTGATCCGCGATGAAGAAGACAGTTCGTTAACAGAAGGCCTCGTGCACTCGGTAGACAGTTTCCCACAAACAAACGACAGTGAAAACCATGAACATTAAGAGAATATCGGTGTATGCGGGGATAACTTTTCTGTCCCTGTTTTACACAGCCTGTGTTAAACCGAATGTAGTGTCGCGTGCGGAAAATAAAAATACGCCCACGGCTTTCGCTTCCTCACAGGATTCAACCAACAGCGCAAAGATCAACTGGCGTGAATTCTTTACCGATCCGAATCTAACGGCCCTGATTGATACAGCCCTGAAAAACAATCAGGAGCTGAACATCATTCTGCAGGAGATTAACATCGCGAAGAATGAAGTAATGGTTCGCAAAGGAGAATATCTTCCGTTTATTGATCTGCAGGCAGGTGCAGGAATCGAGAAATCGAGCCGCAACACGCGTACCGGTTCGGTAGAAGAGAACCTGGAGATTGAACCGGGTAAAAAATTTCCTGATCCCTTACCGGATTTTATGGTAGGCGCACGCCTGTCGTGGGAAGTGGATATCTGGAAGAAGTTACGCAATGCGAAGAAGTCGGCTATGATGCGATACCTCGCTTCTACAGAAGGCAAGAACTTCATGGTTACGCGTTTGATTTCGGAGATCGCCAATTCATACTACGAATTGATGGCGCTTGATAACCAACTGGAAATTCTGAGAAGCAACATCCGGATTCAGCAGAATGCGCTGGAGATTGTCAAGTTGCAAAAGCAAACTGCGAAAGTAACCGAGCTGGCGGTACGAAGGTTTGAAGCCGAACTGCTGAAAAACCAAAGCCATCAGTACGTTCTCGTGCAGCAGATTGTTGAAACCGAGAACCGGATTAATTTTTTGGTGGGTCGTTTCCCGCAACCGGTTCAACGCAATTCGCAAAACTTTAACGACCTGATGCCGGCCATCATTAAAACCGGGTTACCCGCTCAACTGCTTGCCAACCGGCCCGACATCCGTCAGGCGGAATTGGAGCTTGCTGCGAGCAAACTGGATGTAAAGTCTGCGAAGGCAAACTTCTATCCTTCGCTTTCGCTTGATGCCGCACTTGGCTTGCAGGCTTTTAAAGCTTCGTACCTGATAACAAAACCTGAGTCGATGTTTTATACACTGGGCGCAGGATTGATGCAGCCGCTCGTTAACCGGAACGCCATCAAGGCATATTACTACACAGCGAACTCGAAGCAGATTCAGGCAGTGTATGACTACGAGCAAAAAATCCTCACGGGCTACATTGAAGTGGCCAACCAGTTGTCGAACATCAACAACCTGGAGAAGAGTTATAACCTGCAGGCACAACAGGTGGAAACGTTGAATCAGTCGACCGACATTTCCATACAGTTGTTTAAATCCGCCCGTGCCGATTACATGGAAGTGCTGCTCACACAACGTGATGCGCTGGAATCGAAATTTGAACTGATTGAAACTAAAAAACAGCAGATGAATGCCGTGGTTAACATGTACCAGGCATTGGGAGGCGGATGGCGATAGTGCGTTAGGCGTCTGACTGTTTTAAACGGGTCTTTGATTTGAGGTATCGAAGGCCCGTTTTTATTTTGTTAGGGATCAGCCTAAACATCACCCGACAACTTATTTTGGTAGAGATCAATCCTCGCCCGAATCCACGTTCGTCCAAAAAACATAAACAATACCAACACAATTCCCGTGATCGCGATGGTAATGTTATCGAGTTGAACCGCACGCGCTCCGTAATCCTCGACCGTTAATAATCCCAACTCATTGACTTCCGGATCCGGCAAACTGAAGAGTAAGTTCCAGAAAAAGTGAAACCCCACGGGCGCCCAGATCGACCGGGTGACGATGTACAGGTAAAATAAAATGATGGAAAGAATGAATACCCCAATGGCCCAGAACGGTGTGATTGTATTCATATCGTAACTGAATACGTGTGTTGCCGTAAACAGCGTGGAAGAAATCAGGGCCGTCCAAACAATGCTTACCTTTTTAGCAAGCAATGTGTTCACCAACAGTCCGCGGAAATAAAATTCTTCCCAGGCACCGACTACCAGCGTGGCCATGATGAACTGGAAGGCTACCGCCCAATCATTTTCAGGACCGGTCAGCTCTGTACACGCAATACCTGCCAGACATGCGAATACAAGCGTAGCCGTGAAGAACCCGGTAGCGAACGTTATTCCGGTGAAGAATGGACGAACAGTGTTTGAAAAATCAAATCCATATTGCCGGGCAGATAATCCATTGAGTCTGCGGTTAATGATTCGAACGGAAATATAGACGACTATTGCCAGGCTGGTATCCGACAACATTGCGAACGTGGTCAGTCCCGATTCATCGAAGAATTCCGTCACCTGTTCCAGCAAAAAATACAGCACAACAATTCCGACCAGCAATACAGTAACTACAACGATCGTGGTCAGCAGGCGATTTCTCATGAGGACTTGGTTTTGCTCAGGATGAAGTAGCCCCGCATTTAGTTGTAGGGCGCGACTCACCGGTAACAACAATTCCAAATTTCCGTACTTTAGGGAGCATTGAATTTCGATGAGCACCCCAACCTCCCCCTCTCCCGGCCTCGTTCACAAGCTTCGAAAACTGGCGGCTATTGAAAGGCCGTGGTTTCGAAAAGTTGTACGGATCGTATGGATACTTTTCTTCTGCTGGCTTTTTGGAGTTCCTCTCTATATCTATACCGTGAGCATCGACTTGTTTGGTATGTATGGCGGCTTGCCCGATCTGAAAGCCATTGAAAATCCCGAAAATGATTTCTCATCGGAAGTGCTTTCAGCCGATGGCGTGTCACTGGGCCGTTATTTTGTTTTCAACCGGGCACAGGTTCGCTATGAAGATCTGTCTCCCGCACTCGTCAAAACACTGATTATCTCCGAAGATCACCGGTTCTACGAACATTCCGGCATGGATTTCTGGGCTTACCTGCGCGTAGCGAAAGGGATGCTGATGCTCAATCCGGAAGGTGGCGGAAGTACCCTCACGCAGCAGGTGGCCAAAAACCTGTTTACGCAAAACAAAGAACTCGATCTGAACGGCTGGATTGTAAAGGATTTTTTAAAAGGCGATTACCCGAGGCGCGCCATCGAGAAAACCAAAGAATGGATCATCTCCGTACACCTCGAACGAAACTTTACGAAAGAGGAAATCATCACGCTGTACTTTAATACCGTTCGCTTTGGCGATGTTGGCGGCATTCAGGTGGCTGCAAAAACATTCTTCAACAAAAAAGCAAACGAACTGAATATCCAGGAGACTGCCGTACTGATCGGCATGTTGCAGGCCAACTCAGCGTTCAATCCGAAAATCAATTACGACCGTTCGCTGAACAAGCGCAACGAAGTGCTTGGCAAATTGTTAACGCATGGATTTCTCAAAAGCAAAAAAGCACTTGATTCACTTTGCGCACTTCCGATCGAACTGCATTACCGCGTACAAAATCAAAACCAGGGACTGGCCACCTATTTCCGGAGTGCAATCCGGCCGGAGCTGTCGGCATGGGCGCGTGAACGCGGGCTTGACCTGAACACCGCCGGATTAAAAATTTACACCACCCTCGACAGTCGCATGCAGCAATACGCAGAAGATGCTGTAGCCGAAAACATGCGCAGGCTGCAGAAAGAATTCTTATCGAAATGGGGCGGCCGTAATCCGTGGATTGACGACAACCGGAATGAAATTCCCGGTTTTCTTGAATCGCGTATTCAACAAACCGATGTATATCGCGAACTCGCAAAACGGTACGGAGAAAAGTCCGATTCGCTCAACATTCTGCTGAACGCCAGGAAGCGCATGCGGGTGTTTACGTGGCGGGGCGATCGCGACACCCTGTTCAGCTATATGGACTCCCTCAACTACTACAAGAAAATGCTTAATGCCGGCTTTATGTCGATGGATGCACACACGGGTGAGATTCGGGCGTGGGTTGGCGGAATCAATCATCGCTATTTCAAGTACGATCACGTGCGGCAAGGCAAGCGGCAGCCGGGCTCCACGTTTAAAACATTTGTGTACGGAGCTGCTATTGACGCGGGCTTCAGTCCGTGCGATGTACGCCAGGATATCTCTCCGCGGATTCCCGTTCCGGGAGGTGAATGGATGGTTGAAAACTCCGGTGGCGGACATGGTTCCGGACAATCCATGACACTCCGCGAAGCGATGGCCAAATCTGTTAACTCAATCACCGCCCAGGTGATGATGGCCGTTACACCGGCAAACGTAGTTGAGTTCGCCCGCAGTGCCGGAATAAAAAGTAAACTTGATGCAGTACCCGCACTTTGCTTGGGCGTGAGTGATGTTTCATTGTATGAACTGGTAGGTGCGTACGGATCGTTTGTAAACGAGGGCATTTATACCGAACCCCGTTACATCACGCGCATTGAAGATAAGAATGGTAATGTGTTGTTTAGCGCCATTCCCAAAAGCCGGCAGGCGATGAGTGAAGAAACGGCCTACAAAATTATTTACATGTTGCGCGGTGGCGTTGAGATTGAAGGCGGAACGTCAGGCGGAATTCCGGCCGACCTGAAAGAAGACAACGAGATTGGTGGTAAAACGGGTACCACAGACAATGCTTCCGATGGCTGGTACATGGGCGTAACAAAAGATTTGGTATCAGGTGCGTGGGTTGGTGGTGACGAACGCAGCATTCACTTTTCTAACTGGACGGATGGCTCCGGTGCTAAAACTGCGCGACCAATCTTCACTACATTTCTTCAAAAAGTGTATGCCGACAAACGGCTTCCGTATAAGAAAGGATATTTCAAGATGCCTGACAAGGCGTTGAATTTGGAATGTGATGTTCCGAACGACTTGCCGTAAAGATTACAGTTGTACGGGCAGCAGGCTTGATGTTCGCACATAGCCTTCTGATTCACCGAGGCGCACTTTCGTCCAGATGTCTTTTGTGCCGAGCACATCTACCCGATGACCGTCACGCACAACGGCCATTACCGAGGCGCCTGCTGATGGACCATTCATCATGTACGTATTGTTTTTCGAGATGATTGCCTTTTCAAACAAGGCCGGCTGACTGAGGTGCATGATCAGCAACCCCGACACGATGCACAGCGCCACGAATTCTCCCACCGGCTTGTTTTTCATCATCAGCCGTTGCGTTAGCGCGATGGCCATGGTGAGTACAGCCAGGCCGAGCAACACCCAGGTGATCAGATCGCGGTGGGTGAGGTAAAATGAAAGCAACCGGTCAGACTCATCGGTGGAGTATCCTTCAAGCCGGTTTTTGGTGGCCAGTTCCTCGAGTTTTTTCAGCACATCCTGATCCTGCGTGGCGAGGTAGTATAAATTCAGGTAATATGCTGATTGCGAGACATTATTGAGGCCCTCTTCCACATATGCCATCCGGAGCAGCATGGCCGGGGTGTAGCGGTGATCGTCAAATAATTTCCGGTAAAGCTCGAGCGACTGGATATAACGCTTCTGGGCGAACAGAGAATCGGCCCGCACGAGCAGCGGATTATTGGTCTGCGCGGCTGCAATAGTGCCAAAAAACAGCAGGAACACCGATAATTTCACAATTTTTAAAACCCTGTTTTGCATATCATTCGTGTTCTGCTACCTTTGCGTCCTCAATTACGGAAAAGCTGCCAAAACAGCCAAAAAATTGAGACTTTGAAGCACACCAACGGCCTCAAAGTACTGTAGAAGGTAAAGATCTCGTAGCTCAGTTGGTAGAGCATTACACTTTTAATGTAAGGGTCCTGGGTTCGAATCCCAGCGGGATCACAA
>JAEUUJ010000066.1 GCA_016786495.1 Cyclobacteriaceae bacterium
GGTGGAGCGTGCGTTTATCCTGGTGTATCTGAACAAGAGTGAGCTGGTGAGGCCTGCGAACGGGCATAAGATTCATTCCGTAACCATGACCTTTCCGATGCCGTCTGTTATCCGGTTAAACCGGTACGTTAACGCTCCGTATAAGGGTGTTACCTTAACACGCCAGAATGTTTTCAAGCGCGACAACTTTGAATGTCAATATTGCGGTACCCGAAAAGACCTGACGTTAGATCATATTATCCCCAGCTCCAAAGGCGGACTTCATACCTGGTCTAACCTAGTTACTGCCTGTAAGAAATGTAATGCCAAGAAAGGAGATTATACACCTGAACAGGCTGCTATGCCACTTCGTAAAAAGCCGCACAAGCCCACCTACGCGCTTTTTTTAAAGGAGCTCTCAGGCCATCATGGTAATGAGTGGGACGAGTTTTTAGATTGAACATCTCATCAAACGGCAGATTCATCGCTTTTAGGAGTTTTGGAAGCGCTATGTGATGAGCGGCAGATCGCATACCTGTTTTTTAGTTTTATCTTACGACATTAATTAAAAGTAACCTCAATGAAGAGAATTGTAAAAATGTTTGGGCTGGGCACGTTTGCGCTGGCCGTTACGGCTTGCGGTAGTGACAACGATTCTACGCCGGGTAACCAGGTGAAGCTTGACGGGCTCACAATTAAATTTGATGAAGCTGATATGGGCTCGTCAATGAATCAGGAAAACGAGTCCGGAGTCTATAGCTACCACGAGTTCTATTTAACAAGTGACGGGCTTTCGGTGAGTGAAACTGGCTCATTGTCCGGGTCGGGTGACATGGTGGCATTTGGTTTGATTTCTGAGTCTGCCACCGAATTGTTGGAAGGCACTTATGAATTGAAACTTAACACCGAGATCGGGGACGTTGACTATTTTGAGGTTTACTCGAATTATTCCGAGACCAACCTGGATACATACTATGCCGCTTATCGAGGAACGGTAAAGGTTTCTAAATCGGGTGAAGATCGCTACACACTGTCGTTTGACATCGACATATTTACCGCCGAAACAGAGACGGCTGATGAAGAATTTATTGATGGGTCGATCAAAGGAAATTACAAAGGTACCGTGGATGTGATCAGTTCTACCACTACTCGCAAACATGCGGATCGCATAGCGAAAGGGAAGAGAAGTTTTTCTTGGGAATGAAACCGAAAGATTAAATTGTTTTTTTTTTATGAAAAGCCACTCCAGTGGCTTTTCATCTTTAAAACCGCATCGTAAACGTGGTTTTCACATCGGGTTCCGACTCAACCGTAAGGGTACCGTTGTGAAGCTGCATGATCTGCCGCGACAAACTCAGGCCAATGCCTGATCCGGTTTTCTTCGTGGTATAAAACGGAACAAAAATTCGTTCAATCGCTTCCGGAATAATGCCCGCACCATTATCGGTTACTTCAATTTTGATGTGCGACCCGTCATACCGGCCAACCAAATCAATCCGGGGATTCTCAACCTGCGCCACTGCTTCTGCTGAATTCTTCAGCAAGTTGATTAATACCTGTTCAATCATCTCTTCATCTGCCTGAATGGTCAGGTATTCGGAATGGCATTCGTAGTGAAAATCGACCCGGTAATTTTTCAT
>JAEUUJ010000006.1 GCA_016786495.1 Cyclobacteriaceae bacterium
CAGAACCGGTTTGCTGATGATGTTGAAGACGGGCAGCGTGACGGCCGCACTGGTTAACGCAGTCATTTTCAGGAACTGCCTGCGTGAAGTAGCCTGGTTCATAGGTTCAATTTTGATCAACTTAATCAAATCAAAAAACAACGCCTAAAAATTACACAAACGATTTCGCCCTTGTAGCCGGAATTGATAACTTTCACTGCTTATGGCGACAAACGGCTTACCTAAACCGGCCCGCACCAAGGTTATCGCAATCATTGCGGTAGCGGCAACAGCAATTTTGGCAACGCTGTGGTGGGCAAACAAATCCACCAACATGGCCGGAGCCGCGATGCCCGATGTTGTCGATTACAACTTTCATATCCGCCCCATATTCTCCGACCGGTGTTTCAAATGTCACGGCCCCGATGCCAATCACCGCAAGGCAAATCTCCGCCTTGATACGGAAGAGGGTTTGTTCGCAGCGTTAAGAGATGTGCCCGATGAACATGTAATCGTTCCCGGCGAACCGGAACATTCTGAATTATATCGCAGGCTCATCGAATCCGACACAGCGCAAGTGATGCCGCCCCGTAACTCCAACCTGGCCGTAAGCGAATTTGAAGTTAAACTCATTAAAAAATGGATTGCGCAGGGCGCCAAGTATCAAAAGCACTGGGCGTTTGTTAAACCGCAAATCAAGGCAGTGCCCGATCCCGATCCTGACTGGACCGTCAACGAAATCGACAAGTTCGTATTAGCGAAAATGAATGCGCAGGGTCTTGAGCCGAATCAGCCTGCCGACAAAGCACGCTTGCTCAAACGTGTGTCGCTCGATCTCACCGGACTTCCCCCAACACTGCAGCAACAGGAAAGCTTTTTGTCTGACGAAAGCCCCGATGCATATGAAAAAGTCGTTGACCGATTGCTCGCCAGCAAACATTATGGCGAACGCATGGCCGTTCCGTGGCTTGATGCTGCACGGTATGCCGACTCACACGGCTACCAGGACGATGGCCTTCGCACCATGTGGCCGTGGCGCGACTGGGTGATTCATGCGTTCAATGAAAACTACCCGTTCGATAAGTTTACGCTGTGGCAGCTTGCCGGTGATCTGCTTCCCAATCCAACCAAGGAAATGGTATTGGCTACCGGCTTCAACCGGAATCACAAAATCACACAGGAGGGAGGCGTAATCGATGAAGAGTATCGCATTGAATACGTCACCGATCGCACCAACACCTTTGGCAAAGCATTTCTGGCACTCACCTTCGAATGTGCGAAGTGCCACGATCACAAATACGATCCCATCAGCCAGAAAGAATACTTCAGCACGTTCGCCTTCTTCAACCAGATCAATGAGAAAGGCTTGTTGGGCGACATTCAACTTGCTTCGCTGGCCGACAGGCCGAAGATTAACATCACAGACGAAGATGTAAAAGGTATTCTCAATTTCATCAACAAGAAACAAGAAGACGATGTGCCCGTGATGGTCATGCGCGACAGCGCAGTCGTGCGACCAACGTACGTACTCACTCGCGGAGTATACGATGCGCATGGCGAAGAAGTAACCTTCGATGTACCGAAAGCAATCTACCCGTTCGATGTTAAGGAGTTTGAGAAGAATCGCCTCGGGTTGGCGAAGTGGTTAATCAGCACCGACAATCCGTTAACGGCCCGGGTGTTTGTTAACCGCGTCTGGCAGGAGATTTTCGGACGCGGCATCGTAAAAACCTCCGGAGATTTTGGTATGCAGGGCGAACTGCCAACCCACCCGGAGCTGCTCGACTGGCTCGCAGTGGATTTCATGAATCACGGTTGGGATGTAAAACGATTGGTAAAACAGATCGTAATGACGAACACCTACCGGCAGTCGGCTGAACTATCAAAAGATAAACTCGCTGCCGATCCGGATAACATGTATTTGGCGCGTGCACCCCGCTTACGACTGTCGTCCGAACTCGTCAGAGATCACGTGTTATCGTCAAGCGGATTGCTGGTTGATGAGATTGGCGGGCCGAGTGTGAAAACCTATCAGCCGAAAGGCATCTGGGAAGCCGCCACGTCCGGGCGCGGAGTGCTCGCCCGATACAACCAGGATCACAACGAAGATTTGTATCGCAGGGGGATGTATAACTTCTTCAAGCGAACCGTGCCTCCCCCCAACATGCTCATGTTCGATGCCAGCAGCCGCGATCAGTGCGAAGTGAAACGCATGCGCACCAATACTCCGCTGCAGGCACTCGTGATGATGAACGACCCGATCGTGCTCGAGGCATCGCGTGTGCTGGCCGAACGGCTCATGCTTGAACCAACACAGGCAGAAGAGAAAATTGATAAAGCATTCCGCCTGATCATCTGCCGGAAGGCAACCGATAAAGAACGAGCCGTGCTCGAAAAATTCTATGCCGAAGAGAAAGAACGATTCCAGAATTCTCCCGCCTCAGCAAAATCATTTATTACGGTAGGAGAGTTCCGGCACGAGCAGGTTAACGATGTCGCTGCGCTGGCTGCAACAATGCAGATCGTACACACGCTGTACAATATGGACGAGGCAATAACCAAATAAACAGGCCATGGCAAATGAGTTATTTGAAAATCAGCTGAACGTAAATCGCAGGCACTTCCTGGGAAAGCTGAGCCTGGGGCTCGGAAGCGTTGCACTGGGTTCGTTGCTGATCCCCGGCTTGTTTACAAAACCGGAAGATGAAACACTCGCCACATTAGGGTTGCCGCACTTCGCGCCCAAAGCAAAACGCGTTATCTACCTGTTTCAGAACGGAGCCCCATCGCAACTTGAAAGCTTCGACTACAAACCCCTGTTGAACAAAATGCACGGCACCGATTTGCCCGAATCCATCCGGCAAGGCCAGCGGTTAACCGGAATGACCTCCGGGCAAAGCAAATTCCCGCTGGTGGGTTCGTACTTCAAGTTTCAACAGCACGGAAAATCAGGCGCCTGGGTGAGCGAGTTGTTTCCGCAGATCGCAAGCATTGCCGATGAACTGTGTTTCATCAAAACCATGCACACAGAAGCCATCAATCACGATCCTGCACTTACGTTTATGCAAACAGGCGCACAGCAGGGCAACCGGCCGAGCATGGGTGCATGGCTGAGTTACGGCCTGGGCAGTGAGAATAAAAATTTACCCGCGTATTGCGTACTGCTTTCACGTGGACGCGGAAATGGGCAGGGTGTTTATTCGCGCCTGTGGACTAACGGGTTTCTCGACAGCATCCATCAGGGAGTTCAGTTCAGCAACAGCGAAGAAGCGGTGTTGTATCTGAACAATCCTCCGGGAAGCGACAAGACAAGCCGCAGAAAGATGCTCGACAACCTGGCCGAGCTGAATGCCATGAGCTACGAACAGTTTGGCGATCCTGAAATCCAGACACGCATTCAGCAGTACGAAATGGCGTACCGAATGCAAACAGCCGTTCCGGAACTCACCGACTTATCAAAAGAGTCTGATCATATCGTAAAAATGTACGGGCCCGAATGTTTGATTCCCGGAACCTATGCTGCCAACTGTCTGCTCGCCCGCAAACTCTCCGAGTCGGGCGTGCGGTTTGTTCAGTTGTACCATCAGGGTTGGGATCAGCACGGAAACCTTACCGGCGAAATGCCGCTGCAGGCGCAGGATGTTGACCGCGCATCGGCCGCGTTGATCCGCGACCTCAAGCAGCGCGGCTTGCTCGATGAAACACTCGTGATCTGGGGCGGAGAATTCGGACGCACCAATTATTGCCAGGGCGATTTAAGCGATAAGAACTATGGCCGCGATCATCACCCGCGGGCGTACACCATCTGGATGGCCGGTGGCGGAATTAAAAAAGGAATTACCTACGGTGAAACCGATGAATTCGGCTACAACGTGGTGAAGAACCCCGTACACGTAAACGACTTCCACGCTACCGTATTAAATGTGATGGGACTCGATCATGAAAAGCTCACCTATAAACACCTCGGCCGCAGGTATCGCTTAACCGATGTAGCCGGAAAAGTTGTACATGATCTGATCGCCTGAGCATGGAGCGTGCAAACCGAATCATGGCGAATGCCACATGGGCAACGGTGGTGTTGTTAACCTTCCTG